>RXJQ01000092.1 GCA_003963115.1 Burkholderiales bacterium
ACCCAGAACGTGATGCCGTCGTCACGGCCAACTCGCCAGCAGTGGATATATCGCTACTGGCCGCATGAATGAGGCGACAACTACCTTGACGCGCGCCGGCTTCGATCACCCACCGCTCGACACACTGGTGCTGGCTATGCCGGTCTCGTGGAAGGGGACCCTGCAGCAGTACGCGGGGCGCCTGCATCGGGAGCACGCTGGCAAGACCGATGTGCGTATCATCGACTTTGTGGACACAGGTCACCCGGCGCTGCTGCGGATGTGGGACAAGCGGCAGGCTGGTTACCGAGCCATGGGATACCGATTGGGTGGTAACTTGTCCGTGGGATGACCCTGTGAGACTCGCCAGCACCCGGCTTCGCTTTGCGGTACAACAAAACGCGTCAGTTAGCTGAGCACATCGAGGCACTCTTCAATGCCGATTCTCAGGCCTTGTCAAGGATTTGCTGTAATCCATGTCGGACCAGACATCACTAGACACGGTTGGGTAGTCCAGAATCAAACTCTGAAACCCATTGGCGCCCAGATAGGTAACGCTTTCAATATTGGCAATCTTCCACCTTCCATTTATTTTCTTTAAATAAACAATTGCGCCACCCTCATCTCCTGGCTTGCCTTGGGTTATTGGACTGAAGCGCACTTCGACAAGCGTTGCCCCCTGCAGAGTGTATGGATCGCCGAACTTTATAGCGTAATTTTGCCTGATCGCTTCAGGTGTATCTAACGGATCAAAGCCAAAACGAGCACTTGCCAGAATTTCACAACGGGCTATTTCCGAAATATATTCATCCAATATTTCCTCGCTAAACACATCGGAAAACCGCTTTCTAACCGTGGTTCGAATTGCTGGCGTTCCACCTGAGCAAAGGTATTTCTGCGCTGGAGTTTCGTACGCCACTCTGACAACCTTCAATATTTCCATGCGATCATTGCCGACAACAGGCACCGACGCCACAGCTAGATTAGCTTTGACCTCCCGCCTATTTTCTGACTGCGCATGACATCCACCTAGCAGACCAAAAAACCAGAAGAATGTCGTCAGGACCATAAAATGTAAAGGCTGAAGCTTCATTACCCATACTCCCTCATATATCGCTCAAAGTCTGTTCTCAACTGATCAACGCTGTACTTGGACTGATTGCCACCAGGGAGGGAGGGCCATTGATATGGCTGAACCGTGGCGAGACGTCTAGCGGCACCCACAAAGTCCCCCGAGCGCAATAACCCCAATGCTGTTACTCCTCCATTTTGTAGAAACCCAAAAATAGGATGCAACTCCATTAGCGCAACCGCAATACGATCTTGAGCAATAGGCGAAAATTTCGGTTCATTTTCTTTCAATGGAACCCAAGGCTTCCGCTTGGAAGGCATAATCGTACTCCGCCACGATGGCAGATTAATACCATAGGCACCGCTAGCAGTAGACGGCACAGATGAACTGTCGAAAAAGGGATGCGTTGAGAAATCATCGAACATCAAGCCCTTCTTAGCACTCAATGGTAATGCTTGATAAGTGGCCGCATCCCCGTGGTTGAGGAACACCGTTTCGGCTTCACGTGATCGAATGACTTTAAGCAATGCCCTCATCCTTGCTTCAGGCAGAGGGTCGTAGTGTTTGCGATAAACCCCCGTCACCGCAAAACTAGTCACTGGCAAGTAGTTCTCGTAAAAATCACTGATGTACCCATCGTACGAGCGTATATCAACGTGGCCTGCAGCCTCCGGATCACCCAGGCGTTGATAAACAATGATGTCCCCAGGCGCCGACCATCTTGCATCTGGAAGATTGCTCAACACGTTCTTGAAACCAACTCGTTCAAGAGCTGGGCCTAGGTCTTTGGCGAGCGAAACGGTCGGGGCGAAATCGCCATCGCATGCAATGAACCCTGAACGCCACAAAGCGATTTTGACGTACTTCGTGCAAAGGCCACGTGATTGGCTATATCCCTTTCCCGGATTATTGCCCGTGCGCTTCTCTGGGGTGTACTGACCCTGTTGCATCTGTCGAATGATCGATGCCGATGTCTGATTACGCGGATGGCTCCAACTTACCTGCTCCATCGCAAAGTCAATGAACGCCTTAACTTTTTCGGTGTCAGCGGTACGTGGTTGTGCTGCGGTACCGGCCTTCACAAGCCCCCACATATTGGGCAGTCCATAGGCAACCAACGAAACAGGTTGCCCTTCTGTATTTCGCTCTGTTTGAACGGTTGGCTTCTTCGCTGTGTTGAGCGACAGGTTGGGGGTCTTCAACGCCTCCGCAGGTTGCCTCTGCGTCAGCTCTTGTCGCTTGGCTTTGTATTGGCCAGGCGTGCCTTGGTGGTCATACGTTGCGAACTCGAATCGAGTCCGAGGTACACACAGATTGCCGCAGTGCTCGTTAGGTACGGCGATGCGGCCAATGGCGGCGAATTTGTATGTACCTGAGTCACGCTTCACAGACACCTCAAAGCGCGTACCGACAGGCAGGCCATCGATAGGCGCCAACTCACCATCTATCCCCGTAATGCCCTCAAAGAGAAGGGCATCCGGTTTGACCGACTTGTTTGTGACTCGCACCCCCAACTTTGACACCGGCCACCCCCTGTCGTCAGTAACACGAACAAGAAGTGAACCTGTTGGATCTGGCTCTGTGGGTGGAGCCGGCTCTGGCTTCAGCGCCAGGGTGTTATTCCCATCATTACCAGGCTCCACAGCGCTGGGCCTTATGTTCTCAGGCAGTGCGGCTTGCTCCAAAGGAATATCTTCCTTCACGCTCGCATTCGTCTCATTCATCACCATGCCCCCCGTGATCAACATCGAGTGTCCAACTGATGTCGCCATCTCCTACATATAGGTATCCATCGACAGGCTCAACTGCATACAGGCGCCCAGTTTCACCATTACTGCCCGTCATGCCCGCCAACAATACGCGACCATCCTTTGATCTGAACTCATACGGAACCGTAGACATGGCTTGCCCATCCTTGTGGGCACCAAGAAAATCAATCAGATCAAATTGAACGCTGTGATGAGCGTGCTCGGGCAGCACCAGATCCGATGACTCAGGCATCGCAGGAGCATCGAATTGCACCTTCGCGCCACCTTCCAGCACCTTGAGACTGGCCAGAAAGCTCGCAGAGCCATTCGTGCCGATTTCGATATTCCCGCCTTCGAGCTTGATATACCCACCGCCGCCGTTGAGCACGATGCAGTTTGGTGCAGAGATGACAACATCGGCATTGGTGCTCTGGATGTCCACCGCTTGCTGGGCGGTCACGGTCAATGGCCCGCTCTGCGCCTGGACGCTCACATTGCCACTGGCAGCATGGAACTTCATCCCGGTGTCCTGCACGGCACGCTGGCTGTCTTGGGATTCGCCGCGGGTGAAGAAGCTGATGCCGTTTTTGACTGCCCAGGCGTGGTTGCGCTGAGCCAGCAGGTTGATATCCTGGCTGGCTGTGACCGTAGTACATCCCCCCGCCGTCATCACGGTGTTAGCAGGGGTCAGGCTGGCGATGTCCGCAGCGGCCGACAACACAATGTCCGGCGTGCCAAGGACTGGAATGGTGCCGTGCCCGCCATCAATGACCGGTGGATCGGACGAAATAGTGGAATCCGAGTCGCTCATGCTCTACCCTGAAAATCGTTTGGTGCGCAGGATAACGCTGTAGCAGGCTCGCCCTCTCCCACCTATGGGTGCCAAACAATTTATTACAGAGAACCGCCCAGCGCAGACTGGCAAGCCAGCAACATGGCTTGGCTGGCCTCTTCAAGCGCCGACATGTCGGGCGACACATTTCTCGCAATGAGCGATGCCTGCGCGCTTTCCAGTTCGCTTGCGCAGGACTTCCATGCTGAAGCCACAACATCCAACGCCAACGCTTGCGGAAAGGCCTCCGCCCAATGCGATGACCCCGCCCGAAATGCGCCGATGCGACCATAGGCCCTGGCAACCTCAACGAGCAATTTACTCACATGATCGCTTGTGGGATTCGATTGAGCTTGCTGCCAGGCTCGCTCAACAAGTAGATGCTCAAAGGCGCACGAGAATCCTGGCCAATGCGAATGGCGATCGGCATAGAACTCGCGCCACATGAGAGATGCCAACTGAAGTGAAGCGGATACCCAATACAGGGCGCCTGATGTTGCAGAATCGAAGACGACCTCTGAGACGAGGCGACAGGAACAGGAGGGAAAGAAGTGAACATGATCGGTTTCGACAAAAAATTCACGCTGCTGACGCAGGAAGCCCACTTGGCAAAGAACACACTTTTGTCCGGCTTTGACCTTCTGTTAAAGGCTAATTCTTTTTAAGACAAGGACGGCTACTTCTACTCAGCGTTCTTCAACCTATCCATCGGTTTGGAGAGGCTGTTTAAGCTGGCTGTCGTCACCGATTTCATGCTGTCGAACGGTTACCAAACACCCACCATAAAACAGCTGAAGGGATTTGGACACGATATCGGTGTGCTGCATGACAAGTGCCTCCACCTCATTCCAACCTACCAACTATCGAAGCCCGCGATGTCCGCAGGACCGAGAGGCGATATGGAGCTCATCGGCTTCTTCACGGAGTACAGCGTCTCGTCCAGATACTTCAATCTGAACGAGATCTGTGAGGCCAAGCTCGACAGGCCTCCGCTGGAGAAATGGCGCGAGCTAGCAGTAGGTATCTATGAGAAATACACTCCAAGCCAGACTCGCCAGAAAGCGGGTGAGGCGCTGCTTTATAAGATGGATCGGCAGGGAAACCGGAACGGGTTCACGATGCACCTGAATGCCGAGGGGCAGGTGATGACGGTTTTTGACTGCCACTATCGACAGTACGTTATCCAGAAAAGCGCTCCACTGGTCGTCTGGCGCCTGATTGAGATTCTGAAACCCATCTACTTCCTGCTCAGCGCGATGTCACGCAAGGCAAGTGAGTATGAGGTACAGCATGGGATCAAGAGCATGGTCATACCTCACTACGAGGACTTCTTTCCCTTCTTGCTTGCAGGCAAAGACGACATCAAGCGTAGGAAGATCTGGCTCAGTCTGTTCAATGCTTGAAGCGATGTGACAAGATTTCCGCTTTGAGGCGGCAATTTGTCGCGTGCTGAATTTCGCTATAAGTCGCAAGAACTCCAATTCACCGTACGCAGGAGCCGTCATTGGCCGACGGGCACATTGACGCAAAGCTCATTTGCCGCTGACCGACGGCACCTCGCGAATACCGGCGACCGCTCAGCACTGCAACCCTGAAAATTTAAGTCTGTGAGCGCCAATTGCTCATCCCCCGATTTCAAAAGTTTTAGATTTTTGAAATTATTTGGCCGAGGGGAGGTTGACACTTTTCGGCCTATGTCGGCCATAAAGTTACCCCGTCAGCATGACGCGCACCCATCAAAAAATCACGCTACCCACACCCCCTCGAACAGGTAGCGCCCATCTTGCAGATCTGTCAAAACGGGCTTGACACCTCGACTTTTGATGATCTATCGTCCGCCCCGCTGTGCACTGTGTACACCGCTGTGTACAGCAAGGCCCCGATATATCGGCCAAACCCGGTATCTCGGGATAGCCGCTGACATAGCCAAAAGAGACCAGACAAAGAAAAAACCCCAGCAAATCAACGATTTACCGGGGTTCTATCTGGTGGGCGGTGCAGGGTTCGAACCTGCGACCCCTGCCGTGTGAAGCCAAAATCTGCCCTCTTGCCCCTGCCGCTTCCCTCTGTAGCGTCCGACAGTTTCGGCCCCTGTCCGACTAACTTTTTCACCAAATCTACACCAGCATCAACGCGTCTACTTTGATGGTCAAGATGCTACACAAAAAGGACATTGACCTGAGAAAGCGCTTCGGCGTAGACACGAAGTCCACGTGGTCATTCCAGCGCCGGAATTTCTCTCACAGATTGTGAGAGAAACCTTGCCTCCTCATCCACAGCAAGTCAACCGAGTGCGTCTTCTGGGTCTTGTGCAACACATCGGACGGTAACCCAACCCCTCGTAGTTTGCGGGTCGGCCAGTCTGCGAATACAATACAGAAATCTGTATCCAATGTGTCAACTCGAGGCGAGCAATGAAGACCACGCTCAACATCAATGATGTATTGCTGACGCAGGCCAAGGCATTGGCAGCGCAGCAGCACACCAGCCTGACTCGCTTGATCGAAGAAGGATTGCAATTGCGCTTGCGAGCGCAGGCGGCTCCGGCCAAATCCGTGCGCCTGCCCGTCTTCCGTGGAAAAGGTGGGCTGACTCCGGGGCTTAGTGGGCTGAGCAACAAGGCCTTGCAAGACGCCGCGGATCGTGACGCCTGACGTCAACGTCTTGGTCGCTGCATCGCGCAGCGACCATCCACACCACCTTGTGGCGCGCGCCTGGCTGGAACAAGCTGTCACCGATGCAAGTCAGGGTACGCCGCTGAAGCTTCAGCCGATGGTGATAGCCAGCTTCCTGCGGCTGGTGACCCATCCCAGGATATTCGTCAATCCAACGCCGATCTCTGACGCATTGCGTTTCATCGATGCGCTATTGACGTCGGCGGGTACAGAGCAGCCGACCTTGGGTGCCGAGTGGCTCGTGTTACGTAAGCTGTGTGCCGACAAGATGCTGGTTGCCAATGACTTGCCCGATGCCTGGCTGGCGGCAGCCGTCATTCAGCAGGGCGAGCATCTGGTCAGCTTCGATGGTGATTTCAAGCGCTTGCTACCACGTATCCAATTCACCCGGCTCAAGGTGTGAATGGCGATGTTCATCTATGCGATCACGGTGGGCGCATAGTCGCGTTTCAGCCTCTCGCACAGCTTGTGCGAGTTTTTGCCAGAAAGCCGCCATTCAATACCCGCACCCGGCCAGGAGCCGTCCCCTACGAGTGGCCGCTTTCGGTAGGCTAAACAGTTTGCTAATGTCTCAAATTATCCAAGCGTGCGGCATGCCATACCATGTCGCATGTCCTGAATGCTCGATCGTGTCAGGGAAGGATGGTTGAGCATCGTATTTTCATTTTTTATTGGTGCAGGGAATCATGGCGTATTGGTTGACATGTCTTTTGCTTTGCCTCAGCTGCGGTCAGGCTTGGGCCAAGAGTATTCAATGCAGCCAGGCAAAAAAGAGCATTGAGTTGCTCATCTGTGCTGACGAGAGGGCGAGAGAACTGGACAAACAGTTAGACGACACGTTGGGCGACTTGCTGGTGGATGCATCCACGGTTCAACGCCGAAAGCTCAATCTTGATCAGCAGCAATGGATCGAAAAAGAGCGCGATCTTTGCTCGGATGCCAAGTGTCTGTCCCGGGCTTACGAGGCAAGGTTGAAACAGATCAATCCGTTGTCAGACAACGAGATCTCCTGCGACAAGATGGAAAAATATCCTCATTTAGTGTTTGGCCACGGTGGACCAGACTTGGGTTCAGGAAGCTATTCACCCACTGGGGCGGACTACAGCTGCCCGCAGAGCCTGTCCTCTCAGAAGTTCCTGCAGCCGCTATTGAATATGGCCGAGCTTATTCATGGAGATTCTGGACCTCAACAGTGTGGGGGGACCATAGTTCATGCGCTTTGGCGATACTATCAATTCGGGCTCGCTAAAGCGGGTGTGGCACCTGTGCTATTCGCAAAAGACGAGAAGGCGGCTGCCGCAGACTCACCGCGCCCAACGCTCGACTATTTTGAGCAATGGGGCGAATCCAGTCGCCACAACTACCGCATAGTCCAAAAATACATGCGCGAGCAACGGCAGGCCCGCCCGCAATTGCTCGCCTTCTACAGAAGGCAGCGTCATCTTTCTGTCTCCGAAGCAAATGCTGCGGCGGACCAGGTGGAGCACTACATCCTTGATCGAGCGGCGGGTAGCTTTCCTCTTCACGAATTCCAGGCCAGCTCGCCTTTGGTTTTGACCGTCAGAGACGAACATGCCAGCATCATGCAGCTAAGGAGCCTTCTCCAGGATAAGACGCGATCATTTACCGATATGGACGTCTATAGGGCGATAGAAGCTTCGCTGCTGCACAGACGGCCTACTAGTTGGGTTCAAGTGTTACTTGATCACTTGTCTGAATCTGATTGGATCACCCTGGGTAAGGAGCGCGAACCCCTGCTTGCTTTTGCCGTACCCAACCAACAATACGTAGAGCTTTTGCTGTCTCGAGGCGTTCCAGTTGATGCTCAAAACGGCTTCGGAAAGACTGCCTTGTTTTATGCAATTGAAGAGAATCAACTAGACATCGTGCGCACCCTTCTTGTGCGGGGTGCAAATGTCAATCACGCCTACCTTTCGGCGGATGAGCTCAGACGCTCAGATGACTACGTGGATGTATGTATCTTTCCCAATTTGACACATACTCGTCGAACCCCGCTCATGCATGCCGCACAGCACGCTGATACTGCCATGCTTCAAGTCTTGCTTGCTGCTGGAGCCAGAACAGAAGACCTTGATGACCAAGGAGACAATGCATTGAACTATGCGATTAACAATCGTCAAGAGCATAACCAGCTACTTCTTAAGGCGACGGGTCTAAGGATACGCTGAAGAAGCCGCCGCATTTTTGCGTTGGCGGACATCGGTGTGGTCGAGGTCAGTGAAGTTCATCACTTGGCGCATTTGCCGCT
>RXJQ01000048.1 GCA_003963115.1 Burkholderiales bacterium
GATGAGAGCGCGGTACTACAGCCCGGCGCTGGGCCGGTTCATATCCCGTGACCCCATTGGGCTGCAAGGTGGTTTAAACCCGTACGCCTACGCAGACAACAACCCGGTGAACAACACCGATCCGTCAGGGTTGCTGCCGCAGTCGCCCCTGGCCAATCTGAACAACAGCAGTAGCTACTACGGCGCTGGAACCCAGGTGGCCGGGCTCTCGTTGACGGTGCCTAACATCAGCCTGCCCAGCTACGATGCAATCACGAGCACGGCTACACGCTTGGTCTCTCCCATTGTGGATGCGCTTCCCGCGATCCCGCCATCCGTGGCCGCCATTCCGGCACTGTTGTTGACGCCTGGCAATGCCGGGCAGGTGGTGAACGATCAGCTTTACGGGCCAAACGCAGACCCGAAGTATTCACCGATCTATAACAGTTTGGGCCCACTTCCCAATGGAGGAAACGCACCTCAGCATGGGGGTACGGTTCACAATGATGCGATTGATCAATTGGTTCAGGGGCTCCAGTCAGATCCGTCGGTGTCGAATGTTCGGAAGAATCAACAGCAAGTGGATGTGAACGGTAATAAGGTTGGCACAAACCGTCCCGACGTTCAGTACGATCAGGGTGGTTGCCACGTATGTGTTGAGTTTGACACTGTGCCTCGCAACAGCACCAGGCATGGCAATGTGATTCGTGGTAATGACCCCAAAACGAAAATCCAGTTGAACCAACTATGACATCGGATAGCACCGTTCACAACGTGAATGAACTTATTCAAATGCTGGATGGAAGTGGCTCTGACGCTGAGTGGGGAGCCGCGTTCAAGCTTCGTGATTTGCTTGGGGAGCGTTTGCCCGAGCTTTTGTTGGCTCACTATAAGGGGGCTAAAAAATGGAAGGTACGTAGCTCGTGCGTCTATCACGCAGTTCGATATGCCAAGCTAAGCGAAGCCGCAATTTCCTTGGCGTTATTGGCGCTGCATGACAAGTCGAAAGTGGTTCGATATCGAGCATGCATGCTCTTGGCGTGGTCACAAAAATCAGAAGTGCTCAAAGAGCTTCACGGTGAACTTGAAAAGGTTCCAGAGGACTCAAAGCCTGACCTGTTGGCTGCGATTGATGCGATCAAGTCGAATAATGCCAACTACTTTGTGGACCGAGATCACTCTGGTTTGACGACTCTGAATATTCGATAGGTTTTGTTCCGAGGTTGTTGCCTCAAGGCATGAAGCCTTCGAGGCTGAGCCCGCCGACGGCGCCGAAGTGTTTGGCATTGGCTGACAGCAAGGTCAACTCATGCTCGATGGCGGTGGAGGCGATCAGGGCATCGGCCAGGCGCATGCCGTGAGACAGGGCCAGCGAGTCGATCAAGTCGGCTGCACGGTCTGATATGGCCGGTGTGAGCGGCAGCACCTCGGTGTTGCGCGCAGTCAGGCCCTTCTTGAGTCGGGCCAACTCGGTCTTGTCGCGGCAGCCCTGGGCCAACTCCATGTAGGTCACCACGGAGATGCGCCAAGGGCTGATGTCTTGCAGGCGTTGTGCTGCGCCCAGGTGGCCACGGGTCAACCAGATCAGCACATCGGAGTCGATCAACAGGGATGTGCTCATGAGTTGCGCGAGCCATCCTTGTTGAAGCGAGGTGCGCGGATGTCGCGCACGTAGCTGTCTACGTCGGCCATGTCGGGGCGGTCGCGCCACATGCCAAACAGCGGATCGTCGGCAAATGCGGAGGCGCTTTGCCCCTGGGCCTGGTCGTCTTCGGCCTCGATGCGCACAGTCACGCGCACATCGTGCATGGTGCCCAGCTTCTCGCGCCAGGCCAGCGGCAGTTCGGCCAGCGGCACATGTTCAATCACGATTGCATTCATCTTGCTTCCTTCATCGAGTCAGGCCGTGGCATAGGTGCGTCGGGCACGCGCATCGCGCAGCAGGCCATCGACCACATACAGCAGTTTCTCGCGGTCGTCCTGCGGCAGTTCATTGATGGCGCGGATGCGCTCCAGCATGGAACTGTCCTGCACGACGGTGGGCTGTCCTTCCTGGGACACCAGATAGTCCACCGTCACCCCGAACGCCTGGGCCAGCTTGGTGGCCACCTCGATGGAGGGGGTCATCTCGCCACGCTCATAGCGCCCGATGATGGCACCGGAGGTGCCAATCATCTTGCCGACCTCGGGCTGCGACCAGCCCTTGTCACGGCGCAGGTCATGCAGGCGCTTGGCAAACAAGGCCTGGATATCGTTCATTTGGTCACCTACTCATCACCAAAAGCACGCGAAAAGGTGCTGATGGCCTCAATTTAGAGGACGGTTAGGTGATGGTCAATACCTCTTGGTCTTGACAACTTTAACACGCATTGGTAACGTCAATCACTCAAAGGTGACGAGTGAATTTTTAAGGACGCATCCATGCCCCGCATCCCGGAAAGCGAAATCGAGCGGCTAAAGAACGAAGTCAGCGTGGAGCGCCTGGTGGAGGGCTCGGGCGTGGTGCTCAAGAAGTCGGGCAAGGACCGGCTGGGGCGGTGCCCGTTCCATGAGGATGGGGAGCCCAGCCTGGTGGTGACGCCGGGCAAGAACCTGTGGCATTGCTTTGGCTGTGGCATCGGCGGCGGGCCGATTGACTGGGTGATTAAGCAGCGCGGGGTGTCGTTCAGGCACGCGGTGGAGTTGCTCAGGGAAGGCCTTCCTTCTTTAGCTGCTGGCCAGCTTGAGGGTGGCGGCGTTCATGTCCAGGCTCATGCCCATGCCACGACCACACGTACCTTGGCGCCGCCCGTGACGCTGGATGCCGATGAACAGCAGTTGCTCGATGACACGGTGGACTACTACCACCAGCGCCTGAAGGCCGAGGGCGCGGATGTGCATGGTGGGGCTGGTGCGCGGGCCTATCTGCAATCGCGTGGGCTGGAGCACCCCGAGCTGATCGAGCACTTCAAGCTGGGCGTGGCCGACCGCACATTGGGCTTGCGCCTGCCGGAGAAGAACCGCAAGGCCGGGGGCATCATCCGCGCCCGCTTGCAGCGCATCGGCTTGCTACGCGAGTCGGGTCACGAGCACTTCAATGGCAGCTTGGTCATTCCGGTGCTGGACCTGGATGGCCATGTGCGCGAGGTGTACGGGCGCAAGCTCTTGGACAACCTGCGCACGGGCACGCCCAAACACCTGTACCTGCCCGGGCCGCATGCGGGCGTGTTCAACGAAGCCGGGCTGATGGGTGGTGGGCACAGCGGTGAAGCCATCCTGTGCGAGGCCTTGATTGATGCGTTGACCTTCTGGTGCGCGGGATACCGCCACGTCACCAGCAGCTATGGCGTGGAAGGCTTCACCGATGAGATCGTGGCGGCGTTCAAGCGCCACGGCATCAAGCGGGTGTTGATCGCCTATGACCGCGATGAGGCGGGCGAGCGTGGCGCGGCCAAGGTGGTGCAGCGGTTGATGGCCGAGGGGATGGCGTGCTGGCGCATCGAGTTCCCGCGTGGGATGGACGCCAACAGCTATGCGCTCAAGGTGCAGCCTGCGGGCAAGAGCCTGGGGCTGTTGATGCGCCAGGCCTTGTGGTTGGGCCAGGGCCAGGCTCCGCAGCGTGAAGATGTTCCGGTGCTGCCTCAGCCAGCCTCTTTAGCTGCTGCCTCCTCATTGCCTGTTGCTTCACCGCTTGTGTTGCCCGTGCAGTCTGTGCCGATGGTCGAGGCCGATCCTGGCATGGACAGCCAGGCGCCTATGGCACCTGTTATGCCCGTGATTGAGCCTGCCGTCGAACTCGATGGCGACACCTTGCGCCTGGTGTGTGGCGAGCTGCCCGTGCAGTACCTGTGGCAGGTGCGGGGCCTGCCCAAGGCGCACCCCGGCGCCAGCCTCAAGCTCAATGTGCGGGTACAGCGCCAAGGTGGCCATGAGCTGGCCTTGCATGTGGACAGCGTGGACCTGTACAGCGCCCGTTCACGGGCGGTGTTTGCGGCGCAGGCCGCAGCAGAGATCGGCGGCAGTTGTGGCCAGGGTGGCGAGGCGGCGCAGCGTGAGTTGGCGCGTGAGCTGACCCGCCAGCTCGGGCGCGTGCTGCTGGCGGTCGAGCAGACCATCGAGGCACGCGAGCAAGAAGCCAGTAAGCCGAAGCAGCCGGTGGCGGTGCAGATGAGCGAGGCCGAACACGCGGCGGCGCTGGCCTGGCTCAAGGCGCCGGACTTGCTGGGTCGCATCCTGGCCGACTTCGATGCCTGTGGCCTGGTGGGCGAGGCCACCAACAAGCTCACGGCCTACCTGGCCTGTGTGTCTCGCCTGTTGGCTTCGCCCTTGGCGGTGGTGGTGCAGTCATCGAGTGCGGCGGGCAAGACCAGCCTGATGGATGCGGTGCTGGGCTTCATGCCCAGCGAGTCGCGCATCAGGTACAGCGCCATGACGGGCCAGAGCCTGTACTACATGGGGCAGACCGACTTGAAGCACCGCATCCTGGCGCTGGCCGAAGAAGAAGGCGCCAGCCGGGCCAGCTATGCCTTGAAGCTCTTGCAGTCCGATGGTGAATTGACGATGGCTGCGACCGGCAAAGACCCGACCACCGGCAACCTGGTGACGCAGGAGTACCACGTCGAAGGGCCGGTGATGCTGATGCTCACCACCACGGCCATCGACATTGACGAAGAACTGATGAACCGTTGCCTGGTGCTCACCGTGGACGAGGGTGCAGCGCAGACGCAGGCCATCCACGCCCGCCAGCGGCAGGCGCGCACCTTGGCGGGCCTGCTGCACCGCCAGGGCAAGCAGGCCACGGTGGCGCTGCACCAGAACGCCCAGCGCCTGCTGCGCCCTCTGGCGGTGGTCAACCCGTATGCCGAGCAGTTGAGCTTTGCGGCCGAGCACACGCGGGCGCGGCGCGATCACCAGAAGTACCTGGCCCTCATTGATGCCATCGCGCTGCTGCACCAGCATCAGCGGCCCATCAAGACCATCGAGGTGGGGAGTGCTCAACCAGGCCAGCAAGGCCAGATCGTGGAATACATCGAGGTCACACGCGAGGACATCGAGGCGGCGCATGGCATCGCGCACGAGGTGCTGGGGCGCAGCACGGACGAGCTGCCGCCGGTGACGCGCAAGCTGCTGTTGGCGCTGGGCCGCTACGTGGCCAGCCGTGCGGCCAGCGAGGGCGTGGCCCGCGCCGAGGTGCGCTTCACGCGGCGCGAGTTGCGCGAAGGCCTGGGCGGCTGGGGTGATACGCAGTTGAGGCTGCACCTGGAGCGGCTGGCCGCGTTGGAGTATCTGGTGAGCGAGCGCGGCGGGCTGGGCAGTCCTGGCGGGCAAGTGCGCTACAGCCTGCGCTGGGATGGGCCGCAGGAGGATGACCAAGGTGGGCAAGACGCGCAGGGCCATGCCGATGGCAGCGCTCCCCGTTCCCACCTGCGTCCACACCTGTGCGGTCTGGTGGACCCGGCCAGTCTGCACACGCCATCGGGCTCACGGCTTGATGCTACGACGCAGGAAGTCGCGGGGCTTGGCGCACAAGTGGCGGGCTTGAATGAAGAACTGGCGGGGCAGATTCGGCCCGATAGCGGGCCGGATTCGGGGGGTGTTCGGGATGCACAAATGCCCGTAGAGCCAGCATTGACGGGGCTTGGCAGCGAATTGCCCGCCACAAACGGCAAAACGCATAGATGGGAAAGCGGGGACCGTGCGGGCCTGGTCATGTCGTACCCGCAGGGCACTGCTGTCGGTGCCGCTTCTTCTTTAGCTGCTCAGGCTTGAGGGCGGGCACATGGACAAGACAAACGACAAGCCAGATGCGCCAGCGCCGGGTGCGGGCCTGGGCCTGCCCCGCAGGCGTCCCAAGCGCAAGCTGCGCGCCAAGCGGACGGTGGCCGCAAACCAGCAAGCGCCATGGCGTGGGTATGCGCTGGCCAGCTGGGTTCATGCCTATTTGCGCTGGGCCGAGGTCAGCCGCTTATCGAGCACCACGGTAGACATCCGGGAGCGGGCACTGTCGCGCTTCGTGGTGTGGGCGCATGAGCGGGGCTTGCGCCATCCCGGCGAGATCAGCCTGGGCGTGCTGGAGGCCTACCAGCGCCACCTGTACCTGGTGCGCAAGAGCAACGGCCAGCCCTTGAGCCTGTTGACGCAAAAGGCCTTGATCGTGGCGCTCAAGAGCTGGTGCAAGTGGCTGACCAGGCAAAAGCACATCCCGGCCAATCCGGCGGCGGACCTGGAGATACCGCGCATGCCGCGTACCCTGCCGCGTGTGCTGCTGACGCTGGACGATGTGCGCCGCCTGATGGCGCAGCCCGACGTGGCGGGGCTGACGGGGGTGCGGGATCGGGCCATGCTGGAGCTGCTGTATGGCAGCGGTCTGCGGCGCAGCGAGCTGGTGCGCCTGCAAGTGGGCGATGTGGACTTGCACAGCGCCACGGTGATGGTGCGCCAGGGCAAGGGTCGGCGGGATCGGCTGATCCCGATGGGGGCGAGCGCCGCGCACTGGATCAGCCGCTATTGCCAGGAGGTGCGTTCGCAGATCGTGCGGCACATGGGGAGCATGGGAGGCATGCCCGGCCAAGACAGTGGCAAAGACGGTGGCCAAGGCGGCAAAGGTGCGGCGTGGACCTTGTTCCTGACCGACTACGGTGAGCCGTTCGAGAAGAACCGGCTGTCGGACATGGTGGTGCGCCACATGAGGCGCATCGGGATCGAGCACGGGGCCTGCCATGCGCTGCGCCATGCGTGCGCCACGCACATGCTGGAGGCCGGTGCCGATCTACGCTTCATCCAGGTGCTGCTGGGTCATGCGGACTTGAACACGACGCAGATTTACACGCATGTGGCCATCGGCAAGCTGGCGGCGGTGCATGCGGCCACGCATCCGGGGGCGCGGCTCGATGCAGGTCTGGCGGTGCAGGCCAGGACAGCAGCGGACGTGCAGGACAGTGATGCACAAGCACTACTGCAAGCACTGGCCGAGGATGACGATGATGCCGATGATGCGTGCTTGGACAGACCTTGACAGAAAGCCAGGCGCTGGCGCGCGGGACGTGCAAGAGCAAGGCCATCCGGGCATTGAGCCCGGCTGTCCTTGGCAGTGGCTGCGGGGTTACTTGGCCCAAGGGCCAAGTAAACATAACGGGCTGTTGCATGAAGTGTGGCCAGTCGTTCGCGCAGCTCTCTTCGTGTCCACACCGCGGCGGCTGTCGCCTTGCGCCCTTGCGGGTTCCTGCAACCCCCGTTATGTCTTGCGCCCCTCCGCCCCTGCACGCGGCATCAGCTTGCGCTCATGCCGCGCCGAATACCAAAGCATGTGCTGGCCATGGCAAGCCATCGCCGCAGACATTCTGGCCAGGCGCTGCGCGCGTCATGGAGGTTGGCCCCGCCCGTCCACCATCCGCCCCCGAGGGGCTCCCCAGCGTCTTGCCATCACCAAATCAAATCAATCCAGGGAGAAGACCACATGCAAGAGCAAACCAACGCCATCACCCTTGACCTGCCGCCCGAGTTCGTGCGCCTGTGCGAAATCGACGGCATCGACCCGGCCTTGATGCTGCGGGGCTTCATCGCCGATGTGTGCGGCATCACTGGTTGGCTGCATGTGCCGCGTACCGATGGCTATGCGAGCCATGGCAGCGACGAACGTCAGATGGCGCGGGCCTACTTCTGGCGCGCTGGGCTGCACTGCTTGCAGTCGTCAAGCCGCTGACCTCATGCCACCACTGAGAAAGCTCCCTCCACTGGCCGGACAGCGTAGCGCCGTGCTCCCCGCGTCAAGGGTTCGCTGCACCGACCGCAAGCGGTCGCCCTTGACACGGCTGCGCGCGGCACTCGGTGAGGTTGGCCAGCGGCGTTCGCCGTGAACGCCGGGCACAACCTCAAGGGATGAACACCATGGATCACATCACCGTGCAAGTCGATCTGCCCCAGGATCTGGCCTGGGCGCTGGCGCAACTGCTCAAGCGCATCGGCTACAGCGATTGCCGCGCGCTGGCCGAAGATGATGAGCAGGCTTACCAGATGATCGAGGCCACCGAGCAGGTGCGCAAGGCACTGGCTCAAGCAGGCGTGGCGCCGCGCTGATGCGCGCCAGGGGCGGCCCAGGCCGCCCCATCCTGTTGACCTTCTTACCCCATTGAGCGCTGGCCATCGCCGCATGGTCTGGATGCGGGGCAAGCCCCCAAAGTCGTCTTGCCCCGCATCCGACAGCGTGTCTTTGTTCAAGCACGTCAAGGCCAAGCCAGTCCCTTGGCCTGGCGCGCTGCGCGCGGCCTTGACGCGATCACCACCGAGTGGCGCGACGGATGCTCGGCGGCCATGACGGCTAAAGGGCAAAACCTCGATCCTGCCTTGCCTCTTTAGCTGCTGGGGCTGTTGCCGTTACCATGTCTTGCCTTGCCGCTGTCACGGTGGTGGGCAAAACTCGCATCTAGGCGAATTCGTTCTTTTTTATTGCCAAGCACCAAGGGCCGCGCAGCAGGTAAGGCCTTGTCGCGTCTAGAAAAAATGGCTGCTGATACGGCGAAGTCGTGTCGGGGCGATTGATCCAGATGAGAGCGCGGTACTACAGCCCCGCGCTGGGCAGGTTCATCAGTCGTGACCCCATTGGCTTGCAGGGGGGCATTAACGCCTACGCATACGCCGATGGCAACCCCATCAGCAACAACGACCCCTTGGGCTTGATCGCCAATAGCGTCAGCAACACGGTGACCAACTATGCCGGGCAGGTCAGCAATTGGGTCTCGACGCATGCGACGAATACCGCCGAAGCTGCCGTGAACTCGGTGCTTGCAGGCATGCCTAAGACCAATGCGGAATTGGCCGCATACGGTACCAACCTCAATGCTGCGCAAAATCAGGGAACGGCTGCATTGAGCGATTTCCTGCGCGCACCCGGCAACCTGCCCGGCTCGCCAATCAAAGATGCGGTGGGCGTGGCCGTCTCGCTGGGCGCTGTGACGCCCGCGGCTTCAGCGCTTCGGTCTTTTGCGGATGTTGTCAGTGGGCAGGCCGCGCAGAGCGAAGCAACCGTATATCGAGTCTTCGGCGGAGACGCACGAGCACAAGGGTTCTCGTGGACGACCAAAGACCCTCGAACCGTCAGTAACTTTAGGGATGCGGCAGGCTTGCCATCAGGCGGACCAAGCGGTGCAACTAATACAGCCGACTTTCTAATTCAGGGACGGGTGAGCGTCACAGATGTCATCAAGTCGAGATCAGCGCTTCCATTGGATGGAAACAAGGGGGGTCTGCCAGAACTCATCATCGATCCAAAGAACGTCAGAATTACTGACTTCTCAATTCTCAATCCTTAGGCGCTCCATGGAAAAAAAATACGCGGGCATGACGGTTAATGAGCGCCTTTACGTTAGTGGGCTGATGGATGAATTTGACAAGGCTGTCAAGGAGCGGGATGTTGAGAGGATTCGTAGCATCCTGAGCAATGTGGAATTGACTGAAGAGTCGATAAGGCCAATTCTGGAGCAGCTTGGACTGTGACCTAACAACCTGAGAAAGCTCCACCGAGGTGTGGGCAGCACGCCGGCAGCTTGAGCAGCATCGTGCTGCCCCGTCCGCCCGTCCGCAGCACTTTTCCACCTTCGTTTCCAGCCTATTTTTCGCCAACACCCATTACTCAATCCGGCGTTCTGAATGATGGCGTGTCAATGGGACTGTGACCTAACAACCTGAGAAAGCTCCACCGAGGTGTGGGCAGCCCGAAGGCAGCTTGAGCAGCATCGTGCACATGGCGCAAGCCCTGAGCACCGGCAGCCAGATCGGCAACGCGCAAACGGCACAACTGGCCCAGCACGCCTACACCTACGACATCTGGGGCAACCGCCAGACCAGTGCCGACACCCTGGCGGGCTCGGTCTACAACAAGACTTACACCTACGATGCCCTCAACCGCATCAAGA
>RXJQ01000083.1 GCA_003963115.1 Burkholderiales bacterium
GAATGCTTGTCCGTATCGAGCCACTGAAATCCTTCATCGCCGCCCGCTCATTGTTGAGTTCTATTGAGGCGACAACTATTCTGACGCGGCGGGAGCTGCAACTGGGTCGATGAGTACAACGATACGTTCCGAACTGGATGTGATGGATACGTTGTGCTTACAGCGAGCAGAGCTAGCGATCAATGTTGGGAATAGAGATGACGATGTACCGCGCCAAGACTGCAAGAATTTCAAGGCTGCCGAAGGACGTCTCGGGCAGTACACGCTGGACGTCTTTGATGCGTTGAGCACCGCGCTCAATAATTTGGCGGATGACAAGGATTGGTCGCTGTCCAGCGATATCTCGAATGTAGGGACATCCATTTCCAACCTGAAAGACAAAAACGGCGTGCAACTCGTAAAGCCAGAATCCGTGGGCGCGGTTGACAAGGTTGTGAACCTAATCGCCGATATCGCAACTGCCAAGTTGCGACGCGATGCGGTGAAGCACGTGATCGCATCAAGCGACAGCATGAAAGAATTGGGAGATCTCCTGAAGTCATTTTTTGTCCAAACTGCGACCGCCCCCATTTCAGGGACTACACCGCCCTATCAGACTTGGATCGAGATCAATCAGATCAGTCTGGATGGCATAGACGCCGCTCTGGCTGGTGTACTTCATAAGCAGGAGCCCATACGTGCTCGGGAACTGCGTACTCAGGTAAAGGACTTACGCGTACAACTTGCTGCGCGAGGACCGACGGGAATCCCCTTGCGCATAGGGGAAGCAATCGATACATGGAAGACCTCGGTTGATACCTTTAAGCAGGAGGGACTGGAGTCGGATCCAAAAACGCTTTATACGCAGCTACGCGAACTGGCAAAGACGACCAAGGGAGTGAAGGATGCTATTGAAGCCGCACGCAATTGACGGAGACTTTTATGGGTAGCAATTCGGATATGCCATCGCCAATAGCTGCTACTGGCGACATGATCAAGGGGGCTGATCTCCAGCAAAGCATTGCCACACTCAATGCAAGGTCGGCATCTCTGAATGATGACATCAGGAACGCGCAAACGGTCGAAGATGCTCAGCAAGCATTACGGATGCAGCAGGACTTGCTCAGTCAGGCTACATCGTTGCTAACAGCGCAGATCAATCTGATTTCCGGAACGGCTTTGGTGACAGCAGACCAGGTGAACGCAGCAATTACCTATACCGATGCAAAGATCAAGACGGTGACCATGGTGAGCAAACGACTGGCACTCACGGCCAAACTGCTCGATTTCGTTGCTGCGGTCTTCACGGGAAACGGAACAGAGATGTTTGCAGCCGCAAAGGATCTTAAAGTTGCCCTTGATAACACAAGTGCCTGAGAGGATAGGGCTTGAGCGGCTACCAGTCGCGGTGACACGCTGAGCTCACGCTTTCGGCAACATGGCAATCCCATGGTGGAAGGCCCGATGCTGCGCATGCGCGGCTCCAGCTCGGCCGCACCTGCCGCTGCGCCGCGCGTAGCCACACCAGCTTATTCATGCCCCGCATGTCGATGTGCAGCCCACCGGCCACCGCCACCGGCCCATCCATGCTGTAGCGCCCGCCCCCCACGGCCACCTTGCCAGGCCAGGCAGCCAAGGCCTTGACCACATCAGCTGCCGTGTGCGGTGAGGCGATGCGCACCACACGCACGCTGTAGAGCTGGGTGACGTTGCGGACCAGCAAGGAGTCTGCCGCCAGCAGCGGCGGCAGACCGGGCGCCGCCATCAGGCCAGCAGCCGTCAGAGATTGGGCGATGACGCGCCGGCGGGAGAGTGACGTGTTCATGGAACAGGCCCTGCGATCTGTTTTGCGTGTCGAGCAGGTTAGGCGTTCGCTTGGGGCGAAAGAGGCCGTCCGTTCGCTCAAATCGACCATCGGGAATCAGCCTTAACAGGTCGCCCGTCCTGTCGCGGGCCGCAACCATGACAACGCCCAGTAGCCTCAACCCAATAGACTGGCTTAGCCATAGCATGAACCAAGTCTTATAGGTTCATGTGTGCGGCCAGGTCTCGTACTCCTCTCGATCGTCATCGAAAAAAGCAACGGGCCAATGCCGATCAAGGACACTGACCCGCCAGTCAGGTTATGGCGATGGCCTGTGCCTTGACACCTGCATCTCGCTCAAGCAACCACCCGACCAAGTACAACCCCCCCATCAAGCCTGCAGCGCACAACAAACGCAAGCTCATGCCCATGCCATCCGATTGCCAAAGGAACATGCCACTACCGATCACCATCAGCAAGAACACGCTCACCGCTGCGGCGCGTGCCCACACACTCGCTTGGGGATCGTAGGTCGTCCGATGCAGGTCAAATGCCGGCTGGGGAAAGCGCTGGGCCACGTCTGCTGGTCGCCAGCCAGGCGCGTTGAACAGCACGCGCCACTTGTCTGACCACCGATTGGTGTACCACACATCACGGGCGAGCCCAAAGTAAACCTGAGCAAGGCCGCGCAGGGGGTTGAAACTGCGCAATGGCATGCGCGTTCCAAAAACGCAGGGATCGACCTCTGCCGCATAAGTGCCAAACATGCGGTCCCACAGCACAAACACGCCGCCGTAGTTGCGATCCACGTAGCAATCGTTGACGGCGTGGTGTACGCGATGGTTAGAAGGCGTGGTCAACACACCGTCCAACCAGCCCAACTTGCCGATCTGTTCGGTGTGGGCCCAGATTTGGTAGTACTGCACGCCCAAGAGCACAAATCCAAATTCCACAGGAGGAATGCCCGCAATGGCCAACGGCAGATAGAACGGCCAGCCCAAGACTGGATTGAGGCTTTCCTGGCGCAGAGCTGCGCAGATGTTGAGCTCCTCGCTTTGGTGATGCACAACATGTGCTGCCCAAAAAATGGCCACTTCATGACCGACACGGTGTAACCAGTACTCGCAAAAATCAAACATCAACACGGCAATGACGATGCCGTACCATGTTTTCCAAAACACGGCATCTGCACGATGGCCCAGCACAGAAAACACCGTCGAATAGATACCGATCTGCAGCAATGGCGTGCACGCTGCAACCAATTGACTGATGAGGCCCTGGCTCAAGTTGGACAACATGTCGTTGAGCCGATAGGTCTGGCGTTTGCGAATCACGCTGACGCCGAATTCCAGCGCAACCAGGAAAGCCAGAAGTGGAATGGTCCAGATGATGGCTTGTTCCATGAGGAGCCTTCAAGGTGGGCTGCAGATCAAAGCTCGATTGTATTGACACTGTGCTGTTTGCCCAAGTGCGTGTTCGGGCCACCAATGCCGGCTAGCCCTGCTGCATGCGCTGGCGCCGCATCGCCTCCTCATCCAGCGCATCATCGATTTCACGCAGAACGCCGTGCAGGTCCACCGGCCCTGCAGCCCGTTCAAAGCGGCCGGTAAGCGGGGTCTCGGACGTCAGACTGCCCTGCTCGTACAAGGCCCATATCTCTCGGCCGTAATCGCTTGAGAGCAGATCAGGCGCAAAGCCGCCGAAAAAATTGCGCAGGTTGTCCACGTCTCTGAGCAACATCCGTTTGGCGTGGTTGTTGCCGGCCGCATCGACCGCTTGCGGCAAATCGATGATCACCGGGCCGTCGTGCGAGAGCAGGATGTTGAATTCGGACAGGTCGCCGTGGACCACGCCTGCGCCCAGCATGCGGACGACCTCGGCGAGCAGCGTCTGGTGATGTGTTCTGGCCTCTTCAGCAGTGAAACAGACATCGTTGAGGCGTGGGGCGGCATCGCCATTCGCATCAGCCACCATGTCCATCAGCAAAACGCCGTCCAGAAAGTTGTGTGGCCTGGGCACCCGCACGCCAGCGGCAGCCAAGCGGTACAGCGCATCCACCTCGGCGCTCTGCCAGGCGGCTTCCTGCGCCTGTCGCCCAAAGCGCGTGCCCTTGGCCATGGCACGCGCCTGCCGGCTGTTCTTGGTCTTGCGGTTTTCCGTGTAATCCACCGCCTGCCGGAAGCTGCGGTGCGTGGCCTCTTTGTAGATCTTGGCACAGCGCGTTTCATCGCCGCAGCGCACCACGTACACCATGGCCTCCTTGCCGCTCATGAGCTGACGCACGACCGAATCGATCAAACCTTCTTCGATGAGTGACTGCAGTCGCGGAGGTACCTTCATGCGGTCATGATACGGGGTGCCAAGCCAAGCCACCCCATTACCTCTGAAAGTCGCATCCGTGGACATGACCGATCACCGCCGTTCCGTGGCCATCTACTGGGATTTCGAGAACCTGCACGCGGGTATTTTGGAAACCAAGTATGGCGAAGGCATTTATGCCCAACAGGACACCCGCTTCAAGCCCCAGGAGCCGCTCGTCGATATCCAGGCTCTGGTCGATTTCGCCGCTTCGCTGGGGCCCATCGCCATCAACAGAGCCTATGCCAACTGGCAATTCTTTGGGCGCTACCGCGACGCACTGCTTCAGACCTCGGTCGAATTGATCCAGTTGTTTCCGCCAGGCGCCTCGGCCAAGAATGGCGCCGACATCAAACTGTGTCTCGATGCTGCGGAAGATGTGGCCCGCTTCGGGCACATCGGCACCGTGATCATCGTCGGTGGCGACAGCGACTTCATGCCTGTGGCACAAAAGATCAAGGCCGCGGGCCGCACGCTGGTGGGCATCGGCACCCGTCGAAACACCAACAGACACTGGGCCGCGAGTTGCCACACCTTCCGCTATTACGACAGCGTGATCGAGGGGCAGGCGTCACGGCAAAGGGATGTCGATGAGGCGGCTGGCATGGGCGGCGCCGGTGCTGTGGCGAGTTGAATAGATAGATGTGAAAGCGAGGACGGCATGGCGATTGAACTGAGCAAGGAAGCACGCACCCAGGCGATTGCATCCATCCAGCGGTACTTCGAAGAGAACATGGACGAGCCGATCGGCAACGTTGCAGCGTCAGGGCTGCTCGGCTTCATTCTGGAAGAGATCGGGCCATCGCTCTACAACAAGGGCGTGGCTGACGCACAAGAGCAGCTTCAGATGCGCGTTGCGGAACTCGACATCGAGGTGCATGAGGACGAGTTTCAGTATTGGCGCAAGTATGAGCGGACGGGGAAGACGAGAAAGTAGGTGATAACCTGTCGTTTCCGACTTTATTGGCAAAGAACAATAGCAGTCACTGTTGACCCCAACAAATAAAGTCCGTCGGGCGATTTAAGCGGCACGCGTAAAGCCAAGCACACATACGGAGCGATGCCATCTATCGGCAACAGGCACAGAATGCCTGTACGCCGACGGTCGCTCAAGGCTGGGTGCTGCCGGATCTATGAATTCCTCGTGAGAGCTTGTACGGTAGAAGCTAGGGAGTCCGTCATTCATGCCAAACACTGACAAGCGCACCTTACTGATCACCATGCCTCAAAGCCATTACTCGGAAAAGGCGCGATGGGCGCTGGACCGTCTTTCCATCCCATATGTCGAAGCCCCGCACATCCCCTTGCTTCACCGCCTGGCCACCACGCGCTTCGGAGGTCGCAGCGTGCCGGTTCTGGTGCATGGAGACGATCGGTTTGTTGATTCAACCGACATCCTGCGTTATGCAGATGCCTGCTGCGGAGGAGACCGCCTGTATCCACTTGAACCTGACCAGCGACTTGCCGTCAATGTCCTGGTAGATCGATTCGACGAAGCACTTGGCCCACACACGCGACGATGGGCCTACTATCAGCTCTTGCCCCATCGGGCTCAGCTCTACCGTCTGATGTCACATGGCGTGCCGCGGATCGAATCAAATCTGTTGACATGGACTCTTCCGATGGTGATCGGCGCCATTCGCAAAGGATTTGGCATCACACCGGAGGGCGCGCAGCGTTCCATAGATCGGGTATGCGCCATCTTCTCTGAGGTTGACAAGCTCTTGAGGAATGGTCGGCTTTACCTGGTTGGTGGCCGCTTCACCGCGGCAGATTTGACTTTCGCCGCTTTGGCTTCCCCCGTGCTGCTGCCCGAATTGGGAATTGCAGCGTACCCCAAGATCCAAGACGTGCCCGCTCCCATGCGCGAACGCATTGAGCAACTCAGAGACACCGATGCCGGACGCTTCGCTCTTCGAATGTACGCGCAGGAGCGGACGCCACGACACCATTAGGTATTTGCTCAGGATCAATCTGGCTTCTTCCCGACGGCCGAAGCTCAGCCTAGCAGGCTCTCTCATTGTCGCTTCGAAGAGGATAATCCAGCATTGTCAGAGATGCACGATGCCATCGCCGAAAAGCACTGAACATAGCCGAGTACACCATCCACATGGACAACACCAAAGAAGATCTAGCGGGCCTCAAGGCTGCCTGCCTCGAGGCGGCCCGCGAGTCCATTGCAGAACATGGTGTCGAGCGACTCAGCTTGCGAGAAGTAGCGCGACGTTTGGGTGTCTCCCACCAGGCGCCCTACAAACACTTTGCATCTCGGGATCACCTCCTGGCGGAAGTGATCCGAAAGTGTTTTCAGGATTTCGCACGCTTTCTTGACAACCGTGAAAGGCAGCAAAACCCTGACCAGGATCTGAGTTGCCTTGGTTCGCGCTACCTGCAGTTTGCGCTGGAGCGGCCGTTGGAGTATCGACTGATGTTCGGCACGCCATGGCCAGAGCCGGCAGAAGAAGTGGGACTCGTCAAAGACGCACTGCATGCCTTCAACATTCTTCGGGGTGATCTGAAGGGGATCCATGGAGACTCGGCCGATGCACAGCCCAAGGTCGACTTGGATGCCATGATGATCTGGTCCTCCATGCACGGCCTGGCCTCGATCTTTCAGTCCAGCGCAGTGCGGCACCTGGACCTTGCAAATGGCGTTCAGGCCCAGGCACCTGCCTACATCATGGACCGCTTGAGGGCCATGCTCTCAGCGCAAGGCTGATGGCGCTTTGCCAGCTCAGCCGAGTATGCGCGCAGCAGGTTCTGCTCGCCAACGCCAGACGCATGCCACGGTAGCCAGGCTCAACAGCGTCAGCGTGGCGTAAAGCAGCACATACGGGTCGTACCCAGTTGCGCGCTGCGCCATCAAGGTGACGGTCAACGTCACCCCCAAGACCGAGCCGATCTGCCGAACAGTCTGGTTCACCGCAGCACCAATGCCATGCATGTGCGCAGGCAGCTTCATGGTCGCCACGGCGGTCAATGAAGACATCACGAGCCCGATGCCAACTCCGGAAACCAAGAGCCCGGGCAACAAGAAGCTGGCGTACTGAGGGTAGGTGGGGTAATGCATCAGCCACAAGGCCGAGAGCCCCAGCAGCGCAGCCCCCGCGATGATCAGAGGTCGATGCCCCCATCGCATGGCCAATCGTCCACTGGCGACAGTCACCGGGATCACGGTCAGGGGCCCAGGCGTGATGGCCAAACCAGCATGGCTGAGGTCGAGCTTCCACACGTTCGTCACCAGGAAGAAGAACCCAAAAAACAGCATGGCAAAGCCCGTGCTGAAGCAGATGCTGGCACCCGTGGCTGCCATATAGCCGGGGACGCGCCACAGCACTGCGGGCACGAGGGCTTGTGGCACTTGTCGACTGCGGTACACAAACCATCCGCCCAATGCGATGGTCAACAACATGCCTATCCCCAAATGAATGGGGTCGATGGATCGGGCACTCAACAGCGTCCATGTCAGACATGCCAGCGCCCCGCCCAGCAGGACCGCTGACAGCACATCAATGCCATGGCGCAGCCTCAAACGCGTCGTCAAAGGTGGCCCCCCCAGAAAGGACGCTGCCAAAACAGCGATCGCACCCAGGGGCAAGTTGAGATAGAAGGCCCAATGCCAGCCCAAGTGGCCCACGACCACCGAGCCGAGGCCAGGCCCCAAGGCTGCAGCCAGCCCTCCAGTGGCGCCCCAGATGGCAATGGCCATGGGCTTTTGAGCGTCGCGGTGGTTGCCGAGAATCAGCGCCAGAGAAGATGGCGTCAGCATGGCTGCGCCCATGCCTTGCAGAACCCGAGCAGCAATCAACTCGCTCAAATGCGCACTGTTGCCACATGCATACGATGCAACAAGGAACAAGCTCAATCCGATGCGGAACACCCTTTCCTGCCCGATCCAGTCCCCAAGCCTCCCAGAAACGATCAACAGACTGGCCACGGTGATCGTGTACGCATTGAGTACCCAGGCCACCAGCGTTGGCGGCTCACCAGGAAACGACTGCACGAGTCGCTGGAAGGCCGCGAAAAGGACCGTACCGTCGATGGCCACGAGGAAGGTGGCCAGGCTTGCGACGAAAAGCGCCAGGCGTGGCTTCACGTCAATCCACCTCTGTGGGAGAGGTGCACTCCGCGTTTTCAGGGCTGGCCGAGCAACGTGCC
Organism: Burkholderiales bacterium; assembly: GCA_003963115.1. Classification (GTDB taxonomy): domain Bacteria; phylum Pseudomonadota; class Gammaproteobacteria; order Burkholderiales; family Burkholderiaceae_C; genus Aquabacterium. The sequence goes on from RXJQ01000083.1 coordinate 8,300, forward strand.
TTTTTGAGCAGATTCAATGTACGCTTGGCATACAGGCCTTGACGAGCGCCCACCAGGCGCCCCTCTTTCAAGGCCTCAACGTATGCAGGTAGCACGTCAGGCGCGACCTCGCTCCACACCTTCGGCGGGATGGCCGCCTCGGCACGCTGGATGTTCTGCATTTGCCGATCAAACTGTGAAAGCCAGAACTGCCTTGAGGCCTCGCCGAAGCCCGGGGGCAGCTTGTCGGCGTTGAACAGCATTTGAACAGTTGGGAACATGGCCGGCACGCGCACCACGGTACCTTGCGTGCCCATGCCCTTGGCGAGCTCGAAAGGCTTGTAGGTGATGGCAGGCAAGTGGATCATATCGACCATCCCATTGTTGAACTTGCTGCCAACGTTGGAGATGTCGACCGATACGGCTTGTGCGCCAAGCTGCTGGATCAGGATAGCCTGCGGCTTGTCCTGATCAAACACACCAATGCGCTTGCCTGCGAGCTGATCAATGCGTGTCGCGGATCGGTCTTTGAGCATGGGGTATGCGGCGCCGATTGGAAGGATGCCTCCCACCTCATTGCTCCCCTCACGCATCAATTTGGCAGCTTGCGGGCTGGAAAATGCAGCAATGACGCGGCGTAAAACCTCGTAGCTGGCAGCCATGTCGACTTTGCCTGCCCGCATCACCAAGGACGAGCCCATGCTGTCGATCGACCCGGAAATGCCGTTGAACGGACGCACGCGAAAGCCTGAGGCCACCAGGCCGACACATTGCCCTGCACGGTAGTCCTCTACGGCAATCCGTTCGTCCGTGTAAGCACGCAGCTCGAAGGGCATGCCCAATCTGGCCATGTGCAGGCTTTGGTCAAGGATCAAGTTATAGACCTCACCTGACTTGCCCAGGATGTCCCACACGCAAAACAGGGGCTTCTCGGATTGCGCCTGAGCATTCAGCGTGAGCAGACTCAGGGTCAGCGCGATGGATTGCTTGATCATGCGGTCTCCTTGTTGGTGGGGCGTTGAACCTTGAACCAGGCGGCATACAGCGCAGGCACGAACACCAGGGTCAGGGCTGTGGCGACCACCAGACCACCCATGATGGCAATCGCCATCGGGCCCCAGAAGACGCTGCGACTGAGGGGCACCATGGCCAGGATGGCTGCAGCGGCGGTCAGCACAACCGGTCGTGCCCGACGCACCGTGGCCTCGACGATGGCTTGCCAAGCAGGTGTGCCCTCCAGGATGTCGTGGTCGATCTGATCCACAAGGATCACCGCGTTGCGCATGATCATGCCGCCCAGGGCAATGACCCCAAGCAAAGCCACGAAGCCGAACGGTGCGTGGAAGATCAGCAAAGCAGGCACGACACCGATGATGCCCAGCGGCGCTGTCATGAAAACCAGCCACATCCGCGAGAAACTTTGCAGCTGCACCATCAGCACAAAGAGCATCGCCAGGAACATGATGGGGAAGATGGCGAACAAGGCGACATTGGCTTTGCTGCTTTCCTCCACGGCGCCGCCGGCCTCGATGCGGTAACCAAGGGGTAGGCTTTTGCGGATGTCTGACAGCGTCGGCTCGATCTGGCCGGATGCATAGGGGCCCTGCACATCGTCGGCCAGGTCGGCCCTCACTGTGAGGGTTGTCTCGCGGTTGCGCCGCTGAATGACGGGCTCGTCAAAGTCAGCCTCTATGTGGGCAACCTGACTCAGCGCAACCGACTGCCCCTGCGGGCCAACCAGTTGTATGTCCTGCAGTCGCTCCAAATGCTGGCGCTCGTCTTGCCCGGCACGGACGACGACATCGACCAGTTCTTCGCCTCGCCGCATCTGGGTAACGGGAGCACCTTGCAAAGTGGTCTGAATGAGCTGCGCCACATCGGTGCTGGAAAGGCCGAGATGAGCAACCTGCTCCTGGTCTACCTTGACACGCTGCACGCGCACCTGCTCGCCCCAGTCCAGCTGAGGATCGCGGATCAAGGGGCTTTTGGCCATCTCTGTGCGAACGCGCTCGGCGATGCGCCGCACCTCGTGGGTGTTTGGGCCGATCACGCGAAATTGAACCGGGAAGCCCACCGGCGGGCCGAACTCCAGCCGGGCCACGCGGCCTCGCAGGCTGGGGAACTGCTCATTGGTCTTGAACAGTTGGAGCAAGCGGCTTCGCACCGCTTCGCGTGCGCTCAGGTCCCGGGTCATGATCACGAACTGGGCATAGCCTGGGTTGGGCAGCTCAGGAGACAGCGACAGGTAAAAGCGCGGCGAGCCTGCACCGGTGTAGGCGGTGAAATGCTGAATGTCAACATCCGCCTTGAGCAGCTTTTCAAGCTTTTGCACTTCAGCTTGAGTGGCTCGAAAGGACGCGCCTTCTCGCAGCCTCAATTCGACCAGCAACTCGGGCCGCGAGGCAGTGGGGAAGAATTGCTGCTGCACCAGGCCCATGCCAGCCCCGGCCACCAGGAAGGCCACTGCTGTGCAGGTGATCACGGCCCAGCGGTGCGCCACGGCCGCGTCCACCCATCGCCTCAATCGTGTGTAGATAGGCCGGTCATAGGGGTTGTGCTGACCCTGGTGCATGTGTGCGGGCAGCAGCTTCACACCCAGGTAAGGCGTGAATACGACGGCCACGACCCACGACACCATCAAGGCCAGGCCCACGATCCAGAAAATGCCACCGGCATACTCGCCCGATGTGGACTTGGCAAAGCCCACCGGCATGAAACCTGCGACCGTGACCAAGGTGCCTGTGAGCATGGGGAAGGCCGTCGACGTATAGGCGAAGGTCGCGGCGCGAACACGGTCCCAGCCTTGCTCCATCTTCACCACCATCATCTCGACAGCGATGATGGCGTCGTCTACCAGCAGGCCCAAGGCGATGATCAAGGCACCCAGCGAGATGCGATCCAGGCTCCAGTCCATCGCGTACATGACGATGGCCACGAGCCCCAGCACCAGCGGGATCGAGGCCGCCACGACGATGCCCGTGCGCCAGCCCAGGAAGGCAAAGCACACGGCCAGCACGATGGCCAGCGCTTCGAGGAAGGAGCGCTCGAACTCCCATACCGATGACTTGACCACGCTGGGCTGATCCGCGTACTGGCTCACCGTGATGCCAGCGGGCAGCTCTGAGCGCACCTCGGCCATTTTCTTGGCCAGCGCCTCACCCAGCTTCTGGATATTGGCCTGGCGCATCATGGTCACGCCAATCGCCAGTGCTGGCTGCCCCTGGTGACGGATGGTGAAGGCGGGTGGGTCTTCATAGCCTGGTTGGACCGTTGCGATGTCGCCCAGGCGAAGCACCTTGCCGCCTGCGGGTAGCTGCACATCACGGACATCTTGCAAGGAGCCAAAGCCACCGGACACCAGTACATGAACGCGGTCTTCCGATGTTTCCTGAAACCCAGATGGCGTGACCTGGTTCTGGCGAGCCAGGGCTTGAATGATCAACTGTGGTGAGACCCCCAGGGCAGCCAGCTTCTGGCTGGAGAAGTTCACGAAGACCTGCTGCTTTTGCTTACCCAGCACGTTCACCTTGGCCACATCCGGTACCGTCTGCAGGCGGCGCTTGATGAGCTCGGCCACTTCCTGCAATTCCGCCGTGCCAAGGTCTGAGGACTGCACCGCATACAGCGTGGTGTAAACGTCGGTGAACTCGTCATTGAAAAAGGGGCCTCGGACGTCAGGTGGCAACTGGTCGCGTATATCGCCAACCTTCTTGCGAGCCTGGTACCAAATGGCGTCGAGTTCTGCCTTGGACAAACGGCCTTTCATCCACAGCGTCAGTCCACCATAACCTTGTCTTGAAAAGCTGCGGATGTTGTCGACGCCACCGATGTCCTGCAATGCTTGCTCGATGGGGTTGATCAGGTGATCGTGGACCTCGCGCGTGGTGGCGCCTGGCCAGCCCACGACGATGGTCATGGATGGCACGTTGAACTGGGGATCCTCGGACTGCCCCAGCCGGGTGAATGAGAACGCCCCGGCCAGCAGCGTGGCCAAGATCAGAAAGAGCACCATCGATGGATGCCGAACCGCCCATTCCGACAGGTTGAACGAGCGCATCAAATGCCGCCTTCCTTCGACGTGTTCAGATCAAGGTGCGTGCCGGTGCGCTCACGGGTGGCCACGGCTACGCCCATCACCAGCTTCTGTGCGCCAGCCGACACCACTTGGGTGCCGTCCTTCAGGCCTGCGACGACGACGCCATCGGTGATGTAACCCAGCACCGTGACGTCTTGCTTCTCGAGTTGTCCCTGAGGGCCCGAGACACGCCATACATAAGGTGCGCCATCGCGCTTGACCAGGGCACCGGTAGGCAGTGCCACTGTTGATCCTGCTGCGCTTTGCCGCCAATGCACTTCAGCTGTCTGTCCCCAGCGCAGCAAGGCACGCCATTTGGCCGCGCCGGATTCGAGCGCGTAGCGCACCTTCACCTGACGCCCAGGGCCCAAGCCAACGGGCGAAACCTCGCGCACTTTCAAGGGAAGTGCTGGCAAGTCCTTCATGCCTGGCACGATCAGCGTTGCCGTCGAGTCCTTGATCTGCGGCACCTGGTCCTCGGAGATAAAGGCTTCTGCTTCGATCTCGCCAGCGCGTGCCAGCATCAACATGGGCTGCCCTTCGGCGATCACCTGGCCCGTATCGGCCATGAGCTGTGTGACCACACCATCGAAGGGCGCCTTGAGGTCCGCATGCTGGACCCGGTTTTGCGCAAGCTGCTCGCCCTGGTGTGCCGCTTCGAGCCTGGCCTGGGCTGCCCGGACTCTGGTGTGTTGGCGCTCTAGCTCGGCTGCTGGTGCGGAGCCGTCTACGCTCAAGCGCGAGAGCCTGGCCTCATCCAGTTTCAGTTGCTGGAGCTCGGCCTCTGCGCCACTGACCTGTTGGCGTGCAGACTGCCATCCAGTGAGCAGGTCATCTGTGGCCAATTGGGCCATGGTCTGCCCGGCCTTCACGCTCTGGCCGGTTTCGACAAGGCGCATCGTGATGCGGCCTCCCACTCGAAACCCCACTGCACTTTCGATTCGCGGTTGCAGCACGGCCGGGAAAACGCGCGCAGTTTGTGCCGACTCCGAGTGGACAGTGGTGACCCAGACAAGCGGTTTGCCTTCAGGTGCCGCTGCGTGTTGTTGGCATGCGCTCAGCGCCAGGAGGGGTGCAGCCCAGCTGGCGTGCAGGCACAGTGATTTGAGCTGCTTCATGGTCGAGCCTCTTTTTGAGCAATGTCCAAGTTGTGCGAGGGGGCGCTTCGCCAGCCACCGCCTAATGCCTGGTGCAATTGGATGAGGGCCAGCCTGGCGGACTCTTGCGAGTCGATGGCATTCAGGGCGCTAGACACATGGGCTTGCTCAAGGGCCACTCGATCCAACGCGCTGATCTGCCCCTCGTCAAAGAGACGCTGACCTCTTGTCGCCGCCTCTTTGCGAGCCTCCACCGCACGGTCAAGTTCGTTGACGCGGTCACGCGATTGATGAAACTGGGCCAGCGCCGATTCGACGTCGTCCGCCGCTTGGCGAATGGCCTGCTCGTAGCGCAGCTCCGCTCGCTGTGCGGTCGCATCCTGGATGTCAATGCCGGCCTGGACACGCCCCGCGTTGAAAATGGGCAGCGCAAAGGCCAAGGTTGTCTCGTTGAAACCGACGGGTGCGAGGGCCAGGCCGTTGAGCCTCAGGTCCTGGCGGCCTGTCAATAGGCTCAAGAAGAAGCGGGGCAGCAAGTCTGTATTGGCCGAGTCCAGCCTGGCGAGTTCAGCGCGCCAGGTCGCCCTTGCAGCAATGATGTCGGGGCGGCGCGCCAGCAATTCAATGGGCTGCCCGGTGGGCGTCGGCCCGGGCACGTGCCAAGGTACTGTTGTGTCGTTGACCTGAGCCAGGAAACGCCCGACCTCCTCGGGGGTCGAGCTCGTCAGCCTGGCCAAGTGCGAACGCGTGACCGACTGCAAGCTCAACAATGCAGGGCGCTGGGCCTGCAGCTCTTGCAGCTGTGCGCGACCCGCTTCGACCTGCACGGCAGAGATCTCGCCCTCCCTAGCTTGATGCTCGATGAGGGTTTGCGATGCGGCTTGCAGCGCGATGAGGTGATCCAACAGCGCGAGTTTGCGTACAGCTCCAACATTCAGGACGAACTGGCGTGCGACCTCTGAGATGAGCATCAACCTTGCACCAGCAACACCTGCTTCGCTGCTCAGGACGTCTTGCTGCGCGGCATCGGCTGCAGATTGGTTACGCCCGAATAGGTCAGGCTCCCAGTCGAGCTCCAACGAGGCTTGCCATACACGCGTGTCGGGACGCCCTTGCTTGATCGCCTGAGGCAGTCCGGAACGCTTGTTGTCATATGCCCCGTTCAGCCCAAAGGAAGGCAACAAGGCCGCCTCGCGCGCGCGCAGTCCCGCCCGTGCTTCCCTTACGCGTGTGAGGGCCACGGCGATGTCGGTGTTGCCGCGCAAGCCTTGCTCAACCAGGTTGTGCAAAGGCTCACCGCCGATTTCCCTCCACCAGGCACCGTCCTCAAAGTGCGCGCCTTCTGAGCCAGGGACCAGTGCGGGCATCAATTGCGGGTTGGCAAGCAGCATGGCCGGGCGATCGACCACTGGCGCGTGCGTGCACGCCGCAAGGCTTGCAAGCGCCATGAGCAGCAGGCAACGCCATGATATTCGCCTGCTCATTGGGAGCCCCTTTTGGCATCCCGCCCCCGCTTGATCAAATCCTGTCCCAGCCGAGGCGTGACCTGATGTGCGGTCATGCTTCGCATGATCTGCCCCATGATGCGCACCCGCAGAAAACGCGGTGCCGTCGACAAGGACCAGCCCAGGAACTTGGACAACCAGCCCGGTCGAACAGTGCCCTTGCGCCCGAGGGCCGTGAGGGTATCCCGCGCAACAACATCGGGCGTTGTGGCCTGAGCCATCTGCATGTCGGCGCGCTGCGCAAATCCGGTATGAACAGGGCCCGGCGCGCACGCGATGACGTCGATCCCGAGAGGCTGCCATTCCACCCTCAGGCCCTCCGCCAGTGTCTGGACAAAGGCTTTGGTGGCAGCGTAGTTGGCAGACAGCGGTGCACCCTGAAACCCCAGCAGAGATCCGAACAGCACCATGCCACCGCCACCGCGAATACGGAGTCGGTTACCGAAGTGCCAGGCTTGCTCCAGGACTGCCCTGCAGTTGACCTGCAGCATCTGGATCTCGTGGTCAGGAGCATGTGACAGGAACTCGCCCGACGTGCCAAAGCCGGCAGCGGCCACCACAAGCCCGACGTCGAGCTCCTTGGTCTCGGCAAACAGGGACACATTGCCTTGGGGCAGCGACAGATCGCTCACCACGACACGCACGTCAATGGCGTGCTCTTTACGCAGTTGATCCGCCAATCGCGTCAGGATGTCCTGTCTGCGTGCCACCAGAACGATGTTCAGCCCTTGCGCAGCCAGGTGCTCCGCAAAAGCCTTACCGATGCCATCGGACGCGCCCGTGACCACGACCCATGGACCAAACTTCTTTTGAAAAGCACCGTCAGACATACACGCACCCCACCAAGTTGACACTGTCAACGTATTATGGGGTTACAGGTAGACGCTGTCAACCTGACGCAAAATCAGATGCGTGATGGGGAGCGCGCTTTTTGAAGTTCTTGGCTCGGCACACCCGTCAGCCGGGCTGCTGCTTAGCTGGTAGCAAGTGAAAGCGGATCGGCATGTGCATCGGACAGAACCTCTGTGTAACGACCGAGCGTCTGGGCTTCACGCGTCATCCATGTCCGACCTGATTCAGTGCAGGGTGTTGACAGGCCCCACGACAATTCAGGCTCAAGGGTGTCCACCGCGTAGTGGCGGAGCATTTCCCGGCCATGTATCTCCAACGTCTGCCGGACTCTTGTCAGATGGGCAAGGTGTGCAGGAACGGATACGGGCAGATCAGGCGCCTGACCGGCGTCTCCCACCCAGCTCAGTCCGTCTGTGGGGCACAGCAGGTGGCCTACGCGATCCGGCCGTGTGGACCACAGCACAGTGTGCTGCCGCCCATTCCATGTCGCGACAGAGGTTTCGAAGTCGAACAAGGCAGCCAACTGATCCGGGGCTTGACGGTCCTGAGCCTGCAGCCCCGTGACGCGATCACGCAGTGTCATGCCCTGTTGCCGATGTACATCCGGGCGAGGATGTCCCAGTACCAGCGCGGCGTGGTCTCCGCAGACGATCCAACCTCCGCCCATATGCGTCACTTCGCCGGTGAGGGCGTCCTGCTCACACAAGAGATGCAAGCCGATCAAGGGACCTGGCGCACTTGGTTGAAGTCGCCAATCCTCGACGTAGGCACCACTGTCGCAGAACTCGATCATGCATTGGCCCACGCGGTGGAGAATGGCTGGTTCGGGCCAGCGGTCATGCCATTGCAAGATGGCATCGGGCTGATGCCAGGTCAAGCGCTTGCCATCCCAGGTGGCGGGCGCTTTCCACCCCTCGAAGTCGGCCCAGCGGGACCATGACTCTGCGTGAATGTCTGCATGACGGCCTTGCGTCAGTGCCATGCCCTGTGCAGTCGAAGCTTGATCGCGACGCCTGGGCAGACGCAGGTCGATCGTGAAATTGCGGCTTTGGAGCCAGCAGACATGCGTGTGGACATCGGTCAGGCCATCGGCGAAGCTGATGCTGTAGCGTTTGAACCAGCCCAGCATCCAGTCCGGCACACCATGATCGGGGCGCCAGGCATGGCGCGTCAGCAGATCTTGCAGGTTCATGCAGCCTGCTCCATGTCGTTGCCGGTGCGCGCACCGCCGTGACCAAATGAGCCGAGCTCGTGAGCGCCAGGCGGCAGCTTCAGCTCGCCGTTTGCAAGACCTTGTTTGAGATACGAGAAGGTCTGGAGCGTCTGGGCGTAGAGGTGATTGCCGCACACGACGGGCTCATACCGGCTCGCTTCGCCATCTACGATCAACTCAGGCAGCGGAGCGATCACGGTGTCGTAATCGAGCGCACAAAAAAGCGGGAAGGACCAGCGCTCCTGTGCGACCTTGCGCACGCGATGGGTCGTGGCCATGTACCGCCCATTGCTGAGCACTTCCATCATGTCGCCAATGTTGATGACGAAGGCGCCGGGCAGCACAGGCGCGTCGATCCATTGGCCTGCGCCGTTTTCGACTTCCAGGCCATCGCAGGTCGGCAGCAGGATGGTGAAACATTCGTAGTCCGTGTGTGCACCGATGCCGGGCCGGTCCGGTGGCAAGTCAGCTCGATACGGGTAATGGATCATGCGCAGCTGGCTGGGCGGCGTGCTGATCAGGCGTGTAAAACGGTCTTCGCTCAAACCAAGAGAGAGTGCAAAACCACGGAATAGATCGAGGCTCAGTGCATAGACGGCTTCGTAGTACGCGCTGACGTCTTCCTTGAAGCCTGGCATGGCCGGCCACTGGTTGCTGCCCAGCATGGGGCGGCGCTCGACGTCCGGGCCGCAATCGAAGCTGAGGTCGTAAGACTCTTTGAGATCAGGTTTGGCACCGTAGAACTGTTCTTCACCTTGAGGGACGTAGCCGCTGTGGTTACTGGAGCGACCGATGTAGGCGGCCATCTTGTCTTCCAGAGCTTGCGCAAAATAGGCCTGGGCTCTGGCAATCAGGTTCTCAATGCGCTTGGCCGGTACACCGTGGCCAATGACATAAAAGAAGCCCGCTTCGCGCGCGGCCTGCCCCAGTTTCACTGCCGCAGCTTGTCGTTGAGACAAGTCGGGGCTGCGCAAACCGCTGATGTCCACAACAGGAAGGGACTGAAAGGCTGTGTGCTTGGATGAAGGCATGGCGATGCTTCCTTGAAAGCGCCGGCCGTCCAGCGAAAGCGTTGCACGGACAGGCCGTGCCTCGGGTCGTCCCGAGATCGGGTGAAGCGACATGCATGCGACGTGCCAGTCTTGCGCTCATCTCGTCTGACGCGATGGCCTGTGCCGGCGTCTGCTGCTCGCACTCGGTGCGCCGAGCGGCATACCGCGCCTCGCAATGGGGATGTCCCCCTCCTGCATGCACCGGCACGGCGCGCAAAGCGGGTCAACAAGCTGGCTTCAGTCTTGCTCTGCTGGTATTACGAGTCTGGGACATGGTAATACCGAGCAGCCAGTTTGATTCGAAACCCCGTTGTCAGGAGCAGCACATGAACATTCGCCGTCTGAGTCAATATCTTCAAACATGGGTTCGTCGCGGTCTGGTGCCCGTCGGGTTGGCGGCCAGTGCGGTGGCGATGCCAGCCAGTGCGGAAACGCTCAAGGTCGGCTACAGCGACTGGCCGGGTTGGGTGGCCTGGCAGGTGGCACTGGAAAAGGGCTGGTTCAAGGAAGCAGGCCTGGATGTGACGTTCGAGTGGTTTGACTACTCGGCCTCGATGGACGCGTTTGCCGCGGGCAAGCTCGATGTGGTCGGCATGACCAATGGCGACACGCTGGTCACGGGTGCAGGTGGTGGCAAGGGCATCATGGCCTTGATCACGGACTATTCGAGCGGCAACGACATGATCCTGGCCAAGCCGGGCATCAAGTCCATCAAGGATCTGAAGGGCAAAAAAGTGGCCGTCGAGGTAGGCCTGGTCGACCACTTGCTGTTGTCGAACGCCTTGAAGAAGGCTGGGCTCAAGGAAACCGACGTCACGCTGGTCAATGCCAAGACGAATGAGTTGCCTCAAGTGTTCGCGGCCGGTGACGTCTCTGCCATTGGTGTCTGGCAGCCTGTTGCAGGGCAGGCCATGAAGGCCGTTCCAGGGTCTCGTGCGCTCTACAAGTCGACCGATGAGCCGGGCCTGATCTATGACGTGATGGTGGCCACACCCGCCGTCGCCAAGACGCGCAAGGCCGATCTGCAGAAGCTGTTCAAGGTCTGGGATCGTGTCGTGGCCTACGTGCAGGACCCGAAGACCCAGCCCGATGCCGTCAAGATCATGGCGGCGCGTTCTGGTGTGTCACCCGCCGAGTATCAGACCTATATCAACGGCACGCATCTGCTCAACGTCGCCGATGGCAAGAAGGTCTATGTGAAGGGGACGGGCTTCAACACCATCCAGGGCTCGACGGCTTTCGTGAACAAATTCAATGTGGCCAATGCTGTGTACAAGAAGCCCGAGAATGTGGACGCCTATCTGGATTACACGATCTATGGTCAGTAAGTCGTCTCACTTCGGCTACGCCAGCCGTCACAGGTACTTGGCCCACAGCTCGTTGGAGAACACCCCGCGCGGGTCCACACGCTGCTTGAATTCACGCAGCGCTTGGGCCTCGGGGTAGGCCCGGTCAAACTGCTGGCGCGTGGCGTGAAGCTGGTAAGGCAGGTAGTAACGCCCCTCGTGCTGGAGCACCAGATCGATCAACGCCCGCGTCCACTCGCCCACGGCCTGCTGGGCGCGGGCGTGGGTGCGTTGCTTGTAATACAGCACGAAAGAAAACACCTCTTCTTTCGCCCAAGGCAACAGGGCGTCGACATCAGCCGGCGAGTGGCGCACGGACACATTCAAGGCCTCAACGTGGTGCTCGCGCAGCACCTTGGCCATGCCGCGCGCAAAGGCCACGAAGTGCCTGGGCGGCACGAAGTACTCCTGCAGCACATAGGTGGAGATGCGGCGTGTGCGCGGCTCCAGCTCGGCCACATCCAGGCTGGCCTCGTGGTTGCGCCATACCACCGCCCGGCCCTTGTCGAGCAGAGGGTGAATCACCGCACTGCGCAGCCGCTCGGCGCCCGGCACCTCCGTCATCAGCCAGATGACATTCTGCTCCAGCATGTAGCTCTGCCCTTGCGGCACCAGCCTGGCCGGCTCGGTGAGCGGCAGCTCGGTGCGCCGCCACGTGACCGACACCGGCTCGTCGAAGTGCGGCGGCATCAGGTCGGCGTTGTGCATCAGGCTCGCCCCATCGGCCAGCACGTGATCTCGAAAGAAAGCGGGGTAGTCTTCGAGGCGTACCGGCTTGACCACACGCTCCATGCGGTCGTTGGGCACCAGGTCCAGCTCGACTTCGGTGATGACGCCAACCGCACCGTAGCCCCCCAGGGCGGCCCGGAACAAGCTGGCGTTTTGCTGGCGGTTGGCTTCGACCATCTGGCCATCGGCCAGCACCAGTTGCAGAGCCCGCACCGAATGCCCCACCGGCCCGTTGCCCACATAGCGCCCATGCGCGTTGACCGACACCGCACCACCCACCGTGAAGTTGGCGTAGCTCTGCATGGTCTTGATGGCCAGCCCGTGCGGGTCGATCAGGGTCTGCAGTTCTCGCCAGCGCATGCCGGCCTGCACACGCACCTGCCGCTGCGCCGCACGTAGCCACACCAGCTTATTCATGCCCCGCATGTCGATGTGCAGCCCACCGGCCACCGCCACCTGCCCACCCATGCTGTAGCGCCCGCCGCCCACGGCCACCTTGCCGGGCCAGGCAGCCAAGGCCTTGACCACATCAGCGGCCGTGTGCGGTGAGACGATGCGCGCCACGCGCACGCTGTAGAGCTGGGTAACGTTGCTGACCAGCAAGGATTCTGCTGCCAGCAGCAGCGGCAGACCGGGCGTTGCCATCAGGCCAGCAGCTGTCAGAGATTGGACGATGACGCGCCGGCGGGGAAGTGACGTGGTCATGGAACAGGCCCTGCGATTTGTTTTGCGTGTCGCGCAGGTTAGCGGAAATGAAGGGGCGGGCGAGAGGAGGGCGAGCGATGGATGCTTTGTGCCAGATGGCAGTAACGCAGCGATAACGGCCCTTAGCTCGCGCATGCGCAGTGAGTGCTTTCCATTTCAAGCAGATTAGCCACAGGCATGCCCATAAACTTTAAAGTTTACTTGACAAACTTTAAAGTTATCGCAAAACTTCAATCCGTACTTTGGAGCTTTGGATGGACACCGTGCAAATCACGATCAGCCGAGACCTTTTTAAGAGGCTACAAGGCTTCGCCGAGCCGCTCGTCGACACGATCGAAACGGTGCTGGATAAGATCTGCGACAACTGGGAGCACAACCCTCCGAGCGAGGTGAAGCTGGCTGAGTACAAAGACAACTTCGCGATCTGGGGGCCTTCCGCTGCCACCGATCTTTCGGCGTACCGCCTATACGAGGAGGCACGGCAGTCCATCAAGGCCGGCGGCCTTAGCGGCAATCCGAGCGACCATCAGCTCGCGCTGATCCGCAAGTATCTTGCGCCGTTCTACCGCCAAGGCGCCGTTGTTGTTTCTAAGTCCACGCTGTTGCCCCTCGGCCTTGAGCTGTCGGCGGACTACCAAGCCTACTCCTTCACCGCCAAGGTCACGAAGCACGGTATCGAGTTCAGAGGTGAGGTTTTCGACAATCCGTCCTCGGCCGCGGTGGCAGCGAAGATGAGCACAGGTATGGCGAAAGATGCTGCGCAGACCAATGGCTGGACGTTTTGGACGTTCGGCAAGGGCACGCCGCAAGGCCGGTTCCCCATTCACCTGCTTCGTCAACTGTTCCCGACGCAGTCGTCCATCATCGACGCGCAGAGCTCGCCCGAGGTCTGAACCATGGCAGCGAGCTCTTCACCCAGGAGGCCGCCCCAGCGTGAGCACGTCCTCGTGGCGGTGCTCGGCAAGTTCAGCGATGCGACGCCACTGATGCGATTCGCGGTGTTGGTCGTGTGTCTATGCTTCGTGATCGCGGCCATCGCCATCGGCGTCCTCCACCCACAGGCTGGCGTCCTGGCAGGAGGTGGCTCGCTTCTCTGGGGCATTGGCCGGCTTTTCGACCGCTGGTAGGCGGTAGGCCGGGGACACCGAAAGGTTTATTCAGGTGACACAAGAATACAGCGCCCCTCTGCTGGTTAATGCCGACCAGGCCTGTACATGTCCAGATGTTTTCTGTGGTCACTAAAGACGGCCGGCCAACTGGCCCCGTACAACAACCTGAGGAATTATGTGGCCACAGAAGCGGTAAAGCAGTCCACACACAACCAGAGGTTCATCGACCTGATGGACTTCTACTTGCCGCATTAGCAGCAGTTGAGGAAGCAGCTCAACAGGTTGCCGGTGAGGCACGAGGATTGGGGATATTGAACCAAATAACGGTTGAGAATTCAGGCGGTGCCTGCATGCAGACCCTGTGACGATTGACATACCATGCCACGAACGACTCAGAGTGATTTGAAGCGTCTTCATCAGAAGCCGTAGCGGCCATCACCGAAGCCCGCTAAACAGATTTAATCAAAGGGGAGAATTAGGAATGTTTGAATCTATCGATCCACTGGACGCTTACAACAAGAACATCAACATACTCATTGGCTCAGGTGCCTCGGCAGACCTGTTCCCGACGCTTGCACTCGCCGTCAAAAATGCCAAGGGCCTCAGGGAAACAATTGAGACACTTGCTACCAAACTCGAAACATGGCCAGAGAAGCGAACAGCTTTGTTCATGCACTACTACAACACGTGCATCTTCCCTGTACAAATCTTCAATCCAAGTTCCGTCACGTCAGATGAAGGAAAGGCAAACCTCAAGAACTATGAGATTTTCTTGACGACGCTTTTGGGGCTACTGGACAGAAGAAAAGACCTTAACCGTAAGATCAATATCTTCACAACCAACTACGACAGTTGTTTAGCCTACACAGCCGACAGTCTTCTCATAAAGGGGTCCCATGATTTCGTTGTCAACGATGGCACATCAGGCTTTCACAAAAAGTACCTACATTCCAAGAACTTCAGCACATTCCAGTGTCAAACCGGAATCTTTGAGCGCAGCAACTACGGCATCCCACAACTCAACATCATCCATCTCCACGGCTCTGTCTACTGGTCAAAGAGTGAAGAAAAGATTGAAGTCAATTACCGAAACGAATTCAACAATCTTCTGACAAAACAAACCATCGGCAAATTAAAAAAATACTCTGCGTTCCTTGGCACTGAGGGCAACAAAACCGAAGACATCCCAGCACTGTCCTTCAGCAAAAAGCAGATGGACACATTCTGGAATGCGTACAACAAGCTCCCCATAGTGAACCCCACAAAGTGGAAGTTCCATGAGACTGTCTTTGAAGAGCACTACTATCAAATGCTCAGGCTATTGAGCTATGAACTCGAGAAGCCAAACTCGATACTCATCACATTCGGCTTTTCGTTTGCCGATGAACACATCCTGAAGCTTGTCCAACGCTCACTCTCCAACCCACAGCTTCAAACCTTCATTTGCTGCTACAGCGACTACAGTGCGAACAGCATGCGGGAAGAATTCAAGCCATGGAAAAACGTCAAAGTCATTGGCCCGCCTAAAGACGTGAGGATGGACTTCACCAATTTCAACAAATATGTATTCTCTCTAAAGGCCGAGAAATACGAGCCGCCAGTCCTGGCTGAAGACAAGGATGCGTCATGAGCATCGTCGTTGGCGAAGTCATTGCAGTAAGCGGGGTGCGCATTTCCCTTCGCATTTTTGAAGACTCCAATCAGGAGACCATCTTCTACGAAGGTGTGAAGTACCGAGGTGTTTCGCTTAGGGAACACGTCTCTATCCAACGCGGCTTCATAGACATTGTCTGCCTTGTTGAAGGTGAGTTTTTGGACGAGAAGAGACTTGAGACTGATGCAGAGAAAACCCAGTACATCCGAAAGGTGGATGTCCGCCCCATTGGCTACATAGTTGACGACAAATTCTTTGAAGGCGTGAAGTACATGCCGATGATCAGGGACAGAGCGTCCCTACTCAGCGAGCTTATGGTTGGAAAGGTCTATGGGACTGAGGGCAAGACTAATTTTTCCATAGGGTCCATGCTCAAAGAGAACGTCCCTATCAACCTGCCATGGACACGGTTATTCAACAGTCACCTCGGCATCTTCGGTAACACGGGAAGTGGTAAGTCCAATACACTTGCAAAGCTTTACACGACGCTCTTCGATGAGAAGCTACCAGCGCTGAAGCACAAGAGTCAGTTCGTCATCATTGACTTCAATGGTGAGTACACAGAAAACCAGATTCTTCCGGCCAAGGATAAACAGATAACGGTTCTAGACTCCAAAAAAACCAAGCACAGGTTCAAGATTGAGGCCGTTCATTTCTGGGACGTTGAGACCTTGAGCCTCCTGTTCCAAGCTACCACTAACACACAGCAGCCATTCTTGCGCCGCGTCCTTTCTGGCAAGGAGAAGTTTAAGGATGTACCGCTAAAACGGTATGTTGAAAAGGTCTTCGAGAAGGTCTTCAGCACTGGTGAGGCCAAATCAGACGCATTAGACCTGAGTCGTGAAATTGCTCGGATGATTGAATGTGAGCCATTGCAGGAACATCTGAATGGAATCATCTACTTCAACAAAGACAAGTACTTTAGGCACAACAACGGCACGTACTACAACTCAAATGGAAATGGCTTTGAAGGCAACATCAAGCCAGTCATTGATGAGCACGTAAATTTGGACGGGATGGACCAATTCGACGAGCTTATCTTGAGGTGCTACCTCCAGCTCTGCTCGGATGTCGTGTTCGGCTATGCCCAATACGAACACATCCAGCCAGTACTCGCGAGGGCTAAGTCATCCATTACGGCTCTTCGCAACGTTCTTGAAATCGTGGATGTCCCGCCTCCACCTCATCTCTTGCACGTCATCTCTTTGAAGAAATGCAAGAATGAGATCAAGAAGATCTTGCCATTACTCATTGCCAAGAACTTCTACACGAATCACAAGGAATCAGAGAACCTGAAAAGCCCGCCGAGCCGGACGCTTCACCTCATCATTGATGAAGCCCACAACATCTTGTCCGAGCAGTCCACCCGAGAGCACGAAATCTGGAAAGACTACCGGCTTGAACTGTTTGAAGAAATCATCAAGGAGGGGCGCAAGTACGGCGTCTATCTCACGCTGTCTAGCCAGAGGCCAGCCGACATCTCACCGACCATCGTTTCCCAGATCCACAACTTCTTCATCCACCGGCTGGTGAACGAGCGCGACCTCATGCTGCTTGACAACACTATCAGCACCTTGGACTCCAGCTCGAAGGCGCTCATCCCGACTTTGGCAAAAGGCTGTTGCGTGGTCACAGGAACTGCATTCGAACTGCCCATGATCCTGAAGATTGACCCACTCCTTAAAGAGCATCGCCCCAGTAGTGACGATGTCAATCTTGAGGAGCTTTGGGCGCTGCCAGAAAAGCTCTGACACGACCGCGCTTAAGCAGGACGGCACATCCCGACAGCATTCCGCAAGATGTGATCATCTGCGGCTCTTGTTCGCAGACGCGGCGCCGTTGACCTTTGGTGTCTACGACTTTATTGGCAAAGAACAAAGGTGTTGCTGCTCAATAAAGTCGTAAACAGTGGGTGTTGTGTGACGAGCACTTACGGCGCCCCCGACCCGAGCAGTGACCCCTCAAAGTCGTAAACGACTTGGCGGCCAAGACATGAAGCCCTGTGGCAGACGGTTGAGCCTATGCTTCAACGCACTACATCTACCCCTTGATCAAGGCTTGCCAGCTCAACCCAAACTTTGCGAGGTACTTTCGCAACCTATCGGCATCGTTCACAGCAGAACGTTGCTCGCGGGATCGGTCAAACAACTGTCGCCCGGCATCGGACAGACTTTTCGCCGTCAAGCACACACCCACCACAGACTGAAGTTGCAGCCTATCAAACAGGTCTATGTTCGCGAGGGCTTTGGGTTGGATCCATAGGCTGAGATCCACTGTGCCGCTCATAGCGTCATGGCGTTGATCAGCACGTTGCCACATCCATCGCAGCCGCTGTAACTCTGCCTCCACCAGCTCGGCATTGATGCGGCCGCCCTCCGCCAACGTCGCCATGCGCGTGACACTTGCGGTGAGGTCTCGGAAGTTGCCAAGCCAAGCCGCTTCAGCCGATTGTGCAAATCGCATGTACAGGGATTTCGCTTCAACATTGAAGCGAACGGCGCGCCCGAGTTCTGCACCACTCTTGGCCAGCAAGTGATCCAGGTTGGGCTCGATGTCTTCGGTGCGCTGGGACAAACCAGGCAGTTCGTATGACCAGATGTTCACCCGTGCATACAAGTCTTCGCGAAAGCGCCCCGCTGCCACGTCCAGGCGCAGATCCCGGTTGGTGCCTGCAATCAACTGGAAGTCGCTTGATGCTTCCTTGTCGCTGCCTACCGGATAAAAGCGCTTCTCCTCAATGGCTTTGAGCAGCATGGCCTGCTCATCCAGCCCAAGTTCACCGATTTCATCCAGGAACAGCACGCCCTCATGCGCCGTGCGAAGTAACCCCGGACGGTCAATAACCGCGCCCGTGAAGGCTCCTTTCTTGTGCCCGAATAGCGTGGAAGCCGCACCATCCCCCTGCAAGGTGGCGCAGTTCACTTCCACGAACGGACCTTTGACTTGATGGCGCGCCTTCTTCAGCTCGAACATGCGTCGGGCTAAATGCGATTTACCCGCGCCCGTGGGGCCCGTTAACAAGATGGGCGCCGTGGAGCGAACAGCCACACGCTCGATCTCGTCGATCAGCGCATTGAATCGCTTGTTTCGGGTGGCTATACCGCTTTTGAGAAAGGTTTGCGCATCGCGATGCTCCTGCTCGAAGCGCTGCGCCAGGATGTCATAGCGCGAAAGATCAAGATCGATCAGCGTGTAGGTGCCTGGGTTTTCATGCGTCTGCTTTCGAGGTGGTGACGTTTGCAACAACACGCCAGGAATGAACCCCGCCTCCACCAGCAAGAACATGCAGATCTGCGCCACATGGGTACCTGTCGTGATGTGCGCCCAATACTGTTCACGCTCCGGCTTGAAGGGATAGGCCTTCACCCAGTCATACAAAGCCGCGTACACCTCGCCAAAGTCCCACGGGTCTGCAAGCGCCATCTCGATCAACCGAACATCGGTATCGGGCGATACGGAGACGATGTCCTCCTTCACACGCTCCGCCAAGCGGATGTGTTGTGGCGAGTGGAGTAACTCCACCCGATGGATCAAAGTGTCTTCGTGCTGAGCCAGCGAGACAGTAGGCCGCCACTTCTCCCAGCGCCCCGCACCTTGGCCCGCATCCAGTTGCGACCCCAGAAAACCGATGACGACCTTCTTTTTGACCATGCCAATTTGGATAAATGTTTATCTAATATTCTAAGTATGAAAGCATGCAGACTGAAGAAAATGCTCACCAACATCAGCACATTTCAAAAAATATCCATTTAAATCAAAGAGATAGAAGAAATACCAAGCGCGCGAACACGAGTTGGCACACCCATTGCGGTATAGAAGGCACACAAGGAAATCCATTGATCAGAAGGTGAGAACACCATGAACTACAACGTTGAACAACAAGAAGGCGCGGTGCCCATCAAGATGTGGACAAAGGGCGTGCCCGTGGAGGACGAAGCGCGCAAGCAACTGAGCAATGCGGCTCGTCTGCCTATCGTTTTCAAGCACATCGCTGCCATGCCGGACGTGCACCTGGGTATCGGCGCCACCGTCGGGTCTGTGATCCCGACCATCAAGGCCATCATCCCCGCCGCAGTGGGCGTGGACATTGGCTGCGGGATGATGGCGTGCAAGACCACGCTACGTGCTGAAGACCTGCCTGACAACCTGGGACCGCTGCGTGCTGCGATCGAAAAAGCCGTGCCTCATGGCATGACACCGCACCGCCGTGGCCGTGACGAAGGCAGCTGGGAGAACCCGCCAAGCCTGGTGGATCAAGCCTGGGCCACGCTGGTGGATGACTTTGAGGCCATCTGTGAGAAGTACCCTCGCCTGCGCAACACCAACAACCGCAAGCACCTGGGAACGCTGGGTACCGGTAACCACTTCATCGAGGTCTGCCTGGACGAAGACGGCGCCGTGTGGTTCATGCTGCACTCCGGTTCACGCGGCGTGGGGAACGCCATCGGGACGCACTTCATCGAGCTGGCCAAGAAGGATGCCGAACAGCACCAGCGCAACCTGCCCGACAAGGACCTGGCTTACTTCGAAGAAGGGGCTCAGTACTTTGGCGACTATGTGCGCGGTGTGAGCTGGGCCCAGAAGTTTGCGCGACTGAACCGCGAGGTGATGATGAAGAACCTCATTGAAACAGTACGCAAGGTGATCCCCAAGCCATTCGAGTCACATCTGGAAGCGGTGAACTGCCACCACAACTATGTGCAAAAGGAACATCACTTCGGTGAAGACGTCTTCGTGACCCGCAAGGGTGCGGTAAGCGCCAAGAAGGGCGAGCTGGGCATCATCCCGGGCAGCATGGGTGCGCGCAGCTACATTGTGCGCGGCCTGGGTAACCCGGAAAGCTTCGAAAGCTGCAGCCACGGCGCAGGCCGTGTGATGAGCCGCACCAAGGCCAAGAAGATGTTCACGGTGGACGATCAGATCAAGGCAACCGAAGGCGTGGAATGCCGCAAGGACGAAGCCGTGATCGACGAGATCCCGATGGCCTACAAGGACATTGATGCCGTGATGGAGGCGCAGAAGGACCTGGTGGAGGTGGTTTACACCCTCAAGCAGGTACTGTGCGTGAAGGGATAGACGTCCTCTGCAACAGGCCCTGACAACAGGGCTGCTCAGGGAGAAACCATGAACAACACACGACATGAAAAACTGCTGAGCGCCCACCCTGTGGACGATGCCGTCCGGGCACAAATCATGGAAAGCCTGCAAGCATTGGAGCGCCAGCATGAAGTGAAGGTGCTCTTCGCCTGCGAATCTGGCAGTCGCGGCTGGGGCTTTGCCTCGCCAGACAGCGACTACGACGTACGCTTCATCTATGTGAACCGAGCGGCGTGGTATCTCTCGGTGGAGCCGCGCCGCGACGTGATCGAGTTGCCCATCAGCGGTGACCTGGACGTCAACGGCTGGGATCTGCGCAAAGCCCTGCAATTGCTCAAGCGATCCAATCCAACCTTGCTGGAGTGGCTGCGCTCGCCCATCGTGTACATGGAAGACATGGCGATCATGACCCCCTTTCGGGGTTTGGCGGAGACTGGCTTCTCATCGCTTCGTGGCTATCACCACTATGTATCGATGGCCAAGAAGAACTTTCGGGAGCATCTCAAAGGGGATGTGGTTCGCTACAAGAAGTACCTGTATGTGTTGCGCCCATTGCTGGCTGCACGCTGGATCCGTGAGGGCAAGGGTGTACCACCCATGCGCTTTGCGGAACTTGCGCAAGCCACCCTGCAGGACGACACCCTTCTTGACGAGCTCAATCGTTTGCTTGAAGTGAAGATGCGTGCTGGAGAAGCAGCAACCAGCCCCAGATGGCCGGCGATACACGCCTTCATCGAGAGCGAATTGCAGTTGGCCTTGGCACACAAGGCAGAACACGATCCACGACCAGACACCTCTGGCCTCGATGCCTTTTTGTTTGACGTGGTGACCAGTATGGAGAACAAGAAAAATGAACGTGATTGAAATCGATGGTTCGCAAGGTGAAGGCGGAGGCCAGATCCTTCGCACCGCATTGTCATTGGCCATGTGCACAGGCAAGCCGGTGCAAATCAACCAGATTCGCGCCAAGCGCCCAAAACCGGGCTTGATGCGCCAGCACCTCGTGTGCGCACAGGCGGCACAGGCCATTTCCAGTGCCACTGTCGACGGCGCTGAACTGGGCTCGACCGCCTTGCGGTTTGTGCCTGGCGCCGTGCAGGCAGGTGACTACAGCTTTGCCATTGGCACAGCAGGCAGCTGCATGCTGGTGGTTCAAACAGTTTTGCCTGCCTTGATGCAAGCCAAGGCGCCCAGCACGCTGAAGCTGTCAGGCGGAACACACAACCCGATGGCGCCAACCTGGCACTTCATCGAGCGCGCCTTTGCGCCCTTGCTGGCACGCATGGGCGTAGCGCTGGAGGGCAAGCTCGTGCGTCATGGCTTCTATCCAGCGGGCGGAGGCGAGGTCGAGCTTTGCATCAAGCCAGCATCTGAAGGCTTAGTCCCCTTCAGCCTGCTGGAGCGCGGTACGCACAAAGCTGCCTTTGGTGAATGCCTTGTGCCTGGCTTGGCGCGCCGCATTGCCGATCGCGAGCTGGAGGCTTTGGGCCGCGCATTGGATTGGACGGCAGAGCAGTTGAGCGTCATACCGTCCCGCCAGAATGAGGGCCCAGGCAATGCGCTCATGGCCACACTGACGCATGAGCACGTTACCGAGGTGTTCACCAGCTTTGGCGAGAAGGAGGTCACCTCGGAGAAAGTGGCCAGACTTTTGGCCAAAGAGGTATCCGCCTATATGGAGAGCAAAGCCCCGGTCGGGCCTCACCTGGCTGATCAACTGGCGCTGCCGATGGCACTTGCTGTACAAGCAAGCGCAAAGGCGGGTGCCTACGCTGCCAGCGAGATGACGGAGCACACGTGGACCAACCTGGATGTGATCCGTCGCTTCTTGCCGGTGAAGATCAACGTCAGTGAACAGCCAGACAGGCAAGCAGGATGGCTGGTCAGTTTTGAGCCAGCAGATTCTTGAGGTGGTCTTTGAGCGCCTTGCGCCCGGCCGCATTGGTAGAGCGCCAGGCCTGAAGGGCCAGAGACAGGAACTGCTGCTCGGCTGGCGTCATGCTGGCCGCCTCTCGCTCTTCATCGAGCCATCCTGACGGCTTGCCGCAGTGCTGCTCGAGCTGTCTGGCCATCTTGTCCCCTATAGGGCGAGATGATTTGATTTGACTCCACATGCTGGGCGAGATTTCGACATGGCGTGCAAAGGACTGTTCCAGACCCTTGGGTGAAACGCCCTTGGCCAGCGCCTCTTCAGCAAAGAGCTGAAATAGCGTGAGCGCATTGCGTCGTCGATTGATGGTGATGTTGCTCAAGGTCGTGAATGGCAAGCTACATGTTTGAGTGGAATTTTCGCAGATCAACGTCAACAGTGTTGACAGAAAGGTAAAGAGTCTTTACTATTTTGAAGTTGTCGAGCACACAGTGCAATGATGTTGTCTGCTTGATCATTCATCAACTTTCATCCCGATTCGAATTTACAAGGAACCATCGTGCAAGCTCATCTCATCAACCGCAACAGCCGACCCTATGTGGGCCGTTTGTCTGCGGCTGGGCAAATGGGTTCACAAATGGGCTTGGGCACATGCCATTCGGATCGAATGTTTGCTACCGCCATCAATACCTCCGTTGAACTGCCAAGACAAGCGGTCCAGCATGAGGATCGACGCGAACCGGGTAAAGGAGTTGTGGATACGCGCTGATGCGTATCGACGATCTCCACTCTGATACAGAGGCCCGGTTTCCAAGCGAACCGGGCCTTTTTGTTTTTAGTCCTTTTTACCAACCACTTCGGGTGTGTCCTCGCACTCCGAGCCTATGCATGGCGCAGGTGACGCCGGCAACGGATGTGCCGGATCTGGACGCGGATCCGGTGCAGCGAGCCACCAGCCGCGGTCTAGTGATGAGCGGTCTCGCGCAAGGGCACAGCCGAAGTGGAAATTCAGCCTCGTTAACTCAGCGGTCAGAGTGCCGGCCTGTCTAGTCGGAAGCCGCGGGTTCGATCCCCGTACGAGGCGCCAAGGAAGTAAACCTCCTTAGCTCAGTGGATCAGAGCGCTGGCTTACGAAGCCAGAGGTCGCACGTTCAAGTCGTGCAGGAGGTGCCAGTTAACCAGAACTCGGTGTAGCGCAGCTGGTAGCGCGGGTGCTTTGGGAGCATCAGGTCGGCGGTTCGATCCCGTCCACCGAGACCATTTCAACGCTCAGTGCGCTTGGGTGTGGCCGTAGCTCAATGGCAGAGCCTCGGTTTGTGATTCCGATGGTGCCGGTTCGACTCCGGCCGGTCACCCCCAAGCGCATTGGGTAATCCATATCGCTGTCATCGCGATGTCTCGTTCGTCTAGTTGGCCTAGGACACGACGCTTTCAATGTCGGAACACGGGTTCGAATCCCGTACGAGACACCATTCACTCGCAAGGGAGCTTGTCATGCGAACACCCAAACGGGGTACCTCCAAGCCAAGGAGCCCACTCGTCGCCCCTGCCATGCAACGCAAGGCAGGCAGTCATCAACCCAATAGCAAGCAAGAGCGGCAACGCGTCAAACGTGAGCTGCGCCGATCCACCGACAACATGCACTGACACCTGCCCATGAAAGGAGGGCTTCCCATGTCACCGAGTACCTCAACGCATGTCCTGCAACTGGACATCCAAGGCACGCCACAAGCCTGGATCACGGTCGAACAGGCCGCCATCCGTTTGGCCAGTGACTCGGTGGCATGGGTCGATGGCAGCGGGCCGCTGCGTCGTCTGCGCGGAGGCGTCAATGCCCGAACAGGTCGCCAGTCGGTGATGGACGTCTTCCCCATCATGGCGCTCAACGGTGCTTCGCGCATCAACCTGTTTGATGTGGCCCCGTCGCTGAGTCGGCTCAAGCTGTTTCGGCGTGACCGGTACGTCTGTGCCTACTGCGGTGATCGCTTCTCCGAGAGCGTGCTGCAGTGCGAGCACATCGTGCCGGCTTCACGTGGCGGTGCCATGTCGTGGATGAATCTGGTGACGGCTTGCCCTGGCTGCAATGCGGCGAAGGCTAACCGCACGCCAGAGGAGGCCCGCATGCCCTTGCTGTATCTGCCCTATGTGCCAAGTCGGTTTGAAGACTTCCTGCTGCAAGGCAGGCACATACGGGCCGATGTACACGAATGGCTGGCTTCGCGCCTGCCTAAAGGATCGCGCCTGAACTGAAAGGTTCTGGCGCCAACGAGTCTGCCGTGAAAGGCAGGCGCTCACAGGTCAGGGGTTGGGGCGAAAGCCCGCCCCGCCGGTGCGCCGTGGCCAGGTTCAAGCCTGTCGCCATGGTGCATGCCGCGTCTGTTGGAAACGGTTGATTGGGCTGTCTGTGGTCAGCACCGGAAACGGTGCCAGGTTCGATTCCTGGAATGGTCTCCCACTATTGGTTAGCTCAGTCGGGTAGAGCAACGCACTCGTAATGCGTCTGTCACGGGTTCGATTCCCGTACCAACAACCTTACCAAGGTTGATCAAACCGGTCGAAAGACCCCCGCCGAACGCAGATGGCGTGCCATCTGTCAGCGCTGGCGGCTTGTGCAAGGAAAACGCGTGGCTCGCGCAGGTGGCCAAGTGGCGTGTCGATCAGGGAGGACGGCACGCCACGAATCCACCATGCCTGAGCCAAGGCCTTCCCTGCCCGCGGCCGGTGCTGTAACGGCACCCTCATACAAACAAGAAGGAGAAACCCATGTTGGGATTCAAACGTTTCACTGTCAAAAAGAACGAGCGTGGCCTGCTGCTGCGCAATGGCGACTTCGAGTGTGTGCTGCAGCCTGGCCGTCACTGGCTGGCTACGGCGCTGAGCGATGTGCGTGTCGAGACCTTCTCGATGGAGCAGTCCGCCTTCACGCACGGCCTGGCCGACTACCTGATGGCTAAAGAGCCTGACGTGGTGGAAGCCGAGTTCGTGCGCGTTGACCTCAAGGAAATAGAGGTGGGTTTGCGCTACGAGAACGGTGTGCTGGTCGAGTTGCTGGCGCCAACCACGCGTCGCCTGTACTGGAAGGGCCTGCACGAGGTGAAGGTCGATGTGCTGGACATCAGCGACCAGGCCGAGTTGCCTGCCGAGCTGGTGGCGCGCTTGACGCAGACGCAAATGCGCCAGCGTCAGGTCGCTGGCTTGATCGGTGTGCTCACCGTGCAGGTGCCCGAATACGGCGTGGGCGTGCTGCACGTTGACGGCAAGGTGGACTCGCTCTTGAGGCCCGGCTCGTACGGCTTCTGGAAGTTCAACCGCAATGTGTCGGTCGAGCTGGTGGACTTGCGTCTGCAGGTGGTGGAAGTGTCCGGCCAGGACATCCTCACCAAGGACAAGGTCGGCCTGCGCCTGAACCTGTCGGCCTCATGGCGCTTCACCGATGTGCTCAAGGCCTACACGCAGCTGCAAAAGCCCGCAGAACACCTGTACCGTGAACTGCAGCTCGGCTTACGTTCGGCCGTGGGTACGCGCACGCTCGATGAGTTGCTGGAGAACAAGACCGTGATCGACGAAGTTGTGATGGCGCACGTCAAGGCACGTCTGGTGGCCTATGGCATCGAGCTGGAAACAGCCGGTGTGAAGGACATCGTGCTGCCCGGCGAGATGAAGACCATCTTGGCGCAAGTCGTGGAGGCCGAGAAGGCCGCTCAGGCCAACGTGATCCGTCGTCGTGAGGAGACCGCCGCCACGCGTTCCTTGCTCAACACGGCCAAGGTGATGGAGGGCAACCCTGTCGCCTTGCGCATGAAGGAGCTGGAGACGCTGGAGCGTGTGGCCGAGCGCATCGACAAGATCTCGGTGTTTGGTGGACTGGATCAGGTGCTCAACGGCATGATCAAGTTGAAATA
>RXJQ01000069.1 GCA_003963115.1 Burkholderiales bacterium
GGCAAATGCGCCAAGTGATGAACTTCACTGACCTCGACCACACCGATGTCCGCCAACGCAAAAATGCGGCGGCTTCTTCAGCGTATCCCTAGGGCTTCACCTCCAGGTACAAGCCTCCGGCAACGGTCAGACGCTTGCTGACCTTGTCGGGCGGGCACGTGGCGTTCTTGCAATCGGCGTCGGTCAGCATCGAAGGCCCTTCGAGAGCTGTTCCCCGGTCAGAACCGAGGCACTGCGGTCTGTTCCTCGATGTGTTCCCAGGTGTTAGAGGCCGGCTATCAGAGGACGGCATCGGTATCGGCATCGGATGCAGTCGGATGGCAAATCATTGATTTACCATATTGGTTCCTTGATGCCATACCCTGATGACTGGACGCAGAGTACGCCCGATCGAGAAAGTCATGAGCACCGGCTGAAAATTAGCCCGCCTCCGATCATTCCCCTAAGGTGAGGTCTGGTGTTGTCACAGTGCACACCCAAAATGCAGGTCTTACTTCAAGGGAGTTCACATGCAGATCAAGCAACTTGCTTTTCTTGTCATCTCCGTAGCCTGTGCTACCGTTTCGCTGGCCACAACGCGAAATCAATGCGCAGCAGCCGGCGGGACACCGACACTGGACACCAACTCAGGCCGCCCCGGCTTTACCGGAACCTTTTGCTCTGGCGGCAGTGCTTCAGTACGAGACACCGTGATCTCGGATCTGAAGCCTCAGAAGCCAGGCACAAAGATACCGCCAAAGCAATCAAAGAAGATTGACAGCTAAGCCTACCCGACCGGCTTTTTGGTTGCGCGGGTGTCGTTGCCAAGAGCGAGATATATGGCGCCGCCGAGAAATGGGCTGTCAGCGGGCTCAATTTTGAGCCCGGCCCCATTGCTGGAACCTCTGACAGGCGCCGAGGTGCGCAGTTTGGTGTGCGGAAATTGTTGCGAAACTTTCGCTCGTTGGGGCAGACCTCTTTAGCATGGAGCCCCTCAAACCTGCTTCGAAATCGCGCGGAAACTTTGCATTTATGGCTCGGTGTGCGGGGTAGGCACAACCCCGCCTCGGAGAGCTGCCTGGGTGCCCACTTTGGGCGTCATCATGACGATCTACGCTGTAAGCTCAGGCCACCAACGAGTGCGCCCAAACTCCATAGTTCCAATGTCGGCAACTCAGGCACAGGTGAGATCGAAGTAATGCTGAAAGGGATAGTCCAAGGCGAACTTCCGTTGATGCCACTTACGTCAAAGTGACCGCTGAAAGGCAGAACCGTAGGATCAAACGAGGTAGCCAATGTCAACGCATTTGGGCCGCTGAGTTGTGCGGCTAAAAACAGATCCACGTTGTTTCCATATGCATCGCCTGGGTATCCGTTGATCGTAATGGACGTTCCATCTGCAGTCACAAGGCCCATCACCCACACTGACAGCGCCTGACTCGGTCCTTTATTAACAATGGCAATGGGACCACATGGGGCTGGCCGTTGATCTTTTCCGCCTTGGTTCGCTTCATGTCCTCTGACGGAATGGACCACAAAGCCTTGTCCAGACTCACATCCGTCCATCGCATCGTCCGCAGATTACCCGGCCGCTGAAACAGAATCGGCGCAATCTTCAACGCCGCCCGCACCACCGGACCACCCTTATAGGCATCGCTGGCCCTCAACAGTTCAGCCAGGTCCGCAGGTTCCGTGATCGCCGGGTAGTTCTTCTTGATGTGGGGCTTGAGCGCCGCCCGGATGTCGCGGCTGATGTCTCGATCTGCCCGGCCCGTGGCCACTGCATAGAGCCAGACGCTGTGCGCCGTCAACAGCACGCGGTCTGCCACCGAAAGGGCGCCACGCGCCTCAACCCGCCGAACCACAGCCAGCAATTCCACGGGCTCAATATCCCGCACAACCCTCGCACCGATAAAAGGGATCAGGTCTTTTTCAAGGTTGCGTTTCTCGCGGGTGTAGTGAGCTTCACTCCACCCTGTCTTGCTCTGCTCCAGCCACTCCAACGCCGTCGCTTTGAAGGTGCTTTCAGCGGGGGTGGCTGCCTTGAGCTTCTTCACGAGCTTGGCTTGTACCGGATCAGTGCCGTCCGCCTTGTCTAGCCGTGCTGCATCGCGGGCCTGCCTAGCGGCCTTGAGACTCACCGCCGGATAGCTACCCAGAGCAAGGCGCATCTCCTTACCTGCCTTGCGGTACTTCCAAAACCACCGCTTTGATCCACTGGGACTCACTTCAAGGTAAAGCCCGCCCGAATCGGCCAGCCTCGCCCTGGCCTTCTCAGGCGGACAGGTGGCGTTTTTGCAGTCGGCATCGGTCAGCATGAAAGGACTCCTTGAACTTGTTCCCCCGCTTTTTGTGGGGAACACTGCTTTGTTCCCCCAGATGTTCCCCCACCCCCTTCAGGCTGTCAATGGATCAAACAGGACGACACAGGACGATAAGCCTTTGATTTACCAATGAAAAAGGCCTCCAAGCGGATGTTCTTGGAGGCCTTTGAATGATCTCTTGGTGCCGGCTGTCGGATTCGAACTGACGACCTACCGCTTACAAGGCGGTTGCTCTACCAACTGAGCTAAGCCGGCGCTGACTTTTTTGAATCAGAGAAAAAGATTCTACTACGGGATCTGGCTCTTACTTGATCCGGCGCAGCGCAGGGCGACCACCGCCAGAAGGCGGCGGATCGGTCGGGTCATCGCCCTCATCCGCCCCCTTCGGCTCAACCTCGACCGGCTTGACCGACTTGGGGCGATCCTTGAGCACGGTGGCAGTGCCACCTTCCTTGACCTCACCCTTGCCCGCCTCCTTGCCTGCCTTTGCCAGCTTGAGTGAAGGCGGCCGCTCGACCGGATGATCGGCCGGCAGCGCCGCATGCAAAGCGGCCACCTCACCGCCCTCATCGGGCGATGCTGGCGAATCCACGCCCTCACCACCCAGCGAGGTCGGCACCGGGAAGGCCATGCCCTGGCCATTCTCGCGCGCATAGATCGCGATCACATGATCGACAGGCACGCAGATGTCCCGGGCCATGCCGCCAAAACGCGCCTTGAACTCGATGTACTCGTTACCCAATTGGAGCTGGCTGGTCGCCTCGAAACTCACATTGAGCACGATCTCATTGTTCTTGACGTATTCCTGCGGCACCTGAACGGAGCGGTCCACGTAGACAGCCAAATAGGGCGTGAACCCATTGTCTGTGCACCAGTCGTGCAGGGCACGGATCAGGTATGGCCGGGTCGAGGAACCCTGGGAATCTTGTTCAGTGGACATGCTGCTCATTCAGACCGGTAGCCAAGGCTCACTTGCGCATCACCTTTTCAGAGGGCGTCAGCGCCTCAATGTAGGCCGGACGCGAGAAGATGCGCTCAGCATACTTCAACAGCGGCAGCGCATTCTTCGACAGCTCGATGCCGTAGTAATCCAGGCGCCACAGCAGCGGCGCGATCGCCACGTCCAGCATGGAGAAGTCGTCGCCCAGCATGTACTTGTTCTTCAGGAAGATCGGGGCGAGCTGGGTGAGACGATCGCGGATCTGCGAGCGGGCCCGCTCCAGTTGCTTGTCGTTGCCCTTGAGGCCGCCACGGCCTTCGAGCAGGTTGACGTGGGCGAACAGCTCCTTCTCGAAGTTGAGCAGGAACAGGCGCACACGGGCGCGCGCGACGGGGTCGCCGGGCATCAGCTGCGGGTGGGGGAAGCGCTCATCGATGTACTCGTTGATGATGTGCGACTCATACAGGATCAGATCGCGCTCGACGAGGATGGGCACCTCGTTGTAGGGGTTCATCAAGGCGATGTCTTCCGGCTTGGCGAAGACATCCACGTCACGGATTTCGAAATCCATGCCCTTTTCAAACAACACAAAACGGCAACGATGCGAGTAAGGGCAGGTCGTTCCGGAGTAAAGCACCATCATGGCGGTGGGCTCCTAAAGGTCCAAGAAAAAAACGTGGTGCAGTCCACCACAAAACAACGAAGCGCAGTGACCGCCTTGAGGGCAGGTCACTGCGCCACCTACGCGCTCACTGACGAATCAGTGAGTGCGCCGGAATCACTTCACATCTTTCCAGAAAGCAGCATTCAGGCGCCAAGCAATGAAGGTGAAGATCGCCAGGAAAATCAGCACGCCCACACCAATGCGGGTGCGCTGATTCTGCATCGGTTCGGCCATCCATTGCAGGTAGGCCACCAGGTCTGCCACCGCGCTGTCGTATTCCTGGGGCGACAGCTTACCCGGGGTCAACTGCTCGAAGCCCTCGAACTTCGTTTCAGTCTTGCCTGGGTGATGCGGGTCAGCTTCTTCCACGAACTTGGCAGCACGTTGGCCTTGCAGTTCCCACAAGACGTGCGGCATGCCGACGTTGGGGAAGACCAGGTTGTTCCAGCCAGTCGGACGGGTGTCGTCACGGTAGAAACTGCGCAGGTAAGTGTAAAGGTAGTCGGCACCGGTTCCACCATGACCGGCGCGCGAGCGGGCCACGAGGGTCAGGTCAGGTGGTACGGCACCGAACCAGGCCTTGGCGTCCTTCGGGTCCAGCGAGACCTTCATGATCTCGCCCACCTTGTCAGTGGGGAACAGCAGATTGTCCTTGATCTGCTGCTCGGTCAGGCCGATGTCGCGCAGGCGGTTGAAGCGCATGAAGGCCGCCGCGTGGCAGTTCAGGCAGTAGTTGACGAACAGCTTGGCGCCGTTTTGCAGCGCGGCCAGATCGGTCATCCGCTCCTTGGGGAACTGGTCCAGCACGAGCGTCTCGTTGGCACGGGCGCAGGGCACCAGGGCCGAGGCCGCCAGCAAGGCTGTCAGGAGAGAGGCAATGATTTTTTTCATGTCTGTGCTTCCTGCTTGCTGTCAGTGGGGCGTGAAGGTCACACGGTCAGGCACCTTCTTGAAGGTACCCAGCTGACTCCACCAGGGCATCAGCAAGAAGAAACCGAAGTACAGCAGCGTGCCGACTTGCGACACCACGCCACCGATCTCGGACGGCGGCTGCACGCCCAGGTAACCCAGGATGCAGAAGTTGATCACGAAGACGCCGTAGACGATCTTGTGCCAGTCAGGGCGGTAGCGGATCGACTTGACCGGGCTGTTGTCGAGCCAGGGCAGGAAGGCCAAGATCACCACGGCGCCACCCATGACGAGCACGCCCCAGAACTTGGCATCGCAGCCGCT
The DNA here is from genome assembly GCA_003963115.1 of Burkholderiales bacterium. Classification (GTDB taxonomy): domain Bacteria; phylum Pseudomonadota; class Gammaproteobacteria; order Burkholderiales; family Burkholderiaceae_C; genus Aquabacterium. The sequence goes on from RXJQ01000069.1 coordinate 5,141, forward strand.
CAACGCAGAGACGCCCAGGAACTTGAACGCGCCAAAACCGAGCAACAGCACCACCGTGCCAACCAAAATGGCCAACTTGCCAGCCGAAGAGAACTTGCCCTTCAGGATGGACAGCGCGGCCGCCACGATCACGATGACATTGAAGACCTTGAGCATGTCATCGGTGGTGGCGCGCAGCATCGAATAGAAAGGCGTGAAGTACCAGACCGGCGCAATGTGTGGAGGCGTCTTGAACGGGTCGGCGGGGATGAAGTTGTTGTACTCCAGGAAGTAGCCGCCGAACTCGGGCATGAAGAAAATCACGGCCGTGAAGACGATCAGGAAGCCCGCCACACCCAGGATGTCGTGCACCGTGTAGTAGGGGTGGAAAGGCACGCCGTCCAGCGGATGGCCATTGGCGTCCTTCGGGCCAGCCTTGATCTCGACGCCGTCCGGGTTGTTCGAGCCCACTTCATGCAGCGCGATCAAGTGCGCCACCACCAGGCCCAGCAGGACCAGGGGCACGGCGATCACGTGCAGCGAGAAGAAGCGGTTCAGGGTGGCATCGCCCACGACGTAGTCGCCGCGGATCAGGATGGCCAGATCAGGGCCGACGAAGGGAATGGCGGAGAACAGGTTGATGATTACCTGCGCGCCCCAGTAGGACATCTGGCCCCAGGGCAGCAGGTAGCCCATGAAAGCCTCGGCCATCAGGCACAGGAAGATCAGGCAACCGAAGATCCACACCAGTTCGCGCGGTGTGCGGTAGGAGCCGTAGATCAGGCCGCGGTACATGTGCAGGTACACCACGATGAAGAAGGCCGAGGCGCCCGTGGAGTGCATGTAGCGGATCAGCCAGCCCCAGGGCACATCGCGCATGATGTATTCCACCGAGGAGAACGCCAGCGCGGCGTCGGGCTTGTAGTTCATGACCAGGAAGATGCCGGTCACGATCTGGATCACCAGCACCAAGAGGGCCAGCGAACCAAAGAAATACCAGAAGTTGAAGTTCTTGGGCGCGTAGTACTCGGCCGCGTGTTCATTCCACAGCTTGGTAGCCGGGAAGCGGTTGTCCACCCAGGTCATGAACTTCTGGCCGGCGGTTGCGCCCACGGGCGCCTGCTTGAATTCAGCCATGTGCGTGTCTCCTGTCAGGCCTTCTTGTCTTCACCAATCAACAGCTTGGTGTCGGACAGGTACATATGGGGCGGGACTTCGAGGTTGTCCGGCGCGGGCTTGTTCTTGAACACGCGGCCAGCCAGATCGAAAGTCGAGCCGTGGCAGGGGCACAGGAAGCCACCGGGCCAGTCGTCGGGCAGCGAAGGCTGCGGCCCGGCCTGGAACTTCGACGAGGGCGAGCAACCCAGATGGGTGCAGATACCGACAGCCACCATGATCTCGGGCTTGATCGAACGCGTGCCGTTGCGGGCGTACTCCGGCGTCAGCTCGGATGGCTTGCGCTCGGAATTGGGGTCAGCCAGTTCCGCATCGTGCTTGGCCAGCGTGCTCAACTGCTCGGGCGTGCGCTTGATGATCCAGACGGGCTTGCCGCGCCATTCGACGGTCATCATCTCGCCCGGCTTGAGCGTGCTGATATCAGCCTCGACAGCGGCACCCGCTGCGCGAGCGCGCTCCGACGGTTGAAAGGTCGATACAAAGGGGATGGCGGTTGCCACGCCGCCTACGCCGCCGGCGGCACAGGCCATGGTCACCCAGGTCCGACGACTTTGATCAACTGGCTGATTGCTCATGGGTATCCTTGTGATTCTGTGGAGGACAGATGAGACGATGCGATCGGGGACAGGACAGCCTGGCATTCTAATGGACGCAACGCCCCTCCATCCCGCTGAGACCAACTTGTTGATCCGCCTCATGTTTTGGTCGGTTTGTAACTTTTCCGCAACAAGGCGGAGCGCCCCACCACGCCAGACCCGACGCCATTGCCCAGCAAGTCGCCCAGGCGGGCCTAAAGTAGCCTGATTGGGTCCTCAACTCGACATGGAGCACAGCATGAGTTTTTTCAGCGAATTCAAGGAATTTGCCGTCAAGGGCAATGTGGTCGATCTGGCCGTCGGTGTGATCATCGGTGGCGCGTTCGGCAAAATCGTTGATTCGCTGGTCAACGACCTGATCATGCCGCTGGTGAGCAAGGTGGTCGGCGGTCTGGATTTCAGCAACTACTACGTTGCCCTGGCCAACCAGCAGCCGGGCCTCACGCTGGCCGAGGCCAAGAAAGCCGGCGCCGTGTTCGCCTACGGCAACTTCCTGACCGTTGCGCTGAATTTCATGATCCTGGCCGTCATCATTTTCCTGATGATCAAGCAGATCAACCGCCTCAAAAAGGAAGCGCCGGCAGCCGCCCCGGCCGCCCCAGCCCCCACGCCCGAGGACATCTTGCTGCTCCGTGAGATTCGTGACAATTTGAAAAAATAACGAAAGGCCGGGCAGGACCGGCCGATATCCAACGATCAAAGGAAGTCCCGTTTTGGGACAGTTATCACATTGATCAGATTGGATAGGACCGTCCTGTGACCGACCCTCGTTTAGACAACGTCCTTGACCGAGCGCACAGCCGCGTCAACACGGCGGTGTCCGAGGCCATTGCGAAGGTGTCGGCGCAGTTGGGCCCATTGGCCCTTTCCTCGACCAGCAATGCGCAACGCCAGCTGCTGATGACGGCCGACCGCGAGCTGCAACTCAAATCGGCCCAGGTCCTGGCCAGTTTCGGCAAGGAATTCCGCAAACAGCTGGACAAATCCACCCGCGTCACCCACAGCGGGCACCAGACGCTCAACAGCGACACGGACTGGGCCTCGCTGTCCCTGGTGGACAACGCCGAGGTGGAGCGCGGGGTGACCGCCGACCGTCTGGCCCAGGCCCTGACCCACGAATGCGACGCCCAGCTGGAAGCGCTGCAGGCCTACATGACGGCTGTGCTGGACGATGCCAGCCCCGAACGCAACCCCTTGCGCCCGCCAGGCGTGGCCAAGGCACTGATGAGCGCACTGGCTGAAACCGGCTGCGAGGACGAGGTCTTGCAGGCATTGGGGCAGCACGTTGGACGGGTGCTGGGCGCAGAACTCATCAGTTGCTATACGCAGCTCGTTGAGGACGTGCGCGGCATGGGCGTCAAGCCACAGGGTTTGAGCGTCGCGCGCGCCCGCACGTCCACGCATGCAGGCAGCCTCAACGGTGGGCTCAACGGCAGCGTCAACGGTGAGCTGCCCTCCAGCACGCAGCCTGGCGCCTTCCCGGACAGCATGGGCGGTCGCATCACCTCAGGCTACCAGACACAAGGGCATGGGCATGGGTACGCGCAAGCCCCGATGACCTCGGAGACGCATCTGCGCGCCGCGCAGGCGCTCAGCGAGATGTTCGGCGTCACGATGCCCGGCCCTGTCGCCGATGGCCCCGCGCCGATGGGCTTGCGCACCGGACGCGCGCCTGGCGGCATGCAGGCCGTGAACCCGGACTTCCAGAACCTGCTGCGCCAGATCGCCGCACAATCCCCTGCCCCCGGCTGGACGGCGGATTTCCCCGGTGCCACGGGTTCGGGATCAGGCGCTGTGCATGGCCATATGCCTGCCCACATGCAGGAAGCCAGCGCCGGTTTCGCCGGCCCGCTGATGGCCGTCAACCTGATCCGCGCCCACCGCGAAGAACTGGTGCGCGCCAGCGGTGGCGCCGCACTGGATCAGATGGTGATTGACATCGTGGCGGCCCTGTTCGATCAGGTCCTGTCCGACCCCAAGGTGTCGCCTCAAATGGCCCGCCAGATCGCCCGCCTGCAGATGCCGGTGCTGCGCGTGGCGCTGGGCGACATGAGCTTTTTCAACTCGCGTAAGCACCCAGTTCGGCGCTTCGTGAACCGCATTGCCTCGTTGTCGGCCTCGTTCGAGGACTATGAAAGCGGCCCGGGCCAGGCCTGCCTGGAGCGCGTGACGGCCCTGGTCAACGACATTGTCGACGGCGATTTCGACCGCATGGAGACCTACGAGGCCAAGCTGGCCGAGCTGGAAGCCTTCATCGAGAGCGAAAACGCCCGCGAAGCCGCTGAAAACGCCGCTGTGGCCGCCCTGCTCACGGGCAAGGAAGCCGATCTGCGCGTGCACCAGCGCTACATGCAGATCCTCAAGCGCGAACTGGCCGACGTGGAGTTGCCGGACTTCGTGCGCGACTTCCTCTCGCAGATCTGGAGCCAGGTCCAGGTGATGGCTTCGGCGCGCGACGGGGCCCAATCCGCCCTGGCCCTGCGCATGAAGAAGGCCGGGCACGACCTGGCGCTGAGCGTACAGCCCAAGGGGCTCCCGCAATTGCGCAAGGCGTTCCTGCTCAAGCTGCCGCAGCTGATGAAGGACCTCAACGAGGGCCTGGGCATGATCCAGTGGGCCGACGAGGCCAAGCAGGCCTTCTTCTCGCAACTGCTGCCCGCGCACGCCGAATGCCTCAAGACAGCACCGCACCATGATCTGACCCAGCGCATGCTGGAGCACCGGCTCAACAAGGTCGAGCAGATCGCCATTCCCAGTCGCGAGGAAGCCGCCAACGACCCGCTGCCCCAGGGACTGGACGACATCAAGCCAGAGGATCTGACCTCGCCGCCGGTGCTCTCTGTGGTGCCCGCCCTGAGCGCCAGCGAAATCCAGCAGGCCGGCTTCGTGCCCGAGGCCGCGGTGGTCGCCGAAGGCCCGCTGGACATCGACCTGGATCAGCCCGGCGAAGTCGATCCCACGCTCGGCGACATCGACATCAACCTGGATGCGCCCCCGCAGCCGTCTGCCGGTTTGCAACTGGTGCACCACATCCAGAAGGGCACGGCCTACCAGATGCTGATGCAGGGCCAGTGGAAAAAGGTCCGCCTGACCTGGGTGAGCGAGGGCCGCACCTTCTTCATCTTCAACCATGGCCACACGCACAAGCAGACCATCTCGCTGACGGCCCGCACGCTGGCCAAGATGTGCGATGCAGGCCGCTTCAAGGCCTTCGAGCAGGCCGAGCTGATCGAGCGCGCCACGGTGCGTGCCCGCCGTCAGTTGGCCGCGCTCAGCGGCGCCGCGGGCGGCAACAGCCCTCGCGCCCGCACAGCGGCCTGAACAAGGCCGCCGGCTGAGTCGGCCTCAGCCTCCCAGACCAAGCCGCCCAGCCACCAGCATCCGCGCCACCTTCACGGCATGGGTGAAACTGGCTTCGTCGGCCTGGCCTGTTCCGGCCAGATCGAAGGCCGTGCCATGGTCTGGGCTGGTCCGCACAAAAGGCAGCCCCAAGGTCACGTTCACGCCCTGGTCCAGCCCCAGGTACTTCACGGGGATCAGGCCCTGGTCGTGGTACATGGCGATCACCACATCGAACTCCCCTGGGTGCTCGGGCGCATGGCGGGCGCGCATGAAGACGGTGTCGGGCGCATAAGGGCCGCTGGCTTCGATGCCCTCGGCACGCGCCGCCTCGATGGCCGGGCCGATGATGGTCAGCTCCTCGTTACCAAAGAGCCCACCCTCGCCCGCATGGGGATTGAGCCCCGCCACGGCAATGCGCGGCCTGAGCATGCCCCAAAGTTGTGCGCTCGCCTGGGTGATCCGGATGGTTTCCAGGACAGCCGCCTGCGTCACCTGCTCGATGGCCTCCCGCAGCGACACGTGGATGGTCACCAGCACGGTCTTGAGCTGTTCGTTGGCCAGCATCATGCGTACCGGCGCTGGCGGCTGGCCGGGCGGGCTGCCCTCGGCTTGCAGCAGTTCGGTGTGCCCGGGGTAAGGCTCGCCAGCCAGTGCCAGCGCCTCCTTGTGCAAGGGCGCGGTCACGATGCCGGCCACCTGCCCTTGCTGGGCCAGGCGCACGGCCTCGCGGATGCAGGCCGCCGCCGCCCGTCCGGCCCGCACGTCCACCTGGCCGATCGGGGCGTCCAGCAGGTCTTCGGGCAAGCAAGGCGGCGCCCACACACCCATTTGGCCCGATGCCAGGCTGGCCTGCTCGGCCAGGCTATTGAGGGCCACCACCTCGCAAGAGAATGGCAGCCAGCCCAATGCCCGCCGCATCACCGCAGGGGAGCCGACCACCACCGCCGAGCCGCCACCTGCACGCCACCATTTGGCGATGATTTCCGGGCCGATGCCACAGGCGTCGCCCATGGTGAGCGCCAGCAAGGGGGAGTGCGAAGGAGAAGACGGCTGAGCCACGCGGCACCTTTCGAGGGGGTTCAGCTCAGATTGTCACCCCTGGCAACAGGGCCGCGCGGCCCTGGCCCCCCGATTGCTACACTCTGGTTCATGACTTGGTTAGATGAGATCCGCTGGGATGAAAACGGACTGGTGCCGGTGATCGCGCAGGAAGACCAGACAGGCGACGTGCTGATGTTCGCCTGGATGAACCGCGAGGCCCTGGCGCGTACCGCTGAGCTGGGCGAAGCCGTGTACTGGAGCCGTTCGCGGCGCAAGCTGTGGCACAAGGGCGAAGAGTCCGGCCACATCCAGAAAGTGCATGCCATCCGCATGGACTGCGACAACGACGTCGTGCTGCTCCGCGTGACCCAATTGGGCCACGAGCCGGGCATTGCCTGCCACACCGGCCGTCACAGCTGCTTCTTCCAGAAATACGACAATGGTCATTGGGTCAGTGTTGACCCGGTGATCAAGGATCCCGCAAGCATCTACCAGAAATGAGCGCCACGCCCCCAAAAACGAACACGAACGCAAGCACACCCCAGGACGTGCTGGCCCGACTCGCCGAGGTCATCGAATCCCGCAAGGGCGGCGACCCGGGCAAGAGCTATGTGGCCCGCCTCTTCCACAAGGGCACTGACACCGTCTTGAAAAAGGTCGGTGAGGAAGCAACTGAGGCGGTGATGGCCGGCAAGGACATGTCGGCCGCACCCTCTGAGGCTCATCGCAAGGCGCTTGTGGGCGAGTTCGCAGATCTGTGGTTCCATTCGATGGTGGCCATGGCGCACCTGGGCCTGCACCCCGACGAGGTCGTGGCCGAACTGGCGCGCCGCGAAGGTCTGTCCGGCCTGGAGGAGTTCGCCATGCGAAAGAACAAGACAAGTACAGGAAGCGCATCCTGATCGAAATGCGCATGTGCTTATGCGAGGCCGACTCGCCTGCACAGTTGAGAATGTCGGGTTTATTTTCGGGTCCTCAGACTCTTTTGGAGAATTGATCATGGGTTCATTCAGCATCTGGCACTGGCTGATCGTGCTGCTCATCGTGGTGATGGTCTTTGGCACCAAGAAGCTCAAGAACGTGGGCACCGATCTGGGCGCCGCCGTCAAGGGTTTCAAGGATGGCATGAAGGACGGCAACACCTCCGCCGAGGCGGCTGCTGCGCCCCAGCAAGTCACCAACGCCGCCCGCAATGACGCCAACACCGTTGACGTCGATGCCAAGAGCAAGTCTTGATTGATTTCGGCATCGACAAGCTGGCGCTCATCGGCGCCGTGGCGCTGATCGTCATCGGCCCTGAGCGCCTGCCCCGTGTGGCGCGCACGGTGGGCGTCTTGATGGGCAAGGCGCAGCGTTATGTGGCGCAGGTGCAAAGCGAGGTCAACCGCTCTATGGAGCTGGAAGAGCTCAAGAAGGTCAAGACAGGCCTCGAAGAGGCCGCGCGCGAGGCGAGCCAGTCGGTCGAGGACCGCATCAACGAGGCCCGCAACGCCATCTACACCGACCCTCAGGCCGACGATGCGCATCACGCCGAGCATGTCCCGACGCCCTACTACAGCTTTGGGCCGCCCGTGCGCAAGAACTGGCGCCTCAAGCGTGGCGCCACGCCGCTTTGGTACAAGCAACGCAACGGCGTGCGCCGCAACATCCAGTCGGGTGCCGCACGGGTGGCGCGCTTCCGCCCCGGCCCCCGCTAAACCTGCCCACGCAACGAGTTCCGAGTGAACGACCCTCAAAAACCAGACGAGCTGGATGGCAGCGAACAGCCATTCGTGTCGCACCTGATCGAGCTCAGAGACCGCCTGATCCGCGTCGTGATCGCCATTGGCGTGGCCTTTGCCGTGCTGGCGATCTACCCATCGCCTTCCACGTTGTATGACCTGCTGGCGCTGCCGCTGGTGCAGCATCTGCCCAAGGGTGCCACGCTGATCGCCACCAACCCGATCTCCCCCTTCATGGTGCCCATCAAGGTGACCATGCTGGCCGCCTTCATGCTGGCCCTGCCAGTGGTGCTCTATCAGATCTGGGCCTTCGTGGCGCCTGGGCTGTATGCGCATGAAAAGCGCCTGGTGCTGCCGCTGATCATCTCCAGCACTGTCCTGTTCTTCGCGGGCGTGGCCTTTTGCTACTTCTTCGTGTTCGGCAAGGTCTTCACCTTCATCCAGAGCTTCGCGCCCAAGAGCATCACGGCCGCCCCTGATATCGAGGCCTACCTGAGCTTCGTGCTCAACATGTTCCTGGCCTTTGGCGCGGCCTTCGAGGTACCCGTGGTGCTGGTCATCCTGGCGCGCATGGGCATCGTCTCGGTCGACAAGTTCAAGGAGTTCCGCAGCTACTTCATCGTTTTGGCCTTCGTGATCGCCGCCGTGATCACACCGCCTGACGTGGTGTCGCAACTCTCGCTGGCCATCCCGATGTGCCTGCTGTATGAAGCCGGCATTTGGGCCGCACAGTTGTTCGTCAAGCACACACGCGCACCCGACAGCGAGGACGCGCCGGCATCCTGACCAAGTACCTGGGAACGCCAGCTTATTGCTGGTCTTCCTGGTCCTGACCGCGCGCCTGAATCGGCGTGCGAGGCCGCTTGGCCACCACCACGTTCAGATCGAGCATCTCGCCGCGTCGCTGTACCTTGACCTGAGCGGCCTGGCCCGGCTTGAGCGCCGCCACCGCATTGAGCAGTTGCGTGGTGTTGGCCACCTTGCTGCTTGACACCTGCACCACCACATCGCCGGGCAACATACCGCCCTGGGCTGCAGGGCCGTTGTGCAGCACGCCCGTGATCAGCACGCCGTCCTTGACGGGCAGGTTGAAGGTCTCGGCCATCTCTGGCGTGAGGTCGCGCGGCTCCACACCGATCCAGCCTCGGGTGACCTGGCCATCGCGGATCAGGCTTTCCATGACCTGACGGGCCGTGGACACGGGGATCGCGAAACCAATCCCAAGGCTGCCGCCTGAGCGAGAGTAGATCGCACTGTTGATGCCCACGAGGTTGCCGCCGGCATCGACCAGGGCCCCACCCGAATTGCCCGGGTTGATGGCTGCATCGGTCTGGATGAAGTTCTCGAAGGTGTTGATGCCCAACTGGTTGCGGCCCAGGGCACTGACGATACCGGCCGTCACCGTCTGGCCGACGCCGAAGGGGTTGCCAATGGCCAGCACGGCGTCACCCACCTGCAAGGAGTCCGAATCGCCCAGGGTGATGGACGGCAGGCGATCCAGATCAATTTTGAGCACGGCCAGATCGGTATCGGGGTCGGTGCCGATGACCTTGGCCGTGGCCTTGCGCCCGTCGGTCAGCATGACCTCGATGTCATCCATGCGCTCGACCACGTGGTTGTTGGTCAGCACATAGCCTTCGGGCGACACGATCACGCCCGAACCGATGCCCGATTGCGGCTGCCCCTCCTGGTCGCCAAAAAAGTAGCGGAACCAGGGGTCGTTCCGCCTGGGATTGCGCGCAGCCGAATTGCTCGTGATCACGCTGACCACGGTGGGCGCGGCCTTCTGGGCAGCGTCCCGAAAGCCCATGACAGACGAGGCGGGCATGCGCGATACGCTCGGTGTGGCCGGCGCCACCGCCACGGTCGCGCCAGGCAGCACCTGTCGCCAGGACACCGCCTGGATCCACTGTGGCTTGAACGTCGACACCACAAACAGCACGGCCACCGCCACGGTCACCGTCTGCGAGAAAATCAGCCAGGTTTTACGCATGAAGTCTTCAGAAAGGCCCACCATGATCGACCGCGACGCCTTGCACCGCCATCTCCAGGAATTGCTGGAGGCCGACCGCTTCAAGGATTATGGGCCGAACGGTCTGCAAGTTGAGGGCAAGCCCGAGATTCGCAAGATCGTCACCGGGGTGACGGCCAGCCTGGCCTTGATCAATGCGGCCATTGCCGCCCAGGCCGACGCCATCATCGTGCACCACGGCCTGTTCTGGCGTGGGCAAGACGGCCGTGTCACCGGCTGGATGAAGCAGCGGCTGGCCCAGCTGATCCGCCATGACCTCAACCTGCTGGCCTACCACCTGCCGCTGGACGCCCATGCGTCGCTGGGCAACAACGCGCAGTGGGGTCAACGCCTGGGCCTGGTGGCCGACGCGCGATTCGGCGACCAGGATCTGGGCTTTGTGGGGCCGGTGCCGGATGGGCTGGACCTGGGCGAACTGAGCACACGAGTCGAGCTGGCCTTGGGCCGCAAGCCGGTGGTCATTGCCGGAGATGGACGTGCGTTGAAGCGCGCCGCATGGTGCAGTGGAGGCGCGCAGGGGTATTTCGAAGGGGCGATCGCCGCTGGCGCGGACGTTTTCCTGACAGGTGAGATCTCCGAGCCGCAAGCCCACTATGCGAGAGAAACGGGCGTGGCCTTCATGGCCTGCGGCCACCATGCCAGCGAGCGTTATGGCATCCAAGCCGTCGGGCAGCATCTGGCCACCCGGCTGGGCTTGCAGCATGAGTTCATTGACGTCGACAACCCGGCTTGACGCCTGCTACTGACCACCGCGACCATCTTGCCGCTGCGCCTGGCATCACGTAAGCTCAGGTCGATTCAAGCAACAAACCCTGGGAAGTCTTTGGCCATGCTGTTCGTCCCCCGACCAGCCTGGGCTGGTGTGTGGATGGGCGCGGCCACGCTGATGTGCGGCCAGTCTGCCGCAGCGGCCACGGTGTCTTGTCACACCCACACGGTGGTCGCAGGCGACACCCTGATCGACCTGAGCCAGCGCTATCTTGCTGAACCTGGCCATTGGCAGTTCCTGGCCCGCGTCAACCACGTGCGTGACCCCAGGCATATGCAGATAGGCAGCGCCTTGTGCATCCCGCTGGACCAGATGAAGTCGATGCCCCAACCGGGTGTGGTGCTGGAGGTGGTCGGCGATGCCGTGAGCATGGCGCCGCCCGAGCCCGCACAAGCTCAGACCCCGAACAGGCGCCAGCCCAAGCCCCGAGGCAAGGCGGCCATGGCGCAGGCCGCCTCGCCCGCGCCACCAGCCAGCACGCCGCTTCACAAAGGCGACACCGTGCCGCCCGGTATGACCTTGCGAACCAGCACCAACGGTTACGTCACGGTGCAGTTGGCCGATGGCTCCATCCTCAAGGTCCAGGCAGACACGGAAGCGCGGCTGGAGTCGTCGCGCCACTATGAGGAGGCCGGCTTCTACGCCTCGATCTGGTCGGTGCTGCGCGGCCGGGTCGAATCCCTGGTCACGCACCTGACCGGCGGCCAGCCTCGCTACCAGATCAAGACGCCACAGGCCGTGCTGGGCGTGCGGGGCACGGAGTTTCGCGTGAGCACCGACGCCCAACGCACCGTGGGCGAGACCTTGAGCGGCACGGTGGCACTCAGCAGCGGTTCGCACACCACGCTGATCCAGGCGGGCCAGGGCACCGTGACCAATGGCCAAGCCGGCATCGAGACACCCCAGGCCCTGCCCTCGGCCCCCACGCTCGGCGGCGTGCCCACCCTGTTCGAGCGGCCCCTGATGCGCATCGACCTGCCCGAGGCACCGGGCGCGGCCAGCTACCGTATCCAGATCGCGGAAGACGCGGACTTCCGCCGGGTTCGCTTTGAAGCCGTGTCTGAAGCCGTGTCGCCGCAAGCGCATTTCCGCGTGGCCGATCTGCCCGATGGCGTCTACCACCTGCGTGCCCGCATCGCCAATACCCATGGGCTGGAGGGCCCGGATGCGGTCATGGCGCTGCGCTTGAAGGCGCGCCCGGAGCCGCCCATTCCCACGGCACCGGTCAACCATGCCAAGGTGCGCGCCAAAGAGGTCACGCTGAGCTGGACCACACACCCCGATGCCAGGCAGTACCGCCTGCAAGTCGCGCGGGATGCGGCCTTCACGCAATTGGTCGCGGAACACACGGCGCTGAAGGACACGCAACTCACCCTGGCTTTGCCCGTGGGCGACTACCACTGGCGACTGGCGACCACCGCCGCTGCTCAAGACATGGGGCCCTGGGGCGACTCGCAGCTGCTGTTGATGCGTGAGCCGCCGCCGCAACCGCCGCCCCCGGTCATCACGCCGGGAAGCCTGCAGTTCCAGCTGCAATCCGAGCCGGGTCAGCGCTTCGAATTCCAGATGGCCTCGGATGCCGGCTTCACGCGCATGCTGCACGAAACAGCCTCGCCCACGCCGCAGATCACCCTGCCTCGGCCCGCCGAAGGGGGGCGCCTTTATGTGCGCTACCGTGCCATCGACGACGACGGCTTCATCGGTCCCTACACCTCGCCTCAGATGGTGCTATTGCCGCCCTGCGTGAGAAGTGGTGACATGCAGTGCGTCAAGGGTGGCGAGCGCTTCCTGACCTCCCGACCATGAGCCCACGCGACCCGCAGCCGCCTCGGGCCGACAGCGTGCCAAGCACCACCCAGCATCAAAACCGCGAATGGTGGCTGGTGAGCCTGATCCTCACCGCGCTGACGGTATCGGCATGCTGGTGGCACTGGACCTGGCACCTCGATCAAGCCGTGTACGACGCCGCGCAGAGCACCTGGCTGCGCCACCCGGCCGGCGACGTCGTGATCGTGGCCATCGATGACGCCAGCTTGCAGGCCGTTGGGCGTTGGCCTTGGAAGCGATCCGTCCATGCCCAGGCGCTGAAGCTGATCGCGCAGGCCCGCCCCAAGTCCGTCATGCTGGACCTGCTGCTCAGCGAGCCTGATGTCGACCCGCAGCAAGACGTGCTGCTGGCCGACGTCATGCGCCAGATGGACAAGGTGGTGCTGCCGGTCAGCCATGCGCTCGATGGTGTCGGCCAGGGCCATGAGCTGCGCCCCACCGGCCCTTATGCGCAAGCTGCGCACCTGGCCCATGCCGACGCCGCACTGGACGTGGATGGCACCTTGCGCTGGGCCTATCTGTGGGCAGGCAGCCAGGCCAATCGCTACCCTCACCCGGCCCTGGCCTTGCTGCAAGTCGCCCACGAGTGGCCCGCCGATCTGCCCGAGCAAGCCAGGCTGGACCACATCAACACGTCGCCATACTGGCATCGCCAGGATCCGGTGCTCATCCCCTACCTCGGTGCCACGGACCGCATCGCGCATGTGTCCTATGCGGCGCTGCTGCGCGGCGAAGTCCCGCCGGACACCTTCCGCAATCGCCACGTGCTGATCGGTGTCACCGCGCACGGGCTGGGCGAAACCTTCCAGACGCCGGTCTCGCAATTGGGCGAAGGCATGTCGGGCGTCGAGGTCATCGCACAGTTCCTGGACGCCTTGCGCCAAGGCCGGCATATCCACGCGCTGCCATCGGCGCTCAACGCGCTCCTGTCCACCGCGCTGGTGCTGGGGCTGATGTGGTCGTACCGCCGCGCCACACCGCGCCATGCCCTGATCAACAGCCTGAGCCTGGCCATTGGCGCGGTGCTGGTGTCATGGGGCTTGATGGCGCTGGACATCTGGTGGCAGCCTTTCGGCCTGGCCTTGGGCGCCTTGCTCAGCTACCCCGTGTGGAGCTGGCGCCGGCTGGAAGCCACGGCACGCGAACTCGAACACGAGCTGCTGACCATGGCCAGTGAACCGGGCGTCCATCCCGACTGGCTCTTGTCCAACAAGAAGGCCCAGGGCGACTTCATGCAACAGCGCACCGATGCCATCGGCCAGGCCGGCGCGCAGTTGCGACAGGCCAGGCATCTGCTGGCCCACACGCTGGCGATCCTGCCGGACGCGGTCTTCGTCGTCAATGCGCAGCGGCTGGTGACACAGGCCAACCAGCAGGCCTGCGCCATGACGGGCTTCAGCCACCCATCGGCGCTCATCGGCCGATCGCTGAGCGAGGTGCTGTCACCCTTAGTGCCCAACGAGGCCCCGCATTGGGACATGCTGCTGGACCAGGCCACGCATGGTCGCAGGCCGGTGAGCACGGCAGCCGCACACCCGCGTGGCAAGCAGTACCTTGTCGCTTTGGTGGGCAACGACGAGGGGCAGGACATGCATGGCGCCATCGTCTGTGCCACCGACGTCACCGCCTTGCGGGAGGCCGAGCTGCAACGCGCCGAGTTGCTGGGCTTCATCGCGCATGACATTCGCTCACCTCAGGCCTCGCTGATCTCGCTGGTCGATCTGCACCGCATCGGCGGCAAGATGTCGCTTGAGGAAACGCTGCACCACGTCGAGGCCATGGCCCGCCACACCCTGGAGCTGTGCGAAGAGTTGCTGCAGGTGATGCGCGCCGAGACCCGCGCCATCGCCCCAGCGTCAGGCGACCTGATCAAGACCGCACAGGACTGCATCGACGAGATGGCCTTGCAGGCGCGCGCCAAGGACATCACCTTGGTGAACACCTGGCCCGAAGGCCGCACGCAAACGGCCACCTTCGACGACTACCTCATCCACCGCGCCCTGAGCAACCTCTTGAGCAATGCCATCAAGTTCAGCCCCAAGGGAGGGCAGGTCCTGGTGTCGGTGATGCAGGAACAGGGACACCACGTGATCGCCGTGCGCGACCAGGGCCCCGGCATCCCGGAGTCGGAACTGGGCCGGCTGTTCAAGCGCTATGAACGCGTCGAACAGGGCCGTCCCTCCAAGCTGGCCGCAGGCATCGGCCTGGGCCTGGTCTTCATCGATACCGTGGCCAGGCGTCACGGTGGCAAGGTCCGGGTGGTCAACAGTCCGGGCGAAGGCGCCTGCTTCGAGCTGTGGCTGCCCGCAGACCCCGACCGCAATGGCTGACCGTCGCCAGCCTCAGTGGGACAGCACCTGCCCCAGCTCGGCAAAGCTGCGCGAGTGCAAGTCGGGCTCGATGGTGGTGTTCATCGCCATCTCCAGACGGGTGGCAGAGAACAGCCCGCGCAGCATGGTCTTGCCGCCCTTCTTTTGCGTGACCAGCAGGTAGCGCAGGTCATGCTGGTGCATGGTCTCGGCGACATCACCCAGGCTGGCATTGCGCACGGTCGACAAGTCCACCGTATCCCACTGGGTGACAGGCACCATCACGTCGGCCACGGTCAGTTCATGGCGCGACATCTGGCGTGCCGAGGCATGCACGACCGGCCGCTCACCCTGGATGTCGTCGGCCGTGACCACGCCAACCAGCGTGCCATCGGCGTCAGACACGAACACCATGCGAACGCCTGCGCGCATCATCAGGTGCAGGGTCTGGTCCAGGCCATCTTGCTGATGGGCGACCACACAGGGGCTGTGCTGCAAGTCGGTCAACAGGCCCAAGGCAGGGTCGTCCGGCGAGGCCAGGCGTTGCCACTTGGGTAGCTCCGGCGCCGTGGTCATGGATGACAGAGGCAATGCCCTGAAGCGTGTGGAAAGGGACATGGGCTACTCCTTTCGAAGTCAAAAACGCTTTCTGGCGGCCCGGTCAACCATCGACCTTGGCACGGAAAGCATCGCGATTCCCGATTCACACATTACGCTTATTGCTTTTGTGAACGTGGCCTTTACGCCAATCCCATGTAGGGATGAGTGTGATGGTTTTCACATGAAATGAAAAAGGCCGCATGCGGCGGCCTATGGGTTTGCGCGGGCTTGGGCAGATCAGATGCGCACGGGGATGCCACGCTGCGCCATCAGCGCCTTGGCCTGCGCCACGTTGTACTCGCCGTAGTGAAAGATGCTGGCCGCCAGCACGGCATCGGCCCCACCCTGCTGCACGCCATCGGCCAGATGGTCCAGATTACCCACGCCACCGGACGCGATCACGGGCACGCCCACGGCATCGCTCACGGTGCGGGTCAGCGCCAGGTCGAAGCCCGACTTGGTGCCATCGCGGTCCATGCTGGTCAGCAGGATTTCGCCCGCGCCGTACTCGGCCATCTGCGTGGCCCAGGCCACGGCGTCAAGGCCCACGTTCTTGCGACCACCGTGGCTGTAGACGTCCCAGCCCGGCCCCTTGGCGGCCAGGTCATCACCCTGGCGCTTCTTGGCATCGATGGCCACCACGATGCACTGCGAACCGTATTTGTCCGATGCGTCACGGATGACCTGTGGGTTGGCAATGGCCGCCGAGTTAAAGCTGACCTTGTCGGCACCGGCATTGAGCAAACGCCGCACGTCTTCCACGGTGCGCACGCCACCACCCACGGTCAGCGGGATGAAGACCTGCGAAGCCACGGCCTCGATGATGTGCAGGATCAGGTCGCGGCCGTCGCTGGTCGCGGTGATGTCAAGGAAGGTGAGTTCGTCGGCGCCCTGCTCGTTGTAGCGTGCGGCGATCTCGACCGGGTCGCCGGCATCGCGCAGTTCAACGAAATTGACGCCCTTGACGACGCGCCCGCCTGTCACGTCCAGGCAGGGAATGATGCGTTTGGCCAGCACGATGGTTCCGCTATCAGCCTTCGCCGTTGAGTTGGTCGGCGCGCTTTTGGGCCTCGGCAAAGTCCAGATCGCCCGTGTAGATGGCACGGCCACAGATCACGCCTTCAACGCCTTCGAACTCGATCGCACACAGCTCTTCGATGTTCTTGAGGTTCGAGAGGCCGCCCGAGGCGATCACCGGCACGGACAAGGCTTGCGCCAGCTTGACCGTGGCCTCGATGTTGATGCCCGAAAGCATGCCGTCGCGGCCGATGTCGGTATAGATCACGCCTTCGACGCCGTAGTCCTCGAACTTCTGGGCCAGGTCGATCACCTCGTGACCGGAGAGCTTGCTCCAGCCATCGGTGGCCACCTTGCCGTCCTTGGCGTCCAGGCCGACGATGATGTGACCACCAAAGGCGCTGCACGCATCCTTGAGGAAGCCGGGGTTCTTCACCGCGGCCGTACCGATGATGACGTAGCTCAGACCGTCATCCAGGTAGCGCTCGATGGTGTCGAGGTCGCGGATGCCGCCTCCCAACTGCACGGGGATCTCGTCGCCCACCTCCTTGATGATGGCCTTGATGGCCGCCTCGTTGACGGGCTTGCCGGCGAAGGCGCCGTTGAGGTCCACCAAGTGCAGGCGCCGCGCACCCGCGTTCAACCATCGCCGGGCCATCGCGGCCGGGTCCTCGCCGAAGGTGGTGGAGTCATTCATGTCGCCTTGCTTGAGGCGAACACACTTGCCGTCTTTCAGGTCAATCGCTGGGATCAGCAGCATGGCTGTGGTGCGGGTGGGTGGAAAAAATCGTCAAAAGCCCCGGCTAACCCTTCAGGGTTTCCAAAGCAGGAAATTGCGGTAAAGGGCCAAACCGTGTTCGGCGCTTTTCTCAGGGTGGAACTGGGTCGCGAAAATGTTATCCCGGGCAACGGCGCAGGTAAAGCGGACACCGTAGTCGGTTTCGCCAGCGCTGTGTTGGGGATTATCCACAAGCGCATGGTAGCTGTGGACGAAGTAGAAGTAGCTGTCGTCTGGCACGCCGGCCCAGACCGGATGCGGCTGGCCACCCCACACACCGGCATGGCGGGACTGGTGCACGCGGTTCCAACCCATCTGGGGAACCTTGTAACGGCTGCCATCGGGCTGCTTGAAGCCATCGAGCCGGAACTTGATGACGCGGCCCGGAATGAGGCCCAGGCCCGGCGTGTCCTGCTCTTCGGAGTGGTCGAGCAGCATCTGCATGCCCACGCACACGCCCATCAGCGGCTTGTTCTCGGCCGCATGCAGCACGGCGCCCAGCAGCCCACCTTGATGGGCATCGCGCAGCTCGCGCATGCAATCGCGCATGGCGCCCTGCCCCGGCAGCACCACGCGTTCGGCCGCGCGCACCACATCCGGGTCATTGGTCACGACCACTTTCAGGTCCAGATCCTTGGCAGCGTGTTCAACCGCCTGCGAGACGGAGCGCAGATTGCCCATGCCGTAGTCGATCACGGCCACTGTCGATGTCTGGCTCATGGAGTCAAAGAGAAAGCATCACCACAGAGAGAGAGGCAAACAGGCTCACAGCGAACCCTTGGTCGACGGGATCACGCCGGCCATGCGAGGATCACGCTCCAGGGCGGCACGCAAGGCGCGTGCGAAGGCCTTGAACACGGTTTCGCACTGATGGTGTGCGTTGGCACCCTTCAGGTTGTCGATGTGCACGGTGACGCCAGCGTGGTTGACGAAGCCCTGGAAGAATTCGTAAGTCAGCTGGGTGTCGAAGCCGCCGATGCTGCCCGAGGTGAACGGCAGGTGGATGTGCAGGCCCGGACGGCCAGAAAAATCGATCACCACGCGCGACAGCGCTTCATCCAGCGGCACGTAGGCGTGGCCGTAGCGGCGGATGCCCTTCTTGTCGCCCACGGCCTTGGCGAAGGCCTGGCCCAGCGTGATGCCCACATCTTCCACCGTGTGGTGCCCGTCGATGTGCAGGTCGCCCACGGCGTGGATGTCCAGGTCGATCAGGCCATGGCGGGCGATCTGGTCCAGCATGTGGTCGAAAAAGCCGATGCCGGTGTGCAGCTTGGCCGCACCCGTGCCGTCGAGGTTGACGCGCACGGTGATCTGGGTTTCAGCGGTGTTGCGGGTGACTTCGGCCACGCGGTCGGCGCAGGCAGAAGCGGCCATGTCAGGAGCGTTCATGCAGGGTTGGCGGTCAGGGGTTCGCGCAGGATGTCGGCCAGGGCCGCGATCAGCGCGTCGTTTTCCGAGGGCAGGCCCACGGTCAGGCGGATACAGTTTGCCAGCAAACGGTGCATGCCCGCCACATTTTTGATCAGGATGCCCCTAGCTTTCAGGGCCTGGAAGGTGGCCGCAGCGTCGTTTACGCGCACCAAAATCATATTGGCCTGGCTGGGATAGGCTTTGGCGCCGGGCATCTTGGCCAAGGCGGCCATCAGGCGTTCGCGCTCGGACTTGATGACCTCGGCCTGGCGAGCGAACTCGTCGGCATGTTCCAGGGCAAACAAAGCGGCCTCGATGTTGAGCACGCTGACGTTGTAGGGCGGGCGGACCTTTTCAACCTGCTCAATGAGATCCCGGCGCCCCATGATGTAGCCCAGGCGAACGCCGGCCAGTCCGAATTTCGACAGGGTGCGCATCAACAGCACATGGGGATGCCGGGGGAGGTGATCGAGGTAGGACTTGCTCGCGAAAGGCTGGTAGGCCTCGTCGATGATGACCAGGCCCTGGCCGTTGGCCGCCACGGCCTGCACGATCTGCTCGATCACGGCGTCATCCCACAGATTGGCCGTGGGGTTATTCGGGTAGGCGATGTAGGTCAGGGCTGGCTTGTGCTCGCGGATGGCGGCCAGCATGGCGGGGCCATCGAGCTCGAAGTCGGCAGTGAGCGGCACACCGACGAACTGCATGCCCGTCTGCTTGGCAAAAGCCTCGTACATCACGAAGCCAGGCAGCGGCGCAAGGGCCACGGCGCCGGGTTTGGCACAGGCCACGGACAGCAGCGAGATCAACTCGTCTGAGCCATTGCCCAGCACCAGGCCGCAATCGGCAGGCACATGCGCGTAGGTGCGCAGCGCGGCATGCAGGTCGTTGACGCGCACACCAGGGTAGCGGTTCATCGCCACCTGGCCCAGGCGCTCACCCAGCTTGGCCTGCAGGGCCGCCGGCAGGGTGAAAGGGTTCTCCATCGCATCGAGCTTGATGAAGCCGGCTGCATCTTGCACGACATAGGCGTGCATTGCCAGCACATCGGGGCGGAATACGTCGAGCAGGCTCATGGGGGTCTGGCTGTTCATTTCTTGAGGCGGCCATTCAAGCGGAATTCGGCGGCCTGAGCGTGGGCCTGAAGGCCTTCGCCGTAAGCCAGCACGGCAGCCGTCTTGCCCAGCACCTGGGCACCGGCTTCGCTCACCTCGATCAGGCTGGAGCGCTTCTGGAAGTCGTACACACCCAGTGGCGACGAGAAGCGCGCCGTGCCCGAGGTGGGCAGCACGTGGTTGGGGCCGGCACAGTAATCACCCAGCGATTCACTGGTATAGGCGCCAAGGAAGATGGCCCCGGCATGCTTGAGCAGCGGCTCCCACTTGTGCGGGTCATTGGACGAGACTTCAAGGTGCTCGGGCGCGATGCGGTTGCTGATCTCGCAGGCCTCTTCCATGCTGCGCGTGTGGATCAGGGCACCACGCCCTTCCAGCGAGGCGCGGATGATGTTAGCGCGCGGCATGGTGGGCAGCAGGCGGTCAATCTCGGCCCGCACCTTGGCGATGTAGTCGGAATCGGGGCACAGCAGGATGCTTTGCGCGAGTTCATCGTGCTCGGCCTGGCTGAAGAGGTCCATGGCGACCCAGTCAGGCGGCGTTGTACCGTCGGCCAGCACGAGGATCTCGCTGGGGCCGGCAATCATGTCGATGCCAACCTGACCGAACACATGCTTCTTGGCGCTCGCCACATAGGCATTGCCCGGGCCGGTGATCTTGTCGACCTTGGGCACAGTGGCCGTGCCATAGGCCAGTGCCGCAACGGCCTGCGCGCCACCGATGGTGAAGGCGCGGCTCACGCCGGCCACGTAAGCGGCGGCCAGCACCATCTGGTTCTTCACGCCATGCGGTGTGGGCACGACCATGATGATCTCGCCAACACCGGCCACATGGGCAGGGATGGCATTCATCAGCACCGACGATGGGTAGGCCGCTTTACCACCGGGCACATAAATGCCCACGCGGTCGAGCGGCGTGACCTTCTGTCCCAGCAGCGTGCCGTCTTCGTCGCGGTATTGCCAGCTCAGGCCACAGGCCTCCTTCTGGCGTTCGTGGTAGCTGCGCACGCGCTGGGCGGCGCTTTCCAGCGCGTCACGTTGGGCCGCAGGCAGGCCCTCGAACGCCGACTGGAGTTCGGCCTGTCCTAACTCCAGCGCGGCCATGCTCGCAGCCGGCAGGTGATCGAAACGCTCGGTGTACTCCAGCACCGCCGCGTCGCCGCGTAGGCGGACATCGGCCAGGATCGCGCCCACGCGGTCTTCGATGGCCGTGTCGGTCTCGGCCGACCAATGCAGCACCTTCTGGAAGGCGGCATCGAAATCGGGCTGGGAGGTGGCGAGGTGGCGGATCTGGACGGTCATGGGCACAGGGATCTCAGAGATCAAATCACTTCGGGATGGCGGACTCGAAAGCCTGGATCAGCGCGCGAATGGGTTCGCGCTTGAGCTTGAGCGCAGCCTGGTTGACCACCAGGCGCGAGCTGATCTGCATGATCTGCTCTACTTCAACGAGCTTGTTGGCCTTGAGCGTGCTGCCGGTGGAGACCAGGTCCACGATGGCATCGGCCAGGCCGGTCAGCGGCGCCAGTTCCATCGAGCCATAGAGCTTGATGAGGTCCACGTGCACGCCCTTGTCGGCGAAGTGCTGGCGCGCAATGGTGGTGTACTTGGTGGCCACGCGGATGCGCGAGCCCTGCTTGACGGCGGCCTCGTAGTCGAAGTCGGCGCGCACGGCCACGCTCATGCGGCACTTGGCGATGTTGAGGTCCAGCGGCTGGTACAGGCCCGCATCGCCCTCTTCGCCGGCATGCTCGATCAGCACGTCCTTGCCGGCCACGCCGATGTCGGCACCGCCATGGGCCACATAGGTGGGCACGTCGGTGGCGCGCACCAACACCACCCGAACGTCTTCACGGTTGGTGGGCAGGATGAGCTTGCGGGACTTTTCCGGGTCTTCGGTCACCTGGATGCCGGCGGCGGCCAGCAGCGGCAGGGTCTCTTCGAAGATGCGGCCTTTGGAAAGCGCTAGGGTAATCATAGGTTTGGCGAGTAGCAGGGCCTCATCAAGCGGACACCACGGATCCGGCTTTGCCGGTCCGTCGGTGTCGCCCCCTTGAGGGGGCGCGCGAAGCGCGTAGGGGGTGGGTCATTTCACTCGTTCGATGTCGGCGCCAATGGCTCTGAGCTTGGCTTCCATGCGGTCATAGCCACGGTCGAGGTGGTAGATGCGGTCGACCAGGGTCTCGCCATCGGCCACCAGGCCGGCGATCACCAGGCTGGCCGAGGCGCGCAGGTCGGTGGCCATCACCGTGGCGCCGGACAGCCTGGGCACGCCCGTGACCACGGCGCTGTGGCCGTCCACCGTGATGCTGGCGCCCAGGCGGATCAGCTCGTTGACGTGCATGAAGCGGTTTTCGAAGATGGTCTCGTGGATCACGGCCGTGCCTTCGGCCACGCAGTTGAGCGCCATGAACTGGGCTTGCATGTCGGTTGGGAAGGCGGGGTACTCGCGGGTGCGGAAGCCCACGGCCTTGGGGCGGGCGTCGGCCTGCACGCGGATCCAGCCCTCGCCGCCATCGCGCCCGGTCTCGATCTTCACGCCGGCGTCACGCAGCTTCTCGATAACGGCTTCCAGGTGCTCGGCATCGGCCTTGCGCAAGGTGACGTCCCCACCGGCCGCGCCGACGGCACACAGGAAGGTACCCGTTTCGATGCGGTCAGGGATGATCTGGTGAGCCCGGGCGTTGGTGAGGCCGTGCAGCTTGTCCACACCCTGGATGCGGATGCGGTGCGTACCCTGGCCTTCGATCTTCGCACCCATGGCGATCAGCAGATTGGCCAGATCGATGATCTCGGGCTCCTGAGCGGCGTTCTCCAGAATGGTTTCGCCTTCCGCCAGGCTGGCTGCCATCAGGAAGTTCTCGGTGCCGGTCACCGTGACCATGTCGGTCGTGATGCGGGCCCCCTTGAGGCGAGTGGGCTTGCCGTTGGCGTCCAGCGGCGTGCGGGCCTCGATGTAGCCGTGCTCGACCGTGATCTGCGCGCCCATGGCCTGCAGGCCCTTGATGTGCTGGTCCACCGGACGAGAGCCGATGGCGCAACCGCCTGGCAGCGACACGCGCGCACGGCCAAAGCGTGCCAGCAGCGGGCCCAGCACCAGGATGGAGGCGCGCATGGTCTTGACCAGCTCATACGGCGCCTCGGGCTTGTCGACCCGGCTGGCGTCCAGGGTGACACGGCCGGGGTCTTCAGCGTGTCGCTCGGCCACGACACCCATATTGCCCAGCAGCTTGAGCGTGGTGGACACGTCCTTCAGCTGCGGCACATTGGCCAGCGTGACCGGCTCGACACTCAGCAAAGCGGCACAGAGATCGGGCAAGGCGGCATTTTTGGCACCAGAGATCGTCACTTCGCCTTGAAGGCGACGACCGCCGCGGATCAGCAGTTTGTCCATGAGGAAACGCAAAGGGCGCGAAGCCTCCGCCTGGGCGGGGTCGCGCCGAACAAGTGGGGAACGGTTTGTCGGGAGATGATCAGGGTTCGCCCATTCAGACTGTGAAATCAGGCCTGGATGCGAATCAGGCCTGTTGGGCCCATTCGGCCGGCGTCAGGGTCTTCATGGACAGCGCGTGAATCTCAGCCCGCATTCTATCGCCCAGGGCCCGGTAAACGCGCTGGTGGCGTCCAACCCGGTTCTTCCCCTCGAATTCGGCCGACACGATGGTGGCGAAGAAATGCTCGCCGTCGCCCTCCACCACCAGGTGCTCGCAAGGCAGGCCTGCGGCGATGTATTGCTGGACTTCGGCGGGAGTGGGGTTGGCCATGGCGGACTCTTGCAAAACAGACAAAAAGGATTTCAGGACCGGATTTTGTACCCGGACTTCAAAAGGCGCAGCGCCACGGCGGAAACACCCAGTGTGGCAGTCGCCACCACGCCCAAGCTGAGCCAGGGGCTGACATCGCTGGCGCCGAAAAAGCCGCGTCGAAACCCGTCGATCAGGTAGAAAAAGGGGTTGAGGTGAGACAGGCCCTGCCAGAAGGCCGGCAGCGAATGCACCGAATAAAACACGCCCGACAGGAAGGTCATGGGCACGATGATGAAGTTCTGGAAGGCCGCCATCTGGTCGAACTTGTCGGCCCACAACCCGGCGATCAGGCCCAGCGCACCCAGCAGGCAGCCACCCAGCAGCGCGAACACCAGGGCCCACCAGGGTTCGACCAGGCCGGGCGGCGCAAACCAGGCTGTCACCAGAAAGACCCCCGTTCCCACGGCCAGCCCGCGCACCAGCGAGGCACCCACGTAGGCGAGAAACCAGGCGCGGTGGGACAGCGGCGTGAGCAGGACGAAGACCAGGTTGCCGGTGATCTTGCTCTGGATCAGCGAGGACGAGCTGTTGGCAAAGGCGTTCTGCAGCAGGCTCATCATCACCAGGCCTGGGATGAGGAACCGCGTGTAGCCCACACCCTTGAACACCTGGACATGGTCTTCCAGCACATGGCCGAAGATCAGCAGATAGAGCACGGCCGTCAGCACCGGCGCGCCAATGGTCTGGAAGCTCACCTTCCAAAAGCGCAGCACTTCCTTCATGAACAGCGGGCGGGCGCCCTGAACAGACGCCATCACGGAGGCGGTCCAGCTCGTCATGCTGTCACCCCCGTGTTGTGGATGGCCGACGCCAAGGCGGGGCCTCGCTGATGGCTTTGCATGATCTCCAGGAACACGTCTTCGAGGTCGGCTCGGCCCAGCTCCAGGTCTTCGACCTTGCACTGGGCGGCCCGCAGACGGCTGAGGATCTGCTCGACCTCGATGGCACTGTGCGCCGGCAGCTGCACGATGCGGCCTGTGACCCGAGCATGGAGCGCCAGATCGGCAGGCAAGGCGGCATCGGTCTTGAAGCGCAGCATGGTCGAGGCCGTGCCAGCCAGCAGCTCGGAGGTGCGGTCCAGCGCCACGAGCTGGCCCTGCTTGAGCATGCCGATGCGCTGGCACAAGGCTTCAGCCTCCTCCAGGTAGTGCGTTGTCAGCAGCACGGCATGGCCTTGCTTGTTGAGCTGGGCGATGAATTGCCACAGGGTCTGGCGCAGCTCCACGTCCACGCCGGCCGTGGGCTCGTCCAGCACGATGACGGGCGGGCGGTGCACCAGAGCCTGGGCCACCAGCACGCGGCGCTTCATGCCACCGGAAAGCTGACGCATATTGGCCTCGGCCTTGTCACTCAGGCCCAGATTGGCCAGCAACTCGTCGATCCAGTCGTCATTGCGGCGCAGGCCGAAATAGGCGCTTTGGATGCGCAGGGTCTCGCGAACCGAGAAAAAGGGGTCGAACACCAGCTCCTGGGGGACCACACCCAGCGCCCGACGGGCGGCGGCATAGTCGCCCACCACGTCGTGCCCCTGCACGGTGACGCTACCGGACGTGGCCCGGCTCAGCCCTGCCAGGATGCTGATCAGGGTGGTCTTGCCCGCGCCGTTGGGGCCCAGCAGGCCGAAGAACTCGCCTTCCTGGATGTCGAAGCTGACACCCTGCAGCGCACGCACGGTGCGACCGGCGGACTGGAAGGTCTTGGTGATGTTGTGGAAGGTGACGGCGCTCATGGGGCTGGAGATTTTAGGGAATCCGCCATGACCCCATGGTTTTTCAGGCACTGGCTTGAGGGGGTTGAGGGGCCCCGGGCGTGACCCGACGCGTCAAACGGGCGCTAACATGTTTGCCGCGCTTTCAAACAGGAGACAAACATGTCCGATCTTCAAGCCCGTTTCGAGAAGGCCCTGGCCGACTCCAAGCTGCTGCCCGCCAAGCCCGACAACAACACCCTGCTGCAGATCTACTCGCTGTTCAAGCAAGGCAGCGTGGGCGATGTGCAAGGCGACCGCCCCGGCTTCACCGATTTCGTCGGCCGCGCCAAGTACGACGCCTGGGCAAGCCTGAAAGGCAAGACCCAGGACGCCGCCAAGCAGGCCTACATCGACCTGATCGAATCGCTCAAGAAGTGATGCGCTGAGAAGCCCTGGGCCGGGCCTGATGCGCAATCAGGCCTTGCCTGACGCCTTCTCGACAATGCGGCCGAGGTTCTTGGCGATCTCGGCTTCGATGATGGGCTTAAAGGCCTTCATCATCATGCCCAGCTTGACTTCGAGGTCGAAGCTGGTGCCCGTCACGGTCATCAGGCCGTTGACGCCCATGCGCTCGAAGGTGATGGTGTCCTTGTCGGCGCCTTCGGTGTGCTTGCACTCCAGCCCCATCTTCTTGGCGGAGTCTTCGGCCCACTGCTTGGCCAGTTCACGGGCCTTTTCCAGCCCCAGGTTGTGCGCTTGCGAAAATTGGACGTCGCTCATGGCGAATCTCCTCGTTGGTCGTGACGAGCGGACACTATAAATAGCCTGGGGGCTTTCGGACGGGTAATATGACACTCCCGTTCGAATTGTTCCCTTCAACATGACTGTCCTGAACGCCGAACTGCCCCCGACTGTCCTGCCGGAGTTGCAGGATCAGGCCGACGCCATGCGGGCGTTTCGACGCGACATCCATGCCCACCCGGAACTGTGCTTTCAGGAAGAGCGCACAGCCGAGCTGATCGCCAAGACCCTGCGCAACTGGGGCATCGAGGTGCACACCGACCTGGGCAAGACCGGCGTGGTGGGTGTGATCAAAGGGCGCCCCGGCAAGCGTGCCATCGGCCTGCGTGCCGACATGGACGCCCTGCCCATGACCGAGCACAACACCTTTGCCCATGCCAGCCGGCACCCAGGCCGCATGCATGCCTGCGGGCACGACGGCCACACCGCCATGCTGATGGCCGCGGCCCAGCATCTGGCCGCCAAACGCGATTTCGACGGCACCGTCTACCTCGTGTTCCAGCCCGCCGAAGAGGGCGGTGGCGGCGCGCGCGAGATGATCAAGGACGGCCTGTTCACGCGCTTCCCGATGGACGCGATCTTCGGCATGCACAACTGGCCCGGCATGGCCGTGGGCGAGTTCGCCATCAAGAGCGGCCCCTGCTTCGCCTCCAGCAATGAATTTCTGATCACCATCAAGGGCAAAGGCTGCCATGGCGCCATGCCGCATCTGGGCATCGACCCCGTGCCCATCGCCTGCCAACTGGTGCAGAGTTTCCAGACCATCTTGACGCGCAATATGCGGCCCGTCGAAACCGGCGTGATCTCGGTGACCATGATCGAAGCGGGCGAAGCCACCAATGTGATCCCCGAGTCGGTGACCATGCAGGGCACGGTGCGCACCTTCACCACCGAGGTGCTGGACCTGATCGAAAACCGCATGCGCGAGATGACGCGGCATGTCTGTGCGGCCTTTGGCGCCAGCGCCGAATTCGAGTTCTGCCGCAACTACCCGCCCACCATCAACCACCCGGCCGAGAGCGCCTTCGTGCGCCAGGTGATGACCGAGGTGGCCGGCGCCAGCCGGGTGCGCGAGTTCGAGCCCACCATGGGCGCCGAGGACTTCAGCTTCTTCCTGATCGATAAGCCCGGTGCCTATTTCGTGATCGGCAATGGCGATGGCACCCACCGCGAGGCCGGCCACGGCATGGGGCCCTGCATGCTGCACAACCCCAGCTACGACTTCAACGACGAGCTGATCCCGCTGGGCGCCACCTTGTGGGTCAAACTCGCTCAGCGCTGGCTGGCTCAGCCCTGATCGTCCTGATCCCAGCTGATCCGGTTCCATTGCAAGGCGCGGCTGCGCCAGTGCTCCTCGATGCTTTGCACGAAGTCCGGGCGGACCAGCTTGCCCCGGTTGAGCAACCAGTCATCATCCTCATGACGAACGACCACCCCCTCCAGTGAGCCCTCACGGTAGTGGCTGCGGTGGCTGTTGACCCACTCGGTGAGCTCCTTGACAGAGGTTTGACCCATGCTCACACGCGGCACCTCGCGCACCTGGAGCTTTTGCGCCAACTCGTGTCGGCGGCGGGTGCTCCAGAAGCGGCCCGTGGCGCGGTCATACACGTCGAAGGCCAGGTACCAGTCCGGCAGGGTTTCGTAGTCCAGCGAGTGCTGGGCCGCGCACCATTCCCCAAATAGGATGAGCTGGTCCCCCAGGGCATCGAAAAAGGCGTCTTCGCGGATCACCAGCCACTCCTGCAAGCGCGCGAACTGCCCGCCATAAGGCTTGTTGAGGTACTGGCCCCGGTTCTGCACGTGCAGCACACCATCGGCGTTGAAGGAGATGCCCATGTTGGCGCCGTCGAGCTTTTCTTCAACCACCACCGGGTGGGCCAGCAAGGCGGTCACTTCCTCATGAGACAAGACCTTGTCGTCGCGCGGCGTGCCGGCGCCCAGCCAGGCGATGTGGGGCGTGTGGGGGAAGCGGAAGAAGTCGCTCATGGCCGATCAGCTTACTCGCCGAACTTGTGGAGATGAAAGCGATGCAGGTCCGCATCGCACAGGAACTGCACGCGCACGCCATGCTTGGCCAGGGCGGAAGACCAGTCCAGCCACTTGCAATCGGCAGCCTGCAGAATGGGCGGGGACTCGGGGTGCAGGCGGGCCACGGCCACGAACTTGCGGTCCATGGGATCGAAGGCGGCCAGCTCCGGGTCATCGGGGAAGGCCTCGTAGCCGCGCATGTGGTTAGGGATGCACTGAAAAAGGTCCGCTGACTGGCGTACGACTTGCATGCCTGTGCTTCAGCACAGGAGGCCATATGAAGCAGCAAACCCTCGC
>RXJQ01000008.1 GCA_003963115.1 Burkholderiales bacterium
GTCTTTGGTCGGCCTGTTCTCATCGCGGTATCTCCGTTCCCAAGATACCGCATGGCATTCAAGATTAATGCCAGTTATTTGCAGGACACAACACTAGCAGCGCAGGGCACTAAGCCAGAACGGGAGGCGCAGGCGCTTTCGTTAGCGCGACAACTTGACATCCCCCAACCGGCCGTAGAACAAAACCTAGATCAAGCCCAGCAGTCTGCTCAATTGCAGGGCAACCTCAAGACGCTAGACGGTAGCCCGGAGCTCTCTGCTTTCGTCGCCAACAACCCTCTAGCCGCCCGTATCGCCCAAGATGACTTCAACAAGCTAGGCGTCATCGAGCAACTGACAACGGCACTCAAAACGGGCGCAAGCAGTGCACTTCTTTCAAACCAACTTGGCCGCGCAGGCAACGTCAAGCAGGCCGCCGACTTGGCAGGGCAGCAAATGCCCCAGACAGACAGAGAGATTCAGACCCTTCAGGGAAAACTGGCCGCGACACCTAAGCTCAATGGCGCAATCGGGACGGTTCAGAACGCCACGGGCTTCTTGACTGGCCTGGTCGATAACGCCATCTCCGGCTTACCGGAAGCCGTTGGCGGTGGGGCGCTAGGCCTGTCAGCTGGCGGGGTTGGGGCTGTTCCAGGAGCCCTAGTCGGTGAAGCCATTGGCTTCAATGCAGACATGGCGCGTGTGGCGGCCGGTAACGCTTACCTTAAACTCAACGAAATGCGCGGCTCTGACGGCCAGCCAGTTTCCGAGGCAGGTAAGCAGTTCGGCGCTATTTTCACAGGCGTGGCCACCTACATGATTGGCAAATATGCCAGCGGCGTAGAAAGCAAATTGCTGGGCCAGACTGCCGAGTCGCTTTCTCAGGAGGCTATCACTCGGGCAGTTCAGACCCCCACTTTCACAGCTGCTGTCGCCAGGATGGCCGCCAACACCGCAAAGGGTGCGGCGCAAGGTGCTGGTGTCATGACGGCCATGGAAGCGTCCAGCATCATGGGCGAGGAGATCGCCAAGGCTGTCAGCGATGGGCACTTCAACAGCGATCCGGCAGAGATCATCGAACGCCTCAAGGACTCGGCCATCAATGGCGCGATCCTGCTTGGCGCTATGCACGGCACCATGCACGGACTCGGGCTGTACGGTGATTTCCGCGCAGCGCAAAATGCCGAAGCCCAGACGCAGGTGTTCAAGAACTTGCTTGACGGCGCGTCCGAGTCCAAGTTGCGCGACAGGTCGCTGCAAGACTTCCAGGAGTTGATGCAGCAGCAGACGGACGGCACACCCGTAGAAAACCTTTACGTGCCAGCCGAGCGCATCCGCGAGTTGTACCAAGGCGCGCGGCTTGATCCGCAGGCCTTGACGGACAGAACCCAAGATCCGCTTTTTGGTTTTGTGCAGGACATGCCCAAGCAGCTGGCAGAGGCTGCAGGAACCGGTGGCGACGTCGTGATCCCGACCGCTGATTTCGTGTCTCACCTGGCTGGGTCCGATGTGGCCAACCATTTGCTGCCTGACATCCGCGTGGGCTCAGATGCCATGAGCATCAACGAGGCCAAGCAATTTCAAAGCGAATACGCTGAGCGCATCAAGCAGGCAACCGATGAGGCATCAAAGGCGGACCTGAGCGACAGTGTGCAGCGCATCACCGACCAGGTGCGTCAGCAAGCCATCGCGGCAGGCTATAGCGACACTCTAGCCAGCAAGTACGCCGCCATCTATGCCGCGCGCTACGCAACGCGGGGCGAGCGCCTGGGTATTGATCCATTCGATGCCTACCAGCAATCGGGCATCACCATCCAGAAAGGCGAAGCCGATCAGGCTGCAGTGGCGCCACGCGAGTTCGCGCAAGCGCAGCGCGGCAAGATTGGCTTTAGCGACGGTAAGGCGCTGATCAGCATATTTGCCAACAAGGACTCCAGCACGCTGATTCACGAATCCGGCCATGCGTGGCTGGAAGAATTGATGCAAGACGCCAACCGGCCAGACGCCCCAGCGCAGTTGAAAGACGACATGCGCACGGTGTCCGATTGGCTGGGCCACGAAGGCGAAAGCATCTCCACTGAGCAGCATGAACAGTTCGCGCGCGCGGCGGAAGCGTACTTCATGGAGGGCAAGGCCCCTAGCGCCAAACTGGCCCGCGTCTTCAGCCGCTTCAAGCAGTGGCTGACTCGGATCTATCAGACCGTCTCAGGCCTAGACACCCCCATCAATAACGACATTCGTGGCGTGTTCGACCGGCTGCTAGCCACAGACGCCGAGATCGATGAAGCGCGCAAGACCACGGGGCTGGAGCCCAACTTCAGAGACCGTCAACAAGCTGGCATGACGTCGGCCGAGTGGAGCGCCTACACCAAGGCCATCGACAAGGCCAACCAGCAAGCCGAGTCCACCATGCTGGACAAGATGATGTCCAAGGTGCGGCGCCAGCGCACAGCCGAGTACAAGGCCGAGCGCACCAAGGCTGTGGATGAGGCGGCCACCGAAGTGGACAAGCGCCCAGACATCCAGGCGCTGACCCTGCTGACCAAGGGCAAGATGCCTGACGGCAGCGAGATGGCTATCAAGCTGTCCAAGGCAGACATTGAGGCCACCTACGGTAAGAAAGGTGCGACCGATCTGCCCAAGGGCGTCACTAGCAAGGATGGCGTTCACCCCGATGCTGTGGCCGAGATACTGGGTTTTGATTCGGGCGACGAACTGGTCAAGTCCCTGCAAAGCCTGGAGCAGCAACAGCGCGAGATCCGCCTGCAAGAAGGTGAAAAGCGAGGCATCCGCCAATACCTCATTGACCAGGCAGCCGACCAGAAGATGGAGCCGCACACGCACGACCTTCTTGACGAGGGGTCTATTCGTGATGAGGCTGTGGCCGCCGTGCACTCAGAACAGCAAGCGCAACTGCTGGCCCAGGAGCTGCGTTATCTGCGCCGCTCGGCCGCCCGTGAGCTTGAGGCCAGAGGCAAGGGCCGCAAAGACGTTGAACAGGCCAAGACTCAAGCGGATTGGGACGCTGCAGAAGCTGATTTGCTGAGCCAGATCGACAAGGCCAAAGACCAAGCCAAGGTAGATGCGCTCAAGCAGAAGTTGGCTGATCTGCGCATGACGATCAGGTGGAACGAAGCCGAGGCCAATACTGAGCAGGCCAACCTGCGCGAGTCCGTCAACGTCACCAGGGTCATGCTCGATGGCATCCGGAAACATGTGGACACCATCCTGGCTAACAAAACGACTGCCGAGGTTGGGCGATTCAACCTCTACCTGCGGGACGAGCGCAAGGCAGCGGCTGATGTGCAGCGCGCCATCCTCAAGAAGGACTGGGCAGAGGCCGCAGCGGCCAAGCAGCGCCAGATGCTGTCGCACATCTTGTACACCAAGGCAAAGGATGCTGCAGGCGAAGTCGACCGCGCCGAAGCAAAGTTCAAGCGCCTAACCGACAAGCCGTCGTTCAAGGGCGTGGACCAGCAATACACCGACCAGATCCATGATCTGCTGGCGCGCTTTGGTTTTGATTCTGGGCGTGGCGAAGAACTGGCGCGCGGCAAGGCCAAAACCCTGGAGGCCTTCGTCAACGACAAAGCAGCCGAAGAAGGCATTGAGTTGGCAGTAGATCCGGCCCTCTACACCATGGCAGGCAAGCCCCTGGACGCCATGACCATGACGGAGTTTCGCGCACTCAATGAGGCAGTGGACTCCATGCATGAGATCGGGCGTGGCCAGAAGATGATCCTGGTCGATGGCCAGATGCGCGACTTCGATGAGGTCAAGGCCGAGATTGTGGCGGCCATCCGCGCACTGGGCGAGCGCATGAAGTCGGATTTTTACGACCCAGCAGACGCTGGCAAATTGGCTGCAGCCAAGGAGAGCATGTTCACGATGGGGCGCAGCGTGGACGCATCGCTGACCAAGCCTGAGGCGTTGTTTGACCAGATCGACAAGGGCGACCCATTTGGCATCATGAACCAGGCGGTGTTTCGCCGCCTCAAGGAAGGCCAGGCAAACGAGGATCGCTGGCAGGACGCCGCGCGACAGGCTTTCACGGCTGCGGTCAAGGCATCCGGTAAGGATTGGTCAAAGCACCTGAACGACACGGTGCCCAGTGAGCCCGGCTTGGTCAACCCAGAGACCGGCCGCCCCATGAAGCTGACCCGCAAGCGCATGCTGGCCATGGCGCTGAACTGGGGCAACGATGGCAACCGCGTCAAGTTGGCCGAAGGGTATGGGTGGTCACCCAAGGTGATCCAGTCATTCCTGATGCGCAATATGACCAAGGCCGATTGGGACTTCGTGCAAAGCGTTTGGCGCATGTTTGATGCGCACAAGCAAGACCTGGACGAACTGCAGCGCCGCGTTACTGGCGTGGGCCTAGACATGGTCAAGGCCGATGCATTTGACACACCTCACGGTCGCTACGAAGGCGGCTACTACCCCATCGTGTACGACGCCAAGAAGTCGTTCAACGCGGAGACGCACGCCGAGAGATCCGTCGATGCCATGTTCCCCAACAACTACACCCGTGCGACCACGCCCAAGGGTTCTACGATTAGCCGAGTGGAGGGCGTCAAGCGACCCATTGAATTGAGCCTGGACATTGCGCCATGGAAGATCGGCCAGGTAATTCACGACCTTGCCTTCCGTGAGGCAGTCATGGCGGCCGATCGGCTGCTCTCCTCTGATTCTGTCAAGAAGGCCATGGACGATGTGCTTGGGCCCGAGTACCGCAAAACCATGCGCCCGTGGTTACAGCACATTGCCAACTCGCGCAACATCAATGACGCCGCGATGAACTGGGTAGACAAAGCCATCTCCCAGGCCCGCATGGCCACGGTCATGGTGGGCATCGGCTTTCGCTTGTCGACCATGTTCAAGCACGGTTTCTCGGCCATGTCCAATTCTTTCAAGGAGCTGGGCCCGGAGTGGATGATCAAAGGCGTCAGGGAGTTCTACGCACCCGGCCAGATCAAGGCCAATTGGGACTTCATCACCAGCAAGTCGGCCGAGATGAAATATCGCATGAACGCCTACGACAAGGATGTGGCGACCAGGTACGCCAACTTGCTCAACGACAACGCGCTGACCAGGTTTCAAAAGCAAGCCCAGCACCTTGGGCATCTTGGTGTGTCCTACCTGGATCTAGGTAGCGCGGCGCCCACGTGGCTTGGCGCCTATCGCAAGGCCATGTCAGAGGGCAAGTCAGATTCTGATGCGGTGTTCATTGCAGACAAAACGGTGCGCAATGCTCACGGCGCTCAGGGCATCACAGACACGGCTGCCATTCAGCGGGCTCACGGCGCCTACAACCTGATCAACATGTTCTACGGGTTCTTCAACCACGTCTACAACCGCCAGCGCACGATGTTCATGCAAGGCGCTGAAGGGCTGCGCAACGTTAAGGCTGGCGAGTATCGGGCGGCATCGAAGAACTTCTCGGACGTCTTGGCCACCAGCTTCTGGTACGTCGCCGTGCCAGCCCTGGTCGAGGCCATGGCCACCACTGGTGGCCCCAACCAGGACAAGGATGAAGGCTGGGGCGAGTGGGCCGGCAAAGCCATAGCAGCCGAAATCCCTGCAGGTATTCCGATTCTGCGTGACATCGCCAAGGCTGCGATTGAGGGGCGCGACTACGAGATCAGCCCGATTGCCAAGACCGTCAATGACGTGCTCAAGGCTGGCCACGACATCTCCAGTTATGTGCAGGGCAATGACCCAGATGAGAGCTTTGCAAAGCACATCACGACCGCGGCTGGTTATTTGACAGGGTTGCCGACTGCGGCGCCGTTCACCGCGGGCAAGTTCCTTTGGGACGTCAACGACGGAGATGCCGACCCAGAGAGTGTTCGTGATTGGTACTCGGGTATTACCAGGGGCAAGGTGGATCACCACTGATCGCGAATCAAGAGGAGAAACAGTCGATGAACAGTAATGAATTGATGCAGCACGAATGCGCCCAACCGCCGCGCGTTGGGCCAAATGAGGCCGACATCAAGAAGGCTTGTGCCGAACTGGTTTGGCTGCATCAAGCCAGCACGGCGCGCATCGCAAGCATCGCTCAACAGTTCTTGTGCGTAGAGCCACAGTTCTTGGCAGAACTCAAGTCGCAGCTCAGTGTTCACTTGGACCTCGTGTCGCAGGAAGACATTGACTCGCTTGCTTGTGCCGTCATCACCCTGGCTCGGGCATGTGCCTCGGGCCCACGCCACCATTGATAGGCACCACATGTCAGGAACCATTGAATTTGATCCTCCGGCCTGGGCCATTGGCGACGCATACGCCAAGCTTGCATGGCTAATGCTCGGCCCAAAGCTTCAGGACCTGGACAACATCGCCTATGAGAACGAGGCTATCGACGCGATCTGTCGACCACTTCTTCGACAGGCACTTCGCCCGCTGATGAAGCCTCACCTTCCACATTCCATCGACGTCTACGCGGACGCCATCCTGGTGTTGACTCGACACCGAATTTTCATGAGAGACCTCAAGCCATGATTACTTCTTATGTAGGCATCCCAACTGTCGTCGCACTTGCTTGGGCCAAGCAAGAGCTTCGCTGGATTGATGAGAACGTATCCAAGGAATTGATTGACAGTGCACGCGCCTTTGCTGGCAGCGAAGACAGGCTGCACACCATGGCGCGCGATGGCCTGCTGCAGCTGACGAAGCTGAAACCCGATCAAGTTGAGCGCACCATCGCAGCAATCCTTTTGATCGCACGCCACGAGTCTCATGCACCCACCTGACGCCATCGAGAAGCTCGACAAGCTGGGTATCGCCTGGTTCTGCGACAGGATCATTGGCGGTGCCAGCATCACGGCCTTGGCAAAGGCTGCTGGCGTTTCTCGCGGATCGCTTATCAATTGGCTGGCCGCTGATCCCGAGCGCCAGCGTTTGGCTCATGATGCACGGCGCCTGTCGGCCAGTGCCTTTGACGATAAAGCCGAGACAGTGCTGCTAGAGGCTAACGACAAGTTTGAACTTGCAAAGGCCAAAGAGCTGGCGCACCACTACCGCTGGCGTGCCTCGAAGATCTCGCCGGAATATGGTGACCGTCAAGAGCTGGTTGGTGCCGGTGGCGCGGCACTCATTCCCGATCCGTATGAAGGATTGTCTGATCGCGATCGGCACCTTGAGGCGGCGCGTCGGGTCATGTTTGTTCTGGCCAGAGGTGCGGCCGCAGCTGAATCACAAGCTTCAACCTCAGCGAACTTTGCTTCGACTTGATTCCCCAAAGTTCGTGCCTATACAACGATCCCGCCAACAAAGCTTCATCCAGATTGGCTCGCACGTTGTCCGCGTCAAGTCTTGGGTCTCGCTTCGGAGAGTGGCTGTAGCCGCGCTAATTGCTCATGCGCCAACGCAATCATTGAGCCATAGACCAAGCTCATCTGTCCATCTGGCCACAGCAAGGGTTGGTCGCACTCATGAGATTTGGGCAAGTCATCCAACCTTTTGAGTAGCTGTGCGCGTTCATGTTCGAAACGAGCGATAACCCCTTTGAGGGAGGCCTCAGATGTGGACGCCTCGACAATCAGGCGCAACGCCTCAATCTGCGCATAAGCTTCGCTTAAGTAGAACGAGCGGTGTACCGATTTGTCTATGAACTGCCCTAAGCCTAGGCCACCAAAGAGGGCAACCAAGACAGAAAGGTACTCGCGAAGAGATGTGAATTCACCGCTCTCGTCAATCCCTCCCCAATCTGCAGGTAGCCAGAACAAAAGTGCGTGCGCTCCGGCAAACAAGCAGACTAGCAAACCCACAAAGGCCAAGCTGACAAACACCTTTTTTTGTCGGCTCATTAACCTTGCACTTTGCGTCGAATACAAGGCCAAGCTACCTCCTTTAGAGGCCAGGTAAATGTAGGCCAAGAGGCACGAGAGCGACGCGACGGACAACAATACAAAGGCGACCCGAAACAGACTTTGCACGAGACTCTCCAACCCAAGTTATTGGTCCGATGTTATTCGACGTTACTGATTAATTTGGCCGCACCTGCATCTGCTTTTAAGGACCGACAGCGATACCGGCGAGGTCCGCTCAAATATCGGCGTCTATCCCAAACACCAGGCGGGTGAACTGAGCTACACCATGGACGGCCATTCATTCTGGCCGCTCATCCAGATCACCACCACGCCGTGCACGTTCGGCGGCTCACGGGTCTGGTTTCAATGCCCGCGCTGCCATGGCCGATGCGCCAAGCTGTTTCTGCGCAGTGGCCACTTCCGATGCCGCAAGTGCAACCAGATCAGCTACCAGACCCAGAGCGAGGATGTGATCGGTCGCATGTGGATCGCGCAAGCCAGGATCGAGAACCGGCTGGGCGATCATCTGTCCCGGCCCAAGTTCATGCGGCAAAAGACCTATGACAGCTTGCGGGCGCGCTATTGGGATCTGGAAGCAACGCGCGAAGATGCGTTCTGCGATTTCGCGGCCAGACTCGGATTGCTGAGATAAAGCGCCGGGAATCGACTTCTCTCTTGCGCTAAAGTCCCCTGGATAACATCGCAGCAAGGGGACGCATGAAAAACTCAGCCCAGACAGCGGGTCCAGCGGAGGAAACATCCTCATCGGCCACTCCCACCGTCCAAATGACACCCGACGACGCAATGCCTCCTATCGAATTGGTGTTCGGTTTGGTAGGCCCGACAGGTGTGGATCTTGATAGGGCAATTGATTCACTAAAAGCTCAGTTGGCGGCAGTACAGTACGACAGCATTGTCATTTCCTTGAGTGATCTCATACTTGGTTTTCATGGGAAAGAAAATTTCCCGAATGAACACGATCGAATATCGGAACTGATTGAGTCAGGAAACAGACTTCGCGAGAGTGCCGACGATAGGTCGATCGTTGCGCGACTTGGGCTTGTAGAAATAAGAGAACAACGCAAAAAAATCAGCGGTTTTGAAAATGTCCCACACAAGCAAAGACGGATTGCCTACATTGTTCGGTCGTTCAAAAGACCTGAGGAGGTGTTGCTTTATCGAGATGTGTATGGCAAAGCTTTCACACTGATATCCCTATACGCCTCAAAGTCAACCAGGATCAAAAATCTATCCAAAAGAATCTTAGGCGGAGAAATAGATGCAAGACAAGCAGAGAGTTTAGCAACTGACTTGGTTAACCGTGACAACAAGGAGGAAGGGCAGCCCTACGGCCAACGGGTAGGCAGCACCTTCCCTATGGCTGATTATTTCGCTAGCTTCGGCCCCAGAGTTCGTTTAGATAATCAATTCAAAAGACTGGTGCGCTTAACCTTCGGTGACCCTTACATCTCCCCAACCAAGGAGGAAGAGGGAATGTTCTTTGCCCAAGCAGCCGCCCTTAGATCATTGGACCTATCTAGACAAGTTGGCGCAGCCCTCTTCTCGGAGCATGGAGAGATCATCTCAACAGGTTGTAATGATGTCCCAAAGGCCGGGGGCGGTCTTTATTGGACTGATGACAATAGCTTCCGCGACCATGAGTTGGGATATGACGCCAATGTAGCGATCAAAAAAGAACTCGTGGCGGACGCTTACCGAAGGCTAAGAGAAGCAAAGCAACTCAGCCCTTCTACTTTGGAGAAATCTGACCAAGCATTAGCAACAGAGGCTCTATTTGGCAATGCTCCTCACTTCAAGGAGTCGTTGCTGTTCGATGTTATTGAGTTTGGTCGCGCCGTTCATGCAGAAATGGACGCAATCACGCAAGCTGCGAGAGTCGGGGCCTCTACAAAAAACGGTCGATTGTTCTGCACCACCTTCCCTTGCCATATCTGCGCTCGACATATCGTTTCCGCAGGCCTGAAGGATGTCTTCTTTATTGAGCCATATGAAAAAAGCAGGACTGGTGAACTATTTGCTGATTCAATTTCAATTGAGCCCAGCGAACCCTCAGCAAAGCTCGTGAATTTTCACGCTTTCGTAGGGGTAGCTCCTCGCCGCTACATGGACTTTTTCCAGGCCACTTCTCCACGGAAGAACGGCGATGGCACAATCATCGGAGAAGAAAAAATTGCGAAGTTCCCTAAGGTCAAACGCATTGTCCTTGCGTACACTCTCGCAGAAGAACAGAGCGTGAAAGAAATCCCGCCGTCAATTTTTGAACCTAGGCAAGGAGATCAAGCATGAAAGTTCATTCCGCCGAATGGTTCCAACACAAGGTCGCAGAAGCCGCTCATCGCATTGATCACGAGTGGCCGCAGTCCATGAGAGCGAACGCTGTAGTAGCCTCAGCGACTCTTCCCTGTGTGGACCCCATCCTTACCGATGAGACGTGCTTGCATGGTGATCAAGCAGTGCGTCAAGCAATGAGCGAACATCAAGGCTAACCCTGTTGCCTTCGTTCCCCAGGCCCGCCCAACGGCGGGCTTTTTCATTGTGGCTTGGCTCCATCCTGCGATGTAGCGTCTATCGCACGGGGGTATCTTTGGGGGTACCTTCCTGATTGAGAACAATGCTTTATCAATAGGCATTGGATTTTTACGCCACAGTTCAAGTGACCCCGGCCCACCAATGCCAACCAACGCCAAGCAAAACAGCTTGGCGTTGTGCTTTGTGAAACCCCGTTTGTTGGCGGTTACCCCAGCTT
Organism: Burkholderiales bacterium; assembly: GCA_003963115.1. Lineage (GTDB taxonomy): Bacteria > Pseudomonadota > Gammaproteobacteria > Burkholderiales > Burkholderiaceae_C > Aquabacterium. Next base: position 10,555 of record RXJQ01000008.1, read on the forward strand.
CACAGCGGCTCCCCGCCCTCATTGAGGATCTGCAAGTACGCGTCATACACGAACACGCGGTTGCGGCGCTGGCCGGTCAGTTCTCGGGTGATGTTCATTTGAACCAGGGTCTGCATCGCTTTGGATGCGGTCGGGAAGGTCATGCCAGTGTCCTGGCACAACTGGCGCAGGGTGCACAGGGGGCGTTGGTGCAGGCCATTCAGCACACGCAGGGCGGTGGTAGCGCCACGGCCGCTGGCTTGCACGCGTTGGGTGTCTTGCTGGAACAGGGCCACCAGGCGCTGAGCGGTCTGCACGGCGCCCTGGGCGGTTTGCTCCACGCCTTCCAGGAAGAAGTCCACCCAGGCCTCCCAGTCGCCATGGGTGCGCACGCGGTCGAGCAGGTCGTAGTACACGGGGCGGTGCTGCTTGAAGTAGAGGCTCAGGTACAGCAAGGGCTGTGTCAGCAGGCCGCCCTGGTGCAGCAGCATGGCGATCAGCAAGCGGCCCAAGCGGCCATTGCCATCCAGAAAGGGGTGGATGGTTTCGAACTGCACATGGGCCAGCGCGGCCTTGATGAGCACCGGGGTGTCTAGGGCAGCGGCCTCGTCGCCATGGATGAAGTGCTCCAACGCGCTCATGCAGGGCTCGACCTCTTGCGGGGGCGGGGGCACGAAGCGGGCGTTGCCTGGCCGCGTGCCACCCAGCCAGTTCTGGCTGCGGCGGAACTCGCCGGGGGCTTTGTCGCTGCCACGGCCACGCGCCATCAGGTGGGTGTGCATTTCGCGCAGCAATCGGTTGCACAGCGGGAAGCCATCGCGAAGGCGAGCCATGCCGTGCTCCAGCGCGGCCACGTAGTTGGACACCTCGACCACGTCGTCAAAGGGCACGCCGGGCAGTTCGTCCAGCTCGAACAGCAGCAGGTCAGACAGGGACGACTGCGTGCCCTCGATCTGTGACGAGAGCACGGCTTCGCGGCGCACGTAGGCATAGAGGAAGAGCTGCGGGTCAGGCAGCAGCACGCTGATGCTGTCCAGCCGCCCCAGGGCCAGGGTGGCGCGCTCCATCAGCTTTTGGCGGGTGCCGCCCATGTCCAACGGCGGTGCAGGCGGCAGTGGAAACGGCACAAAGGCGCGTACCGTCTCCCCCCCGGCCACACTGGTGGCGTACTGGCCTGTCGCGTTGCGTTGCATGGTGCGCGATCCTTTAATAAGGATGCCGTCTATTAAAGCAAAAGCAAGTTTACTTTAATAAGTCGTTTTCTTATTCAAGCGGCGGCCCGTTCAGTGCTACCAGCTGAAGCCCATTTTTCGCGGGTGCTGGTTGACCTTGGCTTCCAGCTCCGTCACACGGGTGGCCATCTAGGGCATGGGGGTCGCTTCCAGCTTGTATTCCGCCGTGTACCGGGCTCGAACTTGCTTGTCTGTCATTTCCATGCTCCTACGTCTATTTGAACAGGAGCTAAGAACTACGTTTACAGGGGCAACCTCAGTTTTTGACCAGTTCGCCGAGCCAGAAGAGTTCACTTTTGCCAAAACGATCGTACCGGTTAAGCTGGCGCAGCACGAGGGCGAAAAGCTGGTGTCTCGCTCACAGGCCAAGCGCCTGACGATGCGGTTCGAGCGGTTTCAAACCGTGGTGCTGGATTTCTCGGAGGTCGCAGAGATCGGCCAGGCTTTTGCCGATGAAGTGTTTCGCGTGTTCCAGATCGCTCACCCTCAAACGCTGCTGATGCCGCTGCACATGACGCCCGCAGTCAGCGCCATGGTGGCTCGGGCACGGGCCCACAACAAGGATCGAGGATCATCCGCCGCCTGACGGCTTCAGGCAAACAAGCAGGGCTAGAAAGCGTTGCAGCGCTGACCAGCCCCTAACTACAACCCAAGAGGGTTTCATGATCGATCACACAGGCATCATCGTCAGCGACATCAAGACGAGCAAGGCGTTCTACGAAAAGGCGCTTGCGCCGATTGGCTACGCCCTCATCTTGGAGCTTCCCGCCTCGGTAACAGGCCACGCAGACGTCGCCGGCTTTGGCGAACCACCCAAGCCGGACTTCTGGATCAGTGGCGGAACACCGAACAAGCCGCCCATCCATATTGCCTTCCGAGTTGCTTCACGCGCAAAGGTAGATGCCTTCTACAAAGCGGCCATGGAGGCCGGCGGCACGGATAACGGGCCACCAGGACTGCGTCCTCACTACCACCCCAACTACTACGGCGCTTTTGTGCTGGATCCAGATGGTCACAACATCGAGGCTGTCTGTCATGAGGCCGAGTGACATGCAGCAAACAGTCATTCTTCAGCTACGAATCACGAACACGCAACAGAGCCTGCGCTTCGCCTCTGAACTGCATAGCAAGGAGTGATCTATGCCACTGGTCACCATCACCGTTCAGAGGCCCAAGACAGTTCAATTCAAAGACATGGTCTTGTCTGCCGTGCATGAGGCACTCGTGGCAAGTGGTGTCCCGCAGACGGACAGGTTCCAGCGTGTGCTTGAGCTTGACCCCCAAGATTTTCGCTTTGATCCCAGCTATCCAGACCTGTCTTCCAGCAGGAATGAGGACTTCGTGCTGATCGAGATTCTTTTGTCGGTAGGGCGCAGCGTGAAGGTCAAAAAGCAAATCGTTCAGCATGTCGTCACCAGCTTGTCCTCACAGGGATTGGACCCTGAGCTGATCATGATTTGCTTCAAGGAGACAACATGGGAGAACTGGTCTTTTGGCGGAGGTCGACTCATTCACACCTGATGCGCGACGTCTCTACAGAACCTGTCTAGAAGAGGGTGAGTGTGTCAAAGGATTCAATGCGTCGCCACGGCGCTAGCCTCCTCTGGGGACGGCCTGTCGCGCAGCAGCCATGCACCAAGCCCCGCCGCCAGCAAGGCGAACGCAGTTGCCAGCACGAAGGCCACGCGGTAGCCGTCGGTCAGCGCCACGAGGGGTGCAAGACCAGCCACCCTTGCCGCTTCGGTCTTCGCCTCGCTCAGGCTGGTCAGCGCTGCCAGGCCCAGTGCGCCGCCCATCATGAAAGAGGTGTTGACCATGCCCGAGGCCACGCCGGCATCTTCGGGCTTGACATCGCTCATGGCAGCCAGCAGCACTGGATTGAAAGCAACGCCTGCACCCAGCCCCAGCAGCACCATCCCAGGCAAGACGTCCATCAGGAAGGTACCTTGCACGGGCATGCGCGAGAACAGCGCCAGGCCGCCGGCGGCCAGCAACAGGCCAGCAGCCAGCGGCATGCGAAAACCGAAACGCATGACCAGCCTGGCCGACAAGCCCAGAGAGAACACGGCCATGATGATGTTGGCCGGCAAGAAGGCCAGACCGATCTGCATGGCACTGAAACCCAGCACCAATTGCATGTACAGCGCCGAGATGAAGAACCAGGCGAACATCGCCGCCGCCCACAACACCCCCGCCGCATTGGCCGTCGACACATTGCGCAGCCTGAACATCGACAAGGGCATCAAAGGCGAAGCGTTGTGCGTCTCGATAAAGAGGAAAGCCGCCATCAGCACCACGGCCAGAGCAAGCAAGGTCACGGTCTGGGCTGAAAGCCAACCGGCCCCATTGCCATTGACGATGGCATAGACCGCCAACATCAATGAACTGGTGATGGTGAAGGCACCGCCCAGATCCAGCCTTGTGGGCGCGTGCCCCCTGGTCGCCGGGATCAGCATCATGCACAGGCCGAACACGATCAGGCCAATCGGAACATTGACCAGGAAAATCCAATGCCAGTTCAACTGCGTCGTCAGCAAGCCGCCCAGCAACACGCCGATACTGCCTCCGCCCGCGCAGACGAAGCCATAGACACCCATGGCCTTGGCGCGCTCCTGCGGCTCGGTGAACAAGTTCATGATGAGCGAGAGGGCGACCGCCGACACCACCGCGCCACCGATACCCTGCACGCTGCGTGCGCCAATCAGCATGGCCTGGGTATGCGCCAGGCCGCAGGCCAGCGAAGCCAAGGTGAACAGGCTCAGGCCCAGCAGGAACAGACGCCGGTGGCCATAGAGATCGCCCAATCGACCGCCCAGCAGCAAGAAGCCACCAAAGGTCAGCATGTAGGCATTGACCACCCAGACCAGGTCCGTGGCGGAAAAATGCAGATCCGATTGGATGGAAGGCAAGGCGACGTTCACGATGGTCGTGTCCAGCACGATCATCAGGACGCCCAGGCAGAGTATGGTGAGTGCCCACCAGCGCTTGTGGCTGTCGGCATGGCTGTACATAAGCAGATCCTTCTTGATGTGTCGATGTTCTGTCGCCAATTATTGGCATGACATGGACACGACGAACGAGCCCTTGCTTTCTCGACAGCGGCCGGACGCAAGAATGGTGAAAGGTTCAATCCATATGCTCGTGAATTCATTTCATGAGCAGCACCATGCCTTCGAACCGAGCGCGCAAAGACATAGAAATCACCGTGGCTCAGGCGACGGCGCGCTTGGCAAAATTGCACACCGATGTGGCCATTCTGATCCGGCAGGTCGAGCTGCGCAGCCACAACGCGCGCTGGTTCACTCTGGGATGGAGTCTGGCCGTCGTCCTCGCGGAGGTCGGGCTCTACGCATTTGAATACGACTGGTTGCCGATGTTTGCACTGGCCATCGTTGGCAGCGCCACCACGGCGGCCATGTCTTTCAGTGAATTGCAGTCCTATCGTACGGGGCGAGCCCACCGGTGCTACGCGCTGCAGGCCGATATCACCTCGGAAATCGTGAGGCTGGCAAACGCCAAGTCAATTGACCCCGATGTGCACATCCACAAGATGCAGAGCTTCATGCTCGAATTGAAAGCATTGAGGCACTGACACTTTTCGCTGACTGCGCGCGTGAGCAGATTCATGACGGGGGAGTCCATGGCCCCGGCGACCTCGCCCACAAACGAAATCAGGCCACAATAAACACAAGTATCAAAAATGAAGTCGGAGGGTTCCCGCTGTTGCATACGGGAATCTCGGCGCAGGCTCAGTCATCGGACCGTGTTGAGCCAATGACCTTATAAAGCACCGTCCAGGCTACGTATGGACTTCCTCGCCATCGCCTGGAGCAGCCCAAAGTCGAGCAGGCGTCTCAAGAAAGCCCAGCTTTGTTGCGCTTGCTGGATTTCTGGAAAGGAGCGGTTCATGCGGCCTAAGCACCCACACGAATCACCGGAAAACAAGACCTTCAGAGTCGAGGGTTGGTTGCCCGTTGCGTTCTTCCTGGCCATCTTGGCCATCGGCTTCATTGCCGCGTTGATCGTTCCCTATCTGGCGCCCTAGCCGAGAGGGACGGGGTCGTACCCATCCCAGGCCACAGCGCAGACATCGACAAAGGGCTGGTGTAGCTCACCCCCTTGGGCATGTGCACGGCACCGGTGAACCGCTGGCCATTCGCATCGGTATAAAGCACCTTGAACAGGTAGCAAGGGCCGTCCGCATCGACCAAGCTCATCTCGGTGATGTTGGCGAGCGGGATCTGCCAGCGCTTGGCAGCCAGCCTCAGGCCTTCTTCGGCCGCGGCTCGCCAGTGCCCCTCGTCGAGTTGCGGGGACTTTCTATTTCTTGAGGTTGTTGACGCAGCGTTCATATGGCGAAATGACTCCAGGGCCTGCACCACAGACATCGGCCTTGTCGTCGGTTAACTTGAGCGTTCGTGTCAAAGCAAACGCCGGCTGCCCGCACAAGGCGAGCGCCGGCGTCTGGATATGCCCGCTCCGGGTCAGTCTGGCTTAGATGATCGGCGCATCCACCAGCAGTGCGTCAGGCTCGGGCTTGGGGCACGTGGCCTTGATGACCTGGCTGCTGCCGTTGAATTGCAGCGATGCGGCGGCGCTGCCCAGGCCAATGACCATCGATGCGGCGCTGGTACCGGGCGTGAACGGACCGGCCGTGACGGTACCCGTCGTGGGCAGCGAAACGGTGATGGGCGTGTCACGCTGGAGCGCCGTGGCCGGAATGGCGGTGCCGCCAGGCAGGACGTTCGGGTTGGCCGGCGTGCCGTTGTCGACGATCAGCCTGAGCTCGTCCACCTTGCCCTGCACCGAGGTGACGCCCGCATCCATCAGCCTGTTCACCGTGGCGGCTGGCAGCGTGATGGCACCCGATGCCTGCGTGAAAGAGATGTTGCCCGTCTTCTTCACCGCCAGCGGGATGATCGCGCCCACGGCGATGCCGACGTCGTACTGCTGGCCGCCGATGTCGCACTTGTAGGGCGAATTCACGATGCCCACGAGGTTGCCCGCAGCCACGGCCGGATAGGACAGCGGCTGGCCTTCAAAGAGCGCCGGTTTGCTTGAATCAACCTGGCTGCCCACGGCCACCGACAACAGCGCATTGCCTTGTGAGGCAAGACACTCGGCATGCACCTTGATCTTCAGGCCAACGGAGGTGCTCTTGAGGGTCACGTCCGCAGACGCGCCTTCGAAGCGGAACTGCACGCGGCCATCGGCCGGCGCCGTGTAGGGACCAACGCGGAACGTGCCGACCTTGGGCAGCCCCACGGTGACAGGCTTGCCAGCCTGAACGGGGACGTCCTGCACGCTCAGGTCATACGAGCTGGCCAGGTCGACAGTGGCGGGCGTCGAGCGGGTTGCACCGATCTTGAGGCTGGTCACAACCGCATCGGCTTTGTTGATGGTGACCAGGCCACCCAGCGTGGTGAGCCAGGCCGGCAAGGTCAGTGCGCCGCTGCCTTGCGACAGGTAAAAGACCTGCCCCGGGCCGAGCTGGACGGGGGCCACGCCCTGGATGTCCACGGTGCCACCAATCTTGATGAGCTTGATGCCACTGATGCTGATCTGGCATGAAATCGGCAGGGTGAAGCGGCCCGTGTCGGCACCGATCGAGGGCACCAGTTGAGGATCGAGCGCGCTCGAGGTGGATGGGGCCAGAACGGCAGCGGTCACGGCCGTCAGCAACAGCGCGCCACGCAAACGGCGCAGGAAGGACAGGGGGATCACGGTAAGCTACTCCTATTGGTGCGGTTGGGGTGATGTGTCAAAGGTGCCAAGCACGACATAACGCTATTCATTAAACGGCGTAAGTTTTGCCCGTGAAAACCGGGTATACCCTGCGCCTTGAAACAGGACGCAACGCAGGGATGGCCTCAGGGACAAGCCTGAAGCAGCCACACCCTCATCTCGGTGGGTCGAATCTGGGAATTTGTCGCGGGTGGCCGCGACCGGCTAGGGAAAGCCTCGCCCGCGCGGGGTCTGCCTGCGACAACACTGCCGGGATGCAGCCCGTTTACCGAGACCCGACGCAGACATCAGGCCAGGCCGAACAGGTCGGCATGCTCGACTCCGCGCAAGACATCGCGGCCAAACTCCGCCGTGCGCAGTTCAAGTCCATGAACGAAATACTGCCGCAGGTCATGACGGCATCGGTCCTGGGCACCGTGGTGCTGTACTTTGCTTTGCGTCATCAGGTGGCCGATCCAGCCTTGTCGATCTGGTTTGTGCTGCGCCTGATGATCAGCGCCGCCCGCGCCGTCTACGCCCGCATCGGCTTGCGCGCCCTGCCCCACCTGCGCTCGCGCGACTTCACCATCTACGCCACGCTTGCGCTGCTCGACGGCGTCATCTGGGGCGCCATGGGCTGGTGGCTGACGCCGCTGGACCGGTTGGACATCGCGGTCATCACGCTCACGATGAGCATCATCGTTGCCTGTACCGGCATGCTGGGGCTGCATGTTCACCAACCATCGGCCTTGGGCTTTGTCCTGGCGATCACCCTGCCCAGTGCCTTCCATGCATTGGGCCGGCAAGATGAGCTGGGCGTTCTGTGCTGCATCGCCCTGTTGGGCCTGACCGGCTTGCTGTTGATCGAGATGCGCCGCTTCAACGGCCGTTTCATCGAGATGATGCAACTGCGCTTTGAAAGCGAGCAAACCGCCAAGGCCAAGTCAGAAGCCTTGCAGCAAGCGCAGGAGCTCGCTCAGACACGCAGCCGCTTTGTGGCCACCATGAGCCATGAGATCCGCACACCGCTGCACGGCATGCTGGGCTTGCTGCGCCTGGCTCGTCAGGAGGTCGGGCAGGCCGATCTCCATCAACGTCTTGAGCTCATTCAAAGCACCGGCGAGCACCTGGTCAAGGTGATCAACGAGGTGCTGGAACATGCACGGCTGGAGTCTTCAGGGCTGCCCGTTTACGAGCAGCCTTTCGACATCACCGCGCTGCTGAGGGAGCTCACCGAGATCACCAGGCCCTCCTGCGAAGGCAAAGGGCTGGCCTTTGTGCTCAAGACGAATCTGGCCCCAGGCACCCATGTTCTGGGTGACGCCACACGCGTTCGCCAGATCCTGCACAACCTGCTGGGCAACGCGGTGAAGTTCACATCGTCGGGCAGCGTCTCGCTCAGCGCGCACCGCGACACGGCCACGGGGCACCTGCGCATGGTGGTGCAAGACACCGGCCCCGGTGTGCCGGCTGCCGAGCAAGAACGCATCTTCGAGGCCTACCACCAGGCCGAAGGCACCTACCAGCGCCGCTTTGGCGGCACGGGCTTGGGGCTCACGATCTCGCGGGAGTTGTGCGAGGCCATGGGAGGGCAGCTGACCTGCCGCAGCGAGAACGGCCAAGGCGCCGAGTTCGTGTGCGCGCTGCCTCTTCCTCAGGTGCAAGCAGGCACTCCAGCAAGCCGCGCAGCCCCCATCGCATCACACCAGGCCGAGCCCCAGCAGGCATTGGGCGACCAGCACGTGCATGTCTTGCTGGTGGAAGACAACCCCGTCAACACCATCGTGGCCGAAGCCATCTTGCGCAAGATGGGCGTGGAGGTGACGGCCGTCGAGCATGGCGAGGCCGCACTGGCGTGGCTTGAGACGCATCAAGCCGACTTGATCCTCATGGACTGCGAGATGCCTGGTCTGGACGGCATGCAGGTCACGCGGCAGATTCGCCTGCGCGAGAAGATGCAACGGCTCTGGCCCACGCCCGTCATCGCGATGACGGCCAATGGCCACGATACCTATGTCCGACATGGGATACCTGCCGGCATGAGCGACTACATCAGCAAACCGTTTGATGAGGCCACACTGCGCACCACCATGCTCAGGCAGTTGAACAACAGCAGAACGCCGGCGCGTTGTGCCGTCACCTGAGTGTCACGGGCCTTCACTAGCCTTCACGGTGTGTGAAGGAGGTGAGGCATGTTTCCCACCATGGACCTGCAGGGTGCCCAGCACAAGCTGCAGCGTTTGATTGATCAGGTCGAGCGTCATCAATTGCATCGGAGCGCCAACGTCAGCAGCCCAAGAGAATGGCTGATCAGATGGCTGTCCACACCTCAAGAAGCACTCAATGGCCGCAAGCCGGCATACTTTCTGGATCACGAGGACTTTGATCTGATCCTCGTAGGGCTTTTGATCAAGCTCCAGACCGCCCATGAATGGCAAGTTCCCAGCCTCACCCCAGCATCTTCACCGCCAGACCGATCACCGCACAGGCGGCAATCACCTCCATGACGCTGCGCTTGTAGCGAAACAAGGCCATGGCCGCGCCGATGGCAATCAAGGCAGACACGATGTCTGCATGCCCTGAGAAGCCTTGCGGCCACAGCACGTGGTAGCCAAAGAACAGCGCCAGATTCAGGATCACGCCCACTACCGCAGCCGTGATGGCCGTCAATGGCGCCACGAACTGGATCTCGTTGTGCGTGGACTCAACCAGCGGCCCGCCGGCCAGGATGAACACAAAGGAGGGCAGGAAGGTGAACCAGGTCACCAGCGTCGCAGCGAGCGCGCCGGCCAGGAACAGGTGCTCAGGCCCCAGCAAAGCCTTGGCATAGGCCCCCACAAAGCCCACGAAGGTCACCACCATGATGAGCGGCCCGGGGGTGGTCTCGCCAAGCGCCAGGCCATCGATCATCTGGGGGGCGCTCAACCAGCCATAGTGGTCCACGGCACCTTGGTACACATAGGGCAGCACCGCATAAGCGCCGCCGAAGGTGAGCAAGGCCGCCTTGGTGAAGAACCAGCCCATCTGCGTGAAGGCGCCATGCCAGCCAAAACGCACCATCAGGGCGGCCAAGGGCACCGCCCACAAGACCAGGCCAGCCAGCGCCACCTTGGTCAAGCCAGGCCAGTTGAAGCGCGCATGGGGCGGCGTGGGCGTGTGGTCATCGATCAATGCCGGGCCATAGGATTTGTCTGCCGCTCCATGCCCGCCACCCGCCTTGAACCAGGGCGGTGCCACACGCCCCCCCACGTAGCCGATCAAGCCGGCGGCGAGTACGATGAGCGGAAACGGCAGTCTCAAGGCGAAGATGGCCAGGAAGGAGGCCGCCGCAATCGCCCACAAAACCTTGCTCTTGAGGGCCCGCGTGCCGATGCGGTGCGCCGCCTGCAGGACGATGGCCGTCACGGCTGGCTTGATCCCGTAGAACAGACCGGCCACCAGCGGCATCTGGCCAAAGGCCACGTACACCCAGGACAGGGCCACCAAGATGAACAGAGACGGCAGCACGAACAAGGCCCCGGCCACGATGCCGCCCCAGGTCCGGTGCATCAACCAGCCGATGTAGGTGGCCAGTTGCTGCGCTTCCGGCCCGGGCAGCACCATGCAGTAGTTCAAGGCATGCAGGAAGCGCCTTTCCGAGATCCAGCGCCGGCGTTCGACCAGCTCCTGGTGCATGATCGCGATCTGCCCGGCCGGGCCGCCAAAGCTGATGAAGCCCAGCTTGAACCAGAAGGCCAGCGCCTCCTTGAAGCTGATGGGCGACGGGGTGTTGGCTTGTTCGCTCATACCTGCTGCCTGCCATATGCCGGACTGGAAGAAGAGGCCGCAGCATAGCAAGCCTGGCCGGCGGGCAATTGGATAATCCGGCCGATGCGCATTTTGAGAACGGATATCCAGGTGCTCAGGGCCGTGGCGGTCCTGTCCGTCCTGGTCTTTCACTTTGATCTCCCCGGCCTGCACAAAGGCTTTCTGGGTGTCGACATCTTCTTCGTGATCTCCGGCTACCTGATGTCGAAGGTCATCGTCGAGGAGATGGATGCCGGCCGCTTCAGTGCCGCCGCCTTCTACCTGCGCCGGGCCCGGCGCCTGCTGCCGGCCGCATTGGCCATGTTCGGCGTGGTGACGCTGCTGGCACCGTTTGCGCTTACCGCGCACGCCTTGCAGGACTATGCCTGGCAACTGCTGGGTGCACTGGGCTTCTCCGCCAACCTGGTGCTGTGGTCGCAAAGCGGCTACTTCGATGCACAAGCCAGCCTCAAGCCACTGCTGCATACCTGGTCACTGGCGGTCGAGGAGCAGTATTACTTCGTGCTGCCCGTGCTGCTGCGCTGGCTGGGCGCACGCTGGCGTTTGATCGGTTTGCTCATCTTGCTGGCCGCCAGTTGGCTGGCTGGCCGCTGGTGGCTGGGCCATGATCCCTCCGCCGCGTTCTACCTGCTGCCCAGCCGCGCCTGGGAGTTGCTGATCGGCTCCTTGTGCGCGCTGCCTCAGGTCCAGGCCCGTGCAGCGCGGATGCCGTCCTGGAACGGCCTGTGCCTGTTCACCATGGCCTGGTGCCTGACAAAAGGTGTCGCCCCGATCCACCCTGGCTGGGATGCCTTGCTCATCTGCCTGAGCACCGCCGGCCTCCTGCTGCAACCATCGAGCTGGCTCCATGCCAACCGTGCATGGATACGGCCGCTGCACTGGATCGGTGACATCTCCTACTCGCTCTACCTGATCCACTGGCCCCTGATCGCCCTGGCCAAGAACATCTGGCTGGAGCAGGTCCCCATTTCCGTGTCGATCGGCTTGATGCTGCTGTCTGTGGTGCTGGCTGACGCGTCCTACCGCTTCATCGAGCAGCGCCACCGGCATGCGGCGTCTTTCAGGGCGCTCGGCCGAGGGTTGATCACGCTGTGTGTGCCCTTGCTCGCCTGCACGGTGTGGCTGGGTGTGCAGTTGAATGCGGGTGGTCAACGCAACTGGGCGCAGTCGCGCCAGCCGGTCTATGGCATGGCCGCGATCTGCGACATGGAAGCCGACTTTGCCCCACTGCCTGCCTGCGCCACCACAGCCTCGCCGCATACCTTGGTCTGGGGCGACAGCTACGCCATGCACATCGTGCCGGCCTTGCTCGCATCACCTCCGCCCGGTGGCCTTCGACAAGCCACACGCAGCGCATGCGGGCCGCTGCTGCGGATGGCCAGACAGGCACCTGCCGACCCGCCAGGGCGTGGCCAGCAATGCCTCGCCTTCAACCGCTCGGTGCTGCGTCATCTGGCCCAACACCCCGAGATCACGCATGTGATCATCGCCAGCCGCTGGCAATATTATTTTGATGACCCCGTGGTGGACGCCAAAGGGCACCCCAGTCATCCAGACGTACAAGCGATCGCCGACGCTTTCGGCGACGTGGTCGATCAATTGAGAGCCCTGCACAAGAAGGTGGTGCTGATATCGCCTCCTGCACTGCTGGGGCCCGATACCGACTTGGGCCACTGCGGCCAGCGTGCGGCGCAAGGCCTGATCACGGTGGCGGCCTCGCTGCACGAGGACTGTTCCTTTGATCGGTCTCGGTTCGAGGCCAGGCAAGCTGTGGTGCGGGATCTGCTCGGCCGCATCCAAAGCAATGCAGATATCGATGTCATCTGGCTCGACGAGTTCAACTGCAATGCCCTGCGCTGCGAGACCCTGATCAACCACACGCCGATCTACCGTGACTTTGGTCATTTCAGTATGGAAGGCTCACACCTGCTGGGGACGCGCATGCAACTGGGGCCACGCGCCATGCAAGGGGCTCGATAAGCGGCAGCGCCCTGGCTATCATGTGCGAATCATCCTGCGGGATCCGTGAAAGGTTTCGATTGCTGCCCCTCCAAACCTGCATTCGCCAGATTCTCGGTACGGCGCTGGCTGCCAGTCTGGCAGGCCCTGCCGCCGCAGGCTATTCGCAGATCATCGCCTTCGGCGACAGCCTGTCCGACACGGGCAACTTGTACGCGCTGACCTCGATCCTGCCCACGGGTGGCATCCCTGGCGCGCCCTACTACCAAGGACGCTTCTCGAATGGGCAACTGGCTGTGGAAGCCATGGCCTCCAACCTGGGCTTGAACCTGACCAGCTATGCCTACGGTGGCGCGCAAACAGGGCTGGGCAACGAAGGCAGTGCGCTGCTCTTTGGCACCGGGGTGGCCGGCCAGATCATGCAGTTCGAGAGCAAGACACCACATGTCGATGACCAGGCGCTGTATTTCGTCTGGGCCGGCCCCAATGATTTCTATGCGGGCGACAACATGCTCAGTGCGACCACCTCGGTCACGGCCTCGAACAACCTGCTGAGCGACATCCACAAGCTGTATGACCAAGGTGCACGCGACTTCTTCGTGCCCTTGATGCCCGACCTGAGCGTGACGCCCGATGCCCTGCGCAATACCGCCAGCTACCGCGATGCCGCAGCCACCCGCACGACCGAGTACAACCAGTATCTGGGCAAGGGCTTGGGTCAGCTGGCAAACCAACTGGCCGGCGCCCATATTCAGATGTTCGACACGCCCTCGTTCATGAGCAAGACCGTGCCTGCTCTGATCTCAGCCGGCATCAATGTGACCGACCCATGCTATGACGCCCAGCAGGACACGGTGTGCAGCTTCGAGCCCTTGTACCTGTTCTGGGACGGCGTGCACCCTTCCAACACCGGAGACTGGATCCTGGGCCAGGCCTTTGCGCAGGCGGTACTGGCCGTGCCCGAGCCGGGCCAGGCCGTGATGTTGCTATGGGGGTTGCTGATGATGACGTATCAGCGCTTGCGCGTGGGTGGCAGTGGGGGCAGCTTGGCATTGGCGAGTTCACGCGCCTCCGCACGTGTCACCCCCAAGGAGACCAACACCAGCTCTGCCGCGTCACTGCCTGCATCGCGCCAGGTCTTGATGCCTTCCAGGGTCAAAAACATGGCGCCCAGCACCGCGCCGGCTATCAGGCTCAAGGCCGAGGGCAATTGTTCCTGGCGAAGGTGATAACGCCCTGACTGCACACCGGCCATCAGGTCGATCAGGGGCTGACCACGCCACATGTGCTGCAAAGCCGTCGCACTGAAAGCAAAGCGTGTCAGGAAGCGACCCCAATGCGGGTCTTCATGAGCCCGGCGCACATACAAGCGGATACCGGTGGCCAGACGTTGAGCAGGATCGGTGATCTCCTGGAAGCTGTCCGTGGCCCGAGCATTCATGTCCTCGGCCAACTGCGCCGCCACGGCTTCGAAAAGATTCTCCGGGTCGGACAGGTTGTTGTAGATCGTGCCACGCGCCACGCCTGCTGCTTGGGCCAGTTCCTTGACGTTGACCTCGGTGACGCCCCGCTCGGCAAAAAGGCGGAGGGCTGCTTCATGAATACGCAGTTGGGCCGGTGTCAGAGCCGTCACGAAAACTCCCAATGCAAGAGCAGGATATTGATCACCTGACGAGGGTGACCATCTGTGTTTAAGCTCATTGTAGCTGTTGCACATTGAACAGCTTTGTCCTGCATGACACCCTCGATCCTCGACCGCATGCGCTGTTGCAGCCCTTCGCTTTGCCCTCCGAGGGTGGCTTCATGCGTAGCGGCTTGATTTGCCTCAATGCCAAAATTGAACATATGTGTTCAACTTAAATCATGTTGGAGCATTTCATGGACACCAAGACCTTTCGCAAAGTGATGTCGCAATGGCCAACCGGCGTCTGTGTCGTGACCGGCATGTCGGCTGAACAACAGCCGCTTGGCATGGTCATTGGCTCATTTTGCTCTGTCAGTCTGGTGCCACCCCTTGTGGCCTTCTTCGTGAAAGCCACCTCCACGACCTGGCAAGACATCCATCGCCAAGGCGGGCGATTCTGCGTGAATGTACTCAGCCACCGGCAAGCGTCGTTGTGCAGCACGTTCTCAAGCGGCGATCCCGCCAAGCGCTTCGATCAGCTCAGCTACGAGCACAGCCCTGGAGGCGCGCCCATGCTGGCGGATTGCTGTGCCTGGATTGACGCCACGTGTGACAAAACCATCGAGCTCGGCGATCACCTCATGGTCGTCGGGCATGTACAGGACATGCGCCAAGGCAGTGAAGTGCTGCCCCTTGTCTTCTCCAGAGGCCGCCTCAACCGGACGGAAGTGCTGTCCAGCTTGAATGACGACCACTTTCTCCAATGGGAAGACAGCCTGCAGGCAGCCAGCGCGGTCTGGCGCTTCTGACCCCTCGCTGTTCCTACTCAACCCACCACACTAGGAGACCACCATGACGGAACCCAACTTTGAATTCCTCGCCAGCGAACTCGAAGGCAAAGTCAAAAAGCTCGGCAATATGGGCGTGACCCTGAAGTTCGTCTTCGAAGGCATGGGCAGCGTCTTCATTGACGCCACCAAGGAAGAACCCACTTTGAGCCGCAACCTTGATCAAAAGGCGGACTTCAACATCTCTGCCCCGCTGAAGATCTGGCTGGATCTGCGTGACAAGAAGCTGGCGCCCCATGTGGCCGCCATGACCCGCAAGATCAAATTCGATGGTGATCTGGTGCGCGGCCTCAAGCTCGCACCCAAGATCATGGCCGTGCTCTGAATGCACGGTCCTGAGCGTGGACGCGCTTCAGGCATGGCATCGTCGGGCTGGGCCTCCTGCCCGTCAACCTTGCTTGTGACCACCGTGTCGAGACAGAAGGGCCGCACGGTGGGCAGCCTCACCTCACCAGCCCTGCGAGCTTGATCAAGCTATCACTATGAAGCGCGTCACCTGAACGACTCTTTGACAGGCGTGCGCTTTTCCTGGCTCATGAACATGATGGGCAAGGCGATCGGTGCCAACAGCACGTAGTAGATCAGCAGCACACCATCCGATGCCATCACGATGGGCGTCACCAACTCCTCTGTGACCTGATCGCCCGGCGTCTCTTGCGCGTTGACCGTGACCGTGTAGGTTTGGGGCAGCGTTTCATGAATGCGGCCCATGCGCAGCGTGTTGCCGATCAGATACCGCCGACCAGACAGCGCGCTGCTCAACAGCCAGCCACCGTCATCATGTCTTGTGAAGCCCAGTGCACGGATCTCGTCATCACTGATGGGCGGGGTGCCGTTGTGGAACACCAGCGTGTACGTGCCGGTGATCGTGCCATCGAGCTTGACCTCGAACGGATCAACCAAGGCGGTCACATGGGTCTTCAACGGTGAGTTGGCCAGGCGAACCAGTTCAGGCTGCGCCTTGAAGATGTAGTGATACTGCTTGCCCAGCACAACCAGTTGCTCGCCATTGGCCGACAGCAGCAAGGTCGAAACCTGCTCCGTGTAGGTTCGGATCTTGCCCTTGGGCTCCGTGGAACACCCTGCCAGGCCAATACCTACCAAGGTGGCAGTTGAAGCAAATACAAAATCGCGGCGTGTACAGCTCATGGCAATACAAGAAAAAGGCCCGCCAGCATGATGTGCTGGCGGGGGTAAAGGCGACAAGTCAGCGCGCTGGTCACCCAAAATCAATCAAGGTGGCCCCACTCGCTGATGGCATCGTAAGTACGCACCTGCCAAGTGCTTTCGTCTTCGATCTCGATACCGCAACCACCGATTTCAAGCGCGAAATTGCTGGGCGTGTTGACATAGAACGAGAGCATGCGGTCATTGGGATGACGACCCAGGTTCATATAGAGGCCGATGCCCTGGTCCTTGGCGCGCTGCATGGCGCGGCCGATCACGTCCATGTCGCCCACTTGCACTTCCATGTGGTTGAGACGCGTGGGCGAAGGCAAGCCAGCCAGCGCCACCGTGTGATGGCGCGGGTTCACGTGCATGAAGGTGAAGTTGATCGGGATGCCCTGGATGTCCTGCACGATGTAGTCGCTCAGCTTGAAGCCCAGCACATTCATGTAGAAGTCCTCGGCCGCGGCCAGATCCGCCGCACACAGCGCCACGTGGCCGAAGCCCTTGTTGCCGGTGACGAAGCCGCCGTCGACCAGTGGTGTGGCCACGGGCTTGTGCTCAATGGTCGGGTTGCATGTGATCTCGATGCGCAACCCCTCCGGATCGCGCACCCAGATCAGGTCACCCACCTGACGCGAGGCCTTTTCTTCAGCCGTGCCATGCTGGACTTCAATGCCCTTGGCAACGAGGTGATCCTCCATCTGGCGCAGCGCCTCGGGACTGCCCACCAGCAAGCCGAGGGCGAAGAGGTCTTCGCTTGAACCTGGCTGAACGATGAAGCGGTAGGCAAACTCGTCCATGCGGATCTTGAGCAACTCACCCTCTCGGCGGGCTTGCATGCCCATGAACTCGGTCGCGTAGCGGGACCACTCTTGGGCTTTGTCTGACTCGATGACGAGATAGGACAGCTGCTTGATGACATCGATCTTGCTGCTCATATGGCCTCCTTGCGTATCAAATGAACATGCTCAGCATGTCTTCCGGGAAGATGCCCAGCTCGGCTTGCCCTGACACCGTCGCCCACTTGGTGCGGTTGTTGATGGCGTGCACGCGGGCGGCCTGGATGTCACGAAACAGTCGCTGGATAGGCTGGTCGGTAACGAGCGAGCGTGCACCACTGGCCACGAAGACGCGATCCGCCGCACGCGCCGCCAGTTCCACTAAGTTGGTGTGATCAAAACGGATGCGTGCCCGCTCTTCCAGCGACAACTCTTCACCTGACGACAAGGCATCAATCACCTGGTTGAAGTTGGCAGCCATCTGCAGGCGTGCGGCACGCAGCTCGGCAGCCGACTCGGCAATGCGGATCTGCGTGGCCTGCTCCTCGGCCCAGCGTGCGCCGGTATAGAGGCTGGTCGCGTTCTTCGTGTTCTCGATGAAGATGTCGAGCAGGCCTTGTGCCGCGCCCAGTGCAGGCGTCGTGATGCAGGCGCCGAAGATGGTGGGAAACGGCACCAGGAAAAGCGGCGCCTTGGCTGTGCCGTCCTGCAAGCCCGGTGTCGTGAAGGTCTGGCTGGCAATGATGGGCAACTGGCGGTAGTCAGGGACGAATGCGCCTTTGAGTTGCACGCTCTTGCTGCCTGTGCCCTTGAGGCCCATCACGTTCCAGTCTTCGACGATCTCGACATCGCTGCGCGGAACCAGGCAGGTGCGGTAATCCGGGAAGGGCGAGTCTTCAGTCTGGATGGCCGCACCCAGCAGCACCCAGTCGCAGTGATCGACACCACTGGAGTAGAACCAGCGCCCACTGAGCATGAGCCCGCCATCTTGCATCTCGGCCTTGCCAGTCGGCGCATAGGATGACGATGCCAGCACGGTGCTGTCCTTGCCCCATACGTCCTCCTGGGCCTTCTTGGAGAAGTGCGCCAGCTGCCAGTTGTGCACGCCGACCACGCCCATGATCCACGCACTGGATGGACAGCCTTGGGCCAGGATTTCCTGGACGCGGAAGATGTCGGCCGGGTGCGATTCATAGCCGCCCCAGTAGGAAGACTGGAACATGCGGAAGAAGCCGGCTTCCTGGAAGTCAGCAACCGTACGTGGGTCCACCATGCCCAAAGCCTCGGTGCCGGCTGCGCGCTCCTTCAGAACAGGGCGCAAGGCCTTGGCGCGCTCAATGAGTTTGGCGGTGATCTCGGACTGCCTGGCCGATTGGTTTGGCGCGATGTCTTTCATATTGCCCATGTGTTGCCTCGTCGATGGTGTGATGGCTAAATTGAACTACTGTGATTTCAATTAAACACAAGTGTTCATTTACAGACAAGTCCATAAAGCGCGGGTGAACCCTCGCTGAACCCTTGCAATTGGCAGGAGCTTGATCCATCTCAACCGTCTTTTTGGCCAGACTCCACGATCGGCCCCTCTTGCAGGCCATCCCATCTTTTGCAACAATGACACTATCGTCATAGTGACAGAACACATCAGTTGCGTGTCCGCGAGCGATTTGTGCCGACGCTTCCATGAGACAGTCAAGCCCAGCATGTTTGTTTCCCCATCACCCCGACCATGACGATCCAAGACCACCGTACGAGAGTTGCCGCAGAGAAGCGTGAGCGCATGCGCATGCGGCTCATCGAGAGCGCGTTGCTGGTGTTTTCCGAGAAGGGTGTGGATGCTGCGGTCATCGATGATGTGATCGCCCAGGCCGAGGTATCACGCGGCACCTTCTACAACTACTTCCGCACGAACGAAGAGCTGATGGCCGCCGTGCTGCTGGAGGTAGGCAACGAGTTGCTGCAACTGGTTGAACAGGCGCTGAGCACCTGCAACGAGCCCGCACAGCGCCTGGCCACGGCCTTGCGCATGGTGCTGCACACCACACGACGCTACCCGCTCATGGGACGCTTCACATCGCGCGTCGGGATTGATCTGGCCGTGCAGAACAGTCTGGCCCTGGTCTACCTGCCCAGAGACCTGAAGCTGGGTATCGACGCCGGTCGCTTCCAGTTGAGCGACCCGCTCATTGGGCTGGACCTGATCTTCGGCGCCATGCGCGCGGCCATCTACGCCCTGGTGTCCCGGCCGAAGCTGCCTGCCCGCTATCCTGAAGACGTCACCTACCACTTGCTGCTGTCGCTTGGCATGACCAAGGCCACGGCCCGCAAGCTGGTTGAACTGCCTATCAAGCCAGTGGACGTGCCACCGGACTCTTTGCTGGGGCGCACAAAGCACAGGCATCCACTGAGCGATTGAGCCCTTCATCCCCTTTCAGCGCCCCCAACATCACATCAAGGCCCCAGACATGAGCACTTCCACCTTGTTCACGCCCTGCCAGTTGCCCAATGGTCAGACCCTGCCCAATCGCATCGCCAAGGCGGCCATGGAAGAAAACCTGGCTGATGGCCAGCACGTTCCTGGCCCCGAGCTGTGGCGCCTCTATGAGCAATGGTCCAAGGGTGGAGCCGGCCTGATCCTCACCGGCAATGTGATGGTCGATGGCCGCGCGCTCACCGGGCCTGGCGGCGTCGTGCTGCAGGACGCCTCGCAACTCGATGCTTTCAAGCGCTGGGCACAGGCCTCCAAGGTGGGCGGTGGGCGCGTGTGGATGCAGATCAACCATCCCGGCCGCCAGGTCTACAAGCGCATGGGCCAAGAGGCCTGGGCCCCCTCTGCAGTGCAGCTGGATCTGGGTTCCTACTCGGGGCTGTTTCCTGTGCCAAAGGCCATGAGCGAAGCCGACATCGCCGAAGTGGTCGCACGTTTCGTGCGCACCGCGCAACTGGCTGAGCAAGCCGGCTTCGATGGTGTCGAGATCCACGCGGCGCATGGCTATCTGCTGAGCCAGTTCCTCTCGCCCCTGAGCAACCGCCGCCAGGATGCCTGGGGCGGCTCGCTGCAGAACCGCGCCCGGCTCTTGCTGGACATCGTGCGAGGCGTACGCCAGGTGGTGCGCCCTGATTTTGGCGTGGGCGTGAAACTCAACTCGGCTGATTTCCAGCGCGGCGGCTTTGATGTCAACGACGCCCGTCAGGTGGTGACCTGGCTCAATGACCTGCAAGTCGATCTGGTCGAGTTGTCAGGCGGCAGCTATGAAGCACCGGCCATGCAAGGGGTCTCGCGCGATGAGCGCACTCTGGCTCGTGAAGCCTACTTCCTGAGCTTTGCGCAGGACATCGCGCAAGTGGCACGCATGCCGATCATGCTGACCGGCGGGGTGCGCCGCAAGGTGGTGGCCGAACAGGTGATCAACAGCGGCGTGCAACTGGTGGGCATGGCCACGGCGCTGGCCATTGCACCGAACCTGCCCAAGACCTGGCTGGCTGGCCAGGATCCGGCCCCCGCCATGCCGCCCATCACCTGGAAGAACAAATCGGCAGCAGCCATGGCTTTGCAGGCCAAGGTCAAATACCAGTTGCATCAATTGGCGCGCGGTCGCCAGACCGACACCACGGTGTCGCCGCTGGGCGTGCTCCTGTGCGACCAAGTCAAAACCCTGCGCCGGACAGCCAAGTACCGACGCTGGGCCAGACAACAGACCTGATCCGGCCCAGCAGTCTTCAGCCTTGGTGCTCCTCATTGCGGAAGGTGTAGGCCGATAAACGATCCCTCAAGACATCGGCCTTTGCGGCTGCCCGCCAGCGCACCAACAGCCCCAGCTTGGGATGCTGCTCAGCCTTGCAGTGATCCAGGGGCACACCCAGTGCCCTGGCTTCGGTCTGAACCACGTCTTCGAGTTGCAGCAGGCTGAGGGCCGGTTTGTAGATCTTCCCGATGGCCGTGGTGGGCAAAGCTCGCAGCACGATCACCTGCTTGGGCCAGGCTGCACGCTCGGCCACGTGCTGCTGGGCGTGCGCCAACAATTGCGCGGCATTGGCCTCGTGGCCCGGCCTGAGCTGCGCATAGACGACGGGCACCTCCCCCGCATGCGCATCCGGGCGCCCGACCGCCGCAGCCAGTGCCACGGCCGGATGCGCATGCACGGCTTCCTCGATCATCTTCGGGTCGATGTTGTGGCCTCCGCGGATGATGAGTTCCTTCTTGCGCCCCGTCAGCCAGAAGTAGCCATCAGCGTCCATTCGGCCCAGATCACCCGTGTTCAACCAGCATTGCAGCTTGCCATCCGGTCCAGGTCGGTGTACCCACAAACCCAGGTTGTGAGCCGGATTGAGGTAGCCCTTGAACAAGTTGGGCCCCTTGATGATGATGACGCCAGTCTCCTCCACATCGGCATCGCGCACGACGTGGCCGTCATCATCGAGGATCACCACGCGCATGTCTTGATAAGGCATGCGCACACCGATCGAGCCCACGCGGGTGGGCCCATGGGGCGGATTGATGCTGGACACGCAACCACCCTCCGTCAGGCCATAGCCCTCCAGGATCTTGATGCCTGTTTCAGACTCGAAGCGATTGAACAACTCCACAGGCATCGGTGCCGCGCCGCACACACCATATTGCAAGGCGCTCAAGTCCTGACCTTTCGGGGGGGACTGAAGCAAGGCCGCGAACACCGTGGGCACCCCGGAGAAAAAAATGAATCGGTGGTGCGCGGCCACGTCCCAGAACTGCTGCAACAGGCCGGGCGCACGATAGCCCTGAGGCGTGCCCAGCACCACATGCGCGCCCGCAGACCAGGGCGTGAGCCCCGTCCCGATCTGCGCGTTCACATGGAAAAGGGGCAGGCCGCAAAACAGGGTCTTGCCAGCGCCTTGCATGGTCTGGCCAAAGGCCGCACTCAGCTCCAGCGCATTGGCCACTTCGGTGCGATGGGTCCGCACGGCGATCTTCGGCAACCCCGTCGTACCGCCCGTGCAGAAATAGGACGCCACGTCATCCAGCGAGGGCGGTGTGAAGCCCAGTTGCTGCTTAGAAGCGCGGCCCAGGCATTGGTGAAAGTCCGAGACCGGCAGAGATCCGATGGACCTGGGTCGGCGCCAGCTCGCGAGCTGACTCAGCACCCCTCCCTGAACACCCGGCAAATAACGCAGCGGCGAGATGGTCAGCACGCGCTTGAGCGTCGCCACGGAACGTGCGGCCTCCTGAGCCTTGTCCCAGATGTCCGTGCCAGGTGTGGGTGCCAGTGTCACCAGCAAGCTGGGCCTGGCTGCATTCATCAGCTCGGCCATCATAGAGGGCTCCAGCAAGGGATTGATCGCAAACACGATGCCGGCCGCTTCGCCGCCCCAAATGGTCCAGTGTGTCTCCGGCAGATTGGGCAGGATGAAGGCCACGACCTCATCGCGCTGGATGCCCATCTGCCTGAACATATTGGCTGCCTGCGTGATCTTGCCAATCCACTCACGGTGAGACCAGACGGTAGGTCGCTGGTGATCCTGCGTGCGCAGGAAGAAGGACAGGGCCGGAGCCTGCGGATACAGCTTGGCGCCCTGCGTCAACAGATCGTAGGTGCTGCTGATGCTGCCGATCAGATCGGGCTGGGCCGCTTCGATGGCCTGCACATCATGCAGTGAACCGACACCATCGGAGACAGGCTGTGGCTCGGGTCGCAGATAGGCGACGTTGTTCATGGATAAAACTCCTGGTCAATCAAGAAGGGGATGAATGGCCGTGCTGCGCTCAGGCTGTCACGGTCGGGCTGTGCGTGCGTGCCAGCAAGGCATCAGCGGGCAGAGAAACGGCTTCGATCGCCTGGCTGACGACGGCACGTGCTTTGGCACGACGCACTCCCAGCCCCAACAAAACCTGGAATGCGACTTCTTCCGGGAAATCTGCAGGCAAGCTGTCGCTCATGGCCATGGCACATAGCGCGGCGTGGGCGGTGCCCAAAGTCATTGTCAAGGCGGCCAAAGGCTGCTGAGCATGGAAGTGCCCCTGCGCCAGACCTGTCTGGATGTCGCGGGGCAAGTACTGCATGGCCAGGCTGTTGCCCGCCACCATGTGGATGCCCGCGCGGGACACGAAGCGAGCCAGCAAAGGATGCTGACTCGCCGTGCGCAACACCATGCGCAGACCACAGGCCACCCGCTCGGCCGGATCCCGCCGCTTTGTCACCACGGCATCGACCAGGGCCAGCAACTCGTTGCCCAACTCCTGTAGCACGGCCCCCATCAACTCGTCGTTGGTCTGGAAATAGTTGTAGAAGGAGCCGCGAGATACCTGGGCGGCCTCAATGACGTCCTTGATGTCAGTGGCATCGATGCCCTTTTCGGCGAACACATGCAAGGCGCTCTCGATGAGGCGCATGCGCATGCGCTCACGCCTTTGGGCGGCCACTCGAACGCGGTGATCGTCCGGGTCGGTTCCTGTTGTGTGCGCGGAAGGCGAAGTCGTGAATGGCTGCACGGGGCTGGGCGATGGCATATCAGGGTAAACGACATATTCGTCATTATGACGTTCATGTCATTATGAATGCATGGACACGGGAGCACAAGCCCGTCAACCCTCGGATAAACACCTATGAGCCCAGTCAGAGCCCTTCATACAGCGCCGGAATATCCGGAAAGTCAGCGCCCCTCGCACGTTCAGAAGCTGGAGCGACCCCATGCCGTTCTGTGCAAGGCCAGTGCCCTGGCCTTCCTCATGTTCGACAAGCAAGACCTCGCGCGTGCAGCCCGCTTCTGGACAGATTTCGGTCTGTCGCCGGTATCCCAGACCCATGACATGCTGGTGATGCGCGCGGCGGGTACCGCACCTGCTGTCCTGGTCGCCAGGCGCGCGGCCCGATCCGGCTACACGGGCGCGGCCTTCGTCGTGCCGGACGACACGGATTTCGAGCGCCTGCAACGTGAAGCCGGTGCCAAGACACTGCCTTCAAGCAGCATCCCGGGTGGCGGTGAAGGCGTGAGCCTGCAAGACCCAGATGGCAAGGCGCTCTGGCTGATACGCCGTTGGGGCCAATTGCCCGCCCAGCCGCTGCGCCCTCCGCTGACCGAGCAGATGAACAGCATCGGCACAGTCCGCCGTGTCAACGCCACGGTGCGTTCGCCCATTGAGCCCGCGAAGGTCGGCCGCATCGGCCACGTCGTCATGCAGACCACGGACTTCGCCACGATGGCCAATTGGTATATGCGCCACCTGGGCCTCATCCCCACCGATGTGCAATATCTGCCCGATGGCTCACCCATGCTCACCTTCTTCCGTCTGGATCTGGGAGACACGCCAGCCGACCATCACACGGTGGTGATCGCAGGTGGCATTGAGAACCGGTATGAACACAGCGCCTGGGAAGTGGCCGATCTTGATGCGCTGGGCCAGGGCCAGCAGGTCCTGCGCGCCAACGGACATCGCCACATGTGGGGCATCGGCCGCCATGTGCTGGGCAGCCAGTTGTTCGACTACTGGTACGACGACGATGGCTTCGAGTTCGAGCACTACACCGATGGCGATGTGTTCACGGCCGGCCACGAGACCCACTACGTGCCTTTCTCGACAGGGAGCATCTGGGCCTGGGGAGATGACGCACCCGCCTCGATGTTCCCCAAGAAGTCCCTGTCCTTGCTCTGGAAGGTCTTGCGCCTGCTTCGCCAGGGCCGCACCAGCGTGGCACGCTTGCGCATGATCGGCAACGAGGTCGACATGCCGGCCCGCCCTTGGCTCTGAACCCTCTCATCCCTACCGCACGGAAATTTCACCATGGCTACACCCGTTGTCCGCTTCCAGCTCAAGAACGCCGCCCCGAGCGACCACGCCCACTGGGGCGTGCTGTTTGGCGAACGCATTGCCCTCCTTGATCAACACCATGCCACCACGGGCGACTTCGTCCGGCAGGGCATGGATCAAGCCCGAACACGCCGGGCTTCAGACGCCACGCTGGCGCTGGCCGATGTCACGCTGCTGTCTCCCGTCACCACCAATCAACAGTTCATCTGCCAGGGCATCAACTACGAGAGCCACGTGCGCGAGTCGGGCATGGACCCTGCAAAGATCCCTTTCAACACGATCTTCACGAAATCGCCCATGTGCATCACAGGCCCCTACCACGATGTGGTGCGGCCTCGCCATGTTCGACTGCTCGACTACGAGATTGAACTGGGCCTGGTGATGAAAGTCGATCTGACACAGGAGCGGCAGGTCGCAGCCGACAAGCTGCACGAAGTGCTGGCTGGCGTGACCATCGTCAACGATGTGTCTGCCCGCGACGTGCAATTGCCCCAAGCCCAGTTCTACAAGGGCAAGAGCTATCGGACCTTCGGCCCGGTCGGGCCCTATCTGCTGTTGCTCGAACCACAGGAATGGCTGCGCCTGCCGGCCCTGCGCATGACCCTCTCGGTCAATGGCAGCGTCAGGCAGAACGATCTGTGCGGCTCGATGATCCACGCGCCTCACCAGACCCTCAGCGAGATGTCCGGCGTACATGATCTGGCCGCTGGTGACCTGATTGCCACAGGCACGCCCTCAGGTTGCGCGGCCAAGGCGCCGGGCAAGCTGCCCATGTTCGTCGCCCGCCACCTGCTGTCGGATGAGACAAAGTGGAAGATGTTCATCCGCAGTGGCCTGAAGAACCCCCTCTACTTGCAACCCAATGATGTGATGGAGTTACGCATCCACACGGACGACGGCCGCATCGACCTGGGTACGCAACGCAACCGGGTGGTGGCCGCATGAAGACGTTTTCAACTGATGTGCTGATTGCCGGGCTGGGCCCGGTTGGCGCGGCACTGGCCAATCTGCTGGGCCGCTATGGTGTGAACGTGCTCGTGGTCGACAAGGCCACCGAGATCTTCAAGGCACCGCGTGCCATCGCGCTGGACAACGAAGCCCTGCGGGTGCTGCAACTGTGCGGTCTGAAGGAAGGCGACATCGACACGGTGGCCATTCCCGAAGTGCGCATGCACTCTCCCCTGTTCGGGCAATACAGCCGAGCCGTGACAGCAGGCGCCATCGACGGTCACCCCAAGTTGGTGACCTTCTATCAGCCTCAACTTGAAGAGGTGCTGCGCACACGCCTGAGCCAGTTCCCCACGGTCCAGGTCCAACTGGGATCGGAGCTGAAGACCTTTGAGCAAACGGCCGAGGCTGTCAAAGCCACCTTGCAGGATGCCCAAGGTCAGACGCACACGGTGAAGGCGCGCTACATCGTCGGCGCCGATGGCGCCAACTCGCTCGTGCGGCGCCTTCTCGGCCAGGACTTCAAGGGCAAGACCTACGCCGAGGACTGGCTCGTTGTCGATGCCAAGCGCGTGGCGCGCCCAATCGACCATGTGGAGTTCATCTGCGATCCTCAACGCCCGACACCACACATGGTGGCGCCCGGAGACCGTCAGCGCTGGGAGTTCAAGCTCCAGCCCGGCGAAACACGCGAGCAGATGGAGCACCCGGACACCGTGCGTCGCCTGTTGGCACCATGGGCGCAAGGGCAGGAGATCGAGATCGAACGCGTGGCCGTCTACCGCTTCCATGCCCGTGTGGCCGACACCTTCCAGATCGGGCGCGCCTTCCTGGTGGGTGACGCGGCCCACATCACGCCGCCCTTCGTGGGCCAAGGCCTCGTGGCAGGCCTGCGCGATGTCGCCAACCTGGCCTGGAAACTGGCCTGGGTTGTGCAAGGCAAGGCTGGCGCCGAGTTGCTGGCAAGTTACACGCAGGAGCGCCAACCCCATGTGAAGGCCATGATCCAGCTTGCGCGGTGGATGGGCCAGCTCGTGATGCCCAGCAATGCACTCGCGGCCTTCCTGACGCACGGCCTCATGAAGACGCTGAGCAACATCCCCAAACTGCGCAGCCTGTTCGAGAACCTGGAGATCAAGCCTGTCAACCGTTTCAAGACGGGCTGCTTCATGCAAGGCCAACGCGGCTGTCTGCACCGAGGTGGCCAGGTGCCCCAAACCTGGGTCAGGGACACGCGCAGACAGCAGGTGGTGCTGAGCGACGATGCATTCGGAGCGGGCTTTGCCATGGTCGGCTTCGGCGTGGACCCGAGCCAAGGCCTTACGCCCGATCAGGTTCGCCAATGGCAGGGCCTGGGCGGTCGCTTTGTGCGCATCATGGCGCACGGCGCGCCAAAGGATGACTCAACCGTCGAAACCTGGGAGGACTTCAACGGCACGCTGTTGCCCAATATCGCGCCCCGAGGATGGGTTGCCCTGGTACGCCCCGACAAGGTGATCGCACATGACGGGCCCATCAAAGATGTCCAAACCATGATGAGTCAGACTGTGGCCTTGTTGGTCAAGGCAGCTACCACCGCATCAATTCACGGTCGATTGGCCTGAGTCGAGCAGCCTGCGGGCGGCATCAATGACTGGACTGACATCGTCGCCATAGCGTGACAACAATTGCTTCAGTCGCTCTGGGTCGGCTGCTTGCGAGCCGACACGCTGTGCCTCTGCCAGCGCCGCCAGTTCATGGAAAGCCGCCCCTTGCCTGCGTGCAACGCCCATCGCGTGCGCAAAGCTCTCGGCCGCCATTGCCGTGGCGCCTTGCTTGGCCTGTGTCTGTGCCTGCAGCCGCAGCAGCGGTGACAGCATCATTTGTTCTTCACCATCGCGGGCGAGCGCCAGACCAGCATCAATCGATGCCTGAGCCTCTTCCTTCAGGCCAGCCGCGTGACATGCCTGAGCATGGTGATAGTGATAGTCGCACAGGCCGAAATGGATACCGAGGCTCACAGCAGTATGCGCAGCCGCGCGCATTTCAGCCAGCCCCTCCTCGACCCGGCCCAACGCGACCAGGGCGCGCCCATGCAGCCATGCGAAGCCACTTCGGCCTTCCGGAACCTCCTGATCCCGGATCACGCCATACAGACGCTCAGTGAGCGCCAGGACCTTCTCGAACTCCCCCGCCAACGCGTGCATCATGGCCGCAACCCACAATGCGGCAACTTCGCTGAGAGGATGGTGATTGGCAACGGCCAGGGCGGTGGCGTGCTCGGACAGTTGCCTGGCACGCCGGGGCTCGCCAACCAGCCACGAGACAAGCGCCAGCGCCAGCGCTGCCTCGGCGCCTGGATCCTGCACGAAAGGCGTCGCGTGCCCGCCAGCTTGGGCCTCGTGCGCCTCGATCGCAGTATTCAAATG
The DNA here is from genome assembly GCA_003963115.1 of Burkholderiales bacterium. Classification (GTDB taxonomy): domain Bacteria; phylum Pseudomonadota; class Gammaproteobacteria; order Burkholderiales; family Burkholderiaceae_C; genus Aquabacterium. The sequence continues at coordinate 38,813 of RXJQ01000008.1, forward strand.
CGTTTGAGCACCTGGCAGATCACCCATCATCATCAAGGTCAGGCCCATGGCATTCAGACCCGCAAGCCGCAAGTGAGGGTCACCCCGACGATCGGCCAGCACCAGCATCTCGTCGGCGAGCGAGCGGGCCTGCGTCAGTTCGCTGCGCATGAAGTGCACCCACCAGGAACCGTGCAGCGCGCGCGGCCAAGCCGGGCTGTCGACCGCACCCAAGGCCCTGGCTCGCTCGAAGGCGGCTGCAACCTCTGGCTCCGAGGCAACGTGCAGTCGTGTCAGCGCAATGGCTTCCAGAACACGCAATTCGAGCTCCAGCGAAAGATCAATCGCTCGCTGCCCCAGTTGCAAGGCGTGGCGTGCGGCGCGCCATGCCTCACGGCCGGCCCCGCGTGACAGCGCGCCGGCTGCGGCAATCGCCAGTTGCCCCGCTGCCGCCACAGGCATGTCGCCTCGCTCGAAGTGAAGCGCCAGCTCAGCCGCGAATTCATGGGCCGATGAGCCATGCAGGGCCACGAGCGCGGCGGCCCACCGGCGATGCAGCAGTAGTCTTTGCGGTTCGAGCAATTGCGCATACAGCACTTGACGGTACATCGTGTGGGCAAACGCATAGCGTGCTCCGATAAGCCCGTCCGCCAGCGCGATGGCCCCAACGCAGCGCAGCCAGGAAAAGCGCGCGGCCATCTCGTCCAGCAAGGCTTGCAGGTCTGCTGCGGGCATCTGTAGCACCTCTGCCAGCGGCTGGTGCAGGAACTCGACGCCGGCCACGCTGGCGGCGCCCAGCACACGTTGCTGTCCCGGTGTCATGCGCGCAATCTGCAGTTCGATGACACCCGCAATGCTGCGCGGCACAGCCAGACCATCCCGATCGGGATAGGTCCAGCCTTCGGCCTCATGCCTAAGCTTGCCTTCGTCGACCAATTCGTCGACCACATTGACGACGAACAGGGGCAGGCCCGAGGTGTGTGCGTGCAGCGCTTGTACAAATGCATCGGGCGCGGGGTGGCCGAAGCGAGCAGTCAGGTAGTCCCCCAGTTCGGCCTCGGACAGCGACTCGAGATCGATCTCGGTGCACAAGTGATGCAGCCGCAACTCCTGTCGCAGGCTGGCCAGGGGATGGTCGTGCAGGATCAGTTCCGTCGGTCGGAAGGTACCCAGCACCATCAGGGCGGTCGATCCCCGCCGACGTGCCAGATAGCCCAGCAGGCGCACGGTGGCATCGTCGCTCCAATGGAGATCCTCCAGGACCAGCAGCACGGGGTGCTCGGCGGCGATCCCGTCCATGAGTTCCCCAAACTCGCGCAGCATGCGGTCCTGGGTGGTGCCGGCCGCAAATGGTGCGTCGCGGTGGTCCTGACCTTGGGCGAACCATGGCATTTGCAGCAGCCAGGTCGGCGCGACGCGGCGCATGGCCTCCACCACATCAGCGCCTCGTTCCGAGCGGCACAGCGCGCTCAAGGCCTCCAGCACCGGCATGTAAGGCTCGCCGCTGCCGTAGTGCTCGATGCACTGGCCGAATGCCACCCGTGAGATCGATTCCGCCATCAGGCTCTCAACGAGCGCACTCTTGCCGATACCGGCGTCGCCGAGGACGAAGACCAGCTGCCGATGACCTTGCTGGGATGCGGCCAGGGCGGATCGGAGCCTGCCCAGAGGTGCGGCACGACCAGCCAGTTCGAGCCGTGACCCAAGTGCCGCTGCCTGCAATGGCAGGCTGGTCGTTGCTGTCCAAGCGGTGGACTCACCGGTCAGCGGCGCGATGAAGCGATAACCTCGTCGTGCCACCGTCTGGATGAGCCTGGACTCACGGGCATCGTCCTCCAGCGCCTGACGCAACTGGCTGACGACGTTTTTCAGCGCCGCCTCATTGACATGCCGATGCCCCCACACGGCATCCAGCAACTCGTCCTTGGTCACCAACTGCCCGGCTCGGCGAACCAGTTCGCACAAAACCTGAAAAGCACGCGGTGGCAACTCGATGGCGCTGCCATCGCGCTGAAGCCTAGCTTGCACTTCGTCGAGGTGAAATGGACCGAATCGGACCCGCAGTGGATTGGCGTTGCTCATACCCAGCAATGTATGACGTGATCGGTACCAGGCCGAGACCGTTCCGAGACGACTTCATGGCGGCAGGTCTCGACACTCTTGCCCATGACACTCAATCCTCAACCATCCTATCCGGCAGCCGGCGGCTACGTGCTGAGGTTGCATCGCGACGCGCGCCCAGCTGCAGGCCATCTGGTCGGCCGCATCGAGCACGTGGCCAGCGGCGACAGCACTGATTTTGCCAGCAGCGCGCAACTCCTTGAATGGCTGACGCAGCACGCGACGCAAGTGCTGACAGGCCAACTCCCTTCCCAAGGAACCCCATGATGAAAACATCTTTGACTGTCGCCGCGGCAGTGGCCGCTCTTTCGCTCGCCGGCTGCCAACATGAAGAAACCAAGCCATACGAAGAAGTCCGGCCCGTGCAGGCCATGGTGGCCGGCCGAAACGCCGGCTCCGTGGGCGCCGCGTACTCCGGAGAGATCGTCGCACGCTACGAGAGCCAATTGGGTTTTCGCACCCCGGGCAAGTTGGCAGCCCGTATGGTAGACGTGGGCAGCGTTGTCAAGCGTGGGCAGGCACTGATGCGGCTGGATCCCGAGCAGGAGGCGCTGCATGTCGTCGCCGCGAGCGCGGACGTGGACGCCGCCAGGAGTAGAGTCGCGCAGGCCCGGGTCGACCTGCAGCGCACCGAGCAGTTGCTGGCCCGCCAGTTCGCCTCCCGCGCGGAGCTCGATCAGCAAAAGCTCGCGCTCGACCAGGCCGAGGCGCAGCTGCGCTCGGCGATCGCGCAGCGCGACGCCTCCGCCAACCAGCGCAGCTACACGGTGCTCACAGCAGACCGCGACGGCGTCGTGACGGCGATCGGGGCTGAAACAGGCCAGGTGGTTGCGGCAGGACAGCCGGTGGTCACCGTCGCTGCGGATGGCGAGCGTGAGGTGGCGATCAGCATTCCCGAGTCGCGGGTAGACGAGTTGCGTCAGGCCAAGTCGCTTCAGGTTTCCGTCTGGGCACATCCGGGCCGCAAGTGGACCGGCGTGCTGCGCGAGCTTGCGCCAGGTACCGACAGCGTGACGCGCACCTATTCCGCCCGCATCTCGATCCGCGAGGCGGACCTCGCGGTGCTGCGACTGGGCATGACGGCTTCGGTGTTCGCACCCGACGTCGAGGGCACCAGCGCGATCCGGCTGCCCTTGACGGCAATCGTCGATCAGCAGGGTCAGCGCCAGGTCTGGGTCGTCGAACCCAAGACCTCGCGCGTCGGCCTGCGCCAAGTCACGCTGGGCAGCCCCCAGGATGACAGCGTCATCGTGCTTGCCGGACTGAGCGGCGGCGAGACCGTGGTCACAGCCGGCGTGCACATGCTGGAGCCCGGCCAGCGCGTCCAGCTGCCCGCCCCGGAAGCGGCATCCACAGCCACGTCGGGAGGTGCGAAATGAAGCAGCTCAACCTTTCCGAATGGGCGCTCAAGCACCAGCAGATGATCGCCTTCCTGCTGCTGCTTCTGTCCGTCACCGGCGTATTGGCTTATGTGAGCCTGGGCCAAAAGGAGGACCCCGAGTTCACGATCAAAACGATGGTCGTGCAGGCCTACTGGCCAGGCAGTTCCTCGCAGCAGATGGCAGACCAGGTCACCGACAAGATTGAAAAGAAACTGCAGGAGATCGCCGAGATCGACTACACGGCCACCTACGTTCGCCCCGGCGAGACACAGATCAAGGTGAACCTGCGCGAAGCGACGGCGCCCAAGGCGGTGCCGGACGTCTGGTACCAGGTGCGCAAGAAGGTGGGCGACATCCGCCATACACTGCCGCCCGGCGTGCAGGGGCCCTTCTTCAACGATGAGTTCGGCGACACCTTCGGCAACCTCTACGCCCTCACCGGCGACGGCTTCAGCAACGCTCAACTGCGTGAGTTCGCCGATGCAGCGCGCAATGAGTTCCTGCGCGTGGCCGACGTCAACAAGGTCGATCTGGTTGGCAAGCAGGACGAGAAAATCTACGTCGAGACATCGAACGCGAAGCTCGCATCGCTGGGCATCGACCCAGCGCTGATCGCCTCGACGCTGGCGCAGACCAACGCGGTCGCGGCCGCCGGCACTGTGCAGACCACGGGCGAGCAGGTCCGGCTGACCGTGAGCGGCGAATTTGATTCGATCGAGGGCATCCGCAACATCGGCATCCACGCGGGCAACCGCACGTTCCGGCTGGGCGACATCGCGACCGTGAGGCGCGGCTTCGTCGACCCGGCCACCGCGAAGATGCGCTTCAACGGGCAGGAGTCCATCGGCTTGGCAGTGAGCATGCGCAAGGGCGGCGACGTGATCCGCCTTGGCAAGCAGCTTGATGAGACCGTCAAGCACATCCAGGCCAGCATGCCAGTGGGCGTGCAGATCCACGCGGTCAGCGACCAGCCGCGCGTCGTCGAGGAATCGGTGCACGAGTTCAAGAAGAGCCTGGCCGAGGCGGTCATCATCGTGCTGGCGGTCAGCTTCTTGTCGCTGGGGGTACGCACCGGCCTGGTGGTTGCGCTGTGCATCCCCCTGGTGCTTGCACTGACCTTCCTTGCCATGTATTTGCTGGACATCGACCTGCAGCGCATCTCGCTGGGGGCCTTGATCATCGCGCTGGGCCTGCTGGTCGATGATGCGATCATTGCCGTCGAGATGATGGCGCTCAAGCTCGAACAGGGCTGGGACAAGTTCCGCGCCGCGACCTATGCCTATACCGCGACGGCTTTCCCGATGCTCACGGGCACGCTGATCACGGCGGCCGGCTTCCTGCCAGTGGGTTTTGCGAAGTCAGGGACCGGCGAGTACGTCAATTCGCTCTTCCAGGTCGTCGGCATCTCGCTGGTGCTGTCGTGGATCGTCGCCGTGCTGTTCACGCCCTACATCGGCTTCAAGCTGCTGAAGGAGGAAGCGCATGCGCATCACGACGAGGACGCGGTGTACCAGCGTGGCTTCTACCTGCACTTTCGCCGTTTCATCCACTTCTGCCTGACCCACCGGGGCTGGGTGGTGGGCATCACGCTCGTGGCCTTCGTGGGCTCGATCGCCTTGTTCAAGCTGGTACCGCAGCAGTTCTTCCCAGCCTCGGACCGGCCTGAACTGATGGTGGACTTGTGGATGCCGCAAGCCTCGACCTTCGAGGCCAGCTCGCGCGAGGTGCAACGTCTGGAGGCCTACCTCAAGGGCGATGCCGACGTGGTGGCCGTGACGAGCTATGTGGGCAACGGCAGCCCGCGCTTCTATCTGCCGCTGGATGCACAAACGCCCAATTTGAACCTGGGCGAGATGATGGTCATGACCAAAGGTGGCCAGGCGCGGGAACGCGTGCTCGACAAGATCCGGCGCCTGTTCGATCAGGATCTGCCCAATGTGCGTGGCCGCGTCAATCGACTTGAAAACGGGCCGCCGGTGGGCTACCCCGTGCAGTTCCGCGTCTATGGCAACGACCTTGGCCGCGTCGCCGAGATCGGTGCACGTGTCGCGATGCTGGTGCGCTCTGACCCGCATGTGCGGCATGTGAACCAGGACTGGGGCGAGCGGACCAAACGGGTCCGTGTGGACGTCGACCAGGACAAGGCGCGGGCGCTGGGCATCACCTCGCACCAGATCAAGGTGGCGCTGGAGGGCTCGCTCTCGGGTACGCCGATCACGCAGTACCGCGAAGGTGACCAGGGTCTTGATGTCGTCGCACGGCTCGTGCAGCCGGAACGCACCGATCTGAACAACCTGAAGGACGCCAAGATCTACCTGCGTGATGGCAAGTTCATACCTGTCTCGCAGGTGGCGCGACTGACACTGGACAGCGAGGACAGCCAGCTCTGGCGCCGCAACCGGGTGCCCACGCTGACCGTGCGCGCCGACATCGCCGGTGCCGAAGCGCCCGATGTGACACTCGCCCTGCTGCCCAAGATCGAGGCCCTGGCCAAGGGGCTGCCCCTGGGCTATGGCGTGGACGTTGGCGGGGCCTACGAGTCAAGCGAGAAAGCGCAGAAGTCCATCTTCGCGGTCATGCCGGCGACCGTTGTGGCCGTGCTGGTGCTGCTGATGCTCCAGTTGCAGGACATGAAAAAGATGGCATTGGTGCTGCTGACCGCGCCGCTCGGCTTGATCGGCGTCAGCGTGATCCTCGCGGCTTTCCAGATCCCGTTCGGCTTCGTGGCCATGCTGGGCGTGATCGCGCTGGCAGGCATGATCATCCGCAACTCGGTGATCCTGGTCGTGCAGATCGATCAGGATCTGGCAAGCGGCACGCCCATATGGGGCGCCATCGTCGAATCAGCGGTACGCCGCCTGCGTCCGATCGTCCTGACCGCACTGGCCGCCATCCTGGCCATGATCCCGCTGACCCACTCGGTCTTCTGGGGGCCGATGGCGTGGGCGATCATGGGTGGCCTGGCTGTGGCCACGCTGCTGACCCTCGTCTTCCTGCCGGCGCTGTACGCCACCTTCTATGGCGCGAAGCAGCCGCCAACTCTTGACGCCCATTGAGGCGAGGAAAGCACAGGCTATGAAAGTCAAACACATGGCGGCACGTTGTGCCGTACTGGCAGCACTGGGCCTGCCGCTTGCCTCGGCACAGGCGATCGACCTCATGGGGGCCTACGACCACGCGCTGAGTCACGACCCCTCCAAGCTCGCGGCCGATGAGGCCGTCGCAGCCGGTCGCGAGAAGGCCCTGCAGGGCGACGCGCTGCTGCGCCCCCGGGTCGGCTTGCAGGCAGGCGTGAGCCGCATCGACAATCACACGTCAACCACCGTGCCGGCCGCGTTCTCGTCCATCGTGCCTTCACACAGCAACGGCACGGTCCAGCAGGCCACCTTGCAACTGACACAGCCGCTGCATGACGCAACAGCGCGTGCCGAAAAAGCGCAACTGCACCAGCAAACGGCGATGGCGGAAACCCAGTTCGATCAGTCACGGCAAGACCTCGCGCAGCGTGTCGCGCAGACCTACTTCGGTGTGCTGCTGGCCGAAGAGGCCTTGCGCGTCGTGCAGGCCGAGAAAGCCGCGATCGGCCAGCAGCGCGACCGGGCACAGGCCCGCTTCGACGTGGGCCGCGGCAAGGTGACGGACCTGCAGGAAGCGCAGGCGCGCTACGACCAGGTTCTGACCAAGGAAATCGCGGCCCGCAGCACACTGGACCTGCGACGCGCGCAGTTCCAAGAGACAAGCGGCCTGCCGGCAGAGGGGCTTGCCCAACTGGCTCCCGGTCTCGTGCCCATGCCGCCGGAGCCCGACGACCTCACCGCCTGGCAAGTGCGCGGCGAGGACCACAACACGGCGGCGCGCGTCAAGCGATCAGAGTTGGACGTTGCCAAGGCCGAAATCGAGAAGCACCGGCTTTCCGGCCGCCCCACACTCAACCTCGTCGCAAGCTACACGGCGCAAGGCCAGAGTGGCGGGCTGTCGCCGCTGGCGACGCCCGACAATGAGCGCACCGCCTTGGTTGGGCTGCAATTGAACATCCCGCTGTACGCAGGCGGTGCCCTGGACTCGCGCGAGCGCGAAGCCCTGGCTCGCCAGCGGCAGGCCGAGCAGGAGTTGGCCGCGACCCGCCGCGATGTCCGCCTCCAGGTGCAGGATGCCTATCTCGCGGTGAAGACGGGTGTCTCACGCATTGCCTCGTTCTCGCAGTCGCTGGTGTCGGCGCGCACCGCGCTGGAAGCGACCACGCTGGGCCGTGACGTCGGCACCCGCACCGAGCTCGACGTGCTCGACGCACAGCAACGTGTCTTCGCAGCGGAACTCGATCTGGCGCAAGCGCGCTTCGACTACCTGCTGGGCCGCGTGCGCCTGGCCGCAGCCACGGGCGAGTTGGACGAAGCCGATCTGCGTGTGCTCAATGGCTGGCTGGTGACAAGATGAGCCGCCTCGCGCGTGGCGTGCTGTCGATGGCGGCCGCGCTGACCCTGACTGCCTGCTCGACGACACGGCCCTGGGAGAACCAGCCGATCAAGGCGGACTCTCCGAGCGCATCGACGCCGATCATCGCGCCTGCCGTCGATGCAGCTGGTTTGCCAACGGCGCCTGCCATCATCGCCGCGGTCACGCTCTCGGGTGGAGGCGCGCGCGCGGCTGCCTTTGGCCTTGGTGTGCTGCAGGAGTTGAAGGACACGCCATTCACCTTGAACGGCCGACAAACCAATCTGCTGGATGAGGTGGGGCTGATCAGCGGCGTCTCGGGCGGTAGCATCCTGGCAAGTTACTACGCGGCCTTTGGGGACGAGGTCTTCACGCACTTCGAGCGCGATTTCCTGCTGGTGAACTTCCAGTCCTCGCTGATGTGGCATCTCGCCTCGCCGGACAGCTTGTACAGTCTCACCTCACCCTGGTGGGGACGCAGCAACATTGTCGCGCAGCGTCTGGACACCGTTTTTCGCGGCACGACCTTTGGCGATCTGCGGCAAAAGCGACCCAAGCCACGCCTGCTCGTCACCGCCACCGACTTGACCACTGGCGCGCCCTTCGAGTTCACGCCGGAACAGTTTGCGCTGATCTGCTCCGACCTGGACAGCGTGCCGCTGTCGTTCGCGGTCGCAGCTTCCTCCGCCGTGCCGATCCTGCTGAGCCCTGTCACCGTGCACAACTATGCGGGCACCTGCCCGCAATCGGCCAGGATTGGCGATCAGGTACCCATGGATGGCAACCTAGCGGCGCGCCTGAGGCACCTCATCGCACAGAGCTACCAGGACGCCATGCAAAGGCCCTACATCCACCTTGTTGACGGCGGCCTCGTCGACAACCTTGGGGTTCGCAGCTTGATCGACCGCCTCATCGCCGGCGGTTCGTTGGGAGCGAGCTTTCGCGCATTGCCGCCGGGATCCGTGCACAAGATCGTGCTGATCAGCGTGAACTCGGAACGCGATACCGCCGACCGCATCGACACAAGCGACCGTGTGCCCAGTATCGGCCAGGTGCTGGACTCGCTGGTCTTCGGCGCGGGATCGAGGCTGACGACAGAGACGACGGAGATGGTGAACGATGTCGCGCACCGCTTGTCCGAAGATCTCCGGGCCGACCGGAGCCGGCCAGGGAGCCCGTTCGCGCAGGATGCGGAGATTCACGTGATCAACGTCAGCCTGCGCGCGCTGCGCGACCCGACCATCAGGCAATCGCTCATGCATGTGCCCACTGCGCTCACGATCCTGCCCATTCAGGTTCGTCGATTGCAAATCGCCGGCCGTCAGGCGCTGCGCGAATCGCCGGAGTTCCAGCGGCTGCGCCGAAGCCTCTCAGCAGAACCGGAGACGGCTCTGGCAGACATGCCGGCCATACCCTGATCGTGCGCAACTGACCAGCCTGCCACCGCTGGTACAAGTAGCTGTGTTGGTGGTCTTACATCGCGTCGCCTTCGTGGCCTCAGTACTGGAACAGGTGGTTTGATGCCTCATACCCGCCCAATATCTGTCCATACGTCAACCTACGACACGGTTGACAATGACACGCTGCTGAACGTTCGGCGCATTCGGCTGGCGCTCGAGCGCAGCCCGCACGCCAAGACGCTGCCCGGGGCGTTTCTGGACCGCCTTGCCCGGCTTGGCCGCGTCGAGCGCCATACCGAGGGCGAACTGATCCATGCCGCTTGGCAGCCTGTGCACAAGCTCTGGCTGGTGCTTTCGGGCGGGCTGCGCGTGACACAAATGGACGATCACGGTCATGCCCTGACCATCGCGGTGCTCGGTGAAGGCAGCTACTTTGGCTCGGGATCGCTCGTCCATGATGGCGAGGTTGAGAAGTCCGAGGCGCACGCCATCGGCGACACACATTTGGCGGTCTTCGGGTTGGCACAACTGGAGCGCGAGTTCGCCACCGACAAGGAAATGACGCAACACAGAATGCGCTTGCTCCACAGGCGCTTCTCGGCGCTCACTGAGCTCTACCGCGACGCGTTAACCGTGCCGCTACCACAACGCCTGGCGCGGCGCCTGGCCAGTCAGGCACTGGCGGCGGGTCGAGGCCCTGAAATCGAGTTGCGGGGCTCGCAGGCTGATCTGTCGCAAATGCTGGGAGCAAGCCGCTCAAGAGTGAACACCGAACTGCGTCGGCTCGAGCTTGCGGGGATCGTGCGCGTCGGCTACCGCAAGATCGTGGTCCGCGATTTGGAGCTGCTTCGAGCCGCCGCTGGTGCGGACGTGATGCCCCTGTAGCCCCTGTCGCGCCTGCGCCGCGCGGAAATGTGCGCAAACGCTCAATTGTGTCCGACGGGGCAATTCGTCGCCTCCCCCTGTGAGAGCATGAGCCCATGCAGTACCCCCTTGAGCCAGCCTTGAGTTCAGATGGTCGAAACCTTCGGCTGCGTTGCAATTTGCTGCCGACGTGCAAATGAACAGCGCGCAGATACCCGATGACCGAGAGGCCATGGCCACGGGATCTGCCATGATGCCGGCGCGGAAGTCCATCACCGGGCATGCCTGGGGGCTGGTTTTCCTCGCCATCGCGACGGTCCTGCTGTTGCCGCTGACACAGTCTATGGCACTGAACGACCTGTCGCTGCCCATGCTCATTCGCCTGCACGCTTCAGTCAAGATGGTCGGCGCGGCAATCGCTTTTGCGATCTTTCTCTTGACCTGGAACACACGTCGGGGACAGCCGATCAACTTCGTGCACGTGGGCTTTGGCTTCCTTGCGGCCGCCGTGCTTGGCACCGCGCAGATCGTGATGTTGCCGGCCATATCAGGATTGGCGCTCGATCATGATCTGCACACCATGGTGGTACTGAGGCTCGGTGCCGACAGCGCCGTCACCGGCGCGCTGTTGGCGGCCGCGTTCGGCCCTTCTCGCCCGGATTCGGCGCGTGCCTACCGCATGGACATGGCGCTCGCGGCCGTTGGCGTCGTGCTCACCATCATGCTGGCCATGGCCGCGTCAAATTGGGCACACTCGACCATGCAAACCGCTGCGCACGTGGCATTGGCGCAGGCATTGCTCGTACTCGCCATGGCGGCGCTTTTGCTCAGACGCTATTGGCGTGGCCAGACCGCCTTCGGCTTGCTGACCTTGGCGGCATTGCTTTACGCGACCGGCATGGCATGCAGCTTCAGTCTCCCCCTGGAAGACATGCCCAAGATCCACCTCGACGATGCATACAAGGCACTCGCCTGCCTGTTGGTGTATCGGGCGCTATTCCGAGAAGGCGTGCTGGCACCTTGGCGGCATCTTGTCGAATCAGGTCGTGCAGTGGAAGAGGATCGGCAACGGTACAGGCAACTGTTCGACAGTGCGCCTGATGGCCTCTTGCTGGTCGATGCGGCGGGCACCATTGTCGAAGCGAATCCGTCTGCAGCAAAAATGTTCGGCTGGTCGATCACCGACATGACGGGACAGCCGATAGAGACTTTGATACCCCGGAAACAGCGTGTCGATCACGAGCAGGCAAGAGCGCGCTTTCTGAAGGCGCCGCAAGCGCGCGAAATGGGCCGCGGAGGATCGCTGTCCGCGGAGCGGCGCGACGGTAGTGCATTCTCCGTCGAGGTGGCACTGGTACCGCAGGAATTCGGCGGTGGGCGCACCACCTTGTGCATCGTGCGCGACGTGACGGAGCGGCGGCAGCTCGAACAGTCATTGATGCGCCAGGCTCTTCACGACACGCTGACCGATCTGCCCAATCGGCGCCATTTTCGCGACAGCGTCACGAAAGCACTGGCGCACGCCGAACGTCATGGAGGCACGCTGGCAGTGCTGTTCATTGACCTCGACAATTTCAAGCAAGTCAACGACACACTCGGTCACAGCCATGGCGATGAGTTGCTGCGCCAGGTGGCACACCGGCTGTGTGAAACCCTGCGCGCAGGCGACTTGCTCGCCCGCATGGGCGGTGACGAGTTTGCGCTGCTGCTGACCGACGCCAATGTCGATAGCGTCGCGGCGGTCGCGTGCAAAGTATTGCGCGTGATGGAACCCCATTTCATTCATGCAGGGCAAACGATGAAGGTGGGCGCCAGCATCGGCATCACGATGTACCCTGAAGATGGGCGCCATATTGAAGAGCTGCTGAGCAACGCGGACCTTGCGATGTACCGCGCGAAAGGGCAAGGTCGCAACACCTGGTGCTTTTTCGAACAACGCATGACCGAGCATGTACGCGCACGCTCGGCATTGCAGCAGGATCTGGCGCGTGCGATCGAGCGTGGCCAGTTCGAGCTTGAGTTCCAGCCGCGCATGAAAGCCAGCGATGGCCTGCTGACCGGCTTTGAATCGCTGCTGAGGTGGCGACACCCTGAGCGTGGCAAGGTACCGCCCGACGTCTTCATCGCCTTGGCCGAAGAATGCGGGCAGATTGTGCCAATCGGCGAATGGGTGCTGCGCGAAAGCTGCGCACAGGCGGCCCGTTGGCGCGCTGCCGGCGTAGAAAACCTGACGATGGCCGTCAATGTGTCAACCCACCAATTGCGACATCCCGGCTTCGCGGCCATCGTCCAGCAGGCACTGCTCGACACGGGTTGGCCTGCTCAGCAACTTGAACTTGAGATCACTGAAACAGCCTTGATGCAAGACCCACGCGAGGCCGCCACACTGCTGCACCGCATCGCCTCGCTCGGCGTACGTCTCGCGGTTGACGATTTCGGCACCGGCTATTCGTCGCTGGCCTATTTGAAAGACTATCCACTGCACCGCTTGAAAGTAGACCGCAGCTTCGTGCAAGGGTTGCACGTCAACAGCAGCGACAGGGTGATCGCCACGTCCATCATTCAGCTGGCGCACGCACTGGGGCTGCAGGTCACGGCCGAAGGCATCGAAACGCCGCAGCAGCGTGAATTTCTGGTTCAGCATCAATGCGACGAATTGCAGGGCTTTCTGTTCAGCCCGCCGATTCCCGCTTCGGCCTGCGAAGCGTGGCTGCCTCGGGCATCCCGGTCAATGTCAGGGCAGGCCAGCACGCCGGGCATTGACAGCATCCCGCGACCCGCCTGAGACTTGCCTCTTTTGCCTGCGCGACATGCCTACTGAGACATCCGTTCGTGCAATCAGTTGCAGGCACTGTGCCATCCACGATTCGTGCACCCTTGGCCGCCTGACACGCCTTGATCCCGATCTCGTCGAGTCGCAGCGCCGGGAGCGCATCTTCCATCGCGACGACGTGCTGCTCAATGAGGGCAAGATTTCTAGCTTCGTGCGCGTTGTCAAGATGGGAACCGTTTTTTGCTACCGCCAGGGGCTGGATGGACAGTCCCGGCCGATCGGCGTTGTAGGCCCTGGCCATGCGCTCGGTGTTTTCGGCGCGTTCAACATGCCGAGTCAGGCCACCTGTGTCGCGCTTTCGAAGGTTCGCGTTTGTGAGCTTCCCATCGTCAGCCTGCGGGATCACGACCCATGTGACTCGCGGCTGATCGCCCATATCGCCCAGGCGGTCGTGGAGAGTGTCGCTGTGATCAGCACCTGGTCGGAGGCCATGCGGGTGCCAGGCGTGGTCGGTCAGCTTGCCTATGTCGCCGTGCTGCTTGCGGACGCGAACCGGGCAACCATGGTGGAGTTGCCCAGCCATTCGGCTCTGGTGGAGCTGCTTGGAACCAGGCGCGAAACAATCGCGCGTGCACTGCGTACGCTTGAGCGGGAAGGCTGTATTCGCCGCTTCGAACGCAAGCGCTGCGAGATTTACCGCAGCAAACTGCTGGCGCGTTTGTCGCATATCAAGCGCTGAGCAGAGTGCGGCGCATGAACCACACGCCACGATGCGATTCGTCACTTTTGATGCGACTCGTGCCCTGAATCAGGCATGCCCTTGATGGCCCGGCCGCAGTATGCATGAACGAGAAACCCCATTTCAACGAGGTCGATGAATGCGCAACAACGAGCCTGTCACGCAAAGAGCGTTCGACTACCCCGACGGGGCGACCTTGATGTCCGTCACGGACACGCAGAGCCACATCAGCTATGCCAATGCGGCCTTCGTTGCGGTCAGCGGGTTTGATCGGGACGAAATCATCGGGCAGCCCCACAACATCGTACGCCATCCAGACATGCCCCGTGAGGCCTTCGCAGACATGTGGGCCACCTTGAAGGGCGGGGAGTCCTGGTCTGCATTGGTAAAGAACCGAAGGAAGAACGGCGACCACTATTGGGTGCGCGCCAACGCCACGCCGGTTCGCCGCAACGGCCAGGTCGTCGGCTATATGTCGGTGCGAACCAAGCCAACTGGTGTCGAGGTCAAAGCAGCCGAGGCGCTGTACCAAGATTTCCGCGATGGCAAGGCAAGTGGCCGGAGCCTCTACAAGGGGCTGCTTGTGCGAACCGGTGTCCTGGCCAGGACCCTTTCGCTTCAGACCCTGTCTGTCAGGTGGCGCCTTCGGTGGGGCTCTGCGGCCGGTGTGGCCATCGTGCTTGGCCTGTCCGCCGCCATGGGGCTGAGCCCGCATGCGCTTGGCGTCGTGGGTGTCGCTGCCTTGCTGGCTGCATTCGTCGAAAACCGGTGGTTCGAATCCCAGATTGCATCGCCCCTCTCGGCTGTTTTGCGGGTTGCACAAAAGGCCGCCGAAGGAAGCCCGGAGCCCAACGTGACCTTCGACCGCGTTGACGAAATCGGCATGTTGCTGCGTGCCGTGAATCAGTCCACGCTCAACCTGCGCTCACTGCTTGACGACGTCAGCGAGCGCGTCAAGGGCGTTCACACTGGCGCCGCCGAAATCGCCTCTGGCAACAGCGACCTGAGTGCACGGACCGAACAAACCGCCAGCAGTTTGCAGCAGACCGCTGCATCGATGGAACAACTGGGCGCGACCGTCCGGCAGAACGCCGACAGCGCCATGCAGGCGAATCAACTTGCACTGAGTGCCTCCGCCATCGCCGTCGAGGGTGGCAAGGTCTTCGGCCGCGTCGTTGACACGATGAAGGGCATCAACGAAAGCGCCAAAAAGATCGCCGACATCATCGGCGTGATCGACGCCATCGCGTTTCAAACCAACATCCTGGCACTCAATGCGGCCGTGGAAGCTGCGAGAGCGGGTGAGCAAGGGCGCGGCTTCGCGGTCGTTGCCTCTGAGGTGCGCAGCCTCGCGGGTCGTTCGGCCGAAGCGGCAAAGGAAATCAAAGTCCTCATCGGCAACAGCGTGGAGCGCGTTGAGCAGGGCACGGCTTTGGTCGATCAAGCCGGTACGACCATGACGGACATGGTTGCATCCATCAAGCGTGTCACCGAATTCATGGGTGAAATAAGCGCCGCGAGTACCCAGCAGAGCGCTGGTGTGGCGCAGGTCGGCGAGGCCGTCAGTCAGATGGACCGGGCAACGCAGAAGAACGCAGCGCTGGTGGAACAAAGTGCCGCCGCGGCAGCCAACCTGAAACAACAGGCCCAGCTGCTGTTGCACGCGGTTTCCGCATTCGAGCAAGCACCGAGATCCGATTGATTGATGGCTGGCGGCTCGCGCCCTGTTGTACGCGAACACATGCAGCGCACTTTCGAGCTAGACGGAAATCGGTTCGAGATCGACGGTTTCTCTGCTGGCGACAACCCTGTTGCGCCCCATGTGTTTGGCCTGATAGAGGTAGGCATCGGACTCGACCAGCGCATCATCCAGTCCTGTGCGGGGCCATGCGATGGCGATGCCAATGCTGGCTGTCAACTGGATCTGAGCCGTCTGCTCCGCAAGCGGCGTTTCGGAAATGGCGACGCGCAGACGCTCGGCGGCCTGGACTGCTTCACTGGGTTGCTGCACCGGTAGAAGCGCAGTGAACTCCTCCCCCCCGTAGCGAGCGACGAGTGCATCTGCACGCAGGTGTTCTCGCAGCACGGCGCCCACCTGCTTGAGCGCCAGATCGCCAACTGCGTGCCCGTGCGTATCGTTGATGCGTTTGAAGTGATCGATGTCAACCATCAGGACGGCGACTGCATGTCCCTGTCGATGGTGCTCCGATACCAGAAGCGGCCCCAGTTCATTCAAGCCTCGGCGCGAGTAAACACCGGTCAAGGCATCGGTCAGCATCATGTTTTCCAGCCGCTTGACCAATCGCTCGTTGATGACGGCAAAAGCAGTGACTGCAACGAGAAGCGGGAAAATGGCGATCACTGTCGCCGCTCCTGGGAGCAACCAGTCCGGCAGGTAAAGCCCATGTTCCGGATAGACCGCGCTTTCATGCGTCAGCCCATGAAGCCACCCGGTCACAAAAATGCCGGTGTATGCGGTGAGCGTGATGATGAGAACTTGTTCGCTGCGCGACGCAGTGGCAGGCCTATCGCGTCTGCTGCGGACGGTCCAGGCATGATCCATCAGCAGTAGCAGGCCGATTGCCGCATAAACGCCGATGAGGACGAGACTGTAAGCCCTTGGAGACAAAGCCCACTTGGCGCCCACCATTGCCAATCCCAGGGTGAAAGTGGCAACAAGCATGGGTTTGTTTGCCAGAGGTTCGGCGATCAATTCCCGCAGAGCCCACCCCAGACAGGCGGCCCCGGTTGCGACGGAGCCCAAGAGAATCGGCATGATCAAAGCCCGCTTCTCAATGGGAATGACTGCCAGACTAAGGAGTGGAATCAGGAAGGCAAAACCAAGCCGGTAAAGCCGCAGTACCTTCTCCATCCTGAAGTCCATTTGAGGATGGGACAATAGGAAAGTCAGTCCGGTCCCCAGCACAGACGTGAAACCGCATAAGACGTAAGCGTAATAGACACTCACCACAGTTTCCACCTCCGAGCAAGTCGCCGGTGTTTCGGCCCAAATCGGCGAAACTGTAAATTGGTGGGGTGCGGAAACCGGTCGATACGTGACGAGCGTCTCGAATTGGTCGCCGGGACAAACTGCCCTGCATTTCACGGCCCAATCCACAGGCTTATCCACATTTTTTGTGGATAACTCGTGATCTGCTCGCCCAACTTGCTCCCCACGCTCGCAAAGAAATGCGCGAGATGTCAAAACGGCTATTGAACGCATCCCAAAAGTCTGTAGACAATTGGCGTTGCGTCAATGGGCGCGTTTTGAGTGAGAAGGAGCAGGCATGGTCTCGACATTGCAAGCAGGCACCCGCGTGGACGCCACCGTAATCGAAGTTCTGCCCTCTATGGGGCTTGCCTGGGTCCTCGATGACGAGATGCGCGAATGGGCGCTAACACGCAGCATGCCTGGCGTGCGGTTGGAGGGTCTCACACCGGGTGCCAAGGTCTGCCTGCATGTCGAGACACTGGATGGCAAGTCGTACCCTTGTGCCTGCAGTTAACAGCCATTGACAACTGCGTTGCCAAATAGCGCCAGGCAAACACCCGCGTGGACACGTCACAGCGAGAAGTTTTTCTCGTGCCAGCCACCGATGGAGCAAACCACCCTTTTTGCAGATCAAGCGACTGCTGGAGGGCGTTGATCTGCAGGGGAAATCTGGTCGGGGTGAGAGGATTCGAACCTCCGGCCTCTACGTCCCGAACGTAGCGCTCTACCAGGCTAAGCTACACCCCGATGCCGACTTTTAAACAGCCGATCGCCAGGAAAAATCAAGACGAACGGTGAATTGAGTCAAACGACAAGTGTAGCAGAGCTTCCCTGTACTCCGAGGCCGGCAGGGCGTCCAGGCATTGCTTGGCCAGCTCCGCTTGAGCCTGCGCTGCTTCGCGCGTGGCCTCGATGGCACCAGTCGCTTTGACGATCGCCACGATCTCGGCCATGCGTTCCACCTCACCATGAATGATGGCGTTGCGAATCATGTCGCGCTGCTCTGGTGTACCGCGCTGCATGGCCACCAGCAGGGGCAGCGTGGGCTTGCCTTCGCGCAGGTCGTCACCGATGTTCTTGCCCAGCTCGGCCGTGCTGCCTTCGTAGTCCAGCAGGTCGTCGATCAGCTGGAAGGCCGTGCCCAGGGTGCGGCCATAGGCGGCGCAGGCGTTCTCGATGTCGGGTGATGCGTCGGTGATCAGCGCACCCAGGCGCGCGCTGGCCTCGAAGAGCTTGGCCGTCTTGTATTCGATCACGCGCAGGTAGTCGTCCACCGAGATGTCGGGGTCGTGCATGTTCATCAACTGCAGCACCTCGCCCTCGGCGATCACATTGGTGGCCTCGGCCAGGATCTCCATCACCCGCATGCGGTTGGTCGAGACCATCATCTGGAAGGCACGCGAGTACAGGAAATCGCCCACCAGCACGCTGGCCGCGTTGCCGAACAGGGCGTTGGCGGTCTTGCGGCCACGGCGCAGGTCGGACTCGTCCACCACGTCGTCATGCAGCAGCGTGGCAGTGTGGATGAACTCCACCACGGCGGCCAATTCGTGCCGATGCGGGCTGTCGCTGCCCAGGGCACGTGCGATCAGCAGCAGCAGCATGGGACGCACGCGTTTGCCGCCCGCGTTGACGATGTAGTGCGAAATCTGGTTGACCAGGGCGACCTTGGATGCCAGCCGACGGTGGATGACCTGATCGACCTCGGCCATGTCATCGGCGGAGAGTCGGCGGTAGCTGACAGGGGATGCGGAAGTGGATGTCACGCGATGGTTGGACTGAAAGTGCCCGCTTGAGGCAGGCAAAACAAGGAAACCCTGATGATTCGCAAAGGGGCATTATAGAAAGCCACCGCGCAGGCGCCCTCGTCCGGTGCATCCTGGAGGGACAATACCCATTTCCAGTTCAATGCCGTCATGACCGCCAACAGTCCGAAAGTACCATCGAGCGCCCTGAGTCTGGCCATCATTGGTGCCGGGCCCGCCGGGCTGAGCCTGGCCCTGCAAGCTGCCCAGTCGCTGCCGCCGCAAGCCCGCATCACCGTGTTCGATGCCCGCCCCGCCGACAAGGACGTGTCAGGCGACGCGCGCACGCTGGCCTTGTCGCAAGGCACGGTGCAGGAGCTGCAACGCATGGGTGTGTGGGATGCCATCGACGCCAGCGGACAGAGCGCGCCGATCCTGGAAGTGCATGTGTCGCAGCAGCAGCCCACGGTCTTGTGGCCGGGGCAGCAGCAACCCGAAGTGCGCATCCGTGCACAGGAACAAGGCGTGCCGCAACTCGGTGCCGTGGTCAGCTACGGCACCCTGGTGGCACCGCTGCAGCAGGCCTGGCTGCAGGCCGTTGAACGGGATGCGCCGCGCTGCGCCATGCGCTTTGGCACGCCCGTGCGTGGTCTCAAGAAGGCGGGGAATGGTGTCGAGGTCGATGCCGACATTGCCGAGGTCTTCGATCTGGTTGTCGTGGCCGAGGGCGGCGTGTTCTCGGACCAGGCCAAGCTGAGCTGGCCACAAGGCCTGAGCCACGACTATGAACAGACCGCCTGGGTAGGCCAGGTGCTGCTGGACGATACGGACGTGGGTGTAGATGCGGGCGCGGGCACAGCCAGCCATGGTGTGGCCTTCGAGCGCTTCACCACCTCCGGCCCGGCCGCGCTGCTGCCTTTGCCCCCGGGCGCGGTCGTGGCAGGTGGCCCCAGAGGCAGGCGCGCCGCGCTGGTCTGGTGCGTGCAGCAAAACGACGACCCGGTGCGCGAGCTGACCGACGCGCAAAGGCTCACACTGCTCAACACCGTGTTTCACCCCGCCGTGGGCCGCATCACGCAGGTCTCGGCGCTCAAGGACTTTCCGCTGGGGCTCAACGCGCACCGGCAACTGGTCGAGGAAGGCGCCATCGTGCGCATCGGCAATGCGGCGCAAACCCTGCACCCGGTGGCGGGCCAAGGCTTCAATCTCGGCATGCGGGATGTGCACGAACTACTGGCTGCCTTGAAGGATGCCGCCTGGCGCCATGAGGACGACGCCATCACCCGGCACATGAAGGTGGAACACGCACTGCGGCGCTTCGAGCGCCGACGTCAACCCGATCGCTGGGCCCTGCTGGCCACCACGGACTTCCTGGCGCGCAGCTTCACCTGGCCAGCACCGGTGCTGGCCACTTTGCGAGGTCTGGGGATGGGGGCAGTAGGCGCACTCAGCCCGGTCAAGCGCCTGGTGGCCCGCTCGATGATGTTCGGCTGGCGGTAAGGCGCTAAGGAAGCGCCAAGACAGCGCTCAAGCTCAGCGCGAGGCGACGTAGACCAGCGACAGCTCGCTGGCCTGGCTCATCTCGGGCACGGTCTGCGACTGGGCCATGTACAGCGCCCATGCAGCCATGGCGGCAAACAGGGTGTTTTGCAGCAGCTTCTTGCGCATGATTGGCTCCAGTTTCGGGATGCCTTCATGCTATGAAATCCCGCCCTGCGCCATGAGCCGAGAACGCGCGACAATCCGCCGCTATTTCCAGCTACAGGTTCCCGCTAGGGCGCCTCGGAGTCGCTGCGGCCGGGTGCTGCCACGATATCCAGGCTCGCATCACAGCCGCTGCCGGCTGAAATCATGCGCCGCGCCCAGCGCAACCACAGCGCCCGCGCCCAGCGCCGCCACCAACTGCCCCTTTCACCGGGTGACACCGCCAGCAGCCCGCAGCGGTAGCAGCCCACCTCATCAGACCAGACCAGCGCCTTGCACGCGCCGTGGCGCCGCCGGCTGACGATCACGCCCACCGGGCAGGGCTCGGCCAGGCAGCACACCCCGCAGCCGTTGCACGGCACGCCCAAGGCCGGTTTGGCGGGCGCTTCAGGGTGAATATGGATGACCTGATGCTGCATCGGCATGCAGCATGCCATGGGCGCTCTCGCGGCGATCACCGGAACAGCCGTGCAACACGCCTCAGGGTTTGAGACAATCACGGCCATGAACACCGCGACTTCTTCCTCGGCCGCCGACCAGGCTGCCAATCTGCCGGTCGAGCAGTACATGAGCCAGGTCGGCCAGGCTGCCCGCGCAGCCTCCGCCCTGATGGCCGCCGCGTCAACCGCCGCCAAGAACAACGCCCTGCTCGCCCTGGCCGGCCAGATCCGCGCCCATGCCGGCGAACTCAAGGCCCGCAACGAAGCCGACGTCGTTGCCGCCGAGAAAAATAGCCTGGCCGCGCCAATGGTCGATCGCCTGCGCCTGACAGACAAGGTCATCGAGACCATGGCCGAGAGTTGCGAGCAGGTCGCCGCCCTGCCTGACCCCATCGGCGAGCTGACCAATCTGCGCAGCCGTCCCACCGGCATCAAGGTAGGCCAGATGCGCGTGCCCATCGGTGTGTTCGGCATGATCTACGAATCACGCCCCAATGTGACCATTGAGGCCGCCTCGCTGGCGATCAAGAGCGGCAATGCCTGCGTGCTGCGTGGTGGCTCCGAGGCGATCCACTCCAACCTGGCACTGTGGAAGCTGGTGCAAGCGGCGTTGACCCAGGCCGGACTGCCTGCCGAGGCCGTGCAACTGGTGCAGACCACCGACCGCGCTGCCGTCGGCCAGCTGATCGCCATGCCCGAGTACGTGGACGTCATCATCCCCCGAGGCGGCAAGGGCCTGATCGAGCGCATCAGCAAGGAAGCGCGCGTGCCCGTGATCAAGCACCTGGACGGCAACTGCCACAC
Organism: Burkholderiales bacterium; assembly: GCA_003963115.1. Lineage (GTDB taxonomy): Bacteria > Pseudomonadota > Gammaproteobacteria > Burkholderiales > Burkholderiaceae_C > Aquabacterium. The sequence continues at coordinate 60,187 of RXJQ01000008.1, forward strand.
CTATGTGGACGCCGAGGTGGACCTGGATCTGGCCGTGAAGGTCACGGACAACGCCAAGACGCAGAAGTACAGCCCCTGCAACGCGACCGAGTCGCTGCTGGTGCATGCGAACCAGGCCGCAGCCTTCCTGCCGCGCATCGGCCAGGTGTTTGCCGGCAAAGGTGTGGAGATGCGCTGCGATGCCCGCGCCAAGGCCATCCTGAGCGATGTGCCCGGCGCCAAGGTGGTGGATGCCACCGAGCAGGACTGGTACGAGGAATACCTCGCCCCGATCATCGCCGTGAAGGTGGTGGACTCGCTCGACGAGGTCATCGCCCACATCAACAAGTATGGCTCGCACCACACGGATTCGATCCTCACGACCAACCACCCTAACGCGATGCGCTTCATCCGCGAGGTGGACTCGGCCAGCGTGATGGTCAATGCGTCCACGCGCTTTGCCGATGGCTTCGAATACGGCCTGGGCGCCGAGATCGGCATCAGCACGGACAAGTTCCATGCGCGCGGCCCCGTGGGCCTTGAAGGCCTGACCTCGCTGAAGTTCGTGGTGCTGGGTCAGGGCGAAGTGCGCAGCTGAACCCCTGCTGGCAGGACCTCGACACCAGCCCGGTTTCGCGCCGGGCTTTTTCTTGAACGCCGCATCACGTGCTTGACCTCACCCCGCTCCACATCGGCCTGATGCTGCTCGCTTCAGCCGGTGCCGGCGTGGTCGACGCCGTCGTGGGTGGCGGCGGGCTGATCATCGTGCCCTCGCTGTTTGGTCTGTTCCCGCAGGCGGTGCCGGCCACACTGCTGGGTACCAACAAGGCCGCGTCCATATGGGGCACGGGTTGGTCGGCCTGGCAGTACGCCAAGCAGGTGCGGCTGCCCTCCTCCAGATTGCTGGGCGCCCTCGCTGCGGCCATGCTGGGCGCGCTCTTGGGTGCATGGCTGGCCATGCAGATACCGGCCTCGCGCTTTCGAACGGCCCTGCCCCTGGTACTGGGCGCCGTGTGGCTCTACACCCTGTGGCGCAAGGACATGGGGCGTCATCACGCGCCGCACTGGTCGCACCGGACCGAAACCGTGCTGGCCACGGCGATTGGCGCGGCCATCGGCTTTTACGACGGCATCTTCGGCCCGGGCACGGGCAGCTTCTTCGTGTTCGCGCTGGTGCGTCTGCTGGGCTGGGGCTTCCTGCATGCCAGCGCGGGTGCCAAGCGCTTGAACTTCGCCACCAATGTGGCTGCGCTCATGTGCTTCATCCCCGGTGGGCATGTGGTGTGGGCCTTGTCGCTGCCCATGGCTGTGGCCAATGTGGCCGGCAGCGCGGTGGGCACGCGCCTGGCCCTGCGGCATGGCGCGGGCTTCGTGCGCGCGGCCTTTCTGATCGTGGTCGGCGCCCTCATCCTCAAGACGGGCTGGGACGCCTGGCCGCCCTGATCAACGCGAAGCCGCCCCTTCCAGATAGCCTTCCATCTCGGCACGCGGCACCTGCGGTCCCACATAGGGCATCCAGCCAATCGTGTGGGCATGCAGGCTCTGGATGAAGAGCTTGCCATCGGCTTCGGAGGCCGAGGTCGTCTCCGGGTAGGCGCCGGATGGATCCTGAAGATCATCCACCACCTTGCCGTTTTCGTCGTAGGCGATCACATGGCCGTAGGCCTTGGGCACCGGCCACAGAAAGCGCGGCAAACGCAGGGTCAACTGGCGCACGAAGGGATGCTGCGCGGCCGCATCGATCACGGGGCTGCGCGGCTTGGTCAGGCCCACCCACAGACGCCCACCCGCGCTGCGTGTGAGGTTGTCGGGAAAGCCTGGGAGGTTGTCGACAAAGACGCGCACCGCCCCTTGCTGCATGGCCTGCTCCAGCGTGGGCACACCGTTGCTGCCCTCGGCCGTGCGCACCAGCGAGAGCTTGGCCAGGTCCACCGCGAGGATGCGATAGGTGCCCGTCTCGGAGACGTACATGGTCTTGCCATCGCGTGAGAATTCGATGCCATTGGGGAAGCACATACCGGCGATCGCCACACGGGCCACCAGCGTGGTCGGGTCTTGGGCGATGACACGGCCGGTGCAGCTGTGCTCCAGGGTGTCCAGCACGCTGGCTTCGAAAGTGCTGCCCCATTCCCTGGCACCGAAGCGTCGCGACGCATCGGTCAGCCAGATGACGCCGCCAGGCCCGATCTTGACGGCATCGGCAAAGCGGATGCGGTCATCGGGTACGGGGTGCGAGATCTTGTTGAGCAAGGTCTCGACCTTGGCCTCGGCACCCCGGCCCGAGACACGCAGCAGGCCCCGCATGGCGTCGGCAACCAGCAAGCGGCCCTGGTCATCGACGTCCAGACCCAAGGGGCGGCCACCAGTGTTCACGATGATCTCGGGCTGCTGGCCATCGGTGTTGACCTTGAGCACATCACCGTTGTTCAGCCCCGTGTAGAGCACACCGGCGCTGGCCACGATGAACTCCGGCCCTTCCTGCCCGCTGGCCAAGGGCCACTGCTGCAGTTCAGAGAGCTTGTCATTGGCGGCATGGGCGCCGGTATAGCCCGCATCCTTGGGAGGCTGCCAGGCCACCGGGTCGGCCGGGGTGGGCCACAAGGTCAGGTAGGCCACCAGGGCCACCGCAGGGGTCGCCCACAAAGCCAGGCCGTTGAGCTTGCCGGCTTGCTTCTTCTTGCTGTGCATTTGTTTATGTCTCCTCAACGCCCGCCAGTGTCCAACAAATCACGCGGGTCTGAACAGGTCGCTTACAACTGGCGAGACTTGAAGGGCTGGCGTTGCGGCGCCTTGTCCACAGTGGCCTTGCCCCGGGCCTGCTCACGTGCCAGTGCGATGCGCTGGTTGACGCGCCCCATCACCCGGCGCTGCCACAGGCGCTCGGCCCGCAAGGCCAGGTGGTCGCCAGCACGCCAGGCCTGCTGCAAGAGGAACTTGCCGGCGGCCACACTGTCGGGCGAGCGCGTGGCGATCTCGGCGACGAGTTGCCGTGCATGGGCCATGGGCTCGGCGCTCAGGTGCGTCACCAGGCCCATGGCATGGGCCTCCTGGCCCGAGATCACACGGCCGGTGAAGGTCAGCTCCTTGGCCACATCGATGGGCACCAGCTCGCGCAGCAAGGCGATGCCGCCCATGTCCGGCACAAGGCCCCACTTGGCCTCCAGCAATGAGAGCTGGGCATCCGGGTGGCAGATGCGGATGTCTGCGCCCAGTGCCAGTTGCAGGCCGGCGCCAAAGCAGTTGCCATGCATCACCGCAATCACCGGCACACCCACGCGCCGCCAGCCCACGCTCCAGCGCTGGAACTGGTTGGCGAAGGGCCACAGCAGTTGCGTGGCGCGCAGCAGCGTGCGAACGGGCTGGCTCATGGCCGATTTGAAGTCCAGGCCGGAGCAGAACGAAGCACCTTCGCCTTGCAGGATGATGGCCCGCACGGCACGGTTGCGCCGCAGTTGCCTTTGCGCCGCCAGCATCGCATCCAGCATGGGAAAGTCCATGCCGTTGTGCTTGTCAGGCCGGTTCAGGCTGACCACGGCAACCGCGTCTTCCACGCGCACCCGCACCCGGTCATTCATGGGCATGTCTCCTTCTTGTGGCCTTGCCGGCTCATGATGAACAAACGGGGTGCCCCTTGAAAGAGGCACCCCGTACATCTTGTTCTTGTGCTTGATCGACCGCAATCGACCCGTTTATTTTTCTACAAACGCGCGTTCAATCACGTAGTCGCCAGCCTCACCTTGCGAAGGCGAGATCTTGAAGCCTCGGTCATCGAGGATCTTGCACAGGTCGGTCAGCATCGAGGGGCTGCCGCACATCATGGCGCGGTCGGTGGCCGGGTTCAAGGGCTGCATGCCCAGATCGGCCGCCATCTTGCCGTTGACGATCAGGTCGGTCAGGCGACCCTGGTTGCGGAATTCCTCGCGCGTGACCAGCGGGTAGTACAGCAGCTTCTCGCGAATCAAGTCGCCCAGCAGCTCGTGATCCGGCAACTCTTCGTTGATGTAGTCGTGGTAGGCCAGCTCGCTGACCGTGCGCACGCCGTGCACCAGCACCACCTTCTCGAACTTCTCGTAGGTGTAGGGGTCCTGGATGATGCTCATGAACGGGGCCAAGCCGGTGCCTGTGCCGAACAGGTAGAGGTTCATGGCGGGCTTGAGGTCGTCGACCACCAGGGTGCCCACGGCCTTGCGGCTCACCAGGATCTTGTCGCCCACCTTCAGATGCTGCAGGCGCGAAGTCAGCGGGCCGTTTTGCACCTTGATGCTCAGGAACTCCAGGTGTTCTTCGTAGTTCGCGCTGGCAATGGAGTAGGCGCGCATCAGCGGCTTGCCATCGACCTCCAGGCCGATCATCACGAAGTGGCCGCTGGCAAAGCGCAGCCCCGGATCACGGGTGGTCTTGAAGCTGAACAGCGTGTCGTTCCAGTGATGGACGTGGGTGACGGTCTCTTGGTTAAACGCGGCCATGTTGAAAGTGTCCTGCGGGTGCTTTCGACCCGGGTATGCCTGACGGAAACCCTATATTGTCGCCCATAACTTGCTTACACCGCCGCCTGGCCCCGTTTCTGCGGGGACTTTGCTCCGCTATCCTCGACAAGCCCTCTTGCCTGCGTCCGACTTTGGCTTCACGCTGGCTGCATCCATTCACGATCTGAAAATGAGCACGCCCCACCCCACCGCCGCCCAAGACCCGCGCACCGCCCTGGTCGTGTTCTCCGGCGGGCAGGACTCCACCGTCTGCCTGGCCTGGGCCTTGTCCCGCTACGCCCGCGTCGAGACCATCGGCTTCGACTACGGCCAGCGCCACCGGGTCGAACTCGACTGCCGCCAGCAGGTGCGCACCGAACTGACTCGCGCCTTCCCGCAATGGGGCGGGCGCCTGGGCGAGGACCACATGCTGGACCTCGGGCTGCTGGGCCAGATCTCCGACACGGCCCTGACCGAGTCCCGTGCCATCGAGATGCAGGCCAACGGCTTGCCCAACACCTTTGTGCCCGGCCGCAACCTGCTGTTCCTGAACTTCGCCGCGGCGCTGGCTTATCGGCGGGGGGCCTCGGTGCTCATCGGCGGCATGTGCGAGACCGACTACTCCGGCTACCCGGATTGCCGCGACAACACGCTCAAGGCCCTGCAAGTGGCCATCAGCCTGGGCCTGGACAGCCCCATGACCATCGAGACCCCGCTCATGTGGCTGACCAAGGCCCAGACCTGGCAACTCAGCCAGGATCTCGGTGGTGAAGCCCTCAACGAACTCATCATCGAGCACACCCACACCTGTTATCTGGGTGACCGCAGCCAACGCCATGCCTGGGGATACGGCTGTGGCACCTGCCCGGCCTGCCAGCTTCGCCAGGAAGGATATGAGTCATTCAGACTACCTGCTTGAGGCTTGATTGGCGGTACAGTCAACAGCCCCCTGAGAACAGCGTAAAGAGCCGTGCCTTGAACACCTCCAACCTCATCCTCCTGGTCATTGCCGGCGTGCTGCTGTTCTGGGTCGTGGGTGCCTACAACCGGTTGGTCAGGCTGCGCAACGAGATCAGCAATGCCTTCGCGCAGATCGACGTGCAACTCAAGCGCCGCCATGACCTCATCCCCAATCTGGTCGAGGTTGCGCGCAAGTACATGGAGCACGAGCGCGAGACGCTGGAGCGTGTCACCGCCGCGCGGGCCCAGGTCATGGCCGCCACCGATCTGGTCAAGTCCAAACCCAACCAGCCCGGCCCCATCCTGAGCCTGGGCATGGCCGAAGGCGTGCTGTCCAACGCCATGGGCCGCTTCAACGCGGTGCTGGAGTCCTACCCCGAGCTCAAGGCCGACCAGCGCATGCGCGACCTCGGCGAAGAGCTGGTTCACACCGAGAACAAGGTGGCCTTCTCGCGCCAGCTGTTCAACGACGCCAGCTTGAGCTACAACAACGCGGCCCACCAGTTCCCAACCAACGTCGTGGCCGGCCTGTTCGGCTTTCGCACGGCGCCCATGCTGCAGGCCACCAGCAACGAGGCCGAACGCAGCGCCGTCAAGGTTGGTTTCTGAGCCCTTCATCGCCAGCGTGTCATGCAGTTCAGACAACACCAGCGCGAAGCCCATATCCGCACAGCGCGGCTGCTGGGGTTGTTTGCGTTGATGCTGCTGGGGCTGATCTGCCTGATCAACCTCTCGCTGGCCCTGGCCTACAAGCTGCTGATGCCCTTCAGCATCGGCTTTCCCGAGCTCTTCTTCGAAACCAACACGGGCCTCGTGCTGCTGTTCGTGCTGGGCGGCTGCATGGTGGAATCCCAGCGTCTGAGTGAAGGTGGCGGCCCGCGCGTGGCGCGCTGGCTGGGCGGCCGCGAGGTGCTCAACCCCGACGACGCCACCGAGAAGCGCCTGCTCAATGTGGTCGATGAAATGGCCCTGGCCAGCGGTCAGCCCGTGCCCCGCGTGTTCGTGCTGACGCGAGAGGACGCGATCAACGCCTTCGTCGCCGGCTGGCGTGCGCAAGACCTCGTGCTGTGCGTGACACGCGGTGCGCTCGACCGCCTGACGCGCGCCGAGCTGCAAGGCCTGGTCGCGCACGAGTTTGGCCACATCAAGGAAGACGACCTGCCGCTGTCCATGCGGGTGCTGGCACTCGTGTGGGGCCTGTCGCTCGTCTATGGCTATGGTCAGACGCTGATGGGCCCCGACGAGAAGGGCCACGTCGGCCCGCTGTCCTGGCTGGTCGGCCTGGTCTTCTCGATCGTGGGCTGGATGGGCTGGATGGCCGGTCGCATCCTGCAAGCCGCCGTGTCGCGCCAAAGAGAGTTTCTGGCCGATGCCAGCGCCATCCAGTTCACACGCTCCCGTGACGGCCTGGGCAATGTGCTGCGCAAGCTGTGGCATGACCAGCAGGTGCTGGCGGGGCGCATGCGGCATCCGGCTGCGGGCATGGTGTCCTACCTGCTGCTGCACGAACCGGGCGCGGCCGGCTGCCTGTCCAATCACCCCAAGTTGTCAGAGCGCATCCGTCGCGTCTGCGGCATGGTCTTGCCGCCCATGCCCGCCCCGCTGATTCGCCTTGAAATCGTCGAGCCACGCCATGCGCCGGACAGCGTGCCGCCCATCAGCGGCCCCAGCACCCAACCCAGCCAGGAGATCTTGGCCGAGCAGGCGCGGCTGGAAAAGCAGGCGGCCGCGCGAGAAGCCTTGATCCACCTGCATGGCCTGGTCGGCCCTACCGAACGACGACTGATCACGCTGGCGCTGATGATGAATGTCCACAATGAGCCCGAGCGGGCCTTGTGGCACCACCTGGCCGAAGGCGTGCATGAAGCGCACCGCATTCTGGAGGACGTGTCTGCCTTGCAAGCCAACCGCCGCGTCCCCGAGTTCGAGCGGCTCACGGCCTCGATCGCCAGCGAGCCCATCGAGCAGCGACGCGCCCTGGTCGAACATGCGCGAGACCTGCTTCGGGCCGATGGCCGCGTCAGCCCGCGAGAGCGTTTGTGGTGGCTGGCCCTTCGCCACCGCCTCCATGACCGCCAGAACCGGCAAGCCTATGCACGCCCGACAACGGGCCAAGGCCACGAACTGCACCACATGACGCCTGACAGCATGGTGCACGTGACCGCGCTGACGACCTATCTGGCCCGCTTCATTCCGGCCGAGGAAGGCCCGCAAGGGCTGTCTCCAGGCAGCGTGGCCTGGTTCCATGGGGTGATGAGCCGATGCGGCAGGCCAACTGACATGCAGCCTGGCCAAGCACCCGACGCGGATGCCTTGATGCATGCGCTGGCAGGCGTGCAGGAGTTGTCTTGGATGATGCGGCCGCTGCTGCTCAAGGCCTGGGTCGAGGAGGCCGTCAACCACAGCGAGCACGGGGTGCTGTCGGACCAGACCGCCGATGCGCTGCGCCTGGTGGCCGGCCTGATCGACGCGCCTCTGCCACCCATGCTGGAAGCCCACTACCCCAAGTCCTGATGCGGCCTGTGGCGTGGACGCACCGCTGCGTCAGTTGTCGCTGTTGTTGTCGCGGGCACCCGCCTTGGGTAGGCGCGTGAGGCCCAGAAGGCCATTGCGCAGTTCTTCCGGCGCAGCCGGCCCGATGTACATGCGCAGGTAGATCTGGTAGGCCAGCTCGTCCTTGATGGCCATGGTCGCGCCGCCATCGCCCGTCAAGACCTTGCCATTGTGGGTGGCCATCCAGCCTAGGCCCGGTACCCAGTCCAGGTTGACCACATCACCCTTGGAGACCCGCTTCACGTTCGAGTAAGCCGCACCGATCTGCCCAATCGGGCCGATCAGCCGCTTGAACTCCTCTTCCGTTGCAGACTGCTTGAAGTCAGCCAGGAAGATGCGGGTGATGGTCGACGAGGTGAACTCGCGCAGGATGTTCAGCTGGATGCGACGGATGCCATCGAGCTTGTAGATGGCTTCCGCCGTGGTTCGCTTCTCGGGCAGGTACAAGGCCGTCACATCGGCCTTGAAATAACCGCGCTTGCGCACGCCCGCGCCATTGAGCACCAGCTTGTGCCCATAGGCCGTCACGCTCTCGGCCAACTCCACGCCTTCGAGTTCGACAGCGGCATTCGCCGGCGTCACCCAGGGCAGCAAGGTGGATGCGGCCGCACCGGCCAGCAACTGGCGACGGCGGGTATCCACGGTGTCGTCGTCAAGATTCAAGTTGTCAGACATGGAAACTGCCTCCAACCCGACCGGGCAAGATCACAAGGGCTTGGACACCGTCAGCCAGAAAGCCTGGCCTTCCGTGCGGTTGCGGGCATCGAATTCCTTGAGGAACTTGCCCTCCAGCAGCATCTCGCCACCGTTCTTGAGCCAGCCAATGGCAGGGCCTGCCGCGTTCACGCTGGCCTTGTTGCCATTGGATAAGTCTGAGGTGGTAGCCAGCGCGGCCTGCTGAGTCGAGGAGAAGCCGCTCAAATCCTGGGTGTCCTTGGTCAGTTGCCGAACGAAGTAGCCTTGCAGACCCACACGGACGTCGTCACTGACGAACTTCATCAGCTGCCAGTCCAGGTTGAACATGTTGCCGGAGTAGTAGCCGTTGTCCTTATTGCGCGTATTGAACGAAAACACGGCGCGTCCACCCACATCCCACCCGTCGCCGATGTAGGCATATTGCACCGATGGACGGAACGTCACGAAATTGCCATACCCCGGGTTCACGCGCCGCCCAACGTTGTAATCCCCAGTAGGTAAAACGATGGTGGGCGCAAAGGTGACCGCTTGGTGATCGCCAATTTCCCAGTGCATCAGAGGTGCCAATTCAACATCTCCAATCCCCATTTCCGAACCATTCAACTGGCTGAAGTGAGATTGAATGTTGGTAGTGAGTGCACTGTTGGCGGGCAAGCCAAGTTGGCCATACAGAGGATTGGCAGTGAAAACAGCCTTGCGCTTGACCAGAGGCAGCATCACGGTGAAGCCGATATTGGCACCCAGCACCTGCTTGGTATCCAAGTAGGTCACGCGCGGCAGCAAAGCATAGGTATCTGCCTTGACACTCACCTCAGAACGCAGCGCGGCATAAGGCCCCGGACCAGGAGTCGCCTTCACTTCCGTATTGCCATCATTACCCTTCAGCTTGCTGGCGTGATAGGCCACCATAGGCACCTGCACATACCAGCCCGCCACGAGCGGCGTGGTCATGTCACTGCCACCAATACCGGGCGAATACCGTTGCAAACCGTTTTCGGCGGCCATGGCCTGAGTGGCAGCCGCCACAGCCAGCACCAGGGCCGACACCTTGACGGTCGATGCGGAAATAAAGCAACTGCTGCGGCGGTCCATTTCAACTCCTTGAAACTCGAAATTGGCAGGGGTCATGTCATGGGCTCCAGAAAAGCCAATACCCCATTCGGGACGCATACTTTGCCTTGCATCAAATGGGAATGGGGACGCTCTGTCGTGGTCAAACGACACAAAACACCACGATATTGGGGGCTGCGTGAAAGATTCCCACCTGAATCAGGGATCCGGGAACCCTGGTTCACTCGCCTTCGCCGAATTTGTCGTCGATCAGGGCAACCAGCGCCCTGGTGGCTTCTTCCTCTTTGGCGCCGTCACATTCCAGCTCCACCGTGGCCCCGAGACCGGCCGCCAGCATCATCACACCCATGATGCTTTTGGCATTCACGCGGCGGTCGTTGCGGCTCATATAGACCTCGCAGGGGAAACTGCTGGCCAGTTTGGTCAGCTTGGCGGACGCGCGCGCGTGCAGGCCAAGCTTATTGCTGATGGTGACGGTGGTCTTGATCATGTGAAGAGGGTTGACTGGGCTGGTTGTGGGGCCGGCTCGTGGCGATCTGCATCACGCCTTGCGTCCCACCGGCCACCGCACGGGTGATCAGGGCTTCCAGCGGCTCGCCCGCATAGTTGAGCGCCCGCCACAGCATGGGCACATTGGCCCCGGTGACGACCTTCACGTGCACGCCATCGGCCAGACGCTGAACGCAGTTGCAGGGCGTGGCGCCAAACACATCGGTCAGGACCAGCGCCTCGCCGCGCTCATCACCCTCCACCGCGCGTGCCAACAGCAAGCGGGCTTGCGCTTCGACCTCGTCCGCGGGCAGATCCGAGGGCACATCCAAAGCCTGCATGCGCTCAGCCGCCTCGGGGAAGCAATGCTGCGCGGCCAGCTTCAGGGCGGAAGCAAGCGGCGCATGCGCGATGATGAAAAGGCCAGCCATACAGTTGGGATTATCGGCATTCAACCGGGAAATTGGAGCCCGTGAAAGAAGGCTTCCGCCACATCTTCCCCGCTTTGCGCCTTGACCGCTTCGGCGGGCCGCCAGACAGATGCTTGGAACACGGTCATTCCGTGGGAAAAATGCCACGCTTGGACATCCATCTCCAGCGGACGCCCCAAACCATCGGGCCGCTGGGCCTGGAAGCGCCAGCCACGGGCCTGCAACATCGGCGTCATGCCTGGCACCTTGATCGGCCCCAGGTCCTGCTCCGACAAGCCCGGCCCGGTACCTGACATGGCTGCGGCCGCCCCCAGATTGCGCCGCGTCGACATGGTCAGCTCGTGCATCGAGGGCGCCAGCAAGGCCACGTCTGGCAAGGTCAGGTAGCTCAGGGCCCAGGTTCCGGCATCGGTCTGACAGGACAGCATGTGCATGGTGGCGCCCGACGGCATGCCCGGCCAGGGCACCACGCGCTCATGCGCATCCGGTTTGCAGGGGAACAAGGCCGTGAGACCATCCGCGCCGGCCGGGTGCACCTCACGCCAGTTCAGGTCGGGCGAACAGCCTGACACCAGCAGAGACAAGGTGAGCCCCAACACCACAGCCAGGGGGGGATCAGCGGCACGAACATGACAATCGCGGTCCATTTGCTCATTATGCAAATTTGCGCACATCCCTCACCCATGCATGGGATGGACAAGCGCTTCACCGAGATCAAGACTGCGGCCACTATCACAGAGCCCCTGCCATGAACAGCGCCGTTAACCCGAAAACCCTCTTGCCGCAGAGCCTCCTGGCCGAGCTGGAAGAGGGATTGGGGCGCCAGTACGGCGAGGCCACGACACCCGAGAACACGCCACCAGGCGAGCAGGCCGCCATCAGTGACGAGGAACTGGCGCGCTGGCAGGAGTTGCTGGCCCAGGTCGGCCGGGAGCTGGCCGAGCCCTTGACGACAGCGCTGGAGCGTGTCACCACCCTGACCACCACCGGCCGCATCGACCGCATGGGCCTGCGTGCGCTGCGCGATGAAATCGACCGCGCCCGCCAGGCCGGCATCTGGTGCCAGCAGATCGCACGGCTGGCCTCGGGTCGTATCCGCCAGTCCCATGAGCGCGTGCACCTGACCAACACCGTGCAGAGCGTGCTGGCCTACCGCGCCCGCGAAATGCATGCGCACGGCATCCAGTTGACCCAGTCGCTGCTGCCCATCGAGGTGCAGCTCGATGCCTCCATGTTGTTTGGCCTGCTCAATGCCCTGGTCGACTGGTGGCTGGACTGCGCCCACGGCACGGTCGAGTTGCGTGTGGACACGCGCAACTGGCCGGTGCGTGCGCAGCTGCACTGCGTGTTCGCGCACCACCCGCTCGACCAGCCTGCACCGACGGCCGACATGGTCCACAACCGCGTCAACACCATGCGCTGGCATCTGCTGGAGCAAACGGCGCGCACCCTGGGCCTCGTCTTTGACAGGCAGGTCGATGCCTCGCATGTGTACCTGCATCTGGAGTTTCCCAGCACCGTGCAGGACATGTCGCACGTGCAAGAGCCCGAAACGCCAGACCATGGCTTTATCGACTCCGTCAACTCCAAGCCCCTGGCCGGCAGTCACGTGCTGGTGATCGCGGCCCGGCGCGATCTGCGCCTGCAGATCCGTGAAGCGCTCAAGTCCATGGGCCTGGTGCTGGACTTCGTCAGCTCGGTGCGCGAGGCCATCGAGTTCTGCCGCGAAGGCCTGCCTCACGCCATCGTGTTCGAAGGCGTGCTGCGTTCGTTGCCGTTCGAACAGCTCGCCAGCGGCATCCGCCAGGAAGTGCCCGAGTTCGTGTTCGTCGAGCTGGTCAACGAAGGCCGCACCTTTGACATCTCGACCATCAGCGCCACCGGCATGGCACGCGTGGGCTGCGAAGGCATTGCCACCGCCCTGCCCTCGGCCCTGGTGTACGAGCTGTCCCGCGTGATGTAGCCTCGTCGAACTACATCCGATGCTGTTCAGGCCGATTCAGCCAGCAATTGAGCCAGCAGGGTGTGCAGCGAGGCAAAATCGGGCTCGCCCACATAGCGCTTGACGATCTGGCCCTTCTTGTTGACCACGAAGGTCGTGGGCGTGAGTTGCACGTCGCCGAAGCCTTTGGCCAGATCGCCTGAATGGTCCATGGCCACGCGGAAAGGCAGCTGACGCGACTGCGCGAACTGCATCACGTAAGAAGGTGGGTCATACTCCATCGCGATGGCCAGTGTTTCCAAACCCTGGCCTTGAAACTTCTGATAGGTGGCAACCATCTGCGGCATCTCCTTGACGCAGGTGCTGCAACTGGTGGCCCAGAAATTGATGAGCGTGACCTTGCCCTTGAGGTCGGAGATGGTGTGCTGGCTGCCATCCAGCTGCGTGAAAGGCAGATTGGGCACGGCCTGCTGAGAACCGGAAAAACAGGCGGCCAGCATAAGAGGCAGCGCCAGTGTCATCATTCGGCGGGTCAAACGCATCTTGGGCACCAAAAGAGAAAGATGTCTGATGGAAATGAACATGAATCGTCGCACCGTATTGTCGTCCTCCTGGCGCACTTTGGCTGGCCTGTTGGTGGTCGAAGCCCTGCCATCGACAGGGTGGGCCGCCGCCTTCAGCCAGGCCGACGCGAGCTCGGCCCTGCGAGCGGCCCTGGAGCGCGGTGCCCGTGTGGCCGTGCAGCAACTGGGCGCCAAGGACGGCTTCCTGTCCAATGACAAGGTCCGCATCGGCCTGCCCGAGGTCCTGGAGAAAGCCGCGCCCATCCTGCGCACGGTGGGCCGTGGGGCCCAATTAGATGAGCTGGTGACCTTGATGAACCATGCCGCCGAAAGCGCCGTCTCGCTCGCCCAGCCTTTGCTGCTTCAGGCCATCAAGAGCATGACCTTGCAGGACGCGCAGCACATCGTGCAGGGCGGCGACAACGCCGTGACGGACTACTTCGCCGGCAAGACACGCGCGCCGCTGGGGCAGAAGTTCCAGCCAGTGGTCGGCAAGGCGCTGGACAAGCTCTCGATCACCACCCAATACAACGACCTGACGGCCAAGGCCAGCAAGCTGGGCTTGATTCAGGGCCAGGCCGTGACCGTTCAAGACCATGTCACCCAACGCGCGCTGGATGGCCTGTACTTCGTCATCGGTGAGGAAGAGCGCCGCATCCGCAAGGACCCCGTGGGCACAGGCAGCGCCTTGCTCAAGAAGGTTTTCGGGGCCCTGTAGTTGCTGCGGCACTGGCGGCTTCGGACGCCGCCGCAGCCGCATCGGCCCGCGTGGGCGTGACTTTCTCGACCTGAGGGTCCGCCCATGGCCCGGTGACCTTGAACTCCTGGGTGCCCACATTGGCCACCTGCTTGCGCAGCAGCATTTGCGCGATGAAGGTCCCCAAGCCCACCACCGGGTTGATGGCGGCATAGGCCAGCGAGGCGCCACCCGCGTTCACCTCGGGCACCACATAGACATGCAGGTTCTGGGTCTCGTTGGCCAGATCGGCCTGCCCTTCCATCAGCACCACGGCCTGCACGCCGCGCATGCGCAGATTGCGCGTGGTTGCCTGGCCTTGCCCGATCTTCACATCGCCATCGATGCCATCGAAAGCAAAGCCTTGCTGGAAGATGTCGCGGAAGTCCAGCGTCAAGCGGCGTGGCAGCGATTGCAGGCTCAGCACGCCCAGCAACTTGGCGATGCCCGGGTCCACCTTGAGGAACTGCCCCTCGCTGATCTGCACATTGATGTCACCCGCCATGGACAGCGCATCAGGCTCCAGTGGCAAGCCCAGCCAGCTCACCTGCCCGGTCAGTTTGCCCTTGCCGCCTTTGATGGTCTGAGGCAGGCCCAGGCGCGTCAGCAAGCCACCGCTGTTTTGCAAGTCGAGCGTGAAAGCAAAGGCCGAACGGGGCTTGAGCTTGCCGGCCGTGCCTGGGCGGCGATTCGGGCTCTGCGCACCCAGCGCCGTCCAGTTGCCGCTGGCGTTCAGTTGCGCCTCCGGTGTGGTCATGTGCAGCTTGGTCAGGCGCCATTCGGGCACCGGGGCTGCACCCACCATGGGCACCTGGCGGTTGATGGCCTCCACTTCAAGTCGCCCCAGAGGCAGCCCACGCCATTCGAACTGGTCGATCACCACGTCCAGCGCGGGCAAGGTGGTGTTGGGCTCGGTCGACAGCATCTGCTCGGTGACCTTGTCTTCCAACGCCTGGGCTTCTGCCGCCGGCACCGACAGGCGCGACAGACGGGCCACGACGCGGCTGCCACCCGTTGCCAGCGGCGCTTTCTCGGGCACCCATTCGATCAGACCGGCCACCTGCTGGGCATCGAGCTGGACCCGCCAGACGCCTGGCGACGGATGCGCCAGCGAACCCGAGACGTCCTTGAGAGTGCGCTGCTGGAAGGTCAGGGCGCCGGTCTTCATGCTCACGCTGTCGGGCAGATAGCTTTCGGTGACATCGCTCGCTGCCGATGTGGACGGCTTGCCTGCGACCTCAGGCTGCTTGCGCTTGAACAAGGCCAGCACGGACGACCAGGCATCCAGGTCCACCGCCGGGACCACTACCTGCGCCGACACACCCCTGAGCGGCAAGGACAAGACACCCGTCGCATCGGCCACGCCCGATTGCTGGATCAGGCTGATGGCACCGCGCTGCACCCTGGCCTGATCGGCACCCGTGTCGCGGCGCAGATCCACGCGCAGCCAGGGCATGGCCGCATCCACACCTTGTTGAGCCAATGGGCTCGCCAAGGCCGATGAGGCTGTTTCCGGTCCACCCAGCTCCACGATGATGGCATCGCTCAAACCCTGCGCATCCTCCTGCCTCTGTGTGACCTTGAGCGGCCAGACGGCCTGGGCAGGCTTGTTCAAGGGTGCCGGCAGGTTGCTGGACATGCCTTGCAGGCTGGAGCTGATCTGCACCTCGGGCAGCATGCGCTTGCCTTGCGCATCCACATGCCCCATCGACACCACCACATTCACGGGCGCCTCGCCCACGAAACGCTGGGCCAGCTTTTGCAGGAAGGGGATCTCCTGCGCCTGACGCAAGCCCTCGGCCGACATCGCGCCCTGCGCCAGGAAGCGGGTCGAGCCATCTGAAGCCCGGCGGCCATCCACGTCAACGGCATGCCCCCACACACGGGCCTTGGCCTTCACATTGAGATCGGTTTCGGTGAAGGCAATGGTGCCTTGCAAGGCTGCAAACTGGGGCACATTGGGATTGAGGCGCAAGCTGGCGCCGTCGCCTTCCATCATGGTCACAGCCCCCTTGAGACGCGTGTCATCGGCGTGGTCCAATGGAATGTCCAGGGCCAGCTTCATCGAGGCGGTACCGCTGGATTGGGCTGCGCCGAGCACATTGCTGGTCCAGCGCCCAATGGGTGAAGCCGACAGGAAGCGCACCATGTCATTGAGCGGTCCCTCGCCCTGACCCTTGATGGTCAGGTGAGGATCCACATGACCCAGGTCTTCGATGCGGCCCTCTACATCGTGCAGACCAAACGCCCCCGAGCCCACGCCCCCCAGTCGGCCGCGCGCCTCCTTGATCAGCATGCGCTGACCTTCGAACAGCAACACGCCCTCCAGCGACGTGAACGGCGGCCAGCTCACCGGCTTGGCAACGGCCTGCACACCCATCAAACCTTGGGGCACATAGTCGAGCGCCACATCGTGGAGCGGCACCTGGACACGGAAACGCCCGCCTTTGTCGTCCTTGAACGGGAACTCATTGAGGTCGCCCTCGATATCAAAAGAAACCTTTTCCCCGCGCCCGCTGCGCAAGGCCATGCGCACATAGTCGCGTGGCGCCTTGGGAATGGTCAGCGGCAAGTAACGCCACACCTTGGTGGCATCGGCCCGGTCCAGGCGCCCCGTCAGGTTCAGCATGCCCGGCAGGCGCGGCACGGCCTTGCCATCGATCACGGAGCGACCCGAGCCCGTCTGCCAACTGCCTTCCAGTTGACCGCTCACATCGTCGTTGGCAAACGTGGCCTGGCTCACATCGACCTTGAAATCGGCTGGTGCACCCCTGGTGGCAGAGGGCGTGATGCGCCAGTCCACCCGGGCCTGCAACTTGGCCAGCGGGATCTGTGCCTCTTCGAACACACCGGGGAAGGCGATCCAGCCATCCTTGACGTCCAGCTCGGCATGACCACCCGACTCATCGGCCGTCAGGTTCACATTGGCCTGGCTCATGCCGGGCCGGCTGTCCTTGTCGGACGGCGCCCAGGCCAGGCCACTCACGCGCCCACTGGCCTTGTAGTGCACGGGTGACTCCAGCAAGCCATCCCAGCGCCATTGCAACTGCTCGACCACGCCATGCGGCGCCACATCGGCCAGGGTGGCACGCACCTTGGGTGACAGCGGCAGGCGGTCGGCCAGTTGGGCCAGCAGGCTCAAGTCGAGCCGATCAGCCTGCGCCTCGCCGCCACGGGTCAGGCCCCACACCGCATCAGACAAGCCCTCCTTCCAGGGCGCATGACGCCAGATCAGGTTGCCGCTGCTGGACGGCCAGGTCAGGCCATCGCTCAGCGTGAAGGCCAGTTGCTGAAAGACCAGCGAAGACTGCTCCGCTTCATGAGTCAATTCCAGCCGCCCCTTAAGCCGCCTGAAGGCCAGGGGCGCCAGGTTTTTGGCCAGCCTCACATGCACATCTTCCAGGCCCACGTCCAGTTTCAGCTCGCTGGGCAGGCCCTGGCTCAGGCTCAGGTCGGACAAGACCGAGCCCTTGCCACCCTCCACATCAAACGGCAAGGCCACGTGCCGCTTCAGGCGCTGCACATCGACATAAGGCAGGCTTGCGCTGACCGTACCTGACCAGGTTTGCCATTGACTCGGGCGCGTGGCATCGAGCTCCCAGCGCTGCCACCAGGGCACCGCCTGGCCATCCTTGAAGGGCACGCCCGAGGCCATCCACAAGGGCTGGGTCATGCTGGCCATCACCTTGAAGCGCCGCCCGAATTCCACTGGCGGCGTGGCCTCCACGACCAGATCGTGCAGCCGCCGCCCCAGTCCGGGCCGGTTGCGCAGGGTCAGTTCCAGCTGTTGCAGCGCCAGCGTGGGCGCACCGGTCAACTCGTCCGTCCAGCGAACGGTGCCTTGCGATATCTGTACGCGCGCCTGCGACAGCAACCAGTCCACGGCTGCCGAGCTGCCCCGCTCGCCGCCGCTGGGGTCGATCTTCAGGCCCGCAACATGCCACTGCCCGGCCGCATCTCGCCGCACATCCAGCTCCGGCGCCACGACGACGAGCCGGTCCAGGCGCAACTCACCATCGGCCAGCGCCCGCGGCGACAAGGTCGACAGCGACACCCGCGCCGTCACCTCCGGCAAGTGCAAGGCCACGCGTCCGGCCGAGTCCAGCAGTTGCACCTCGCGCAAGGACAGGATCGGCCAAATACCATCAGAGCGCCCCACCACGTGCCCGATGCGCACGGGCACCCCTATTGCTTTAGTGGCTTGCTCGGCCAGATCAAATCGCCAGGAATCGATACGGGGCAGAATTTGAAACAGCAAGACACCCCAAGCCAAGGCACCCAGCACCAGCACGACGCCCGCCAGCACCGACAGCAGCAGCACGAGCCGCCGCCCCGCACGCCCCAGGTGCAGGATGGAGGTTCGCACGATGCCGCGCTGATGGCGGCGGGTGGCAGCCTGAGGTTGAGGAGACGATTCGGGGGTCGAAGACATGAAACAAGGCCATCATCCGTCGAACCACCTACATTTCAGGCCACTCTGGTGCTCTACCATGCCAAAAAGCGGTGCAGCGCCAGGGATCGACAACCGATAACCCTAGCACAGACCACCATGTCGGCCCCTTGGTTCCATGCTTGATTTCCCATTTGACGCTGTAAAGACAACGGCCCCAGCCGAGCGATCGCGGTACGTTCAACGTATCCGCCGCCGCTATCCCGCTGAATTGGCCGCTTTTGCCGAAGCCGCGCCTGGCCTGCCCCGCAAGGCGCAGATATCGGCCCTGATCGCCCACCTCCGGTCGCAAGGACGCGAACTGGGTGCCGCCCTGAGGGTCGCCCGCCAACTGGTGCTGGAGCGCCTGGCCGTGATGGACGTTGAACAGGGCGCCGCCATGCTCGACATCACCGCCGCCATGACGGAGCTGGCCGAAGTCACCCTGGATCACGCTCTGGCCGCAGCCGAAGCCGAGGCCGATGAGAAGCACGGTCAGCCCCTCAACGAGCAGGGCCAGCGCGTCGACATGTGGGTCGTGGGCATGGGCAAGCTGGGCGGGCGCGAACTCAACGTCTCGTCCGACATCGACCTCATCTACGTCTACGAAGAAGACGGCCACACCACGGGCCTGCAAGACGATACCGGGCTCGTCAAAGGCCGCGTCTCGCTGCATGAATACTTCAGTCTGGTGGCCCGACGCCTGTCCACACTGATCGGCGACAACACCGAGGACGGCTTCGTCTTCCGCGTCGACCTGGCCTTGCGCCCCAACGGCAACTCCGGCCCGGCTGTGGTCAGCCTGAGCATGCTGGAAGAGTATTTCCTGGTGCAGGGCCGTGAATGGGAGCGCTTTGCCTGGCTCAAGAGCCGCATCGTCGCGCCCCACCGCGCCATGCCCGGTGGCGCGCACCACCGCCGCGCCCTTGGCCTGCGTGACATCGTCATGCCCTTCGTCTTCCGCCGCTATCTCGACTACGGCGTGTTCGAGGGCCTGCGCCAGTTGCACCGCAAGATCCGCGACGAGGCCAACCGCCGCGCCGCCGGACGCCCCGAGCGCGCCAACGACGTCAAGCTATCCCGCGGCGGCATCCGCGAAATCGAGTTCACCGTGCAGCTGCTGCAGGTGGTACGAGGCGGCCAGTTCCCGGAGATCCGCACCCGCTCCACCCTGCGCGCCTTGCCCCGCCTGGTCGCACGCGGCCTCATCCCCCGGGTGACAGCCGACTGGCTGGCCCAGGCCTACATCTTCCTGCGCCGCATCGAGCACCGCATCCAGTACCTGGACGATCAGCAGACCCACCTGCTGCCCACGGACGACCGCGACCTGGCCTGGATCGCCGACAGCCTGGGCCTGCAAGGCCGCGAACTCGGTACCCCGCTCAACCCCGATTGCCACAGCGGCACCTGCCAGCTGCTGGATGCCTTGTGCAGTGTGCGCGAGTTCGTGGCCACCGAATTCGACGCCCTCCTTCACGACGGCCGCAGCCCGGGCCCAACCGAAGGCGGCTGCCGCAGCTGCGGTGGCCCGCCCCTGCCCGTCGACAGCGAGGAATTCGCCGCCAAGCTGCCCGAGCCCGTGGCCGCGCGCGTGCGCGAGTTCGCCGCCCAACCCAAGGTGGCCATGCTGCCCGACAACGCCAAGCTGCGCCTGGCCAAGTTGATCGGCCGGGCCACGATGACCGCCTTCGGCCGCGATGGCAAGACCAGCGAAGCCGATTGCCTGGGCCCGGACGCCGTGCTGCACTTCATCGATTGGCTCAACCCCCTGCTGCGCCGCGACAGCTACCTGTCCCTGCTGGCCGAGCGCCCCGAGGTGCTCATTCGCCTGCTGCGCCTGCTGGGCCTGGCCAAGTGGCCCATGCGCTACCTGCTGCGCCACCCCAACGTGATCGACGAACTGGCCGACCCGCGGCTGATGGAGGGCCGCTTCGACGCCGCCACCTACCAGCGAGAACTGAGTGAGCGCCACGACGCCTGGTCCCGCGCGGGCCAGGCCGATGAAGAAGCCCTGCTCGATACCCTGCGCCGCGCCCACCATGCCGAGGTCTTCCGGACCCTGGTGCGTGATGTCGAAGGCCTGATCACCGTCGAAGAAGTCGCCGACGACCTCTCTGCCCTGGCCGACGCCACCTTGAACACCACCATTCAGTGGGCCTGGGGCCATCTGCAGCAACGGCCCGGCAAGCAAGGCGCCTATGCCGTGGGCCGCCAGCCGCATTTCGCCGTCATTGCCTACGGCAAGCTGGGTGGCAAGGAGCTAGGTTACGGCAGCGATCTGGACGTCGTCTTCCTGTATGACGACACCCAGGACGTGCAGCCTGACGACGCCGGCCCCGATACAGCCGGCCCCATCGACGCCTACATGTTGTTCGCACGCAAGCTCGTCACCTGGCTGACCTTGCGCACCTCGACCGGCGAGCTGTTCGATATCGACACCGCCTTGCGCCCCAACGGCAACTCCGGCCTGCTGGTGACCAGCTTCCACGCCTATGACGACTACCAGCGTCAGCGCGGCAGCAACACCGCCTGGACCTGGGAGCATCAAGCCCTGACCCGCGCCCGCTGGTGTGCCGGCGAGCCCGCCCTGGCCGAGCGCTTCGAGACCACCCGCCGCGCCGTACTCAGCGCCGAACGCGACCCGGCTGCCTTGCGCGAGGAAGTGGTCAGCATGCGCGAACGCATGCGCGAGGCCCACCCCTGCCCGCCCACGGCTTTTGACATCAAACACAGCCCCGGCGGCATGATCGATGTCGAATTCGCCATTCAGTACCTCGTGCTGGCCTACAGCCGCCTGCACCCCGAACTCCTGGACAACAAGGGCAACATCGCCCTGCTGGACCGCGCCGAACACGTCGGGCTGTTGCCCGCAGGCGTCGGCCATGCGGCTGGCCAGGCCTACCGCGAGTTGCGCCGCATCCAGCACCGCGCCCGCCTGGATGACGCCCCCACCCGCTTCGAGCTGGAGGCCATGCCCAGCCTCGTGCCGTACCGGGACGCCGTGCTGACACTTTGGTCAGATGTGTTTGTCAAATACCCAGCAGCACCCGCCCAAGCGTGACGCCCCCCTGCGCCCAGGCATGGGAACCGGCGCCTGGACCTGGCTGCTGGTCGGCCTTGCGCTGGGTGTACCCGCCGCCCTGGCTGGCTGGGTGCCACTGGATCACACCGACAGCGCCTGGCCCGCCTGGGCGCGGTCATGGGCACTGCACCCCGATCAAGGCTGGACTGGACTGTCACCGCAGGCACTCTGGACTTGCGCCTGGCTGCACGGCAGCGCCACTCACCTCTACAAGAACCTGGCCGCGCTGCTGCTGCTGATCCCGTTTGGCATCAGCCTGCGTGTTGATGCCCGTGCGGCGCTGGCCTGGCTGCTCGCCTGGCCACTGACCCATATAGGCATGCTGAACCAACCCCTGCATACCTATATTGGAATGTCGGGTGCATTACATTCCGGTGCCATCATCATCGCCTTGAACGTCGTCTTGGGCACCTTATCGGCCCCGACCTCCTCATCCATGCCAATCGATCGACATCAAAAAATATCGGCTTGGATACTCCTGATCGGCCTGATACTGAAAATAATCATGGAAAACCCCTGGCAACACGTTCTGATTCGAAGCATGGCCTCGGATATAAATGTGGCCCCCTGGGCCCATTTGAGCGGCGCGGTCGCGGGCGCAGCTCTCTATATCTCACTACGTCTGTTACCGAGCAGACGGCGAGTGTGAAAAGACTGACACGCAAGCCTCGTACACTCCTTTGAGCACCCCGAGTAAACCCCTGGGGAACTTTGGGGCTGCTTCCAGAATCTTGCACGGGTGCCCAATCCGGTCCGTGCACAAATCAACTGACACAACCTACCAGCAAGACCATGCAAACCCGCCTGCAAGCCATTGCCCGTCAACGCTCCATCCGCCTGATGGCGTTGCTGCCCATCGTCGTCGCCGCAGCATTGGCTGCCGGCTGCGGCGACAAGTCCAAACACGAGGGCAAGGCCAGCCAGGCCGCCGCCCGTGTCAATGGCGACGAGATCACCGTGCACCAGATCAACCAGTTGCTGGAGCGCCAGCAAGGCCTCAAGCCCGAGCAGGCCGAAGCCGCCAGCCACCAGGCGCTGGAAGGCCTGATCGACCAGCAACTGGCCGTGGCCAAGGCTGAAGAACAAAAGCTTGACCGTGACCCTCAAATCGTAGCCCTGCTGGACTCCACCCGCCGCAGCATCCTGGCCCGTGCTTATCTGGAAAAGGCGGCAGCAGCCGGTGCCGGCACACCCACGGCCGACGAAATCCGCAAGTACTTTGACGCCAAGCCCGCTCTGTTCTCACAGCGCAAGGTCTACGCGCTGCAAGAGTTCACCGTGCCTGCTACGCCTGAGCAGACCAAGGCCACCATCGACAAGCTGAAGACCACCAAGACCCCGGCCGATTTCGTTGAGGTTCTCAAGAACAGCGGCCTGAAGTTCAGCGCCAATCAAACCACCCAAGCTGCCGAAGGCCTGCCCTTGGGCATCCTGGACCAACTCGCCAAGGTCAACGATGGCGAGGCGCTCTACGTGACTGCGAAGGATGGCTTCAAGGCCGTGCTGGTGGTCGCCAGCAAGAGCCAGCCTGTCAGCTTCGATCAGGCCAAGCCCGCGATTGAGCAATACCTCACCGTCGAGCGTCGCCGCGATTTCGCGCAGAAGGAACTCAAGAACCTGCGCGCTGCCGCAAAAATCGAATACATCGGCAAGTTTGCCGAGAAAGCCGCCTCCGGCCCTGCGGCAAGTTCTGCACCTGAAAACGTGGCCGCACCTACAGCCGCCTCCGCTCCGGCCGATACTGCATCAGGCACAGGCATTGACGCCAACGCACTGAACAAGGGCCTTTCAGGTCTGAAGTGATGGCTTGCGCGCAAGTTTGAGGTCAGTTTCAATCTGGCCCCAAGCTTGCGTCGAGTATCAGGTACGCACGGGACGTTGTATGACTTTTGAACATCTATTTCGAATACTCGCAGCCAGAAAGAAGCTGGCAAGCCTGATATTCGCCTCCATTTTGCTGTTGGTGCTCATCATCAGCTTGGTACTTCCTAAGACATACAAGGCCACCGCCACTGTCGTTGCGGACATCAAACCAGACCCCGTGTCCGGACTGTCGCAGATTGGCATCTCGACCCAGACAAGCTACCTCAGCACGCAGGCGGACATCATCCAGAGCGCCAACGTGGCCAATCGCGTCATCCATGCGCTGCACCTGCAAGAAAACAGTGCGATGCGGGAAAAGTGGATGAGCGAAACAGAGGGCAAGGGTGATTACGAAGCCTGGCTGGGTGAACGTATTGGCAAGGGACTGGTCGTCAAGCCGTCCCGTGACTCCAACGTCCTGGAAATCACTTACAAAGGGGCCGATGCCAAATTCTCTGCGGCCTTGGCCAATGCCTATGCGCGCTCTTACATCGAATCCGTCATCCAGATGAAGGTGGATCCAGCACGCAATTACGCAGACTTCTTTGAAGAACGCTCCCGCATCGCACGCGACAAGCTGGAGAAGGCGCAGCAAAAACTGGCTGAGGCACAAAGAGAAAAAGGCATCATCGTCACAGATGAGCGCTTGGATGTAGAAACGACCAAGCTCAATGAATTGGGTGCTCAGTTGGTGCTGTCTCGTGCTCAGTTGGCAGAATCCTCCAGCCGCAACACTGCGGCTAAGAAAACAGCGGAAAGCTTGTCCGACGTACTAAACAACCCGCTGTTGGGTAGCTTGAAGGCCGATATGGCCAGGCTTCAGGGCAAGTTGCAAGAATTGCAAGCTCAGTATGGCGACAACTACCCGCAGATCATTGAAACCAAGGCCAACATCAAGGAACTGGATTCGCGCATCCGCGCCGAAACCTCCAAGGTTCAAGCCAGCATGACGGTCAATGACAACATCGCCCAAAGCCGCGAAGCTGCCGTCCAGGTTGCATTCGACGATCAGCGCGCCAAGTTGCTCAAGCTCAAGGAACAGCGCACGGAATTGGCTGTCCTGGAGCAAGAGGTGACCAGTGCCCAGAAGATCTACGAGGCACTGCAGTCTCGACTAAGCCAGATCAACCTGGAAAGCAACAGCAGCCAGAGCAACATCTATCTGCTGAGCCCAGCGACGGAGCCCGCCGAGCACGCATCGCCTCGTGTCGTGCTCAACATGATCATTGCCTTCTTCCCCGCGTTGCTGTTCGCTGTGCTCGGTTGCATTGGTGTGGAAATGCGTGATCGCCGGATCCGTGGCGTACACGATCTTCGCCAGATCCCCGATACGCCTGTGTTAGGCGTGATGCTGGCACCCACCGCGCGCATCCGCAATGACAAGGGCCTCGATAGCGCCAAATTGAACCGCTACTTCTCGTCGTCCATCCAACCCGTCAGGCATGACAGGAGTCTCGCCTCCTGAGGCGGTAAGTATGAAGCCCAGTTCCAACCCTCATTTCCATGCGTCTGCCCTGGGTGGGCCTAATGTCGGATTTCCTGAGACTCAGGCGGATAACGAGCGCTCCATCGGGGAAATCATCAGTCAGGCCAACAATCTGAGCCCAGAGCAGATTGAGCAGATCCTGGCCTATCAACGCGAGCACGGGGTGCGCTTTGGCGAGGCTGCGGTTGCATTGCAGTTGGCCAACAACGATGACGTCCTCTGGGCTCTGGCACAGCAATTCCACTACCCTTATTCGCCAGAAAGCGATGTCAACAAGTCGCTCCCGGGCGAAGTGGTGGTGGCGACACAACCCTTCTCGGCCCGGGCCGAATCCTTCCGGAGCATGCGCAGCCACCTGATCATGCGCATGTTCAGTGGTCCGCAGACTCCCAAGAGCGCATTGGCCGTCATTAGCCCCAACACGGGCGATGGCAAAAGCTATTTCGCTGCCAACTTGGCTGCGGCCTTCTCGCAGTTGTCTGGCCGTACCTTGTTGATCGACGCAGACATGAGGGCACCTCGTCAACACGAATTGTTTGGCTTGCCTGAGTCGAGTGCTGGTCTATCCACCATTTTGTCGGGTAGAGCAGCCAGCAATGTCATTCGTCCTGTCAAGCAACTACCCAGCCTGTTTGTACTGCCAGTGGGCACCACGCCTCCCAACCCACTGGAACTGGTCGAGCGCCCTGCATTCGGCCTGCTGATCCGAGAACTGATGACCAAGTTTGACCACGTGATCGTCGATACGCCGGCTGCCACCTTGGGGTCGGATGGCGCCGTGATCGCGGCGAAATGTGGGGCTGCCATCCTGATTGCTCGACGCAATCACAGCAGACTGGATGACATTCAGTACATGGTCAACACCGCCAAAATAGGCACCACCAAAGTGATTGGCACCGTCATCAATGAGTTCTGAGGCCAGTGCTGAACCCATTCAGCACTTGATATCGGTTGTCATTGTCAACTACAACGGTCTCCGATTTCTAAGTGAGTGCCTGAGCACGCTGTCCAGCCAGGCCTTCTTGCGATACCCATATGAAATCATCGTGGTGGACAACGCTTCGTCGGATGGGAGCCAAGATTTCCTGCGGCATTACCCAGGCATCACGTATATTGAATCTCCTGTGAATACCGGCTTTACAGGTGGCAACAATATTGGCGTCAAGGCGGCAAAGGGCGATATCGTTTTTTTGCTCAACAACGACACGCGTGTTGAAACATGCCTGGACCCCATGATTGAAGAACTGCTCCAACCTGCCGTTGGTGTCGTTGGCTGCCAACTGAGATACGGTGACGGGCGGATTCAGTTCTCGACGGGGCACGAACACACGCCATTGCGCGTCGTCTTTTCCTGGCTGGGCGTCGAAAAATGGTCGCGGCTGCCTACGCTCTTCAGACGCCTGGAAACCCATATTGGCTTCTATGAGCGCCCCCATAGGCAGTTAGCCTGGGTATCTGGCGCCGCCCTGATGACCCGAACTGTCCTGTGGCGACAGCTTCAAGGCCTGGACGAAGCCTTTTTTATGTACTGCGAAGACGTCGACTACTGTCGCAGGGTACGCGACAAGGGCTTTTCCATCTCCTACCTTCCCCAGGTCAGGATCACACACTACGAAGGCGCTGGCAAAGAATGGATTGGCCGTCACGCGCTCTTGCGAACAACCCGCTCTTACACCCTGTATGTCGCCAAACATTTCGGGCTCGCCTCTAGCCGCTTGATGGCCTGCGGGCTGAGCGTGATTTTCCTGCTGCGTGCGCTTGCCTTCCACTTCATGTCGGGCATCGCTTCCGAAGCTAACCGTCGGCGAATTTTCAAAGAAAAGGCCGGAGCATTCCATCAAGCTGGCAAAACCTTGATGCACAGCGCAAGCTGTGGTCAGCCTCCCAAACTGCCATGAGCATCTTTCCGTCCCTGGTCTTCTTCATCGTCTGCCTGACGGTGTACAGCCCGCTCAGCAAGACGCTGTTGACCCTGGCCGGACAATCGAACTACACGTCCACCCTGCGAGACCTCTTGCTCATCAGCTTGGGCCTGTACGGCATCGTGCGCGCCAATCCATTGCAATCGCCTCGGCTGCTATGGGGCGTCGTCATCCTGCTGGGTAGCATCTTCTTCTACATCGCCATTTCGGCTTACGAAGATCAATACCTACCGGGGCTGTATTACGCGCGGTTTTATGCGCTACCGGTCTTCTTCATGATGGCACTTGCCGGAAGCTTGTATGAGGCCACACCACGAGACAAAGACAGCCTCATCAAAGCGACCTTGTGGTTGAACCTCGTCACGGTGATCGTCAGCATCGTACTGTATGGTGTCATGCTGGCCGACAAGGGCCTCGCGAGCAAGTTGATTGTCGGCAGCGAGGACGCCGTGCTACTGGCCGACTCTTGGTATATCTCGGGAGGGACCTGGATGCGCATGGGCCTGCCCGCGACCAGCCCGAATAACCTGGGCCTGATACTCGCACTCAACCTCTACTTCTGTACAGTAGCTGCACGCAGAGTTGATGGCATCCTCAAGCGCATGCTGCCTTACGCTATTGCACTCACCTTCCTCGCTTTGCTGCTCACCTTCTCTCGCAGCAGCGTGCTGTTATACCTGGTCGCGCTGGCCCTGCTGCTTGTCTTCAAGGACATCCACATTCCAGCCAGAACCTGGGGCTGGGCTGGCACTGTTGGCGCCATCGTTCTGGCAACAGGTATAGCAGGTATCGTCGCGGTCAACCCTGATATCGCAGACAACGTCTCACACTGGATCGAGTTGAATCTTTCGGGCGACGACCCTTCTATGCAAGGTCATATCAAGACCTTCAAGGAGGCATGGGAGCGACTACCTGAGTACTACCTCCATGGTTTTGAAAAGGGCACGGTCGGCCCCAACGCCATCTTCTTCACCTTGTCCATCAACCACGTGGAGAACACCATCTTGGGTGTCATCTACGACATGGGCTTCTTCTTGGGTTTCTTCTTTTTGCTTGGGTGGGGCCTCACGTTGAGCCACTTCCATCAGCAACGCCGGCAATACGCTGCCTTCTGGGGGTTTTTTGTCTGCTCCCAATTCCTACCCTACTTCTTTGGCGCAGACGCTCTGATCGTGTTCGCCTATCTGTATGCGCTATCTGGTTTGATGCACGACAGCCGGGTGTCGACATGACTTCACACGCCACTGCTCGCGTCCTCCTTGTTGCTCCCTTCCCCTATTCCGAATCTGCAGGGCAAGGCGGAGCCACTGTCTGTGCCAGGTCCCTCGCCTTGCTTCGACAGGCATTTGATGTCGGCATGGTCTGCTTTTCAATGGGCAGCACCGAAGACAGGCGCGCCGAGAATGAATTGCGAGGCGAGCTGGCTCACTTCGAATCCGTACCGATGAGCATCACCAAACCTAAGGTTGCACGAGCCAAGCTGCTGTCTCTTCTGCTTCAACCTGAGCACACACACTATTTCAACGTCCCGGCCATGCATGAGGCACTGAACCGCGCCATCGACCGCTTTCGACCTGACTTCGTCATCTATCAGTTTCCGCAAATGGCGCAATACCTGCCCCGCAACGAGGTCAGCTACAAGAAGATCGTGGATGTCCAGGACGCCTATTCCGTTTCCTGGTTTCGCCGTGCATGCACAAGCGGGCCTAGTCTGACAAAAATCTATGCCTATTTGCAATGGCTCGGCTGGATACAGTATGAGCGCCAACACTACAGCTCGGCTGATCAGGTCTGGACCCTGAGTGCCCAGGACAAGTTCGGCTTGAGTGCTTATTCGCCCAGCCTGAACCCCATCGTGATGGGGCTGCCACTCGATACCCCAGCCCCCTCCTTGCCCCCTCTGATCTCGCAACAAGCTCCGAACCCCGACAATGGGCCTTGCGTCGGCTTCATCTGCTCGTTTGGACACCCACCCAATGTGGAGGCCCTGATGTTTCTCAACCAGCAGATCGCCCCACGCATTCAACACACCCACCCTTCACTCAGATTCCTGATTGCCGGACGCAACCCACCGCAAGCCCTTGTCTCGTCAGCACCGAGCAACGTCAGCTTCTTGGGTTTCGTCGACTCCTTGCCAGACTTTTATGCGTCTTGCGATCTTGTTGTCGCCCCCCTGCTCAGCGGTGGTGGTATCAAGATCAAGGTGGCCGAAGCCCTCGCCTATGGCAAGGCACTCGTGGCGACCTCCATCGGCGTGGAAGGCCTGGACATCGAACATGGACGGCACTTTCTGCTCGCGAACTCCGCAGAAGACTTTGTCGCGCAGATCCAAAAATTGCTTTCCGACCCTGCACTTCGGCAACACCTGCAAGCGCAAGCCAACCTGGCAGCGCAAGATCGCCTCAATGGCCAGACTTGGTTGAACCGAGTCAAGGATGCCCTGTTGACGGCATGACTCGATCAAGCGACGTCAATTCACGCACATCGCTTGCTTGGGCTTACGCGCAAGCATGGGTGGGCAAGGGCGCCTCCGCCTTGATCTACATGGCCCTGGGCTACCTCCTGCAGCCCGCAGAGTTCGGCAGCTTCGCCGTCGCCTCTACCTTTGTCGTGCTGTCCGAGATGTTTGTTGAGCAAACCATGGCACAGGCGGTCATCCAACTCCCGGACCCCACACCCCAGCAATTGGGCTCCTTGCGGTTCATCGCACTGCTGCTGGGATCGCTTTGTGCGCTCGGCAGCGTAGTGATGAGCCTCTTCTTTTTTCAGACAACTCAAGCTACCGAAGTCAGCATCGCCTGGTATGCACTGGAGTTGGCGGCCTGTCCAATTCTGATTGCCATGAATGCCATACCGATCGGCTTGTACCGACGGGCCATGGACTACAAGACCCTTGCACGCAGAACCGCAGTGGCCACGATCGCAGGCGGTGTTGCCGGCATTGTCGTGGGCGTGCTTCAAGGTGGAGGACACGCGCTCGTGGCACTGTCATTGACCTACCAGATCGTCAGCTACTGGATCCTGCGACATCGTGGAAATGACATTCTGCTCAACCCCAGTTGGCGGGACGCCAGGGCATTCTATACATTGATGCTCGTCAACGGGCAACCCAAGGCCGCCGACTTCCTGGAGTCCAAGGGACTTGAGCTCGTCGTAGCTCAATGCATGGGTCTTCCGGCCGCAGGCGCGCTATCCTATGCCAGCCGTGTCGCCCAGACGCTGTTCACCTTCCTGGCTTCGCCCAGTCTGGATGCGGCATGGGGCGAGTTTGGTCGCCGACGACAAGACCAGGGACAGTTGCTTGGCACCTACCAGCGCTACCAAGCGCTATTGAGTACAACCACACTGGGCTTGTTCTTTGCCCTGGCACTGTCGAGCTACCAGATGATCCCGGCTGTCCTTGGCAGTAAATGGTCTGTGCTGCATGGGTTGATGCCCTTCTTGTGCCTGGCCTTGATCATCAGAACCAAGCTCTATCTGGCTACCATCCTGATTCAGGTTACCGAGCCCAATGTCTCGGTATCGACAGCCGCAATGGTGCGTGCCATCCTGTGCTTGGTCTTGACCATGACAGGAGGCCTGTTTTTCAGAGATGCCTCAGTCGCGGGCATTGCCTACGCGCTGGCTGGCCTGGCCATCGTACCGCCAACGGGCAAGCACCTGGCAGAATTGAGCAAACGGGCGGCGACCTCATTGCTTATTGGCACGGCGGGTGCGATGCTTGTCTTTGGACTAGGGTGGACTGCTTACCAAGCCTTGCGCCACGCCCTGCATCAGCCCATATCCAGTGTACTGGATGGCGCCATCATCGCTGCGCTGTCGGGGGCCATGCTGGCTGCCGCGGCATTCAGGCACCGTGCCTTGCTGCGTGGCGTGCAGCCGCCTTAGTTGGGGCGCCCGGCTGCCGGCTTCAGCATCACACTAGGCTTGGGCAGGAAACGGGTCAGTAGCGACTCGTACTGCTCTAGGATCCGCCCCCAGGTGAAGTCCGTGTTGAAACGCTTACGGCTCTTGCGCCGCATTTCCTCAATGTCCCCGGGGTGGGTCATCAATGCAGAGAGGACACTGTCAAGATCATCGGCCGATTTGAAAAAGCGTGCCCCGCTACCTGCCACCCAACGGTTGAATCGGTTGTCGTGCGCGACCACGGCATTGCCAGCGCCCATGGCCTCCACCAGCGAAGGATTGGTACCCCCAACCTGATGCCCGTGAAGATAGAAAGCGCTGTGAAATCGCAGCGACTTCAAGACTGCCTTGTCGTAGATGGCGCCAAGGAACAATACCTCCTCCCCCGCCGCAGCCAGAACCGCGTTGTGATAACGGTTGTCGGGCTCGTACTTGCCCAGCACAGCCAACTTCATACCTCTGGGCCGGCACGAGAAGCCCTTGACGATCTCCAGAAGCGAATTCTCAGGCTCAGGCCGAGCAATCACCGTGACATACCGGCCAGCCTCCAGGCCAAGCGAGCGCAAAGGCTCTACTGGTGCATCCAGCACCTCGGGCGCACCATATGCAATCATCTCGATCTTGTCTGCTGGTGCGCGGCTGGTCAGATGTCGCTTGATTTCAGGATGGTCTGCGATCAGATGATCGCCCAGCCAGCAACCGGCCCAATCGTTCATCCAGAACCAGGTTTTGGCAACTTTGCCCCACTTCGCTCGAGACCATTCGATCCCGTCCATGTTGATGACATTGGGAATGCCATGCAGTCGCAACCTGGCGCAGAAAGCAGCCGTGTTGTAGCCCAGAGTCAGGCACAGGTCTTTGAATTGGCTAGCGTGAGCAATCGACTTCCAATCGAAGACGATGGTGCCGAGTGCGCCGGGTTGAGCCACAGGAATACGGACGCGCTCAATGCCTTGCCATTCGTCCTCGAACTCCTCACCAAACCCATCTTCCTGACAATACACAACCACGCGCCACCCCTTGTCACGCAAGTACAGCGCCAACTGCTCCGCGAAGGTCTCAAATCCCCCATGGTTGGCTGGAATGCCACGGATTCCAAGTATCCGCAATACCGGTTTCATCGACTTCATGGTGCCCCGAACACTGTCTTGATCTTCTCTAATCGGCCGAAACCGTCTTTTTTTGTAGGCTCAATATAAGAGCCCTCACCAAATTCATTCCAACAGCAGATGACGCCCATCTTCCTGGTCTTGGCGGGATAGGCATTCATCAGTGCCTTGGCCTCCCTGAGATGCTCCTCGAACGTCTGCAGGCTGGCCTGCTGCTGCTCAGAAGCAGGGTACCTGCCTCCCCAAGGACGGTCATCCCAACCCGCAGAGATAGGAACAATGAAGTCAAGCGAACTGTTTTCGAGAATCCAGTTCCAATTCGTTCTATATGCCTGCCTGAGTGCACCGAAGTTGGTTGCACGAGGCGTCGCCGTCTCTGCCTCTCCGCTGTATCCTATGTGATAGTTGTAAGCGGACAAGCTAGAAAACCCTGCTTTGGGCGCAACCCCCCTCACCCAGTGAGCCAAACCAGGCGTAGCCCCGACCATCATCACCCCAGGGAAACCCGCAGCCTTGGCCGCCTGATCCACCTTGCGAACCAATTCCGCTGGTTCCTTTTTCAGAATTTTAGCCATCTCCGAAAACTCTTCCAGGGAGAATATAAAGAGCACCGGGCGCCCATCGACCTTGAGATAATCTGGATCAGTAAAATGCTGAGAAACCCAATACTTCACCAGATCGTCATAACCTTGCGCGCCACCTTCGAATCGGAAATGATTAGCCCACAACAGCGCATAACCAATCTGCCCTGATTTTTTGACGCGCTTGAATGTTTTAAGCGCGTGATCGAGAAAAGGTTCACGGTCTTTCCAGTACGAGTCGAAAACAACGAACTTGATCCCGTAATCCGTCATCCACTGGATTTGTTGGCGCAGCACCTTGGCGTCGGAGTCGCTATACCAGCCCAAGAGAGGCTCTCTGTCAGGATAGGCTTTGATGGGTTTCCAGGGTTCCCTGAACTCTAGGCCAGGAGCGCCATCCGTCCATCCAGGAAAGTAATACACACCGATGGTGTAGCCCCCCCCGGATGCCGCGCCAGCCCCTGTGCACAGGAGCGACAAGATCACCGCCAACCAGTGCCTGAACGACCTTGTCAGCGCAGCCATGGCTTAGGACCCGAAGTAGCGAGCACGGAAGCCAGGCGTCATTGCTGCCTCCATGTCCTGGATAAAGTGCGACTGCAGCACAAAAGCCTCCCCCTGATTTTCCGAAATGGAGGAAACGCGCACCAGCATACCGTCAGCGATCTCGCCTCTCAGCCCGTAATAGATCTGGGACAGTTTGCGCCCCATCCCCGGCAAGGTGGCTTTGTCTGCCAAGGTGACCCAGTAGCTGATGGGCTCCACCCGATTGCCCAAAACACCAACCAAGTGGCGGGTCGTCAACTCATGTCCTTGCATCGACAAGCGCGACAGGCCCAGATCCTGAATCACGAAACCCTGTGCGCGATAACAGAACTCCGGACGATGCGCAGCCGTGGCTTCGGAGTTCTGATCGCTGCCGTAGGCAATAGTCAACATGATATGTTGCCCTCTGCTATTGACGTAGGTTCTGGTCAGTACCTGGGAATAGAGGCTATCGAGTTGCGCCTGCACGGTGGGGTCGGGTAACACCTGAGCCACCGAGACATCCTCACGCCAATCGCCAAATGCACTTGGCACCTGCTGGGCCAGCACGATGGGCGGCAACGTCTCGGCCAAGCGCAGCCTGGGCGTCAGCAGATGGGCAAGCACTGGCCCGATCAGCAACAAGATGAAGGCCGCAAAGATCGAGGCAGGTACTCGATCGACGGACTTACTGGAAAGCATGATCGCGCTCATCGAAGAAATAGGACAGGATACGATCCAGCCCGTAAGTAAGAAGCAATGCAACAGAGAATAGGACCAAGCCTGCCAAATTATGGACAAAACCCTGCCCCACCTCATCCCCAAGATAATAAGTCACCAAGACAAGGGCAATAACCCGAATCGTATTTGACACAAAAGATATAGGCAAAATCATGATCGCCAAAAGCATATTTCGCTTCGCTGACTTGTAATCCATCAGCTTCATATAAAACAACCCGAGTGACTCCAGTGTGAAAATAGAATTCAACCCTGCGCACGCGTCAGCCACCAACAACCTGTAGGGGCCCACCACCAAGGTGACACCGGAGCGCCCCATCGGGTAACCCGCCCAGTAGAGCAAAGCTTCGGCACAGTAAGACACGGCCGACTTGAGGGGCAAAGTCAGCGCCTGCGCCAAGACCCCCGGCACGGGGATCATGAAAATCATGAAAAACAGGGGGAACCAAAAGAGCCGCACACCGGCCCACCCACGCAGCAGCAGCAAACATGCCATGAAGGCCACGATGTTGGACGCCGCCTCAAGGAAGTCGATGCCCTGGGAGCGACCGAGGATGTACGTCAACATGCCCGCGACCAAGGTCACCAAACCCGCAACCGGACGAGGCCCCGAGCGCAAGGCCAGGAAAGTATTCCGGTCACGCCACATCAGCCACAGCGCCAAGGCCAGGATCATGGGGCCATGACCGCTGTCATCTTTCGTCCAAACCGTGTTCGCAAATGCCATATAAGTTGGCACATAGCACGCCAGCAAACCTAGCAGCAGCAGCCCCAGCGACCGTCTAGGCCATTCGGGCAGGGGTTCATTCTTTGATTCAGCCATGAAATTTCGATCAACCAGACAATCAAGCAGAGCCATCGATAGTCCCACGAAATGACCTTTAGTTCCGCATCGCAAACGCCGCCCTCATGAGCAATTACCCGCAGATTGCTGCGAGCGGTAACTTGCTTATCCGTTTGCGCTACGCCACCGAAGGCAGGCCTGCCGCAGCTGCCTTGCCCCCTCGTCCCAAGAATATGTCTTGGCACGCTCGACACCCCTGCGCGCCAGGGTTTGGCGCAGCGTCGCATCGCGCATCAGGGCATCGAGCTGACGAGCAAGCCCGTCTGCATCGCCTGGCGCAAACAGCAATCCCGCGTCTCCGACCACTTCGGGCAACGCCGTTGCGTCAGACGTGATGACGGGCACACCGCAGGCCATGGCCTCCAGGGGCGGCATGCCGAACCCCTCCGCCAAAGAGGGATAGATGAACACTTGCGCATGACGCAGCAGCACCGGCAGTTCCTTGTCATCCACATCACCCCACACCCGAACGTCGCTGCCGGCCGGCAACGCCTTGAGTGCCGCGTCGAACTCGCCATAGCCGAAATCACGCTGCCCAACAATCACCAGTGGAGGCACCCCAGCGCCAAGCTTGTGGTAGGCGCGCATCAGCGTGGCGTGATCCTTCCGGGGCTCGATGCGGCCTACGGTCATCCAATAGCCCTCACTGCACAATCCGCGCTTGGTCAGCACTTGCTCGTCTGCCCCCCCCCCAGGTTGAAACACAAGGGGATCCACAGCGTTACGCAATAAGCCGATCCGGTCGGCTTGCACCTTATACCGCGTGGCTATTTCCTGACGCGAGTACTCGCTCACCGTCATGACAATGTCCGCCACGCGAGCCGAGCGCCGAAACAGCCATTTTGAGCGCCAGACAAAAAAGGGTGTGAAGAATTGCGGGTAGTTCTCGAACAGAACGTCATGGATCGTCACGGCATTGCCCTTGGCGGGCCACAGCGGCACGATGTACTGAGTATGCAAGATGTCGATGCGGTACCGCTGTCGCAGGATGGGCAACTGCCAAGCCAGGCGTTTGAGCGGATTGGCAGGGGGCATGTACACCACCTCGACATTAGGCAGATCGAAACCTGCCAGGTTTCGCAGCCCTTCGACGTCGCCCAGAAAGAAGACAAACTCGAAATCGGGGCATAACCTCACCATGGCTCGGTACAGGCCAATCAAGTGGCTCCTCGACCCCTGGAATTTCCCGTCAAATGCATGGAAGTCCACGCCTATTCTGAGCACGCTCCCCACGTCAAATCCTTTAAAAGACAAACTCAGCCCCACCCGCGTTGGTGGAGGGCGATTTTTGCACAAACGATCTGGGCAACTGCCTCCTGCGCTAGAGACATACACACCTGTTACGATGAGCCCCCACTTACTTGCGCCGACCACAGCAACCTCTCGTGCTGTCACGAAAGTTTGATTGGATCAACAAGATTAAAAAGCATTCGACCTGACGCTCACTCACACCTCCCTCGGAGCATGCAAATGAATAAGAAAGTCGCCTTGATCACTGGCGTCACCGGCCAGGATGGCTCGTATCTGGCCGAGTTCCTGCTGAAAAAGGGCTACGAGGTTCACGGCATCAAGCGCCGCTCCAGCCTGTTCAACACAGACCGCATCGACCACCTCTACCAGGATCCGCACGTCAACAACCGCAACTTCATCCTGCATTACGGCGACCTGACCGACTCCACCAGCCTGGTGCGCATCGTCCAGAAGGTCCAGCCTGACGAGATCTACAACCTGGCGGCCCAGTCCCACGTGGGCGTGAGCTTCGAAGAACCCGAGTACACGGCCAACGCCGATGGCGTCGGCGCCCTGCGCCTGCTGGAAGCCATCCGTATCCTCGGCCTGGAAAAGAAGACGCGCTTCTACCAAGCCTCCACATCCGAGCTCTACGGCCTGGTGCAGGAAATCCCCCAGAAGGAAACCACCCCCTTCTACCCGCGCAGCCCCTACGCCGTGGCCAAGCTCTATGCCTACTGGATCACGGTCAACTACCGCGAAGCCTATGGCATGTACGCCTGTAACGGCGTGTTGTTCAACCACGAGAGCCCCGTGCGCGGCGAAACCTTCGTGACCCGCAAGATCACCCGCGCCATCGCGCGTATCGCGCTGGGCCTGCAGGACTGCCTCTACCTGGGCAACATGAGCGCCCTGCGCGATTGGGGCCACGCCAAGGACTACGTCGAGATGCAGTGGCTGATGCTGCAGCAAGACAAGGCTGAAGATTTCGTCATCGCCACCGGTGTGCAATTCAGTGTGCGCCAGTTCGTCGAGTTCTCGGCCAAGGAGCTGGGTGTCACCGTGACCTTCGAAGGCGAAGGCGAAGCCGAGGTCGGCCGCGTGACGGCCATCGAACCCGTGAACGACGAAATCCTGGCCAAGTGCAATGTGGGTGACGTGATCGTGCGCGTGGACCCGCGCTACTACCGCCCTACCGAAGTCGAGACCCTGCTGGGTGACCCCAGCAAGGCCAAGGACAAGCTGGGCTGGGTGCCCAAGATCACGCTGCCTGAATTGGTCAAGGAAATGGTCACCAGTGACTACACCGCTGCCAAGCGCGACAGCCTCGTCAAGCAAGCCGGCTTCCAGGCTTACGACTACCACGAGTAAGCCACGGGCAGGACCATCATCATGGACAAGAACGCCAAGATTTTCGTGGCGGGTCACCGCGGGATGGTCGGCTCGGCCATCGTGCGGCGCCTGCAATCGGCTGGCTACACCGGGGTCACCACACGCAGCCGCAGCGAGCTGGACCTGCTCGACCAGCGCGCCGTGCACGCCTTCCTCCAGGCCGAGAAGCCCGACTACATCTACATCGCTGCCGCCAAGGTGGGTGGCATCCAGGCCAACAACGTGTACCGGGCCGACTTCATCTATCAGAACCTGATGATCGAAGCCAACCTGATCCATGGCGCGCACGAGGCCGGCGTCGAGAAGCTGATGTTCCTGGGTTCGAGTTGCATCTACCCCAAGATGGCGCCCCAGCCTCTGCGCGAAGACGCCCTGCTCACGGGCCTGCTGGAGCCCACCAACGAGCCCTACGCCATTGCCAAGATCGCCGGCATCAAGCTGTGCGATGCCTTCAATGCGCAGTACAGCCGTGAGTACATCAGCGTGATGCCCACCAACCTGTACGGGCCCAACGACAACTACGACCTCAACAACAGCCACGTGCTGCCCGCGCTGATCCGCAAGGCGCACGAAGCCAAGCTGCGCGGCGACAAGAACCTGGTCGTGTGGGGCACGGGCACGCCCATGCGCGAGTTCCTCTATGCCGACGATCTGGCCGACGCCTGCGTCTACCTGATGGAGCAGGGCTACAAGGGCCCGCTGGTCAACATCGGCACCGGCACGGACGTCACCATCCGCGAGCTGGCCGAGACCGTGCTCAAGGTCGTGGGCTTCCAGGGCGAACTCACGTTCGACACCAGCAAGCCCGACGGCACGCCGCGCAAGTTGATGGATGTCTCCAGACTGCGTGGCCTGGGCTGGCAGGCTCGAACCCGCCTGCACGAGGGGATCGAACTGGCGTACAAAGACTTCCTCACCAGATATGGCAGCATGACTGCCTGAACTGCCCCGATTGGCCAAGCCGTATCAATGAGCCCAACCAGCAGCCAACGCACCATCCCCATTCACGAACTCCTTTTGCTCGTGGTGGGCCTGGTGGTGATGTACCTGCCCACCTACATCACCCTGGACCGAGAGGTCTGGAACGTCGTTGGCCAGGGCCATGGCCCCGTCATTCTGGCCCTGTGTGTCTGGCTGGCCTGGCAGAGGTGGCCGGCGCTGACCAAGCTGAAAAGCGAAGGCCAGGTTCTGGCCGGTCTACCCCTGCTGCTCATTGGCCTCCTTCTCTATGTGGTGGGCCGCTCGCAGCAGGTTCTGATGCTGGAAACCAGCTCTCAACTGCTGGTGCTGTCGGGGCTGCTGCTGTCCTACTGGGGAAGACCGGGGCTGAAGGCCATGTGGTTCCCGCTCTTTTTCATGCTCTTTCTGATACCGCTGCCGGCACCGGTTGTCGACGCCACTACCGGTCCGCTCAAGGCCGCCGTGTCCACGGCCGCAGAGTTCATTCTCTACAAGGCGGGCTACCCCATCGGCCGCAGCGGGGTCACGCTTACCATCGGGCAGTATCAATTGCTGGTGGCCGACGCCTGCGCGGGGCTGAACTCCATTTTCGCGCTGGAGGCCATCGGTGTCTTCTACCTCAGCGTGGTTCAGCACAACGAGAAGGGGCGCAGCATTGCACTGGCCACGCTCATCATCCCGATTTCATTCGTCTCCAACGTGCTGCGGGTGATCACCCTGGTTCTGATCACCTACTACTTTGGTGACGAGGCCGGCCAAGGCTTTGTGCACAGCTTTGCTGGCATCTTGCTGTTCATGGTCGCGACGGCATTGACCATTGGCGTGGACTCGATCCTGGGGCTCTTCTTCACAAGCAAGAAGAACGCGTCACCCGGCGCCAGCGCCAGCGCCAGTTGACGACCCCCGCCCGCGTCATGCCAGCATGAACTTCAGATTGCGAACCGACGCATCGAAGTTGCCAATGTTCGCCAGGATGCCTGCCGAACCAGATGCCCCGACCAGGTCCGAGTCGGCTGCACCGAACCAGCGACCCAGCGTGTAAGCGTATTGATCTACGCTCACCTCGGGCAAGAGCACACCGTTGCCCACCTGCTGAGCGCTGCTGTAAGCACCGCTGGCATCGGCCGCGCTATAGGTGGGGAAGCGTCCATAAACGTCACCACCGGCCACAGCGCCACCGATCACGAAGTGGTGACCGCCCCAACCGTGGTCAGAGCCACCGCTGTTGTTGGTGAAGGTACGACCAAAATCCGATGCGGTGAAAGTGGTCACCTGCGATCTCATGTCGCCACCCGGCATGGCGGTCAGGGCGCCATCGAAGAAGCCCAGAGCATGATCAAGCTGCGCCATCAAATCACCATGACGCCTGAGTTGATCAATGTGCGTATCGAAGCCATCGAGCTCGACGAAGAAGACCTGACGGCGGGCCCCCAGGCTGGTACGTGCCGCGATCATGCGCGCCACCATCTGCAGCTCCGCCGCAAGCGGGTTGAACGTGGCAACCCCAGACGAAGGCAGCACGCACATCAGCTTGGGATCCTGCGTCTGGTTGGTCACGCCCGGCGTGCCCCATGCCGCGTTGTCCATGGCGGGCACAACAGACAGCAAAGTGGCCTCGGCCTGCTGGGCGCGCAAGCCGACCTTGGCGAGGTCCGCACCCAGCATGTCGCCGCGGTAATTCGCACCCAGGATGGTCTTCATCGCGCTGTAGACCCCTGCGCTTTGGTAAACGGTACCCGCACTGCCGGCCAGTTGATGCACACCATCCGTCCCCAACTGGAACTGAAGCGTCTTCTTACCGGAGAGCCAAACCGCACTTTCCGCCACGCTGATGCTGGCGAACATGGCGTTGCTGTTCGCCGACGACAAGGCGTCAACCAGCTTGCCGCCCCAGCCTGCTGTGACACCTTCCGAACCGAAGGCCTGCCAGGCCGACTGCTGGTCGTTGTGCGAGAACAGCTTGGCCGGGCGGGGCACGGACTGGGCGAAATACTGGCTCTTGGAGGTTGGCACAAGCAAAGGCCCCACATTGGCCAAAATGGCCGCGCGCCCACTTGAATACAAGCTGCGGACCTTCTGCAAATTAGGGTGCAGGGCAAAGGTGCGACCGGTGTTCATCCCAGCCGTGTTCTTGTGGCCGACGGACAGCAAGGCTGCCTGGCTCAATGCCAGCGGCAGCGTGGCGGCCTTGGGGTCGGTCACCTTGGGATCACGCATGCGCGCGTAGGCCGTCCAGGATGCCGTGTCGGTGGCCAGCACGGTGTTGTAGGCGTCGTTGCCGCCCTTGAGGAACACACAGACCAAGGCACGGTAGTCGCCAGCCGTTTGCGCAGAGGCCGCCCCCATGGCCATCAGGTTCAGGGCCCAGGGCGCAGCTGCACCCAGACCGGAGGCGGCTGTCAGGGAACGCAGGAAATCGCGACGAGATGAATGCTTCATGGCTTCCCCCTCTTACTTCTGAACCAGAAACTCTGGGGAAATCATGACCAGGAAAATGGCGGACTTCACGCGTCGCTCCAACATCGTGTCAATGGTTGATTGATTCGATTTATCGGCACGCAGCGCCGGAACTGCAATGCTGTTGACAGCCGCCTCGATCACCGAGCGCAAGCCCGACGAAATCTGCCCACCCAGCAGCCTGTCGGCAATCAGGGTGACGAGGTTCGTGGCGTTGCCAGCCACGGCCTTTTCATTGGTGTAGTCGAACCGCACGTCATAGCGCGAAGCCGTGTCCACCGCGCAGCTTGGGTAGCTGGCGTTGGCCTTCTTCATGATCCCGCACTTGCCGTCGGCGTCGTACACGCGCCACTCACCCAGGCCCACGTCCAAGTAGGACTTGATCGAGTTCACATAGCCGGCCACTGCCGTTTCGCTGGCGATCTGCAACTCGGGCGCAACCATACCGTTGGCTGCCGTTTGGGACTGAGGCGGCACATAACCCGGACGGAAGAAATTGAACACCGAGGGCGAGTAATACGGTGTCTGCCCCAGCGAGGTCGCGGCATCGGACGTCGTGCCAATGGCATAGAAAGGCATGCGGGGCGACGAGGCAAACATGGGCGAGGCCGACACCGACATCGAATCCGAGCGGTGCTTGAAGGCACGCAGCAACTGCGTCAGGCGCAGCACCGGCTCCTTCACCTTGCCCGTATTGGCGTTGACCAGGCTGGTGGCGCTGCGTGCTTCAGAGTCGAGGTAGATCGCCTTGATGACGCTTTTGAGGTCACCATTGGTCGATTTGAAAACCCAGGCAATACGGGACACGTAGTATTTGCTGGGGTTGCTCGTCACCAGGCGCTGGATCAGCAGCTTGCTGATGAAAGGCGCCACGTTCGAATGGGCTGCCACCGTGTCCAGCGCGGTCTTGATGCTGGCTTCTGGGTTGGCCGTCTGCTGAACCCCGATCGTCACGCCCAGGAAGGACTTGGCCGAGGTCGAGTGGTAGCTGGCATAGCCCTGCATGGGCTGGTAAGAGCCTTCGGGGTCCAGGCACTTGCTGGTTCCCCAGAAGCAATCCGATTCCGACACGCCAGCGTAAGCGGCGCCCTTGTAATAGCCCCAGCCGGTGAACACCTTGGACAGGCCCACGATGTCATCCTGGGTGTAGGTTTCCAGCGGGTCGCCATTGCTGCCCAGCATGAGCGTGCCGTCCTGATTCAGCTTGTACAGGCCGATCGAGAACAGCTGCATGATTTCACGGGCAAAGTTCTGGTCCGGCACACGGCCGGTCACCGTGTCCTCTTTCTGGTTGCGCACGTAGGACAGGTAATTCGCCATGGCCGGCGAACGGCTCACCTTTTCCAGCAGCGTGCGGTAATCGCTGGTGCCATATTTGGCGAGCAGGTCCATGTAGTTGGCGAATTTATCCTTGTCAAAAGCCAGAAACCCGTCAGCCAGAGAGGCCACCATGATTTCCGACCAGGCCAACGCCACGCGGTGCTTGAGCTGAGCACGGTCTGTCAGCGCGAAGGTATAGAACCCATTGACCATGTCTCTGGTGTAAGTGCCACCCGTCGGCAAGGGGTCTTCAATGCTCTGGTCGGCGACCCGCTTGGCCCAGAACGCACGGTAGGTCATGGCCGGCTGCATGGTGTCGGCCAGTTGCTCATCCAGCCAGGCCGAGTAACCAATGCTCATCACGCGCTGGATGTCGGCTTCAGTTGGCCCGAACGTGGTTTGAACGAGGAACCGGAAAGCTTCCGCGCGACTGGGTAATGCCGAGGATGTGGTGGCTGTCACGGCTTCGGCTTGCGCCATGCCCATGGACTCGGACGCCGAAGGCTGCGCCGTGGCACTCGCGGAGTCGCCGCCACTGCCACCACCACCACAGCCGGTCAGCGCCAAGGAGCCGGCCAGCAACAAAGCGGCCAGGCTCACGCCGCCCCAGGTCAAATGACCGTTTATCGATTGAGCCCTGAATACAACAACGTTCTTCATCAATATTTACCCTGCAACACGCTTGATATTGCGACCGTGTCGCCAATTAACCGCACCTTCCATGCCACCCCATGGCGAAGCGGTCCAACGTGAATTACATCACGCTATATAAATCGATTATTTACACTCAGTATCAGGTTTACGCATTACCGTCGGATCGAAAGCATAGAAATGCGACGCAGCTTGTCACCCAGCTGACCGAGGCTAACTGATTGCAAACCGTCTCGAGATGACAAAAATGTAAAAGTAGTCAACACCCCTTGACTTAAGGGTAGGAGTACACCCGAGCAAGGGAGGCCCGCACCATTTCTGCCCACAGCGCATAAGCATATCTGTACACTCAACACCAGCGAAATTGCAAGCGTGGATTGCCTAACTTCTTGCGGTGTCACGAATCAAGGGCACACTCTTTGCTTTCCACCGTATTGAACACCGCGCTCACGGACTCCATACATGTCGTTTAACCAGTTTTTGTCGATCATCAAGGCCCGTTGGATCGTTTTTACCGCCGTGATGGCTGCCACGGTCTTGCTGACCGTCGTCGTGAGCCTGATGCTTCCCAAGCGCTATACCGCCAAATCCGAGGTGGTGATCGATGTCAAGACGCCGGACCCTATCGCCGGCATCATGCTCCAAGGCGCGATGGTCAACAGTTACATGGGCACGCAGGTCGACATCATCGAGAGTGACCGCGTTGCGGTTCAAGTGGTCAAAACGCTGGGGCTCGATCGCAACCCCGAAGTCAGGGACGACTGGATGGACGACACCGAGGGAGAAGGTGATATCCAGGTCTGGCTGGCCTCCAAGCTCAAAAAGCAGCTGGATATCAAACCCGGTCGTGACTCCAATGTCATCGAGGTGTCCTACACGGCGCAAGATGCCCGGGCTGCCGCCGCCATCGCCAACACCTTTGTCAAGGCCTACATCGACACGGCGCTGGAATTGCGCACCCAACCTGCCAAGCAATACGGCTCGCTCTTTGGTGCACAAGCCAAACAGCTCAAGGAAAAATACGAAGCAGCGCAAGCCAAGCTGTCTGCTTATCAGCGCGAGCACGGCCTGATCGACACCGATGAGCACATGGACATCGAGAACGCTCGCTTGGCCGAGTTGTCCACCCAATTGGTTGCTGTTCAAACCCTCAGCCAGGAGTCCATGAGCCGCAAAGCCCAGTCGGGTAACAACACGCAGGAAGTGCTGAACAACCCCGTAGTGGCCAGCCTCAAGGCCGACCTCGCGCGCCAGGAAGCCAGGCTCCAGGAAACCACGGCACGTTACGGCGCGGCCCACCCGTCCATTGTGGAGCTGCAA
The DNA here is from genome assembly GCA_003963115.1 of Burkholderiales bacterium. Lineage (GTDB taxonomy): Bacteria > Pseudomonadota > Gammaproteobacteria > Burkholderiales > Burkholderiaceae_C > Aquabacterium. Next base: position 103,888 of record RXJQ01000008.1, read on the forward strand.
GCAAATATCAATGAACTGCGTCATGCCATCAGCGCAGAAACCAAGCGTGTGGCTGACAGCAACAGCGTCAACAATACGGTGAACCTGTCGCGCGTGGCACAACTGAAGGCAGAGTTGGAAGCGCAACGCGAGAAGGTCTTGATGCTCAAAAAGCAACGTGATGCTGCCATGGTGTTGCTCCACGAAGTCGATACCGCACGTGCGGCTTATGACGCTGTCCAGTCCCGCCTGACCCAAACCAATCTGGAAAGCCAGGCAAACCAGACCGACATTGCCGTCCTGACCCCCGCCACCCCTCCTGCCAAACCCTCTGGCCCCAAGATTCTCTTGAACGCAGCGCTGTCCATCGTTTTGGGCGGCCTTCTGGCGCTTGGTGTCGTGCAAGGCATGGAGCTCGCCAACCGCAGGCTGCGCACACCTGAAGATCTCTCAGAGACCCTGAAGATCAAGCTCCTGGCTGTCGTGCCCGATGCAGGCCTGAGCCAAATAGCCAACAAGCCCAAGCGGCTGCTTTTGGCGTCCAACCGACAAACCCCTAAGCTCGCTGCGCCTGGCAACTGAGTACCCGTGGCCCGCCACACGCAAATCGACACCACTGATGACCGACCCCACTCCAGCAGATAAGAGCATCGGCGAAATCATTCGCGATAACAAAAATCTGAGCATTACCCAGGTCGAGCAGATCCTTGCATACCAGAAGCAGCACAACCTCAAGTTTGGTGAGGCTGCCGTTGCCCTGGGCTTTGCCAAACGGGAAGACGTGCTGTGGGCCTTGTCGCAGCAGTTTCAATACCCGCATAGCCAAGGCAGCATCCACACGCTGTCCTCTGAACTGGTGGTGGCCAATGCACCGTTCAGCGCCATTGCTGAATCCTTTCGGAGTCTGCGCGCACAGTTGATCGAGACCGTCTTTCAGGCCAATGGCAAGCGATCGGCCCTGGCTGTCATCAGCCCCAACGAGGGCGACGGCAAGAGCTTCTTCGCAGCCAATCTGGCCATTGCCTTCAGCCAGCTTGGCGCCCGCACCTTGCTGATCGATGCCGACCTGCGCACGCCGCGCCAGCAAGATATCTTCAGCGTGGCAGTGACCGCCGGGCTCAGCAATGTGCTGTCGGGCCGCAGTGAAATCAATGTCTCGCGTCCTACGGAAGACCTGCCCAATCTTTACCTGCTGCCCGTGGGCACCACCCCCCCCAATCCGCTGGAGCTGTGCCAGCGCCCCGTCTTGCCCCGCCTGATGCAGGACGTGTTCAACTCATTCGACTATGTCATTGTCGATACCCCCGCAGCCAGCCACGGCGCAGACGCGCGCGTCATCGCCGCCGCTTGCGGTGCGGCATTGGCTGTGGGTCGCAAGAACTCCACCAATATGAGCGACATGAAGAAGCTCATTGATGCACTGCCCTCCAGCCAGGTCCAATTCGCAGGAGCCGTTTTCAACGAGCACTGAAGATGGGGATGCGCCTTATGTCCGCCAAGGGCCTGCTCTTTGCCGTCGCCATGGTGGCCAGCTACATGCTGGCGGAACGCCTCACCCCGACGGTCTACCTCGCGGACACCCAGCCCCCCATTGCACTTGGCGACTCGATTCCCAAGGCATTTGGCAAATGGCACATCGACCCGGCCTCCGAATCGCTGCTGATCAACCCCTCGACGGCCGCCTTTCTCAAGACCGTCTATACGGACAACCTCTCGCGCACCTACATCAATGACGCAGGGGATCGGGTCATGCTCGCCATCGCCTATGGTCGCGCCCAGGCCGATGGCCATACCGTGCACTTCCCCGAGATCTGCTACCCGGCGCAAGGCTTCAAGATCCTGAGCTCTACAGCCGATCATGTCAGCACGCGTCAACGCGACATCGCCGTCACCCGGCTCGTTACCCAACGCAGCGACAGAACCGAGCCCATCACCTACTGGGTAGAAGTCGGCGACCAGGTCATCAGCAACAACATCAGTGGCAAGCTGGTACGCCTGCGCTATGGCTTCAAGGGCGTGATCCCTGACGGCCTGCTTTTCCGGGTGTCGACCATTGGCCCCGACACCTCGCAAGCCTGGATCGCCCAGAACCAATTCATCAGGGATCTCCTGAACAGCGTGTCGCCAGCCACGGCAAAGCGCCTTGCCGGCACGCACAACGACGCCTACCGAGCCACCGAAATCTACTAGCCTGCAGTGTCGCCGCTCAAGAACATCTTTTTCATGGCGACAAGCACCGGCATACGTCTCGTATTCGGCCTTGTCACCTTCTCCGTGCTGGCCCGCCAACTGGGGCCCACGCATTTCGGCACCTTGATGCTGTGGCTGTCGGTGGCCACGCTGGCTGCCTTGGCTACCAATTTTGGCTTTGGCCCCTATGTGCTGCGCGCCATCGGCCTGCAGCGTGACCATGCCCAGACCCTGATCGAAGACGTGTTGAGTGCCAAGCTCATGGTGATTGCTCTGGCTGTCACGCTTTCCTGTTTCAGCCTGATCTGGATGGATGGCGAGTCGCGCAGGGTATTTGGCATGCTGATGGGCATGCAGTTGGCCGACAGCATCACCGAGTACCTCAATGTGGGCTACCGCGCCACCAACCGTTTTGCAAGTGAAACGCGCATCGCCACGATTTCATCGGTGATCCAGTTCGCCATCGTCGTCACCGTGTCCTGGAACTGGCCCAGCACCACCACCGCAGCGGCCGCCTTGCTGGGCGCACGTGCCATCGTGCTGGTCATGACCTGGGTCGATCAGCGCCGCCACATGCCTGGGCTCAAGCCGGGCAGCATCCAGGCCGGGCTGGCACACCTGCGAGCCTCCGTCAGTTATGCCAGCGACTTCGTCTTGCAAAGCCTGCTTGGCCTGATAGACAGCCCCATTCTCAATCATTACATGGGCCCTGTGGCCGTGGGCATGCATCAGGCAGGCATGCGCTTGTTCCTGGGCGGCAACCAGATGTCGACCATTCTGGGCAACGTCTTCATTCCACGCTTGGCCCATGCCACCAAGGAGCCCGCCAAGCTCCAGAGGGAAGGCGGCCTGCTGCAAACGGCCTATTTGCTGGCTGGCCTGGGTTTCGGGCTCACGCTGGCCATCGGCGCCACGCCCATCACGCACCTGATGTTCGGCCAGCAATATGCCCCTCTGGCCGCCCTGCTGCCCTGGTTCGGTCTGCTGTTCTTCCTGCGTTTCGTGGCCTCGGCATTCGGGGTCCTGCTCACGGCTGCGGGCGCCCAGAATTTGCGGACCAAGGCCAATCTCGTGCACTGGGTATTGATATTGCTGCTGGCCTTGGTGCTCATTCCGCGCTACCAGAATACGGGATGGCTTGTTGCCCTGTCAGTCGGTAACCTCGTCCTGATCGGCTTTTATTTTGCTGGTGCCCAGAAAATGGTCAGATTCTCGCTGCTGAATACGGCCATTGCCTTTGTTGGCGTCAGCACCTTCCTGCCATGGCTCACATGGCCCCACTCATGAACAGCGTCGAACAAATCGTACGAAACGGCCTGTGCACGGGCTGCGGCCTGTGTGCGGGCATCGCGCCAGACAGCATCCGCATGCGCATGACCGATGCCGGCTATCTGCGCCCGCAAGTCGTGGCTCCGGTGCCCTCCGCCGCCAACAAGGACATAGACGCCGCCTGCCCCGGCATGGTGGTGGCCCACCAGCGCGCCAGTACCCCCTACCACCCCATCTGGGGCCCCGTCCAGGCATGCCGGACCGGCTACTCGACCGACACCGAGGTACGCCACCAGGGCTCCTCGGGCGGTGGCATCTCGGCCTTGCTCATCCACTTGTTGCAAACCGGGCAAATTGATTTCGCCGCCCACATCGCCGTCAGCAATGAAGACCCTTTGCGCAACGAGCTGCAACTCAGCGCCAACCGCGAAGACGTCATCCGCGGCGCCGGCTCACGGTATGCCCCTGCAGCACCGCTGGCGCGCCTGGGCGAGCTGATCCAGTCCGGCAAACGCTACGCTTTCGTAGGTAAGCCCTGCGATGTGGCCGCCTTGCGCCAGTACCTGCGCCAGCGCCCCGAACATCAAGCGAGCTTTCCTTTCCTGCTGTCCTTCATGTGCGCGGGCACGCCCAGCCTCAAGGGCACCCACCAGGTGATCCGCAAGCTGGGCTTTCAGCCTCAGGAGGTTGTCAAGTTCCGCTACCGGGGCGACGGCTGGCCCGGCATGGCCAAAGCAGAAACACAGGACGGCCGCAGCGCCGAAATGGATTACGCCTCCTCCTGGGGCACCGTGCTCAACCAGCATCTCCAGTTCCGCTGCAAGATCTGCCCAGACGGCACAGGCGAATTCGCCGACGTGGTGTGCGCCGATGCCTGGTACGGCAAGGACGGCTACCCCGATTTCGCCGAGCGCGATGGCCGCAGCCTCATTCTCAGCCGCACCCCAAAAGGTGAGGCCTTGGTGCAAGCTGCGGCCAAGGCTCAGGCCATCGTCATGAGCGATCTGCCTGTTGACGACCTTGCGCAAATGCAGCCCTATCAGCTCAATCGCAAGACCATGGTGTTGGGCCGTGCCATCGCCACCAAGCTGCGCTTGGGCCAGGCGCCAAAATATGCGCACCTGGGCCTGATCAAGGCCTCGACACAAGCCCGGCCCATTGAATGGCTGAGAAATGCAGCCGGTACCTATCGCCGGGCCAAGGGTGAAATTGCCTGAACAGACCCCATGACCAAGAAGACACTCACCATCGGCCTGCTTTGGCACTCGCTCACCTCGGACAACCTGGGCGTGGGGGCGCTGACCGAATCGCAGCTGGCCATCCTCAACGAGGCCGCAGCCAAGCTGGGTGTGCAGCTGAAGTTCATCATCTTCGGCACTGCGGGCGGCAAGCACTACTACCCTGCCCACCTGGACATCGAAACCGGCAGCCGCATCTCCATCAAGCAGATGCTCAAGGGGCAGTCGCCCTTTCTGGACGAGGTCTCACGCTGTGACCTGGTACTGGACATCGGCGAGGGCGACAGCTTCGCCGACATCTACGGCATCAAGCGCTTCATTTTCCTGATTGCCAGCAAGTACGCCGTCATTGCCAAGAAAAAGCCGCTGATCCTCAGCCCCCAGACCATCGGCCCCTTTGACAAGTGGTATGCGCGCCTGATCGCCACCTATGTGATGAAGAAGGCAGCCAAGGTGTATGCACGCGACGGCATGTCGGCCGCCTACCTCAAGCAGTTGGGGGTGACCTCAGCCGACGAGGTGATCGACGTGGCCTTCAAATTGCCCTTTACACAAGACACCAGTCCCAAGACACGACGCCGCATCGGCATCAATGTGTCGGGGCTTTTGTTCGCTGGCGGGTATGAGGGCGGCAACCAGTTCGGGCTGACGGTGGACTACCCCAAGCACGTGCGCCAGCTGATCACCGCCCTGCAACAGCACACTGATACAGAGCTCTGGCTGGTGCCACATGTCATCCCTGACGACATCCCCAATGACGACGACCGCGAAGCCATCAAGAAGCTGAAAGCCGAGTTTCCGCAGGTGAACGTGGCGCCAGAATTCACCAGCCCAAGTGCGGCCAAGAGTTTCATCTCCGGCCTGGACTTCCTGACCGGCGCACGCATGCACGCCTGCATCGGCGCGTTCTCAGCGGGCGTACCAGTGGTACCTTTCGCCTACAGCCGCAAGTTCAACGGCTTGTTCAACACCCTCGAGTACCCCTGGATCGTGGACGGCCGCAAGGACAACACCGATGAAGCGACGCGCAAGGTGCTGGAAGGCATCCAGAACCTGGCGCAGCTGAAAGCAGGCGTGGACAAGGGCAACCTGATCGCCAGGGACCGGCTCAACAAGTATGAGCAGGGTGTCATGGCGGCACTCAAGGCAGCGGCGTGAAGACCATGGCCAAGTCCACCAACGCGCTCCAGTGGATGAAGACAGCCTTTGGGTTGCTGGGCTTGGGGCTGCTCATTTTCGTGCTGGCGGCGATCACGAGCCTTTCGGCCGAACTGAGCGCGCGCCTTATTCCAATCTTCATCCTGCCCATCATCCTGTCGATCGGGCTCCTGTCGCGCAACAGCGTTCCCTTGACCGACAAATTCAAGGGTCGCTGGCTGGTTCTGCTGGTCATCATATTGATTTTGTGGCCGACCTATTTCATGGCCAAAATCGGCGGCCTGCCGACCATCGACCCCAGAAAATTCATGGCGGGTGGCGGCATTGCGGTATTGATTTTTATTCTGATCAGTCGATCAGACCTCGCCAAGACATGGAAGGAGTATCCAACAAAAACCAAATTGCTGGCATGGACCATCGGGATATTGACCCTCTTGCGCATCGCTGCGGCCATAACGTCCACGCAAGCCCCCATGGCCTCGTTGATAATGGTCATGTGGGAGGTGGTTTACTACTATTCGATGTTTTATGTGGCCCTTTTCATTTTCAACACACCTAGACAGCAAGAGCTGTTTCGAGTCACGTTGATTTCCCTGGGCATCATTGAGGGGTTTTACGCTGCCTTTGAGCGCGTCAGCACCATCAATTTTTTTATGAAAATAGCCCCCCGCATTCCAGAGAATGCCGATTTCTTTGCCGGGGAAGCCATTTCCCGATGGAGAGACGGGGCCTTTCGCGCTCAGGGCACGTTCGCGCACCCCCTGCTGCTCAGCGAATTCGGCGCCTTTCTGGCCTGTTTGTCGGCGAGCATGATTTTCTTCTCCAAGCGCGCCTTGTCACGCTACATCGGCCTGCTCGGTTTGTTTTCCGGCTGCCTCTGTGTTTATGTTAGCGGCTCGCGAACGGGGTTTTTGGCCACAGGTGCAGGCGTCGGCATCATCGGTATCGCCTGGATCTGCTCGTTGCAACGCGAAGCGGCAAGCAGGCGCCTGATGTTTGTACTGCTGGCCTCTGCAGCCATCGTTGTGTCGATTCCTGCGGTAACTTTGCTCTCGTCTGGAAAAACGGTCAGCGAACGCCATTCGAGCGCTGCGCGTCAAATCATGGTTCAACGAGGATTGCCTTCCATCGTCCAACATCCGGTACTGGGAACTGGGCCCGGCACTGCACCAAGCATTGCAGGCATACTCGGAGGCAACAATGTCCTGACGCTTGACAGCTATCTCTTGGCAATTGGCATTGACAGCGGCGTACCCGTGCTGATTTTATTTGTCTTCGCTTATTTGGGTACAGCTTGGATCAGCATCAACAACGCGCTGTCCCATCCTGATTTGAACCACACAACCATATATGGATGCTCGGCTGCCCTGATCAGCCTGTTCATATTCCGGATCATTCTGGCAACCCCGGACAATATGTCTTTGGCATTTCTCACCATCGGCATCTTGGCCACCACCTTTCCCAAAAAGGCGGCAACGTGAGCAAGGCGCACGAAGGGCTTGGGCATGTGGCCGTTGTCCTGCTGAACTGGAATGGCTGGAAAGACACCTGTGCCTGCATCGACAGCCTGCTGGCTCAGCACTACGACAACTACTCCATCGTTGTGGTGGACAACCAGTCCGCAGACGACTCCGAGGAACGGATCCAGCGCCACATTCAGGCCGTTCAAAGCACGCCTGACAATGTGCCGGTGGGCTTGCACAAGCAAATCCTCTACATCCAGGCCGGCGAAAACGGCGGGTTTGCCAAGGGCAACAACAAGGGCATTCAGGCTGCCTTGAACTATGGGGCCGACATGGTCTGGGTCCTGAACAACGACACGGAAGTCGATGGCGAGGCCCTGGCCAAAGCCGTGACCTGCCTACAGGCAGACAGCAAGACAGGCATGTGTGGCTCGGTTCTCGTCTACTTTGACGACCGCTCCCGCATCCAGGCCGTTGGCGGTGTGGAGTTCTTCATCCGGCGGGCCCGGGGCGAGCAGATCGGCGAAGGCCTGAACCCCACGTCTGCCGATCTGAATGCCGTGGCTAGTCAGCACGAGCTGACTTACATTGCCGGCGCCGCGCTGCTGGTCAAGGCAGAGTTGCTGTGCGACGTGGGCTTGATGTCCGAGGACTACTTTCTCTATTTTGAAGAGATTGACTGGTGCAGCCGGGCCGTCAGCAAAGGCTGGAAGCTGGTCACCGCTACCGACAGCTTCGTCTTTCACAAGGAAGGTGCATCCATCGGAACGGCCAGCCGCACCCGGCGTTCGCCCTTGTCCCAGTACTACCTGTCCAGAAACCTCATTCACTTCTATCGGCGCTTCCACCCCATGCTGGCGCCGGTTGCCATGACACGTGTGCTACGTGATGCCGTGTTGCTCACGGTATCCAAAGAGACCACGCTGGGCAAGGTGACCTGGCGTGCTTTTCGTGATGGCCTTACTGGCTTGAAAGGCAAGGTGACATTGTGATGATCAATTCCAAACGCCGTTTCATCAATGGCGCTCTGGTCGGCTCATTGCTGAGCGGTACAGGTGCGTTCTGCCCCATGAACCTTTTCGCCGCAGATCGCAAGAAGGGGGTTGGCGGCCCATTGCTGGGCGTGAACTGTTTTGATCTGTTCTATGCGCCCTTGGGGCGACATCCGAACGTTCGCAGCCCTCAAGCCCGGATTCAAGAACTCGCCGACCATGGCATTCCCTTCATCCGCTTTGCGGCCAGCCCGTTCTGGCCAAATGAATGGGCCAAAGGCCTTGGCGACAAGGACCGGTTTGCCCGCATCCTGGACGACATCATGGAGGAAGCCACCAAGCGCAAGGTGGGACTGATTCCATCCCTGTTCTGGTACCCGGCTGCGGTCAACTACTGGAAGGGTGAACGGTTGGCCGCCTGGGGCGATCCAAAGTCGGCCACCATGCAGTTCATGCGTGAGCACACAGCCTGGATCGTGAGCCGCTACAAACAAAGCTCACCCGTGCTGTGCTGGGAATTCGGCAACGAATTCAGCTCTCACGCGGACTGGCCTGACGCCGTCAAATGGTGGCCCAAGCTCAACCCCGCCCAAGGCACGCCGACCGAAAGAACGGACGACGATCGACTCACCACCGCCATGGTCTTCACCGCCGAGCAGCAATTTCTGGCGGCCGTCAAAGCAGCCGACCCCAATGCGCGTACCACCACCGGCAATGATTTCCCGCGGTCAGACGCTTTCAGCGGGGCCAAACGGCGAAAGGGTCTGGACCAGCCACAGGATCTGGTGTCTTCCATCGAGTCCTTGACCCCTCCCGGATACGACCTCGCTTCAGTACACCTCTACCCGGACCGCCGCAAGGCCCGGTTTGGCCAGGATTACATCAACTACAAGCAATTGCTTGCCCCCATCAACCAGTATTTTGAGAAGCGCAACCAATCCTGGTTCATTGGCGAATTCGGTGTACCGCAATCGGGTGACCAGGATCGTGACCAAGCTGAATTCAAGGAATTGCTGGAGGCCGTCATGCAAACCAACGCCAAATACGCGGCGCTGTGGGTATATGACTTCAAGCCGCAAGAGCGTCAATGGAGCGTCACTTTCGACGGGCCCATGGCCTATCAATTGCAGGCCATCATGGCGGCGAACTCGTCCAGGCAAGCCTCTAGATAGCCCCAATGAAAATATTAGTCATTGCCGTTCACTTCGCAGAATACGCCACCAACCTCGCCCTTGAGCTGGCACGGACCCACTCGGTGCGCCTGATCGTCAACGGCCCCAATTTTGACAATGAAATCGATAACTGGCCCATCCCCGACACCCAAGGGCGGCTGGAGATATTCAAACTCAGACACAAACTGAGCCCGGTTGTGCTCATTGAAAATATTGTCCGAATTACCACACTGGCCCGGGAATTCAAGCCGGATGTGATCCATATCCAAGAGGAGTTGAAAGACTACCTCATCGGTGCATTGCCATTCCTGCCGTCGGCACCCAAAGTTCTGACCATCCACGATCCAAAGCCTCATTCGGGGCACGATACGCGCAAGCTCAAATTTTCCAGGCGCCGATTCTACGAAACCTTCCTGCGCCGGTCTTGCCAAGGCATTGTTATCCACAGCGACCGCCTGCTGAAGGAAGCCGCTTCATTCAAGGAATTGCAGCACGCCCAAATTGCTGTAGCCCCTCACGGGCCACTCGGCATTTACGCTTCCCTCGCCATCAACAACAATTGGCAAGCTGGACGCTGCCTCTTCTTTGGCCGGATCGAAGCATACAAAGGCTTGGGCATATTCCTGGACGCCCTCGATATCCTGGTCAAGCGCGGCGTGCCCATCCAGGGCGTGATTGCTGGAAGAGGCTCTGATCTCGAACAATATCGCCAGCGCATTTCACAAAGCCCCCATATCGAATTGCAAGAAAAATTCTTGAGCCCGGACGAGGTCATCAGCGAATTCGATCGCGCCAACCTCGTTGTTTTGCCCTACCTGGATGCCACACAAAGTGGGGTTGGCGCCTACGCCATTGGACGAGGCCGCCCCATGGTCGCCAGCAACGTGGGCGGACTGGGTGAAATGTGTGTTGAACAGGTCAACGGCTTGTTGGTCAAGCCAAGCAGCAGTGAAGATCTCGCCGCTGCGATCGAAAAGCTGGTCACGAATCAAGATAAGAGTCGGGCTTTCGCACTGGCGTCCCGAGAATTGGCCAATCATCAGCTCTCTTGGGCTTACGCCGCCCAACAGACCACGCTACTTTATTCAGAACTCATCAAAGGGGAAAAGCATACCCCCCACGAGAGCAGCACCCCATGAATCGCTATTTGGGCATTCAGGCCCTCAGATATATAGCCGCCATACTGGTGGTCATCTCGCATACCACTCAGGCCTTCAACATCCATATCACCAAGCTGGGACCCGATATTTATTGGCACACGGGAACTGTTGGCGTCGACATTTTCTTCGTCATCAGCGGCTTTGTCATGTACACCTCATCAGAGGCTCTGCCGGACGGCCGCCACAGCAGCCTGACTTTCTTGATCAAGCGCCTCATTCGGATCGTGCCCCTTTACTGGATCGCCCTGTTGGTCAAGTTGGCGATCATCATGGTGGCACCGCTTGCTGCGGTCGGCAATACCATTGACTTCAAGCATCTCATGGCATCGTTCTTTTTTGTCCCCTGGGTGAGCCCCAGAGGTGACACGGTACCCTTCGTTCCGGTGGGTTGGACATTGAATCTGGAGATGATGTTTTATGCATTCTGCGCAGCCTCCATCCTCATGGGAGGCCGAAGGCTATTTACCATATTTGCTTTGCTGGCTGCCATATACCTTGCCAGCAAGGTTGACCGAAATGCCCAGCTAACATTCTGGGGAAACCCCATCATCCTGGAATTCGGCTTTGGGCTTCTGCTAGGCCGCCACAGAAAATCGATTCAACAAATCCCCAACTGGCTGGGCCTGTGCAGCATTGCCATCGGCTGCCTCGCCATATTCTGGTTTATGCCTCATCTCAGCTTTTCCAGACCCATCGAGTGGGGCATACCATCACTGTTGATTGTGATGGGAACAATCTCGATCGAGAAGCTCATCGTCAAATCCAAATACATTGCGACGCTCGAAAATATGGGGGCAGCCTCATACTCGATATACTTGCTGCATACCATGGCCATTCCGGCCATATCCCAACTATTCTCTCGACTTCACATGGACAGCGAAGCCCTTCTCATATTGGTCGCCGTTGGTTCATCGACGGTCATCGGGAGTTTTTCCTACAAGCTGATTGAAAGCCCATTGTCTACCTACCTCAACAAGGCAGTCAAACCGCATTTGCGCACCACTTAGTCCAGTTCACTTCAGCTGCCCAACATGCTTCTCAAAGATTTGGCAAAAGGTCGAGACAATAATCTCAACCTCATACGAATGGTAGCAGCCAGTGCCGTGCTCATCACACACTGTTTTGCCTTGTACTATGGCTCGGGCGACGCAGAGCCCCTGAGAAAATCGCTGGGCATGACGCTGGGCGCCATGTCGGTTGATTTCTTTTTTGTTGCCAGCGGTTTTCTGGTCACAGCAAGCCTGATTGCCAAGAACAATCTGCGCGAATTCGCGCTTGCCCGCATACTTCGAATATATCCTGGCCTCATCACCGCGATCCTGATTTCCACGCTGATTTGCGGGCTTTTTTTCTCTACGCTGTCCTTTTGCAGCTTCCTCGCCAGCACCAAGACCTGGGTCTACATCATCAAATGCAGCACCCTGGTGGGCGGAGCCGGCTTCCAGCTACCTGGCGTATTCGAAAGCAACCCGTACCGGGCAGCGGTCAACGGTTCGTTGTGGACCATGCCCTATGAGGTCTGGATGTATATCTCCCTCGGTACGATCTGGTTTCTCTTCACGCGGGTGATTCACGCACGTATCGGCACCAAACAGGTTCTATATGTCACGGCCTGTGGTGCTGCTGCGCTTGCGATTTTGCACAGCCAGAATAAGGCATTCTGGCTGATATACATGTTCTACAGTGGGGCCTCACTCAAGGCGGCCCAAGACAGGATTCCCATCAAGCTGGGGTTCGCTGTAGCCATTCTGTCGGTCTTGGCCGCCACCGCAGCCCTGTCGCACGAGGCATTCAGGGTGACATACCTCCTTGGCGCACCCTATCTCGTCATTTGCGCGGCGTTCGCACCAATCCAGGCGATCAAGGCCTACAACAAGCTTCCAGACATTTCTTACGGTACTTACATCTATGCTTTCCCCGTTCAGCAAGGCTTGATGGCCACCCTCCCGTCGCTGACCTTGGGACAGTACTTGGCCTGCTCCCTTTTCATGACATGGATTCTGGCCTACCTCTCATGGATCCTGATCGAGAAGAGAAGCTTGGCGCTGAAGGACGCCATCGTGCGGCACTTAACCAACGGCTGATGGCCCGTTGTTTGCTTGGGTCTGTAACACATTCATTTGCGTGGTTCCACTAAGTCGATCTGGTGCATACAATTCACGCTCATTAGTCGTATCAATTTGTACCGATTGTGTAGGGGAAGCCCCCTTCCCTAGTAGGGAACCAGCCTGTTCAGCCACCCCACAAACGTCGTCATCATGAACAACAGAGTGCAGCTTTTTGACATTCGGTTCGATGCCATCGACATGAACCAGGCCGTCTCCACCCTGCTGGGCTGGATTCGCTCGGGTGGCCGCCAGTGCCACTATGTGGTCACACCCAATGTGGATCACGTGGTCAAGCTGGAGCTTGATGCGCGCTTCCGCAAGTCCTACCAGGACGCCTCCATGGTGGTGGCAGACGGCAAGCCTGTTGTCATGGCCTCCCGCTTGTTCGGCAAGCCTTTGCCCGCCGTGGTGCCAGGCAGTGATCTGGTGCCTGGGCTGTTTGACCGGGCCTGGGAGACTGGGCGCCCTGTTACCGTGTTCCTGTTTGGTGCAGGCCCCGGTGTGGCCGATCGCGCCGCCCAGAAAATCGCTGAACGTTGGGGAGACGACGTCAAGGTGGTGGGTACCCACTGCCCTGAAGTTGGCTTTGACACCGACCCTGTCGAGAGCATGCGTCTGGCCCGCATGATTGCGGCCACCAACCCGGACATCCTCATTCTGGGTCTGGGTGCGCCCAAGCAAGAACTGTGGATCAACCAGTATCGCGAGTATGTGAACGCGGGTGTGGCGCTGTGCGTCGGTGCCACCATTGACTTCCTGGCCGGTGAGCGCAAGCGCGCGCCTGGCGTGTTGCGTCGCCTGGCCCTGGAATGGGCCTATCGCATCTATCAGGAACCCAAGCGTCTGGCTGGTCGCTATGCCCACGACGCCGTCGTGTTTCCCAGGCTTGTGGTCAAGGAGTACCTCTCCATGAAAGCGCGGCACTGACCCTTGTTCGCGTTCGAATGCGAGAGAACTCCAATAACAACCGCTTCATTTACCTGGCATGCCCTTGGGCCCCGATGGGCGGCGGCATGTACAAGGTTGTCGATTACCTGATCCAGGCCCAGCGCCCAGGAGCTGGCTCGGCTGACCTGCGCGTGCTCGATACGCGCGGTGGTGGCCGTGCCGTGTTGTCGTGGCCGGTTCTGCTGCTGGCCCTTTGCAAGGTGCTGTGGGGGCGGCTGAGTGGCCGCTTGGTTGGCGTCCACGTGAACATGGCAGAGCGGCTCAGCCTTTTCCGCAAAGGGGCGGTGGTGCTGTTCGCCAGAGCGCTGGGCTTGCCGGTGGTGCTGCACCTTCACGCAGCACAGCTGCACCACTTCTACCGCAGCCTGCCTCGTGTGCTCCAGGCTCTTGTGCGGCGCATCTTTGCAAGCGCCAGCGTGGTGGTCGTATTGGGCGAACAGGCCCGAAAGTTCGTGATTGACGAACTGGGGGTGCCCGGTAACCGCGTACAGGTACTGATCAATGGCGTCCCAGGCAACCGCGTGGAACGGCGCATTCGCCGGCATGGCCAGGCATTCAATATCCTGTTTCTGGGCAACCTCATGGAGCGCAAAGGGGTATCAGACCTGCTCAAGGCACTGGCCTCTCCCGAGCTGGCATCTCGCCGGGGCCAGTGGCATGCGCGCTTCGCCGGCGGGGGCGACGTGCCCCATTACAAGGCGCTGGCCGCCTCCTTGAATGCGCCGGACTGCGTGGAATTCGTGGGCTGGGCCGATCAAGCCCGAGCCGCCCATCTGATTGCTCAGGCTGATGTGTTGATCCTCCCTTCCTATGATGAAGGCTTGCCCCTGGTGATTCTGGAGGCGCTGGCCAAGGGCGTGGCGGTGATCTGCACACCGGTTGGCGAGATCCCAGCCGTGCTCACGGATGGCCTGAACGCCTTGTTTGTTCAGCCGGGCAAAATCGATGAAATTGCCCGCGCCTTGTGCCGCCTGATGGACGATCCTCAATTGCTGAGCACACTCGAAGCGGGAGGGGCTGCCATCTACGCGGAGAAGTTCTCCATGGATGTGTTCTTCCGGAATGTGGCGCGCATCCACCAGCAGCAGTTTGGTCATTGCGCCGCTCCCGCCACCACGCACGCCACTGAAAAATGATTTCCGACGCGCGCAACGTGCCGGCAGGCGCATCCCTGAAGGCCGATGTCTGCATCGTCGGCGCGGGTGCCGCCGGCATCACCATGGCGCTGTCCTTGCGTCATCGCGGTTTGCGGGTCCTGTTGCTGGAGTCGGGAGGCGAAGCCGACGAGGAGGCCACACAGGCTTTGTATGCGGGCGAGGTGGCCGACGAAGCCCTGCACAGCCCGCCCGACAAATACCGCAAGCGGGTGTTTGGCGGCTCCACCACCATTTGGGGTGGCCGCAGCATGCCCTTTGACCCGATTGATTTCGAAGCAAGGGACTACATGCCGCACAGCGGCTGGCCCATTACCTACAACGATCTGGCCCCCTACTACCCCAAGGCCAACAGCCTGGTGGAGGCAGGCGCCTTCGACTACAGCGCGCGCAGTGCCTTGCCCGACGCTCCTCCGGTCATCAAGGGCTACCAGAGTGACGCGGTGCCATGTGACCAGCTGGAGCGTTTCAGCTGCCCAACCAACTTTGCACGCCGCTACCGACATCGCCTGCAGGAGGCAAGCCATGTCGAGGTGCTGCTGCATGCCAATGTGGTTCACATCCAGCTGGCGTCGGATGGTGATGCAGTCGAACACCTGGTGTGCAAGACCCTCGACGGCAAGCAGTTCACGGCCAGTGCGGGCCAGTATGTGCTGGCGACGGGCGGCATCGAGGTGGCGCGGCTGCTGCTGGCCTCGCGAGATGTGAACCCGCAAGGCGTGGGCAATGAGCACGATCAGGTCGGCCGCTACTACATGTGCCACATTGCCGGCAATGTGGGCAAGGTTGTGCTCAAGGGCAGCCCGGACGCTGTTCACCATGGCTACGACGTGTCGGCTGAAGGCGTGTATTGCCGCAGGCGCTTCAGCGTACCGGCGAGCAAGCAGCGCGAGTTGGGCATCGGCAATGTGGTCGCCCGCCTGCACTTCCCGACCATCACCGATCCCGCCCACCGCAATGGCGTGCTGTCCGGGCTGTTTCTGGCCAAGAACCTCATCAGCTACGAATACGGCAAGCGCTTGCAGTCGAAAGAGCGCGACTCGATCGGACGCTATGCGCGCCATCTGCTGAACGTGGCCACCGATCCTTGGCACACCGCAGGTTTCCTGCTGCACTGGATCCGCTATCGCACGCTGGCGGAACGCAAGTTCCCCTCGGTGGTGCTGAAGAACAAGACCAATCTGTTCAGCCTGGATGTGCATGGCGAGCAGGCGCCGAATCCGCACAGCCGCATCACACTGTCGGACCAGAAAGACGCGTTGGGCATGCCCTGTTCACGTATCGACTGGCGCTACTCCGAGATCGACATCACCTCGGTGGACAAGACCCTGGCCTTGCTGGGCGGTGAGTTGGCGCGACAGGGCCTGGGTGAGTTGAGCTATGACCCGGCCTCACTGGCATCAGACCTGACCATGTATGGTGCATACGGAGGTCATCACATCGGCACGGCCCGCATGGGCAGCGACAGCCGGCACAGTGTGGTGGATGCCAACTGCAAGCTGCACGGCGTGGCCAACCTGTATGTGGCCAGCGCGGCGGTGTTCACCACGTCCAGCCAGGCCAACCCGACACTGACCATCGTGGCGCTGGCACTTCGTCTGGCCGATCATTTGCGGTCGCTTCACCCAGTGGCCTCGTAACGCTATGAAAGTCCTCGTCCTCGGTGCCACCGGCTTCATCGGCTCTCGGCTGATGGCCACACTCGCCGCCACGCCTGGCATCGAGCCCGTTGCCGCCAGCCGCCGTGCATCGGCATCAGCGAGCGGCAAGTGGCAAACCGTGTCGCTCGACACCATGAACGCCCAGAGTCTGGCGCAGGGGTTGGCGGGCATGGATGCCGTTGTGAACTGCGTGGCAGGTGACGCCGCCACCATCCGGGCCGGCGCCAGCTTGTTGGCCGAGGCTTGTCGACAGGCCGGCGTGAAAACGGTGGTCCACCTCAGTTCGATGGCCGTTTATGGCTCGGCGCTGGGCCCCGTCACGGAACAGACGCCCTTGTCGAAAGACGCAGGCTGGTACGGTGAGGCCAAGTGCGAGGCCGAAGCCAGCCTTCTGGGGCTCGCCGACGTGGCCCATCGCGTCGTCGTCTTGCGGCCAGGCTGCGTGTATGGCCCTGGCAGTGAGCAGTGGGTCGGGCGCATCGCACGGCTGCTGAAGGCCCGCCGCATTGGCGACCTGGGCGCCGCCGGCGACGGCTACAGCAATCTGGTTCACGTCGACGACGTGGCCCAGGCGGTGGTGGGTGGGCTGCTGAACGCACAGGCTCAGGGCAGCTACAACCTGAGCAGCCCCGACAGCCCCTGCTGGAACGACTACTTCGTGCTGCTGGCCAAGCAGCTTGGCTATACGCCTGTGCGGCGCGTTTCTGGCAGACAGCTCAAACTTGACGCCAAGCTGGTCAGCATCGGCCTGAAGGTGCTGGAGATCGCCGCCACCAAGCTCAAGCTGAACCCGCGCCTGGTGCCTGACCCATTGCCCCCCTCTCTGGTGAGACTGTGGGGACAGGACATTCAACTCGACTCATCCAGAGCCAGCGCGGACCTCATCACGCACTGGACCCCGCTGGATGCCGGGGTCCGGTCATCGGCCCAATGGGCCAGAACCGTCATCCCAGCTTGATGAGCTTGGCCGTCGACGGCACGCCGGCCTTGTCGAACACGAACAGCATGTAGTAGCCGGGTGGCGCCACATTGGCCGAGCCCGGCGGCGTGACGTTCAGGCTCGCGCCATCTGACTTGAAGCTCAGGTCGAACATGCGCTGGTCGAAGTTCATGGTGTGCGTGACAGAACCCGCATGGACCAGGGTCACGCGGCTCACATCAGCCCCATCTGTCTTGACCTGGATGTCCTTGCCCCAGGACATGAATGTCGGGGCCTCCAGGATTTGCGGGCGCTTGTCCACCAAGGTGCCGCTGCCATCCTGCTTGTAGAGGTAAGGCGGATAGTAGATTTCCGCATTGGTGTTCGTTTGCGGGCCGGGCGCACCACCACCTGCCACCAGCACCGTGGCATCGGGCAGCAGCAGCGAGATGGAGTGGTACAGGCGCATGCGGCCTGTGCGCGGGCCATGAGTCCATTGACCTGTCTTGGGATCCCACAAGGCGGTGGCGTAGTTGACCAGGAAGTCCTTGTTCAGGCGGTTGATGACGCGAACGCCCCCTCCGCTGAGGAAAACCTTGCCATCAGGCAGCACGGTGGCAAAGGCGTTGATGCGGCCACCCAGACCATGTCGGCTGGTCGGGGTGTACGTGGGCTGTGCCCCATTGATGTCGACGATGCCGGCACGCCCCCAGGCGCGCAGCGTGAGGATCTTGCCTGGGCTGTACATCACGGCAGGCAGATAGAAGATGCCCGATGGCACGCGCAAGGAGGTGGTTTCGATATGCCCTTCACCTGCCGTGTCCACCATGAAGGTTTCGCCGGTGATGGACAGGATGAACACCTTGCCAGCCGGTGTGACCCAGGACATGGGATAGATCCAGTTGGGCTCACCGAATGCGGCCGCGCTCTTGGCCCCGTTGAGGGTCTTCCATCCTTTGCCGGGCGAATACAACTCGATATCGGAAACGTAATGCTCCATGTCCAGTCGGCCGCCAGAAACCAGAATATCGCCATTGGGCATGGTCACCACGGTGGGATACCAGCGTGGATATTGCATGGTGCGCTGCCCCGTGGCGGGCGTCATTTCATTTTTCTTGTAGTCGAAGAAATTGATGTCCGCCGACGAGTAATTGCGCACGCCGTTGACCGTGCGATCACCACCAACCAGCAGCACGGAATCATCGGACGGTACGATCACCTGGCCTGAGCAGAAAATATCCGTGCCGGTTTTGTTGGGCAGCGTGAGGTGGGAAGCCTTGTCAGCCAACCCCATGGAAGGGGTCCAGATGTCGTAATGGAATTCGCCCCCCTGCTTGCCATCAGCGTGCGTGCCATAGCTCATCACACGACCATCTGGCAGGATGATGGCATGGATGGGGATCAGGGGCCACTGCTGGACCGGCCCCATGGAGCCGGTCTCGTGGTACTCGGATGGTGAAACATCCCGATTTTGATAAAGCCACCACCCCGCAGCCGCACCCACGGCAACGACCGTGCCGATCAAAACGGATCGGATACTGAACAACTTTGCCATCAACGAGCACTCCCCGAGTACAACCTACCGACTTCTCAATCTGCACGCAGACAGACGGGGAGAGTTTGACGCAAATCAGTGGAACTCGGCCCGCCCATCCCCGGAGTGCGGGGAGTCTGAAAGGCTACTTCGCTCAATTTCGATGAGCGCCGCAATCAAAATGACACTCGCGCGGTGTTCAATCGGAACTCAGTTCTGGGACCTTTTTTTGCAATGACAAAAGCCATGATTCTCGCTGCGGGCCAAGGAACCCGCGTTCGCCCCCTGACCAAGGGGATGCCCAAACCCATGGTGCCCATTCTGGGCAAGCCGGTTCTGGAGTACCTGATCGAGCACCTGGCGCGCCACGGTGTACGCGAAATCATGATCAACGTGGCCTACCACCACTGGAAGATCGAAAACTACTTCGGTGATGGACAGCGCTGGGGCGTGGAGATCGGCTACTCGTATGAGGGGGTGCGCGAGCATGGCGAGATCGTGCCCAAGCCCCTGGGCTCGGCAGGCGGCATGCGCCGCATCCAGGACTTCAGCGGCTTCTTCGATGAGACCACGCTCGTGATCTGCGGCGACGCCATCGTGGACCTGGACATCACCGCCGCCCTGGCTGAACACCATGCCAAGAAGGCCATGGCCAGCGTGGTGACGCTGGAAGTGCCACGCGATCAGGTGAAGAACTACGGCATCGTCGTGGCCGGCACGGATGGCAAGGTGAAGTCCTTCCAGGAAAAACCATCGCCCGAAGAGGCCCGCTCTACATTGGCCAGCACGGGCATCTACATCTTCGAACCCGCCGTGCTGGAGTTGGTGCCACGTGGCAAGGAGTTCGATATCGGCAGCCAGCTGTTCCCTGCGCTCGTGGACCAAGGCCTGCCCTTCTATGCGCAAAGCCGCCCCTTTCACTGGATCGACATCGGCCGCGTGAGCGACTACTGGACCGTGCTGCAACGCGTGCTGGCCGGTGAGATCGCCGACATGCGCATGCCTGGCAAGGAAGTGCGTCCGGGCGTGTGGGTCGGGCTCAACACCCGCGTCGATTGGGACCAGGTCGAGATCCAGGGGCCGGTGTACATCGGTTCGGGCTCCTGCATCGAAGCCGGCACCAAGATAGAAGGCCCTGCCTGGTTGGGGCGTGGCTGCAATCTGCGTGCAGGCAGCAAGCTCACCCGCAGCGTGCTGTTTGATTACACGCGACTGAATGCCAAGCACGAATTCGTGGAGGTGATTGCCTCACCGCAATATGTGGTGGACCGCCACGGCCATACCACCTATCAAGGCGAGGAAGGCAGCGCCGTGCGTTGGGGAGACGCTCGAGCCTGAAACACCAGGAAAAAATGAGGCAAGCCGCATACAAAAAAGTATGCGGCTTTTTTCTTCGCTCAGGTCAAAGGGATCAATTTGCCTCGTGCTCAGACAAGACGACACCGGCGGCCAGCGTGGTGCGTTCCGCCTCAACCAACCAACGTCCCAGGATGTGCTCTTTGGCAAAGCTTTGTTCAGCATGAGCCCGAGCGTAGCCACCCAACTCCTTGAGCCTTTCTGGCGAATCCGCCAGTGTGACCACAGCCTGAACCAGTGCGGCACCATCATCTGGTGCAACAACAATGCCGCAATGCGACACCACGTGCGCCAACTCCGTGTCCTGACGGCAGGTTGCAATCACGGGGCGGCCACTTGACAGCATGCCTGTCAACTTGGATGGCAGAACCAAATCTTCAGCTTCGGCGCTTTGCGTCAACAGATGCATGTCGGCCAGCCCCAGAAGTTCGCCCAATCTTTCTTTGGGTTGCAGGGGCATGAGCTTGACGTTGGACAATCCCTTGCAAGCCGCCTCAAGTTCGGGACGCATGACACCGTCACCACAAATGACGAACACGATGTCCTGACGATGAGTCAACTGACGCGCAGCAGCCGGGATGGCCAGCAGATTCTGTTTGTTGCCCCATGTACCGGAGAACAACGCCACGGTCTGCTCCGGCTTGATTCCGAGCTCTTGTCTATAACTGCTGGGCCCCGCCAAAGGGTTGACGCCTGCCGTGTCGACCCAGTTCGAGAACAGGGTGATCGCTTCGTTGTCCACCCCCTTTTGCCGAAGCTTGTCGGCCATCTTTGACGAAATGGTCGACACCTTGTCGAATCGCTTGAGCACAGCGCGCTCCAGCCCCAAAGCCAGCGACTTGAGCCGCTTACCCTTGAGCAGATTCATCTGGAAAGCCACATCCACTTCGAAGTCCTGCACATGCAGCCAAGCCGTGGCCCCACACAAGCGCGCCGTCAACCAACCTACTGGCGCGCAGGCCATGGCCGGAGCCACCGTCAGCACCACGTCTGGATTCCAGAAGGTCTGACGCAACATCACAGGGATCGAACTGGCTGCAAAGCTCAACAAGTGCAGCACGCGCTTGACACCGCCCGGGTTTGAAGGCACCCACAGAGGCGCACGCCACACATCGACCCCATGCAGAGATTCACGTCGATAAGGAGGCCACTGATAGCCTTCGGCGATCTTCCAGTTCGGGTAGTAAGGCGGCGCGGCCACCACGCGCACGTCGTGCCCCTTGGCAGCCAACCACTCGGCCATCTCTCCGGAATACTTGCCGATGCCAGTCGGCTCGGGCGCGTAGTTGGCGCTATAGATCAGGATCTTCATCAGGGCTTTTCCTTGGTGCACTGATGATTCCCGCTGCTTGTAACGCCAACAAGTACCGCGAAATAGTCCGAACGGCCCTCCTTCATTCGCGTAGTCCGTTCGGACTACACCTGGACATCGGGGCGTTAAGCCAAACCGTGATGATGTATCCGTCTTTCAAGTACATGCAGGAGTCAGCCTGTGATTCTCCAGGGCGTTGATTCCCGAACTGGCCCATCCTTTTCTATTGGCAACCGACTTGCGCGAGGCCTATGGGGTGTAGTCTGGTTACTACTGTTCCGCACTTCGCCCAGGCCCTTTCATGCGTGGCGCGTTGCGCTGTTGCGCCTGTTTGGCGCACAGATCGGCCGGCACTTTCATATCCATTCATCTTGCCGCGTGTGGGCCCCATGGCAATTCAAGGCTGGCGACCATGTCGGCGTGGGCGAAGGTGTCAACTTCTACAACATGGGCCCCATGGAGATTGGCAGCAATGCAGTCATCTCCCAAGGCGCCCACCTATGCGGTGGCACACATGACTACACCGTTGCCAACTTTCAGTTGCGGGCCATGCCCATCACCGTGGGCGAGCGCGCCTGGGTCTGCACGGAGGCCTTCATCGGCCCTGGAGTGCAGGTACCAGAAGGTTGTGTGATAGGCGCCAGGGCGGTGCTGACCAAAACGCCGGAAGACGGCGACTGGAGTGTCTATGCCGGCAACCCAGCCAAATTCATCAAGCCGAGGATATTGCGTGGATAAGCCAAATCAAGACTGCCTGCACGTCTCGGTCTTGATCACAACCAAAAACGAGCAAATCGACCTGCCAGGCTGCCTTAAGAGTGTGGCGTGGTGTGATGATATTCATCTGTTTGACTCAGGCAGCACCGACAACACGCTGGCGATAGCCGAGTCTTTTGGTGCCCATGTAACGCAGCGCACCTACCCGCACAGCGATGCCCCCTTTGGCGGAGACGAAGCCGCTCACAGGACCTGGGGCCTGCGCAACATTCCCTTCAAATACGAATGGGTACTGCTACTTGATGCCGATGAGCGCGTGACGCCCGAGTTAGTCAAAGCCATGCACGAATCTTTAGGTAGCAGCCAGTGCTCGGCTTACCGCATCCAGCGGCGTGACTACTTTCTTGGAACGTGGATCAGGCACGTCACGCCGTCGCCTTTCAACATTCGCCTCATTCGCCCTGAGGCGGTTCATTATGAGCGAATCATCAATCCGGTCACGATTGTTCAAGGCGAGATTCAAAATCTGGACGCGCACTTTGATCACTTCCCGTTCAGCAAGGGCATTTCCCACTGGTTTGCCAAACACAATAGTTACAGCACATTTGAAGCCGCGCACATCTTGGCTGGAGGGCGCACGACTGGGTCCGCCAGCCTGACCAAAGCCTTACTGGCCAAGGACATCAGCGAGCGCCGAATGCATCAAAAGGCCATCTATTACCGACTGCCCTTCCGCCCTGTGGTGATGTTCATAGGGCTGTATGTGCTCAAGCGCGGTTTTCTGGATGGGCGAGCAGGCTTCGTATACGCTGCGCTCAGGGCCATTTACGAATACATGATTGTACTGAAGGTGAACGAGGCCAAGCAGCATCCTGCAACAGCCGGTTCATTAAGTTAAATCCAGAGCGCGCATCAACGCATACCCTGACCCTCATTCGCCAACATCAATTCATATTTTCCGATCACACTAGCAGTCCAACCGCACCTGCCCACACTTTTGCTCCACTGACAGCCCAGAGGTGACGCAATACCAATAAGCAAGCCCCAGCCATCCAGTACAAACTCGGTGTGATGTGCACGGTGTCAGCCCGTGAGGGGGCCTGGAATGTCAACAACAGGCCCAACACAAGCGCCGGATCAACAATCAATTGCTGAAATACGTCCTGCGGACCGCCCCCCCAAAACACCAGGGCCCACATCCGTGCGCCGCTATCAGCCTGAATCCCCGCCAGCATCTGCTGCGATTACGTCCATATCGCCAAAGCGCACATGAGCATCGCCGGATTCATCGCATAGTTGAGCGTGTGGTTCGAGGTCAAAAACACGGCCCCAACTACAAGCGGCTACATCGGCCTTTTGAAGGGGCCATGACACGCCCCGGTTGTTCAATATTCCGCCACACCCCTGTCATCTGAGTACGTCAACATTTCTGCCTAAAGCGCGGCAGTAGGCACGCCGACCGGCCGTACCCATGAAGCAGCTCAACATCCAACTCCAGCTAGACAGCAACCGGACAACGCTTGCTCTGCGTTTGTCCAATTTCAACCAGCTTCGATGGGCGGTTTTCGCCTTGCGCCAGAATGCCCGGTTGACACGGCACATTTGCCAGCAACGGGAGGCGCAGGTCACCATCACAGACAGCCTGTCTTTGATGAAGATGCCCACACTTGACGCGCCCAACTTGGCTAAGCGTGCCTTTGTCATTCTCTGGGACGGCGTCAACAGCTATGTGGAATTGCTGGAGCACTTCCCGAATTTGGCGGGCCGTGGCGATCTGATCTTCTTGTATGTGGGTCATTTCTGGGAAGCCAAGGCTGCGCTGCCGCCTTCGGCCATGGCGCTGTACAACGACGGCAACGCCGGCCCTGCATCATCTTCGGTCGAGGTCAGGGTGCCGTTCTGGTTTGACGCCCTTTGCACCGCACGCGCCACGCTTCGTTTTGCCAAGAATCGCGTGGACGCCGACTCGCGCCACAAACAACTGAGCGACGGAGGCTGGGTGGTGTTTTGCGGTGTGGTGCGCTTCAACAACATGGTGATCGACTCCTTTTTCAGAGGTGCCAATTTGCCATCTTTGCGCCAGGCGGTGGAACAGGCCAACGGCAAGACATCCTTGTCCGATGCAGCCGGCATGCAAGATCACCTGGCCAGCGTGCTTCAGGAGGTGCATGCCGCACAGCCACAGACACCTGGAGACTGGGCTTGCCTGTACACCATCCTCAATGTGCTGCACAGAATGATGACGCTGGCCATGGTCAGGCAATCCACCGATCGTCTTTTCGTCAATGAGTACGGGTTCGACGCACACTTCGACCCTTATGACACGCCCGCGTACCGCCGCAATGTATTTGTAGATTTCGGTAGCATGCGAGGCTGCGATCTGGTCTACCCACGAACTGTTGACCTCACCCTTCAACACAAGGCAGTTGTCAGCTTGCGTCTGGCACGGGATAGCGCGCCACTGGCCACACAGGTCAAGCAACTGGATCTGCCCATGTTTGTGCAGACCTGCCGTCGGCATGCAGATCAGGTGGTACAGCAATTGCGCCGCCTTCCAGCCTGATTGCCTCCGCCGTGTCAGCCAGCAAACGCATCCTCTCAGCCTTGGCCGCCAACGTGTTTGGTCAGGGCGTATCCATCGGCTCTCAGATCTTGTTGACGCCGCTGTTCTTCCTGCATTGGGGCGCAGAAAAGTACGGCGAGTGGTTGCTGCTGTCGAGCATTCCGGCCTATCTGGTGATGGCAGACCTGGGCATCGGCTCGGCCGCCGGCAATGAAATGACCATGCTGGCCGGTCGGGAGGACTGGCTCGGCGCACAAAAAACTTTCCGTGGCGCTTTTTGGGTGGCCAGTATCGTTGCAACCGTGGTTGCCTTGCTGACCGCGTTGCTCGTGCTGGTCAACTTGACATGGCACATACCACATACCGCGCGCATCGAGGTGCAAGAAGCCTGCCTGGTCCTAGGCTTGCTGGGACTGATGGTGGGGGCCAATTTCTTTGGCAGTGTGATCTCTGCAGGATTCAGAGCGGCTGGCGCCAACGGATTAGGCATATCGCTTGCCAATGTGTCGCGCATGCTCGAAGCAATGATGCAGGGCGCGCTTTTGTGGGCGGGACAGTCGCCCTCCTCTCTCTGCCTAGGCATGCTGGCGGTCAAGCTGGCCATGCTGGTGGTGCAGTGGGGCCTCCTGAGGAGGCAGGCGTCTTGGTTGTTCACACCTGGCGTCAGAGCAGACAAGACCATTGTCCAGCGACTGATCAAACCTTCACTGGCATTTCTGGCTTTTCCCATTGGCAGCGCATTGGCCTTGCAAGGCCCGATCATGATCATTGGCACCTTGTTTGGCGGCGCCACTGTGGCGGTGTTTTCGACCATGCGAACGGTCTCGCGGATCCTCATCCAAATCAC
The DNA here is from genome assembly GCA_003963115.1 of Burkholderiales bacterium. Lineage (GTDB taxonomy): Bacteria > Pseudomonadota > Gammaproteobacteria > Burkholderiales > Burkholderiaceae_C > Aquabacterium. The sequence goes on from RXJQ01000008.1 coordinate 129,628, forward strand.
GGGCGCATTCAATGCATCGGTGTGGCCGGAGATGTCGCGCGCCTACGGCGCAGGCCAGATGGCCACCGTGCGCACTCTGCATCGCGGCTCATGGGGCATCGCACTGGCACTCATCCTGACAGCCTCGCTCGTCTTGCTGACGCAGGGCCATACGCTGGTGCAGTTCTGGCTGCGCAAGGGCGACGTGTTCAATGCACCTATTCTGCTGGGCCTGCTGGTAGTCTCATTGATCTCGGCGATATGGAACGCCAGCTCGGTTGTGCTGGCATCCATCAACGCCCATGCTCGCATTGCAGCCGCGTATGTTGGCGTGAATGCGGCCTGCTTGGCGCTGGGTGTCGTGATGGGATGGCAAGCTGGTATGTATGGCCTGCTCGCATCGCTGATCTTGGCAGAGTGCCTGCTGCTGATTTATGTGGTGCCCCAGGCGCTGAATGCTTCCGGGGATACCCTGCCTGATTTCTTGCAAGGCGTGTGGCGCGACTCGACTGAACGCCTCGGCAAAGTCATGGGCAAGCTGCCATGGCGCCCTGCTCGCGCGCCATGATCTGCTCATACACCTGCCAGTAGCCATCAATCGCGCGCCGGTTCGTGAACTGAGCGGCCCAGACCATGCGCTGCAGGGTTTCCTGCTCACGTTGAGCATCGGGCACATCCAGCATACTTTGCAGTTCATCTGCCCCATGATGTGCCCATGCTTGCATGTCAGCACCCGGTTTCAACAAAGGCAGGTAGTGGGCCTGCGGGCCGGCAATTTCATTCATAGGGGAATCGTCAGTGGTAAGCACAGGGCAGCCACAAGCCTGCGCCTCCACGATGGGCCAGCCAAAACCTTCTGCCAGGCTGGGGAACACAAAAGCAGCAGCCACGGAGTACAGCGCCTCCATGACGTCGTTTGAAATCCCCTGAAAGAACTGCACCCGCCCCTGCGGCGGCACAGCAGCCAATGCCGCGAGCACCTGCGGCGAGGTGGGCTGCGGGCTCACCATCCATAGCGGCAACGGTCTGGCTTGGCGGCTGGCGTAAGCGGCATACAGATGGATGACGCCGGCTGTGTTCTTGTACCACTGACCGCCCCCAACATGCAGGATCATGCCCTCAGGCCCGGCCCGCATGCCAGCTTGCGCCAGCAGCAAGTCAGCCTGCTCGCGCGACAGCCTTTTGTAAGGGTGATTCAAGCCGTTGTAGACCACATGGCTGCTCTCAGGCCGGATGTGGCCATGCGCCAGCAAATCCTCTTGGGTGCGCCTGGATACGCAGATGAAGTGCCGCCCTTGCTGAAACCCTCGCCTTATGTAGCGCTGGTAGACGCGCCCAGTGCGGGATGTGGGGTTCTGCGGAATCTGGCCCAGTGCCGACCTCAAGGCCAGCAAGTCATGGGCGTGCACCACATGCGGCAGGTGCTTGACAAGCGGCACCCACGGGCCCAGCGCCTGATCGCAAAACACATACAGCGTGTTGTGACTACGTCGGAGCAAGCGCGCCCTGACCAGCAAGGGAAACAGCAGGTACTGATCGACATAGCCCGCCCACTTGGCCAAACGTGTAGATGCCAGCAAGGCATGCACCATGGGCTGAGGCGCCCAGTAAACCACCTCGTGCCCACGCGCCTGCATGGCCTCGCCAATCATGCGAGCAAACCGCGGCATGCTTTGCGACTGCATGAAGGGTGGGTGACAAAAAAGTACAAACTTCATGGTGTGCAGCGAAATCGAGGGGCATCTCGCACAGCTATATAAAAAAACTATTGTGTTTGGCTGATATGACGCCCGAACGAATCGGCCATCAAAGGTAAGCATCGGTAATACCACTGTCGACTGTGCTTTATCTCCGTACACCTACCCGCCGATTCGAACCATGATTCTGTCCGCACACCGCTGCCAGGAATTTGCATGAATCTGAACGTGCCGCCAACGACATCTTATTGGACCACTGCCCGACAAAAAGCCTGGTCCATGTTTCTTTCCGCTGTGCTGCCCTTGGCATTGGCGGCTTGTGGCGGTGGTTGCAACAACTGCAACGCAAGCGCCACATCCAACGACAACACCCTCGCGGCGGCCAGCGGCGGGTTGGTGACTGCCTACGCGGCCACCCCTCGTGCGGCATCAGCCAGCGATACGGCTTTGCCGACAAGGCAGGAGGCCACTCGGTTTCTGACGCAAGCCACATTCGGCCCAACACCCGAAGAAGTCACTCATCTGATGCAGATTGGCTATGAAGCGTGGCTGGACGAGCAATTGGCCATGCCTGTTTCCGCCATGTCTCATGTCGCTGCATGGGATACCAGCAACATCGCCATACAGAAGGTCAATGCTGGCCAGCGCGCGAGCAGCGGCGAAGTCACCAGCAGCTTCTGGCGTGAGGCCATCACCAGCAAGGACCAGCTACGCCAAAGGGTGGCCTTTGCGCTGTCAGAGATTTTTGTAGTCTCCATTCTTGACAGCTGTGGCAGCAACAGCTACTCGCGAGGTGCCGCCGACTATCTGGACATGCTGGGGCGCAACGCCTTTGGCAGCTACCGCGCCCTACTGGAATCGGTATCGCTGCACCCCGTGATGGGCTGCTACCTCTCCAGCATCAGCAACCGGGCAGAAGACACTGCCACAGGCAGAGTCCCCGACGAGAACTTCGCACGCGAGGTCATGCAATTGTTCTCGATTGGCCTCTACGAGTTGCAGCCCAACGGCACCTTGAAACTGGATGCCAGCAATCAGCCCATTGAAACCTATGGCCCAACAGATATCTCAGGAATGGCCAAGGTGTTCACAGGGTGGAGCTGGTGGTGCCCACTCAAGCTTGGCTCGAGCTGCTTTGGTACATCGCCTAGCCTCCCGGATCAGTATGTGACCGCCATGCGCGGCTATACGCTTTACCACTCCAAGTCAGAGAAGCGCTTCTTGAAGTCGGTGATTCCTGCCAGCTCGTTTGCCACGCCTCAAGGCAGCCTTGAAATCGCCTTGGACGCGCTGTCTACACACCCCAATGTTGGGCCTTTCATTGGCAAGCAACTCATTCAAAGGCTGGTCACCAGCAACCCAAGCCCAGCCTACGTCGCGCGCGTGAATGCAGCCTTCAACAGCGCAGGCGGCAACTTGGGCGCCATGGTGAAGGCGATCTTGCTTGACCCCGAAGCCCGCGACTGGAACGCCACCCACTCCGACACTTTTGGCAAGGTGCGTGAGCCCATCCTCAAGCTATCAGCCTTGATGCGTGCAATTGGCGTCAAGTCAGAAAGTGGCCTGTTCCTGATCACCACGACTGATGATCCAGGCCGCGCTCTGGCGCAATCGGCCATGGCCTCACCGTCTGTGTTCAACTTCTTCAGGCCGGGTTATATGATGCCGGGATCCAAGTCAGCCGCCGCAGGCTTGCTGACGCCGGAGCTTCAGATCGCCAATGAAACCAGCGCCGCCGGCTATGTAAACTTCCTGGCCCAATTCATGTGGGCAGGCACTGGCCGCAATGGCTATGACAATGCCCACCCCAAGGCCGATGTCCAGCTTGAGTTGTCTATCAACGCGCAGCACCCTTTGCTCGCGCTGAGCGATGACCCGGGCAAACTCGTGGCCGAACTGGACCAGCGTCTCATGTACGGCACCATGCCCGCATCCCTGAAGCAAGACGTCACCAGTGCTATAGCCGCTCTGGACTACCGCGCACAGCCAACCCCGACACCAGATCAGGTTCTCAATACGCGTCGCATGCGCACTTGGTCGGCCCTGCTGCTGGTAACAACCTCCCCTGACTTTCAGATTCAGAGATAAGTAACGCCATGAAGGATTCCGCCATCACAGCCACGCGTCGCCTCTTCCTCAAGCAGGCAAGCGCTTTTGCTTCACTAGGTGCTGGCGCGCCGCTGGCCATGAGCCTGACCGCCGCCAGCAATGCGGCTGCGGCCACTGCCACCGACTACAAGGCACTGGTTTGCATCTTCCTGCATGGCGGCAATGACGCCTTCAACACGGTACTGGCCACGGACGAACCATCATGGGCAGCCTACACTGCCGTTCGCAACCAGCAGCCTGACTCCATCGCCTTGCTGCGCAACGTCGCAGCTGATGCATCCAAACCCGTGGGTTCACCCGCCTATCTTGGTGGCGTGCTGCCCATCGTGCCCGCTACAGCCCAGACTGGCCGCAGCTTTGCCTTTCACCCCAAACTGAGCGACGCGCAATACCTGTTCAGCACGGGCAAGCGCCTGGCTGTGGTGGCCAATGTGGGGCCGCTCATTGAGCCGCTAAGCAAAGCAGACTACCTGGGCAGCAGCAAGCTCAAACCCAAGAAGCTTTTCTCTCACAATGACCAGCAAAGCACCTGGCTGGCCATGGCCCCCGAAGGGGCCACCGTCGGTTGGGGTGGCCGGCTAGCTGATGCATTGGCTGCGGGCAACAATAACAGCATGTTCACAGCCATATCACCGGGTCTAGGCTCGGTATGGATGTCTGGCCAGCATGTACGCCCCTATCAGGTTAGCGAAACGGGGCCCATCAGACTGGGCACCGAGCCTGATGCCCAAGGCGTCAGCCGCGTGTATGGCTCGGAAGTGATCGGCGCAGCCTTGGAGCGCATTGTCAGAAGCTCGCGCACCACGCACGTGATGGCCAATGATCTGGCCAACATCAATACACGCAGCATGCAGGCCGAGCGCATGCTCACTGGCGTATTGCCATCGGTCAGTTCCGGTCCATTTGGCAACAGCACGTCGCTGCAATACACCAACGTCAGTGGTGGCAAAGGGACCAATCCATTGGCCATTCAATTGCAGACGGTTGCCCGCATCATCGCGGCACAAGGCGCACTGGGGATCAAACGCCAAGTGTTCTTTGTCAGCCTCGGAGCATTTGACACCCACAACACCCAGAACAAGAACCATGCGGACTTATTAGCCAAGCTCAACCACGCCCTGAGCTATTTCGACACAACGCTTAGCGCCCTGGGTATGGGCAACAAGGTGACGACCTTCACAGCCTCGGATTTCGGGCGCTCGTTCACCAGCAATGGTGATGGCACCGACCACGGATGGGGTGGGCACCACATGGTCATGGGCGGTGCGGTACAAGGCGGAGACATCTATGGCGATTTCCCGACGCTGGCGCACAAAAACACGAATGACAACTACTTTGATGCCAGCCCCGACCAGTTGCTCAACGGCGTGTTGCTGCCACGCATTTCGGTGGATCAGTTTGGTGCCACCCTTGGTCGCTGGTTTGGTCTGAATGATGGCCAACTGGCCGATGTGTTCCCGAATCTCGCGCGCTTTGGCAGCAATGCAAACCTGGGTTTCATGAAGACTTGAGGCCAAATCGGGCATCCACCAGGCGAGCAGCCCTGGGTGCAAGCCATATGGACAGCACCGAGTAGAACAGGTACTCCGGCACGCGGCCGGGGTTGAAGGAACTGGCTTTGTAGGGCATGTACACCGCAAAGCTGAACACAAAGGCGTGAGTCAGATAAATCTCGAGGCTGTCACCGCCCAACCGCGCTAACCAAGCTTGCAACACTTCGGTGCGTGAACGCAACTGACTCAGCGTTAGCCCCCACAGTTGGCACAATGGGTAAGCCAGGATCACCGTGGGATACCACCAGAGGCCATAGCGCCACCCCACAGATGCCTTGACCAAAGACTGCAAGGCTAGCCACATAACCATGCCCAACAAGAGACTGCCATAGACAAACATCGGGCGCTCCAACCACAAGGCACGCTGCTTGTATGCCAGCACATGGCCGGCATACATGCCCAGGCAAAAAGCCGGCAAACGCACAGTGAATATCTGCAGGTGCTGCATGGGCGTACCAATGAGCAGTACTGACAAGCACCAAGCCAACCCACTACAGCCCAACAAAGTGAACGCAGGCCCCACGCGACGAGCAAGACCGGCCAGAAGCGGGAACATCAGATAACAAAGCATGATGGACGGAACGAACCACCTATCCAGATTGCCCCCAAAAAAGAAATCAAGCCCGATAAAGCGGCCTACATCTAACGGCACAAGGCCACTCTCCAGCGTCTTTTTCAATAGCGACAGGGATACAAAAAACCAGAATACAGGCACGACGCGTGCAAATCGCTTTCGCCAAAAGGCCAGGGCCTGCGGATCGGATTTCCAGCTGAAGCTCAAGCCCAGGCCTGACAAGAGGAAGAATATATCGACACCCACAATGCCCAGTGTTTTCACGCCAACAAATGGGAGCATCCACTTGGGCAACACCAACACCGCGTGATAGAGCATCGTCCACAATATGGCTAGCCCCATGAATTGGGCCCGGTAGGTGGATAGCCTGCTCAGGGCCAACGGCTTGTCTGTCATGGAAGTACCGCGCCCAGCCCCAGGCGCTTGAGCGTAGCGCCGGTCAACAGACAAGCCGCCACGACAGACACCAACAGCAGGGCCGACCCCGCAACGTGCATGCCAACGCTCGATGCCCATTTATCCGCACCCCAGACCTTGTCCATTGGGTCATACGCCCGATACAGACCAATGAACAATGGGTTCATACAAAACACGGACATGGAATGCTGCCCCAGATACCCGCCAAGCCTGCCTGCGCCACTGTTGAAGGATCCCAGGCAAAGCGGCACATAAAAAATGGATACCAACAAAACCATAGGCATCACATAGGGACTGTCATGACCCACGGGGCCTGGCATAGCGGCAATGAGCAATGGCAGGCTCAATACCAATACCGCTTTCAGCCATGCAGGCAAAGCCTGTACACGAGCAAGCCAACGTTCTTGTCTTTGCGCAAGGAAGACGCCCCAAACACAATAGGGCAACCAATACAGGAAGGGGCGATCACTCAGTTGCCGCAGAAGCAAGGAGCCTGCAAACCCGTACGGTGCCCATATATAAAGTGCCAAGCCCAACCCAAGCGTGATCAACACCAGTATGCCACTCACACGCCGAGTGGCCAGCAGCCAAATGACTGGCAGCAGCTGAAACAGCACAATGAAAAAATACTGCCCCGTCCAGCCGTAACCAGACAAGTGCGTGGTCAACAACTTTCGTACCGTGAGGTTTGGAAGATCGGCAAACATCAGCAAGTAAAACATGCTGAAAAAAACAAACGGAGGCAACAGCTTCAGGTATCTGGCTCTCAGCCAAGGCAGCAATGGCATCGCGCCTTGGCGCAAACTGGCCAATGCGGTGTAATACGCAGACAGCACGATGAACGCGGGCACAGCCCAACGGAAATAGCTGCTCACCCATTTGAAGGTAGCTGCTCCCAAGGTCAAGTCCAGCCCATGAATGGCCACCACACCCACAATCGCCCAAGCCCTGAGCGCATCACCAGCAGGGTCTCGTGATCGGACAGGTGCGGCCAAGGGTAACGCCACGTCAACCCGCCTGATTGAAAAGCCAGCCCGGCAGCCGGGCCAGCCTTGTCAACATGCGCCGCTCCAGTTGCCAAAGCGCAGTGGCCAGAAGCATGCTCGCCAGCGACGAGGCCAAACCAATGGCAAACCAGCCTGGCCTGCCTGATACCCCCAGCACGTCCGGGTGCAGAACCAACCACGATGAGAGCGAAACCAGCACGGCAAAGTGCACCAGGTAGAGCGAGAACGAAATGTTGCCCAGAAACCGAGAGGCCCGGTTAGAAAAGAATGCAACAAAGTAAGGCGCGGCGTAGAAAGCTGACACCAGCAAGGGCCCCAGCAACATCGCGATGTAGGCACTGAAAGCCGGTACGCTCTGACTCCATACGTCTGCGGCAAAACAAGCCAGCACGGTCATTGCCGCGAAAAAGCCTGACGTTTGCAGATTGCGCAGGCGCTCCCACAAACCCTCACGACGGTACAAGGCAAACAGCACGCCGACAAAGAAATACCAATAAAATGACTTGAGGACAAATGTGAGCAATGCCAGTGCCATCAGCACCGCTTTAGGACTGCGCAGACGCCCATGCATGTACATGAACAAAAACACCAGCATGGAACCTACGAGTTCGATGGACATGGTCCATAGGAAAGGGTTGTAGGCAGTATGCCTGTCGTGGCCGACGTATACACCGTAGAGCACATAATGAACGAGCGACACTGCCGTTGGTGCGAACTGCAGACAGGCGCCCAGCCAATCCTCGTGGTGCAAAACCTGGCTGGCCTGCTGGTTGAATATCAAGCCCATGTTCATGAGCAGCCAGACAAGCAAGCACGACGCTGCAATCGGCAAGGTTAGACGAGCATAGCGCTTGACAACCATGGCATCTATGGCGCGAACGCCGCCTGCCAGACAGGTTGAAGCAAGTACATCCCCCGACAGCACAAAAAACACCGCGACAGACAAAGGCCCGTGGATGACAAAACGAGGCCAGAAGCCATTGACTTGCGGCCAGGCGACGATGAACATCTCGATGTGCGTGTGGTAGATCAACACCGACAAGGCCGCCCAGCCTCTTATGCCGTCTACCTCATGCAGGCGCGATACCCTGCGCGCACTCTGCGTGTCAGCCGACATGGCCCTGCACCTTGGTTCTTCCCATTGAGTGGATGTCCTTGCCGAACAACAGGCAACCATACTTCACCGCTGCATAGGCCATCAGGTAAAGGATGACTTTCTGAGGGAGATCGCGCAGATAAAAGCCCACCTTCCACACCAGTGACTCGCCGCCAATGGCGTATGAGAACAGCAACCAGCTCGAACACATCACCACAGGCGCGACGTCCAGCCTCGATGTACCCTTGCGCGAGAAGCTATCAATGAAAACGAAAGCGGGATAGGTCAGCACCACCACCACCACCGGAAACCATGTCAACCCGAACAGCGTGATCAGATGCGCCCACAACGAACCCACTGCAAAACCGCCCAAGGTGTTATCCAAGCCCTCGCTCAGGTAGCGGTAGAAGTCCCCAAATGAATAAGTGGTGTAGTTTTTGTCGACTTTCAGATCGAGCCCATCAATCACTGGCTGCGGCAAAATTGACATGGCTTTGTCAATCGTGACCTGCCACGTCTCGGCGCGCTCAGCATCTGTCGTGAGCGTGGAGAAGTAGATATTGTTGTCATGGAACTTCGTCTCTGAGAACCGCGCCATCATGGGGTTGGACAGATAGGTTTCGTCATACCGCTTGTAGCTGGACGTGCTCAATTCCGCCTGTTTGAATTGCTCGATCCGCTCGCGATCAAGCAAGGTTTCCCACGTTTCCTTCATCAGCTCGATCCGGGAAACACTACTGCGCTTGTCCCGATTGATCACCATCGCCAAAGACAGATCGGCGAAGAAAGAAATCGCCACGCCCAGTAACACGGTTATCACGGCCAAACGCCTGAGCGTCTGCGCGGTGATGGGCTGAGGATCACGCCAGTAAAACAGCAGGAAGATGAAGCCAACTTGAACAGGCCCAACCGCCATGAACTGGCGCGCGTTCATGACAATGGCCGTCACAATCATCACACCCACATATACCGCCAGCAGCGTGCCATGTATCTTGAAGTCGCAATAGGCCTCTCCGAACTGACGGTAATAGATTGGAATCAGGCAAGGTATATAGGCCATGAAGTTGAAGGCCTGGAAGAATTTGCCACCGACATCACCCGTGGCCGCCCCTCCGCCATTGAGCATGGCCACGATGCCAAGCACGGACATCGCCCAGATCGCGTAAACAGGCGGCGCGGCCATGGCTCCAATGGGCTCCAGCACGTGTTCTGTGATGTAGCCCGAAATACTTTGGCTTATTGCCATATGCCGGTATACCCAGTGCGTACCGACCAACAGCACCTGCACACCCGACAGCACGGCAAAAGTGGTCTCGGGCCAACGCAACAATGCCACGAACTCGGTGCCATCAAGGGTCTGCGCCAACAAGGCTGCAAATTGGGTGGTGAAGCACGAGCCGAGCAAGGCCAGTGAGGACACCGGATATTCAACGGTGCTGCCGCTGCGCCAGAGATACTGGAAAACCAACGTAGAAGAGGCCACGACCATGGTCACGCAGGCCACGTTCTCAGGTGAGGTCCCAATGCGCCATTGCACAATCGCACACGTCAGCGCCAGCATCTGGAGCACGCCAAAGAACAGATCCTGCTTGCTCCAAGTGTAGGGACTTGTGTTGCGCGTGTGCAAAGTTGACATGGTCATAGCCGCCTCTCAGGTCAGATAGGAGGCAAAGGTCTTACTGAGAGCCTGGGCTGCCGCTTGGCTTGAGTACTGTGCCATGTGTGAGCGAGCCCAGTCGAAGTCACGCGGCATGGCAGCCAGCCGCGCTATAGCCAAGGCCAAACCCTGGCGATCTTCCACGCCGATGACCTCCACGCGTTCAAGCCGCCCGAACTCTGTAACGCATCCCACCGCATCGCTCATGACCACACCGCACCCCGCTTGCAGTGCCTCATTGATCACCAGCCCCCAGGCCTCACCCATACGCCGCGATGGCAGGGCAACGATATCTGCAGCCAAGTAGTACGGCGGTAGTGCACTCTGATTGACAAAGCCCATGAAGCTGGTGCGCACGCCATGCTGCGCGAACGCCTGAGCCGCCAACTCATCCAACCTGGCCTGCAACTCGCCAGAGCCCACTACCATGATATGCAGGCGGCACAGCACAGCAGATGGGATCTGCCTGAGGCATTCGAAAATCAATTCGGGATTCTTTTTGGGAATCAACTTGCCAAAAAAAGCCAGCACGACCTGTTCATCACCGATCTTCAGTTGCTGACGCAGGCGCAGTCTGGCCAACAACTTTTGCTCGCTCGTGAAATCAGCAATGGGATCAGGCACGGAAAAACGCGCAAACGAAATACGTGCAGGCGATATGCCATGCCTGGTCAGATGTTGGAAATTGAGCGATCCGAAAGCGAAGGCATGCCGAACGGGCGCATAGAGCACACGGTAAATCAGGCCTCGCGCCATTTGCTTGATCCTAGAACGCTGCCCCGCATACATGTCATCTTGTGTTTCTTGGCGGATCAGTACCGGGATGCCTAGCCAAAGGGCAGACAAGTAAGCCGTGTGATCAAACCAATAGCGCGCCTGCGTCAGCACGATGGCCGCTGGCCGCTCGGTACGCAGCAACGCGAGCACGCCGCGGCCAGTGAGGCTGCCTGGTGTACTCAGGGGCACGCCCCGCTCGTTGTTGAGCACCCGATAGCGATAGCCGCTGAGCAAAGGGGTGTCCCAGGCCACCTCCTTGCCAAACTCACGGTCCACATTGCCCTTGCGAACGGACACATCCGTGGCATAAACCACTTCGAATGCGCCAGGGCAAAGACGGTCCAGCTCCTGGTAGACTGGGGCCTTGTACTGCACCGGATGGCTGTCGAAGATGATGATCTTGGCACTCATTGGTCAAGCCAAATTCAATCGTTTGAACACCGCACGGCAGATGTCTTCATTGCCGACCTGGTTGGCCAACAGGCGACGCTGGCCCGCCAAGCGGATGTTGCGCGCCAGAGCTGGGTCTGCCAGCAACCGTTTGCACAAGGCCGCACACTCCCTCGCGTCGTCCCAGAACACGGCCTCTTCGTTTTCTACGTAGAGCTGCAAATGCTCGTCTGTGCGCTCGGCACACAGCAGACCACCGGCTGCCGGTATCTCCATCGTACGAGTGGTATGGCGATCCCGATTGCCTTTGGACAGCATGCCAATGCATATCTGCGCACCGCGCAGAGCGTCAACATAATCTTGGCCTGACAGCGCCGCACCGCGCCAGTAGGGCTGAAGTGCTGGCCAGACGGCAGAGCTAAACCAGTTGTCACCCCAGATCGCAGGTTTGATGCCCTGCTCAATGAGTGCATGCATCAGCACATCGCGGCCTTCGCCCTTCATGCAACGACCGATGAAGACAACGTCATTTCGGTAGATATCTGCGACTGGTGCCTGAGGACTCAAGGGCCGATGGGCCATCTCATCGTAACTCATCCACACCCGCATGACATCACGCGCACCAAGCGACTGGAACTCAGCCACATTGATATCACGTACCACCACGCACAAGCTGTACTGCGCGATGGCCGCGCGCAAAGTCATGAAGCGCAGGCGATCACGCGGACCACTGGGATCATCATGATTGAATAGCACGACGTATCCCGCGCGATCACGCAGGTCGGCAATAGCCTTGGGACCAAGCAACTCCCCGCTGTCTACCCAGCATAGGTCAAATCTATCCTTACCGTGCAATTGCCTTTGCAACCAACTCTCTACCACTGCTCGCGTCAGACTGTAGCCCGTGCGATAGTGCAAGGCCCCAAGCCAACGGCCTTTCGTTTGCGCCGCAATGGCTTCTTGGGGGTCCAAGTGGGTCACCGCGCAACCAAGCCGGCGCAAGGCATCTGCGCGATGGCGCGAAGTCGAGGATGGGTGGGCTCCACCCAAATAGAGCACGCGCATCACTCAGTGCTCCAGCAACTGCTGATAGACCGCCATGGCTGCGTCGCCGTAATCTTTCCAGCCTCCAGCACCTTGCACGGCTTGTATGGCACGCTGGCTCATGTCCATACGCCGTGATGGATCATCTGCCAGCATCTGCATTCGGTCCGCAATAGCTGCACCATCACGCACTGGCACGATGAAACCGGCTTGGCCATCCTGATACAAATCCAGCGCACCAGTATGCTCGGTCGCAATCACCACGCATCCACACGCCATGGCTTGTGAAAGTACCATGCCAAAGCCTTCCTGAACGCTGGCAAGCACCATCACGTGACTGTGGCTCATGAGCTCTTTGAGTCGAGGTTGGGGCACATGCCCCAGTAGCTTCACGTCATGCGGCCACAGGCCATGGACCTTCATCCTGTCGATCAACGACTGTGAGGGTGCGCCGGCAAACGTCAGGGACTTCTGAGGATGCTTGAGTTGCGCGTAGGCCTGCAAGAGATACGGTATGCCTTTATTGAGGTTCATGCCTCCGACATACAAAACGTCAAAGCGCTTGGGATCCGGCAGCCCGACAGGTTTGAACAGGTCCAAGTTGACCCCGTAAGGCAGCAATTTCAACTTGTGCGCAGGCACACCTGCCCTCACGAAGCTTCGCACACTGAATGTGGAAGGTACTGTGATGCAATCGGCCTGCTCGTACTCGGCCTCTTCAAACTCTATGACACGCGGGTCAATGCCCTCAAACGCCACGCCCCATCGGCGCGACTCTTCGCGCAGCAACTCATTTTGCGTACGAATATGGGATGAACCGCGGTCGCATACATAGCGTGCGCCTAGCCTGTGCGCGCGTTGACCACTGCGCAAGGCGGAGCCTGACAGCCCAACAAAGACATCGCATGGCGGCATGCGTCGCGCGACAACGTCATCCAGGGACGTCTTGATGCGCCACTCCCACTCTTGCACCGCTTTCGGTCCCAGCCAATGCCGCTTGGGCATGGCCATGTAGGTGGATTGCAGCCATGGCCAAGAATGAATCTTCTCCCGAGGTAACTTCTCAGCGCGCAGCTTAAAGTGGGGATAGCCAGTGAAGATGGCCGACAGGGCAGCACGCGCGTGCAACTCACGAGCCAAGTCAAAAGTATGGAACTTACCTGGCACAGAAAGCACGACCTTCATGGCACACACCTTCCGCAAGCTGAATGCGAGGTGCTCATCGCGAAGCGCGGCCTAGATGACCAATCACTTTGGGTAGATCGTCTTTTGACATACTGGACAGCAAGGCCAGCACGAAGTCTCGCTGCTGGGCAAAGGCATCATCCTGGCGCGTCACTTCAGACACGCGCACCAACAGCCCATCAATGCGGTAGCCACGCAGGGCCATGCGCAGACGAGCCAGATTGCGGTCTAGCGAGCCCTGCGTGGTCATCTGATCGCCAGTGCGGATGAAATATGTCAAGGGCTCCTGCCGTTGCCCCATTGAGGTTTGCATTTGCACGGTAGGAATATCGCCCCATGGCGTCTTCAACAATGCAGCGCGCCCAGCCTCAACCTTGAACCCCTGAGACGGATAGCACATGTCCGGCGTATGCAATTGTGTGTCAGTAGATTGATCGCGGCCATAGGCAATGGACAGCATCATCACGCGGCCCGTCTTTTGGTTGACGTAGGCCCGGCTGACCGTCTCGCTGTAGATCTTGTCAATCATCTCCGCCTGCACGGGGTTGACCAACGCCCCACCAGCACCAGGTAGTTGCGCCCAATCGCCAAACTTGGCGGGAATGATCTTGTCGTATACGGGGTTTCCCAATTCTTCAGACCAAAAGCGCGAAGGCAGCAAGAACTCAGCCCCTATCAGGGTGCTAAACATGATGACCAGCGCCAACACCAACTGCATCGGCTGGATACTCAAGGGGCGCAGAAAAGTCGCAAGTGAGGTCATACCAATCACGCAGAATTGGGCTTGTCAGGAGGAGAGATGGCACGAAACAAGGTGTCTAGTCCCATCATCATCAACATGGCGCTGGCAAACAAAACGATGCCTGCAAAGCCATGCAGAAATCCTTGCCCAGCCTCGTCCCCAAAGTGATAGGTGATCAAGGTCAGCACAATCACACGGATGGTATTGGCTGTGAACGAAATAGGCACGATCAAGCACGCAAGCCCGACATTGCGTACCCACGAGCTGTGCTTGATCACGTTCAGATAAAAAATGCCCATGGCTTCAAGCATGAACAGAGTACGCATGCCGGCGCAAGCGTCCGCAACCAGCAATTGGTATTGGCCAATGTTCAGAACCACGCCATTGCGGGAAATGGGGTACCCCAGATCCCACAGCAACTCACTGACCACAATCGACACCTTCAATTTGATAAAGTGGCTGATCGGGTCCAGCAGAAAGCCAGGCAAGGGCACCATGAAGATGCAGAAAAATACAGGGAACTTGAGCTTGCCGAGCAAGGCTGTCCCGCCAACAAGCAAGATCATGCCCATTAGCATCGGAATGAATGAGCCCACCTCAAAATAGATGATGCCTAGTGCGCGACCAGCCACGAAGAGAACCGACCCTAGCAAGAAAGCAGGCCACGCCAACGCCTGGCCGCGCAGAGCATCCGGCTTGGCTTCGTACTCGCGCCAACGATTGAACAGCAACCACATGGACAACGCCAGCATGATCGGACCATGGCTGTGTTCGCCCTGGCTCCAAAGCCCAGCCGACCCACTTTGCAAGAGCCTGAATACCGTTGACACATACAAGCCGAACAGCCCAAGCGAAAGCCAGACAATCTCGGACGCAAGCGGCAGCGAAGAACGCAATGGCGTCCTTGGACTCGCTTCGGCAACAATCGTCGTCGTTTGCGTCATCGCATCAATACTCGTTCATCAAGATCCCGGCAATCTTGACATCGCTTTTCGTCAGCTGTTTGACAAGCCCTTGCAGGTGAGGTACCCGACTTGCATTCTTCCGCCCCACAATCAAAGCGGCGCCGCAGTGAAAAGCGATGACGCGCGCATCTGCACCTACCGCATACGAGGGGGTATCCACTAGCACATAGTCGAATTTATTGAGCAGCTCTCGCAGCAAAAGGCTGAATGACGCCCGTTGCAGCAACTCAGCCGGGTTGGGCGCGACCACACCAGCGGGAATCATGAACAGATTGGGAATGTGCTCAACCGGCTTGATCACATTGGCTGGCGCACGGCCAGCTAAGATGCCACTCAACCCTACCGAGCCGTCTACACCAAACAGGCTGTGCAACTTGGGTTGACGCAAGTTGGCATCAATAAGCAAGGTGCGTCCGGGCAACTGGCCAAAAGCAACAGCCAAGTTAGCCACAACAAACGACTTCCCGTCGCCTATATCAGAACTCGTCACCGCTAGGGCACGCCGTCTTTCGCGATCTGCGAGCACACCCATTACCAGCTGCGAGCGCACATCGCGGAAGGCCTCAACATCCTCACAAAACGGATCGTTGGCAACAATCAGATCCTCGTGAAGGCTGACGCCCCCCTGAGGTGCATAGGGATAGTGAAACTGCTGAGCAAGAGCCCATATGACGTCATCTTGTTTGGCAAGCCCCAATGCCACAGCTGCTTCACCAAAACGAACGCCATGCTGACGCTGATACTGAAGCGCCATTTCAACCTGCTCAGCCGTCAGTCCCTTGGCTCGCTGCAAAATATCGCCCAGCGTTGAGACGTCCTGCACACCCGAATCAAGCCGTTCGGCTTTGTTCTGAAAACTCATGTTGATCAAGCCTCGTAGGGGAGCGCACGCACAGGCGGAGTGGACTTCAGCCGCAAGCGACTAGCCAAACCGACCGCACGGCTTTTCTTGAACGAGGGGATGCAGCCAATCAAGGGCTGACTGGTAAGACGCTCAACTTCCGACTGAATGCGAAGACGTCGGTCCATGTACTCGACCATCAAGGCCGCAGCAAGTGCGAGCGCCGCTGCCACCAAACCGCCCATCGATATATTGGCCTTGATATTGGGGCTACTTGGAACCGACGGCGCCACCGCCGTTTCAAGCGCACTGATATTCGCCTGGTTGGCCTGGCTTTCCAAGTTTGTGTTGTTCATGCGCGCCAGCACGCCGTCGTAGGCGCGTTGGGCGTTCTCCACGTCTCGCACCAGGATGGCTGCTCCATCACGCGTGCTCTTCATCTTCATAACTTTGACACGCTGCTCCTCCAAAGCTGCACGCAACTGCCCCAGACGCGACACGTTCACGCTATTGCCAACGCCAACACTGCTGGACACACGACGGATTTCCTCTTCGAGCTTGCGCGAAGTATCGGCAATCCCAGACTTGATCTCTCGCACCTGCGGATGTTCTTCACCAAGGCGCGTGGTCATTTGCTCCAGTGATGTCTGCTGACGCGCCAGCTCTGTCTTGAGTGTGACCACCAGCGGGCTAGACATCACATCAGGCGAGCGCTCGCCTTGAACCGCAGCCGCAGCCTGACGGCTGCCAGAGTCCATGGATGTCGACTGGATCATCACCACTTGATTGGATAACTCGTTGAGGCGAGCCGTTTCAATGTCCAGACGCTCGTCGGTCACCAACAAGCCCTGAGTGCGCTGATATTCAGACAACTTGGCCTGAGACTCCTCAAGGGCTTGACGCGCTGTGCGGGCTGTGGCCTCCAGAAAATCCTTGGACTGCCTGGCTGGGCTGGTACGCAACTCCAGCACAGTCTCCAAGTAGGCCTGCACGAAGCCATTGGCAACTGCAGAGGCAAAGTTGGGATCAGCCGCTTTGTAGCTGATGTAAATTACATTAGAGCCGCGTGACGGTCGAGCCTCCATGGAGCTTTGAAGCAAGGCACCCAGCCAGCCCACATAGTCGCCCGTACCCTGGGTGGCTACCTGCCAGCGAGCACGCATTTCTTGCGATTCGTTGAGCTTCATATTGCGGATGAGTCTCATCGCCACGCGCTTGCTGTTGATGATGTCTACCTGCGTCATCAGGTAGGCCGGCGACGTCAGCGATGGCGATACCGTCCCAGCGATCGGGTCGGCGTTCTTGACATCCAGCAACACCGATGCAGTGGCCGTATAGCTCTTGGGCATGGTCGATGTGTAGACAGCCACGCCACCCAACACCAGCACAAACAAGCTGAGAGCGACAATCCAGCGCGCGCGCAAGATGGCAAAAATCTGCGCAAAGGTCATTGCGCACACCCAAGCCTGACGTTGCAGGCGAAAGCTGCACCCACCCACGCGGTCAAGCGTGGGTACTTACTGGGAAAAGACATTTGAACTACTCCGAGCAGACTTGAGCGTATAGCTTGATCCACCTCAGTGTAGGGATCGAGTATGACAATCTGTAGTCAGAGCCGAACGGCCCATCCCCCCTACTCCGGGGCTTCTCCCCAGACGGGGTAATCAGGCTGGTTACATGAAGATCACAACGCAATCTTGACGAACACAAATTCCGGAATGTGCTTGATGATCAGCATGATCAAACGCCAGAAACCCGGCGTATAAACGATGTTGCCTCCCTTGTCGATGGCTCGGGTAATGTCGCGCGCCACCTGCTCTGGCTTGGCCCACAGCGCACCCTTCTTGAGGTGCGCCGTCATGGGCGTATCCACAAACCCCGGCTTGACGGTGATAACGTGCACGCCCCTCTTGGCCAGACGCTGTCGCAAGCCCGACGCGAACGCGCTGACCAGGGCCTTGGCACTGCCGTAGACATAGTTGCTCTGCCGCCCACGGTCACCCGCCACCGACGAGATCACCGCGATCGCCCCACGCCCCTGCGCGGCCAGTTGCTCACCTGCCAGCGTCATCAGCGAGACAACCGAGGTGCCATTGGTGGCAATCTCGCCCAGCGCGTAGGCCACGTCCTGCTGCGCACGCTCCTGGTCAGACAAGGTGCCATGCGCGATCAGCACCGTGTCCAGGCCATCCATGAAGCGCGTGGCGTCGGCCAGCAAGACCGCGTGCTGCTCAAGCAAGTTGGCATCGAACACCTTGGTCCCCACCTTCTGGGCACCCCGGGCCTTGAGGTCATCGGCAATGGACTGGAGTTGCAGTGCATTGCGCGCGGCCAGATAGAGCTGGTCGCCACGTTGCGCCCAGGCACGTGCACAGGCTTCGGCCATGGCCGACGTGGCCCCGACGATGAGGATTTTTCTCATGATGACTCCATGACCCGACGCCAGAAGCCTGAGCTGAAGCGAGGGTCGATGTATGGCGTGAACTCGGTCCAGCGGGGATAGCCGGCCTTGAAGATGGTGGCCCCCATGCGACCGTCCTTGGCCGGATAGAGGCGCCCGCCCGCATCCAGCACGATGCGATCGAGCTGCGCGAACAGGGCGTGCAGCTTGGGCCCTTGATTGGGAAAATCCAAAGCCAGCGTCGTGCCCGGCTCAGGAAATGACAGCATGCCCAGCGAAGGCTGCGTGCCAAACTGCTTGAGCACAGCCAGGAAGGACCCCATGCCGCCGCCGGCGATAGCTTCCAACAAGGCGCGCGTGGCCGGCAGGGCCCGATAGGGTGGCACCACGCACTGGTACTGGTAGAAGCCTTTGGGCCCGTAGATTCGGTTCCACTCCAGCAGGGCATCGAGCGGGTAGAAGAAAGGCCGGTAGTGCTGCACGCTGCGCACCACGTCCGCACTCTGCTTGTTGAAGTACAGCGTGTTGAAAGACTTGAGCGAAAGCATGTTGATCAGCGACACCGGCGGCGTGATGGGCACCTTGCGGCTGTGCACCGCCACCCCGCCAGGCAAGCCCGGCGGCACCGCACTCGTGTCCATCACGGCAGGCGCATGGTTGCCCCGGTTGAAGAGGCCCCGGCCCAGCCGCTTGCCCGTGAAGGCGCAATCGATCCACGACACCGTGTACTCGTAGTCCTTCTCGGAGGCCGTGCTCAGCTCGAAGAATTCCTCGAGGCTGTGAAAGCGGATGGATTCGGTATCCAAGTAGGGATTGGCAATGCGCTTGAGCTGGATCTCGGCCCAGGTGATCAGGCCCGTGAGCCCCAGACCACCCACCGTGGCGGCGAACCAGTCCGCGTTCTCGCTCACCGAGCAGATGCGACGCGAACCATCCGAGCGCAGGAGTTCCAGCTGACGCACGTGGTTGCCAAAGGACGCGGCCACGTGGTGGTTCTTGCCATGCACATCGTTGGCAATGGCCCCACCCACCGTGACGAACTGCGTGCCCGGCGTGACCGGCAGGAACCAGCCTTGAGGCACCACCAGTTGCAAGATGGTGGACAACAGCACGCCGCCTTCACAGCACAGCACACCCGTGGCGGGATCGAAAGCAATGAAGCGGTCCAGATGCCCGCCTTGCAGGAGGGCTCCGCCCGGGTTGAGGTTGCTGTCCCCATAGCTGCGGCCATTGCCGAAGGGCAGCACGCTCGCTCCATCTTCAGGCAAGGCAAAGGGCTGATGCCGGCTGCTCAAGCCCACCACACCATGGGGCCCGCGCCACACGCGTCCCCAGGAGGTGAAGACCTTGCTGCTCATGCCCACGGTGACGCCGTCAGACCGCCAGCCACAGCACCACGGCCGCCGCCACGCCCGTCAACAGGCTGATGCGGTCCTTGAGCGCGAAGACCAGGGGGTCGTCGTGCATCTGGCCGCGATGCGTCTGCATCCAGATGCGGCTGACCCAATACAGCATGATGGGGACCAGCGCCCAGACCATCTTGGGCTGGTGGTACATCACACTCACATCCGGCGAGTTCAGGTACAGCGCCAGCACCAGCACACTCAGGTAGCCCGAAGCCCCACCCAGGCTTTGCAGCAAGGCCAGGTCTTCCACCTGGTAGCCGCGCCCTTGGGCCTTGAGCTTGCCCTGCTGACGCATGGCGTGCAGCTCGGCATAGCGCTTGACGATGGCCAGGCTCAGGAAGATGAAGACCGAGAACATCAGCAACCAGAACGACAGCGGAATGGCCGTGGCCGCCGCGCCCGCCACGATGCGCACCGTGTACAGGCCCGCCAGCGTGAGCACGTCGATCATGACCAGCTTCTTCAGGCCGAAGGAATACGCCAGCGTCACCGCGTAGTAGGCGCCCAACACCAGCAGGAACTTCACCGGCAGCGCCAAGGACAGCAGCAAGGCCACGATCAGCAGCAAGGGCGCGGCGATCAGGCCGAACAGGATGCTCAACTGCCCCGAGGCGAAGGGGCGCTTGCACTTGCTGTGGTGCTGGCGATCTGCCGCCAGGTCCAGCATGTCGTTGAGCAGGTAGACCGAAGAGGCGCACAGGCTGAAAGCCACAAAGGCCAGCAGGGCATGCAGGAGCACGGTGGGCTCGCCCAGCTTGTGCGCCGCTGCCACCGGCACGAAGATCAGGCCGTTCTTGGCCCACTGGTGCACGCGCAGGGCCTTGGCCACCACCTTCAAGCCATTGCCACGCATGGGGGCGAAGGTCGCGTCCACCGTGGTCGTGGCACGCGCGGTGGCCACCAGGCCCTCACCCGCATTGACCACCACTGCCGCGCGCGCATGCTTCCAGATCGCCACGTCGACGCGGTGGTTGCCGCAATAGTCAAAGCCCTTGTCACCGAACTTGGCCACCAGTTGAGCCGCCTTGTTGCGGCCCGCCAGATTGGTCTGCCCATCGCTGGCCAACACGCCATCGAACAGGCCCACATGATCGGCCACGGCGCCGGCCAGGCTGGCATCAGACGCCGTGCACAACCAGATGGCCCGCCCCTGCGCCTTCTGCGCATGCAGCCATTCCACGAAGGGCTTGGTGTAGGGCAAGGCCGCGCCATCGATCTTGACCCGGCTGGCGATCTGCCGCTTGAGCCCGGCCTTGCCTTGCAACAGCCAGAAAGGGATCAGCAACAGGTAGAGGGGATTGCGCTTGATCAGCAACAGGAAGGACTCAAGTAGCAGATCGCTGTGGATGAGCGTGCCGTCCAGGTCCACGCACAAGGGGACGGTTTGGGGAACGGTTTTAGACATATCGGGCTTGCACAGCTTTATCGTTGTCATGACGCAGGAGCCACACGCACAGCCAGCCGATCAAGACGGCCAGCCACAGCGTGAGCAGACGGCACACCAGCGTGAGCAAGATGGCTTGCGAGGTGCTGTAGCCATGGCTGACCAGCAGCGCCGCCATCACGGTTTCGGTACTGCCCAGGCCTCCGGGCAGGAAGGACAAGGCCCCCACGATGATGGCGATCGAGTAGACCCCCATGGCCGCAGGCACAGACAGGAGATGCGGCACCACGGCATCGGCCACGAGCTTGAGCCCGAGGGCCTCCGCCGACCAGGCCAGCGTGCCCAGCAACAAGCCCATCAGCAGCACGCCTGGCGACAGGAACTGGCGCGCGCTGGCCAGCATGCCGGCCACTTTCTGGAAAAGCTTGACCAGGCCACTGTGCGGGCGCTGCGCCAACCGGGCCGACACCGCCTGCCAGGGCACGAAGGCGATGCTGGCCATCAGCCCCCCCACCAGCAGCAAGGCCACCCACAGGAAGTATTGGTACTGCCTCAACTCGGCCAGCACGGCGGCGGCCAGCATGATCATCACCAGCAGGTCCAGCAGGCGCTCGACAAAAAAGGCCGCTGTCACCGACGAGAGGGAAATGCCATGCGGCACGTAGTAGCGCCCGCGCACAACCTCCCCCACCTTGCCCGGCGAGAGCGTGAAGGCAAAACCCGACATGAAGGTCAGAGAGACAAAGCGCCAAGGCAAGGCATGACCCAGGCGTTGCAGATACAGGCGCCAGCGGACCACCCGCATCAGGTAGTTCCACAAGGACAGCAGACCCGCAGCCAGCACCGCCGTCCAGCCCGACTTCAAGGGCTCCAGGTCGATCTGGGCGATATCACGCCGAAAGGCCAGGGCACACCAACCCGCGAACAGGGCCAGCAAGCCGTAAATCAAGGCGCGACGCCAGGCTGGCACCTGACTCACGGTCGTCGCATCAGGTAGCGCGTTCTGGGTCATCCAGCGATTATCACTGGGCGATATGGCCAGACCACATCGCTCTTACCCTCAAAACAGGTCCGCCCCCCTCAAAACAGGTGCCTGTTCATCCTTGGGTGTCAAACGCAGCGTCAGCTGACCGACAGGCCACTGGATGCCGATCTCGGGGTCGTTCCACACGATGCTGCGTTCGCTCTCCTTGGCGTACAGATTCGTGGTCTTGTAGAGGAAGTGCGTATCGTCTTCCAGCGCCAGGAAA
This sequence comes from Burkholderiales bacterium, assembly GCA_003963115.1. Taxonomy (GTDB): domain Bacteria; phylum Pseudomonadota; class Gammaproteobacteria; order Burkholderiales; family Burkholderiaceae_C; genus Aquabacterium. The sequence continues at coordinate 152,102 of RXJQ01000008.1, forward strand.
CCATGGGCAAAGCCCTCCGGGATCCACAGCTGGCGCTTGTTGTCAGCGCTGAGCTCCACCCCCACCCATTTGCCGAAGGTCGGCGAGCCCTTGCGGATGTCGACCGCGACATCAAAGGCCGCACCCTTGACCACCCTCACCAGCTTGCCCTGGGCATGCGGCGGCAACTGATAGTGCAAGCCACGCAGGACACCGGCCTTGCTGCAGGAATGGTTGTCCTGGATGAACGGCCGGGTGGCAGGCAGCCCCAGCTTGCCCAACTCGCTGTCGAAGCGCGCCTGGTTGTAGCTCTCCATGAACCAGCCACGGTCGTCACCGAAGGTGGCGGGCTCGACGATGACCACGTCGGGGATATCGGTGCGGATGAGTTTCATGCGGCGTGAGAATCAGTAAACCGTGTCGCTGATGACCTTGAGCAGGTACTGCCCATAGCCATTCTTGAGCATAGGCTTGGCCAGCTTCTTGACCTGCTCGGCCGAAATCCAGCCAAAGCGGTAGGCGATTTCCTCGGGGCAGGCCACCTTCAAGCCCTGGCGCTTTTCTAGCGTGGCAATGAACTGGCCAGCGTCCAGCAGGCTGTCGTGCGTGCCGGTATCGAGCCAGGCATAGCCCCGGCCCATGATCTCGACATTGAGCTCGCCTTGCGTCAGGTAGCGGGCGTTCACATCCGTGATCTCCAGCTCGCCGCGCGCACTGGGCTTGATGTCGGCGGCGATGTCGCACACCTTGTTGTCATAGAAATACAGCCCCGTGACAGCGTAGTTGCTCTTGGGCGCCTTCGGCTTTTCCTCGATGCTCAGCGCCTGGTTCTGCGCGTTGAACTCGACCACGCCGTAACGCTCGGGATCATTGACGTGGTAGGCAAACACACTGGCGCCACTCTCGCGTTGAGCCGCACTGTTCAGCAGGCGTTGTAGATCATGTCCATAAAAGATGTTGTCGCCCAGCACCAAGGCGCTGGGGTTGTTGCCGACGAAATCGCGCCCCAGGATGAAAGCCTGTGCCAGCCCATCCGGACTGGGCTGCACGCAGTAGCTGAGATTGAGCCCCCACTGGCTGCCGTCTCCCAACAAGGCCTGGAAACGCGGCGTATCTTGCGGTGTGCTGATGATCAAGATGTCTTGGATACCCGCCAGCATCAAAGTGCTCAATGGGTAATAGACCATGGGCTTGTCATAGACGGGCAGCAACTGCTTGCTGATGGCCAGCGTGGCCGGGTGCAGGCGCGTACCGGAGCCCCCGGCCAAAATGATGCCTTTGCGCGTTTGAGTGGTGGTCGCGTTCATCGTGCTCCTCAACCTCCGGTGATTTCTATCAACATGCGCTCGACACCCTGCTGCCAGTGCGGCAGAGTGAGGCCAAATGCCTGCTGGATCTTGCTGGTGTCCAGGCGGGAGTTTAGCGGTCGCCTTGCCGGCGTCGGGTATTCGCTGGTATGGATGGGGCGAACCGCTTCAGGCGCCACGCGAATGGCCTGGCCGCGCGCCCTCGCCCATTCGATGACGAAGCTGGCGTACTGGTGCCAGTTGGTCTCGCCCGTGGCCACCAGGTGATATAGCCCGCCCAGTTCGGGCTGGCGGGACACCGCCCGGACCGCATGCGCCGTGACATCCGCCAGCAGATCCGCACCGGTGGGCGCACCGATCTGGTCGTCGATGACCTTGAGCTCATCGCGCTCGGCAGCCAGGCGCAGCATCGTGCGCGCGAAATTGCCGCCCCGAGCCGCATACACCCAGCTGGTGCGAAAGATCAGATGCCGGCAGGTGCTGGACTGAATGGCCAGCTCGCCTTCGAGCTTGGTCTGCCCATAAACGCTCAATGGCGCCACGGGGCTGTGCTCGGTGCGAGGTGCCTTGCCGCTGCCATCGAACACATAGTCGGTGCTGTAATGAACCAGCAGGGCATTGAGACGGGCCGCTTCGGCCGCGATCACGCCAGGCGTGGTGGCGTTGATCAGGCGTGCCAGCTCAGGCTCGCTTTCGGCCTTGTCGACGGCCGTGTGCGCCGCCGCATTGACGATCACGTCGGGCCGGACATGGCGCACGAGTGCCGCCACCTGGTCGGGATCCCGAAAATCGGCCCGCAGATCAGGCGCCTGCGCCGGCCCTGGGGTGTCGCTGTCAAAAGCTTCCACTTGCCCCAAGATGGCCAGAGAACGCTGCAACTCCCAACCGACCTGCCCCCCCTTGCCCATCAACAGGATCTTCATGCGCGCCCCGCGTAGTTGCGCGCGATCCAGTCACGGTAGGCGCCAGAACGCACGGTGTCGATCCAGGCTGCGTTCTCCAGATACCAGCGCACCGTCTTGTTGATGCCCGACTCGAAGGTCTCAGCCGGCTTCCAGCCGATCTCACGCTGGATCTTGCGGGGGTCAATCGCGTAACGGCGATCGTGGCCCGGCCGGTCCTTCACATAGGTGATGAGGCTTTCGTACTGGCTGCCATCGGCGCGGGGGCGCAACTCGTCAAGCTTGCGGCAGATGGTGGTCACCACATCGATGTTGCGGATCTCGTTGATGCCACCCACGTTGTAGGTTTCGCCGAGCGTGCCCTTGTCCAGCACCTGACAGATGGCTTCGCAGTGGTCACGCACGAACAGCCAGTCGCGGATATTGAGCCCATCGCCATACACCGGCAGGGGCTTGCCTTCCAGCGCATTGAGGATCATCAGCGGGATAAGCTTCTCAGGGAAGTGATAAGGCCCGTAGTTGTTGCTGCAGTTGGTGGTCAGCGTCGGGAAACCATAGGTGTGGTGGTAGGCGCGCACCAGATGGTCGCTACCGGCCTTGCTGGCCGAATAGGGGCTGTTGGGCGCATAGGGCGTGGTCTCGGAGAAGGCAGGATCGTGGTCGCCCAGCGAGCCATAGACCTCATCGGTCGAGACGTGCAGGAAGCGGAAGGCCGCCTTGTCCGCACCTTCAAGCGCCCCCCAATAAGCCCGCGCTTCTTCGAGCAGGCTGAAGGTGCCCACCATATTGGTGTGGATGAACTCGGCCGGACCGTGAATGGAGCGGTCGACATGGCTTTCAGCAGCGAAGTGCAGAATCGCACGCGGACGGTAGGTGGCCAGTGCCGATTTGACGGCTTCGCGATCGGCAATGTCGGCCTGAATCAGCGTGGCCTGCCCGGACTGGAGGTAGGAGGCAATGGTATTGGGGTTGCCGGCATAGGTGAGCTTGTCGAACACCACGACCTTTTCACCGGACGCCTGACCCGATGCAGCCTTTCGCTCAAACCAGTGGTGAACAAAATTGCCACCGATGAAGCCGGCACCGCCGGTGATGAGAATCATGCTGTCAATACTCCAGTTTCTAAGCAATACCTAGCCTAGGTGCCGTCCAGGTCCGTTCAAACATTATGCCCGCTGGCCTTCGCTGACTTCATCGACAATGGCAGCCATGAAAAAGTTCCTGGTTACCGGCGCCGCAGGCTTCATCGGCATGCATGTGTGCATGGCCCTGCTCGCGCGGGGCGACATGGTGGTCGGCATCGACAATCTGAACGACTACTACGACCCCCAACTCAAGCGGGATCGGCTGGATGTCATCCGCTCACGCTTTCCTGATTCGCCATTCGATTTCGAGATTCTGGATGTGGCTGACAACGCTGCACTGCAGAATCTCTTTACTCACACCGCATTCGAGGGGGTCGTGCACTTGGCCGCCCAGGCCGGCGTCCGGTACTCGCTGCTCAACCCGCATGCTTACGTGACATCCAACCTCGCGGGCTTCGTGAATATCCTGGAGGCCTGTCGCCACCACCAGATTGCGCACCTCGTCTATGCCAGCAGTTCCAGTGTCTATGGCGGGAACGTTCGCATGCCTTTTTCCGAAGATGACGCCGTCGACCACCCTGTCAGCCTTTATGCGGCTACCAAGAAAGCCAATGAGTTGATGGCCCACACCTACAGCCACCTGTATGGTCTGCCCACGACCGGCTTGCGCTTCTTCACTGTTTACGGCCCCTGGGGACGCCCGGACATGGCCCCCATGCTGTTTGCCCAGGCCATGCTCGCCGGCGAGCCCATCAAGGTTTTCAACCACGGCCAGATGCGCCGTGACTTCACCTATATCGACGACATCGTCGCTGGCTTGGTGGCCACGCTCGACCGCCCACCGCAACCCGCCCCCGACTTTGACCGTGTCAACCCCAGCGCTGCGGGCTCCTGGGCGCCATACCGGGTGCTCAATATCGGTCACAGTGATCCGGTCGAGTTGATGACCTTCATCCGCACGATGGAGCAAGCCCTTGGATGCAAGGCGCAACTCGATATGCAGCCAATGGCTCCCGGCGACGTGGCTGCCACCTATGCCAACGTGGACCGCTTGACGCACCTGACCGGGGTGGCGCCTCGCACCAGCCTGGCGCAAGGACTTCAACTTTTCGCATCCTGGTACCGAGAATATTTCAAGGGTTAACAGCGATTCCGGACATTCTGCACGAGGCCTTCAGCCCCCTACTCGGGGGGAGGGAAGCCCCTCAATACGTTACACAAAGCAACATTTAAGACCAAAGCCCCCAATCCAGCGCCATACGATTAACAGCAATCGATAAGGAGCTCGGGCAAAAATGAGGTGGTCAAGTCTGTCGAAATTGCTGGCATGCGGGGCAATGGCCGCGGCCCTGACCGGTTGCCCAACGGACGGGCCGGCTGACGCCCCTCAATCGCGTGCCGAAGCCATGCGCTTTTTGAACCAGGCCACGTTTGGCTCCGACGAAGCCAGCATCGACCATTTGATGACCGTCGGTTACGAAGCATGGATAGATGAGCAGTTCGCACTCCAACCTGCGTTCACCTATCGCGACTTCTTCACCAAACGAGATGCCGAAATCAAGGCCGACAACCCAGGCAATCTAGCGGCCAAGGCCGGTGCAGACCAGGTTCTGGAAGCCTTCTATACGCGAGCACTGACCGACAAGGCCCAGTTGCGTGCACGGGTGGGGTTCGCCTTGTCGGAAATCTTCGTGGTGTCCTTCACCGACGACATCCTGGGGCTGACGGTGCCGCAAATGGTGGCAGGCTATATGGATACGCTCGACACCGCTTTGAACGGTACTTACAGGGATTTGCTCGAAGCAGTTGCCAAAAGCCCAGCTATGGGCGAATACCTCAGCTTCCGCAGCAACACCAAGGAAGTCCCCGAGTTGGGTCATTTTCCGGACGAGAATTTCGCCCGCGAAGTCATGCAATTGTTTTCGATCGGGCTTTATGAGTTAAACCCCGACGGTACGCAGCAACTGGATGCCCAAGGCCATCCGACCGAAACTTACAGCATCGACGATGTGCGAGGGCTGGCCAAGGTATTCACTGGCTGGGGCAACTACCGGGGCGCGGCCTACGCGGCCGTATCGGACCAGGATTGCTTCTTCTCCGCCTCGACCTGTCAGGATCCCGAAGGCTACTACAAGCCCATGCAGGCCTATGACGCCTTTCATTCCGTATCGGAAAAGGCATTCCTGGGCATCACGCTGCCGGCCCAAGGCTCGACTCAATCTGACCTCACCGCCGCGCTGGACCGTCTGGCCTCGCACCACAACACCGCCCCCTTCATTTGCAAGCAACTGATTCAGAGACTGGTGACCAGCAATCCCACGCCTGACTATGTCGGCCGCGTGGCAGCCCGCTTCACCTCGACCGGCGGCAACCTCAAAGAGGTCGTCAAGGCCATCTTGCTGGACGACGAGGCACGGGGGCCCGTGTCACTGATCTCGTCCACGCACGGCAAGCTGCGTGAGCCTGTCCTGAGGCTGACGGCCTTGCTGCGGGCGTTCCAATTCACCTCGGCGACGAGCAATGTGTCGACGTCACCACTGGATGCGCCTGCCACGACACGCTTGAATTACATCGCCATAGGCAACACCAGTGATCCGGCCTCCTCATGGGGCCAGGCGCCTTTGTATTCGCCATCGGTCTTCAACTTCTTTCGCCCAGGGTTCACGCCCCCTCTCAGCACAGGAGCCCAGCAGGGCTTGGTTGAGCCCGAAATGCAACTGGTCAACGAGTCAAGTGTCACTGGCTATGTCAATGCCGTTGTGGATCTGGTAACCAACGGTATCGGACCCACCGTGGTCGTGGATGCAGATGGACAATGCGGGACGTTCACGCCACAGATCCAACAATACATTCAGTCGCTTGATCCCAAGGTTGCAGCGAACAAGACCCTTCAAGATGCCGCAGCCCAGTGCAAACTCGACACGCTGACTCGGCGCTCAGTCACCTTGCAACTGACGGAGCAACGGGCCATGGCCTATGACCCTACCACGCTCGCACAACACATTGCAGACAGGCTGCTGGGCGGCAACATCACCGATGGCCTGCGTCAATCAATTCAACAGACCCTGACCAACCTGCCTGTGCCAGCGCTCAACGCCCAGCAATCCAACGGCGATGCCATCAACAGCGCGCTGGACAAGCGGGTCTGGACAGCCATCATGATGGTGGCCGTCTCACCCGAATTCCTCATCACCAAATAAAGCAAAGTGAGCTCGCCGATGCCTTCCATTCCGCGCCGCCGCTTTCTGCAACAGACCTCAGCTTTGACCGCCTTCAGCACCACGGGTTCATGGCTGGCCAATCTTGCGGCAGTCAAACAGGCCTCGGCACAAGTAGCCAGCAGTGATTACAAGGCTCTTGTGTGCATCTTCCTGGCTGGTGGCAACGACGCCCACAACACAGTTGTACCGGTCGACAGCACATCCTGGCGCTGCTATAGCGCCACACGGGATCCAGCCGTCATGGCCAAGATTGCAGGCGTCACACCACCGGACAACCTGACGTCGATCGCACTGGATCAAAAAACGCTGCTGAATATCAGCCACCGCAATGCCCAGGGGCTCAACACAGGTCGCAGCTTTGCCTTGCACCCGCAACTCAAGCGCATCCAGGCCTTGTATGGCCAGTCCTCCGTGGCCGTCGTGGCCAACATCGGGCCGCTGATCCAACCCACCACCAAAGTGGACCTGCTCGACCTGTCCTTTACCCTGCCACGCAAGCTGTATTCCCACAATGATCAGACCTCGACCTGGCAATCATTCGGCCCTGAAGGCACGACAGGTGGCTGGGGTGGCCGGATCATGGACAGTCTCAAAGGCCGCAACGTCAATCCGGCGTTTTCTTGCATCGGTGTAAACACACCGCCCGTCTGGCTGAGTGGCCGCTCCGTGATTCCTTACCTGCTAGGTACAGGAGGGTTCCAGCTGATGGGCGGCAATGCAGGCACCATTCTCGGCAGCAGCGACGTCTATGCGGCGGTGCGCGCCGCGGCATCCACATCGACTCGGCAGGATGTCATCGCCACGGACTATGTCTCGGTCTCCCAGAGAGCACTGGCCAATGAGTCTGCCATGTCCAAGGGGCTGCCGATTGACACCATGGCCCCTTGGGGGACCCCTGGCACCACCACTGCAACCGACCCCCTGCTGCAGTACACCGACCCTGAAGATCAGCAACTCAAGCTCAACCCCCTTGCACAGCAATTGCAAACAGTGGCCCGTATGATCGCCGCTCGCAACAGCAGCGGCATTGGCGCCCAACGGCAGGTTTTCATGGTGACCTTGACGGGCTTCGACACCCACAGCGATCACCTGCGTCAGCACGCACGCCAACTGGCCAAGCTAGATCATGCGGTCGACTATTTCCAGAAATGCCTGGCTCAGATGCCCAGTGGCGATGTGCGCTCGATGGTCACTACCTTCACCGCGTCCGAGTTCGGTCGGGCGCTGGTCAACAATGGAGACGGCTGCGATCATGGCTGGGGTGGCCACCACTTCGTTATCGGTGGCTCGGTCAAGGGCGGCGACATCTACGGTAAATACCCCCAGTTCATGGCGTTTGACGGCAATGGCAATTTCTTCAGTGACCAGTTATTGACCAGCGGGGTGCTGCTGCCCGGCTTGTCAGTAGACCAATTGGTCTACACCTTGGGCAAATGGATGGGGGTATCGGAAGCAGACCTCGTTGGCACCTCGCCGGGTGCCGGCATCGCACCCAATATCGCCAATTTCGACGCCAGCACCCGGGACATCGGGTTCATGTCCTAGCAGTTTCACGCACTGAAACCGTCCACCTCTGTCAAAATCCGGCTGATATCACAACAATCAGCCTCGCATCATGAAAGTTTCAGTGGTTGGCACCGGCTATGTGGGCCTGGTCACGGGCGCCTGTCTGGCCGAAATGGGCAACGACGTGCTCTGCCTGGATGTGGACCCCAACAAGATCCGCATCCTCGAAGAAGGTGGCATACCCATCCACGAACCGGGGCTGGACCAGGTCGTGGCACGCAATGTCAAGGCGGGCCGCCTGTCCTTCACGACCGACATCCCCCGCGCCGTGGCGCACGGCACCATCCAGTTCATCGCCGTGGGCACACCGCCCGATGAAGACGGCTCGGCCGACCTCCAGTACGTGCTGGCCGCGGCCCGCAACATCGGCCGCTTGATGACCGACTACAAGGTCATCGTCGACAAGAGCACGGTGCCGGTGGGCACGGCCGACAAGGTGCGCGCCGCGGTGGCCGACGAGTTGGCCAAGCGTGGCAGCGACGCGCAGTACGCGGTTGTGTCCAACCCCGAGTTCCTCAAGGAAGGCGCGGCGGTGGAAGACTTCATGCGCCCCGACCGCATCGTGGTGGGCGCGGACGACGAGCAGGCCGTGCTGCTGATGCGCGCCCTGTATGCCCCCTTCAACCGCAACCACGACCGCCTGCTAGTGATGGACGTGCGCAGCGCCGAGCTGACCAAGTACGCTGCCAACGCCATGCTGGCCACGCGCATCAGCTTCATGAACGAGCTGGCGTTGCTGGCCGAGAAGATGGGCGCCGACATCGAGCAGGTCCGCCTGGGCATCGGCTCGGACCAGCGCATCGGCACGCATTTCCTGTATGCCGGTTGCGGCTATGGAGGCAGCTGCTTCCCCAAGGATGTCAAGGCCCTGATCAAGACGGCCAACGGCGAAGACCAGGAACTGCTGGTGCTCCAGGCCGTGGAAGCAGCGAACGAGCGCCAGAAGACCGTGCTGGTCAGCAAGGTGGTCAAGCGCTTCGGCCCCGACCTCAAGGGCAAGCACTTCGCGCTGTGGGGCCTGTCCTTCAAGCCCAATACCGACGACATGCGCGAAGCCACTAGCCGCGTGGTGCTGGCCGAGCTGTTCGAGCGTGGCGCCACGGTCACGGCCTACGACCCGGTGGCGATGTCCGAGGCCAAGCGCATCTTCGGTGACGAGCCGCGCCTGAAGTACGCCGACAACCCCAACGCCGCCCTGCAAGGCGCCGACGCCCTGCTCATCGTCACGGAGTGGAAGGAATTCCGCAGCCCCGACTTCGACAAGATCAAGGCCAGCCTGAAAACGCCGGTGATCTTCGACGGGCGCAATCTGTACGAACCCGCCCTGGTCAAGCAGGCCGGCTTGAGCTACGACAGCATCGGGCGCACCAGCATCCAGGTCTGATCGACCTGTTGTTTCCTCAGTGAGGGCTCACAGCGGCAGCGAGATGATGAATCGGCTGCCGCCGCCCTCACGGGCTTCGCAGCGCGCCTGCCCGCCATGCCTGAGCGCGATCTGGCGCACCAGGCTCAGCCCCAGGCCCACGCCGCCGGCATGCTCGGCATGGCCAGGCAGGCGGTAGAAGGGCTCGAAAATCCGCTCACGCTGGTCCTCAGGCACGCCTGGGCCGCGGTCGGACACCCGGATCTCGACCCACTTGGGGCCGTGCACCAGATCCAGGTCGACACTGGCGCCGCCATAGCGCCTGGCGTTTTCCAGCAGATTGCGCACGGCACGGCGCAGCAGGCGGTCATCGGCCTGGTAAGGTGCGCCGTTGGCGGCCTGGTCCGCATGGACTTCGGCGCCCACTCGGTGCGCCTCCTCGGTGACCAAACCCAACAGGTCCACCGGACTGCGTTCAAGGTCCGCCTTGGCATCCAGGCGGCTGGCCAGCAACACCTCTTCCACCAGCGCATCCAGTTCGCGGATGTCCTGGTGGATCTCGTCCTTGATTTGGGCCGCGCGTTCAGGCGGCATGTCCCCCATGATGGAGACGGCCATCTTCAGGCGCGCCAGTGGGGAGCGCAGTTCGTGGCTGGCATTGGCCAGCAGGCTGCGATTGGACGTGACCAGATCCTCGATGCGCTGTGCCGCCTCGTTGAAGCTGTTGGCGAGCGCCGCAACTTCGTCCTTGCCCTCCACGGCCACGCGGTGCTGCAACTGCCCCGAGCCGAAAGCCTCCACGCCGTTACGCAGGGCCTGAAGACGACGGGTGATGCGGTTGGCCACCGGCCAGGCGCCCACCGCCACGGCCACGAACAGCAGCACGAGCGAGAGGATCAGCGCTGGAATGCCGTGCGCCTGCGACGTGGGCAGCATCCAGCCCAGCGGGGTCAGCCAGGGCTCGATGTGGGGGTGCGGAGGCGGCATCATCATGGGTAGGTCACCACCAGCGGTCTGACCCGGTGGAGGCGGCCCGCCCCTGCCTGGGCCATCCGGTGCAGCTCGGCCAAGCGGGCCACCACCAAAGGGCGGCGGCATCCGGCCCCGCATCATGCCGGGGCGCAAGACCCACAGCACGCGGCCGTCCGAAAGGCGGGCTTGCTGCATGAAGTTGCGCAGCTCGGGCCAACGCTCCAGGCGCTCTTCCAGCAAGTCGGATGTGGCGATCCGGTGCCCCTGGGCGTCGTCCAGCGCCATGGGAATGCGCAGGCGGTCAGCCCAATCCAGAAAGGCACGGGACTGCTCATCCACAGACGCCTGCGCGGATGGCAGGCTGTTTTCCAGCAACTCGCCCCAGGCGGCCGCACGCTCCTGCCAAGCCGCAACGGACTGGACCTGGCTGCGCTCGTGCTCCATATTGTGCTGCGCCAGCCACCCCGAAACCAGGGCAAAGACCAGCAGGACCATCACCACGGTCAGGTAGATGCGCAGCGCCAGGGTCTTCATGGGGTGTCGGTATCGGTGTCCTGTTTCTTGGCGAACACGTAGCCCACGCCACGCACGGTCAGGATGCGGCGAGGCTCCTTCGGGTCGTCCTCGATGGCGGCCCGGATGCGGGAAATGTGGACATCGATCGAGCGATCAAAGGCTTCCAGCGGGTGGCCCTTGAGCGAATCCATGATCTGGTCGCGGCTGAGCACGCGCCCGGGATGCTGGGCCAATACGGACAGCAAATCGAACTGGTAGGAGGTCAGGTCGCACACCTTGCCCTCCAGACGCACCTGGCGCAGGCCCGCGTCGATCTCCAGGCGGCCGAAACGCCAGACGTCCTCGTCTTCGGTGGCCGGGCCTGTGCGGCGCAGCAGGGCACGCAGGCGCGCCAGCAGCTCGCGCGGCTCGAAAGGCTTGGTCAGGTAGTCGTCCGCGCCGATTTCCAGGCCGACGATGCGGTCGGTCGGCTCGCCGCGGGCGCTGAGCATCAGCAAAGGCAGGCTGCGGGTGCGGGGTGAGGCACGCAACTCCTTGCAAAGGTCCAGGCCGTCACCGTCTGGCAGCATCAGGTCCAGCACCAGGGCATCGCAGGCCTGGCGTGCCAGCAGGTCACGCCCGGAGGCCAGGGTGGGCGCATTGGACACCTGGTAGCCGTGGCTGCGCAGGTAGTCTCCCACCATGGCGCTCAGGCGCAGGTCGTCATCGATCAGCAGGATGTGCTCGCTCATATCTGGCATTGTCGCGCGCTCCATGCTCATTGCTCCATAGGTTGTCGCTCGGATGGCTCACCTGATTTGCCAGGTTTGCCCTCGCCCGGGTGCCGCTCGTGCCAGAACTGCATGCGGTGCGCCATGTCCTCGTGGTGCTTTTCGATCTGCTTGGCCACCGTGGCCCGCTGCTCGGGGGTCAGCACATTGCCCACATCCAGCATGGCCTGCAGCATGCGCTTGCTGACCTTGTCGTGCTGGGCCTGCATTTGCTGGCGCAGGTTCTCGGCAGCAGCGGCATCCAGCTTGGGCGCAGCCCAGATCTTGAGGCCCTGCTCATGCAGGCCCTTGCCTTCTTCGAACAGGGCTTTGAGATCAGCCTGGGCCTTGTCCGCAATCTTCTTGATCTGGGCCTTTTGGGCGTCGCTGGCCTTGGCGTCATCCAGCAGGCGCTGCAGATGGCGACCAGCGAATGGACCACCAAAAGGCCCCCCAGCTTCCATCCCCATGCCCGGCATGTGGGGTGCCGATGCACCTTCCCCACCGGCCCAGGCGCTGATGCTCAGCACCACGGAGGCACTGGTGGCGGCAATGAGCGCACCCAGCGCCCAGCGCTGACGACGACTCGAAGACCCAGGCGAAACAGGCTTGGTGTTTTGACTCATGTTGACTTCTCCATTGACCGGGCCTCGAACAGGAGGCCATGTCTGCATGATTCGCCCGGGGGGTAAACCGGCTGTGGCTCGGCGGTAAAGATGTGTGAACCCCGCCGCCAGGGCTGATAAAGTGGCCTGCATATCAAGATCGCGGCATCCCGCCATGTGCCAGATGCGACGCGCCAGGGAGGTCAAGCAGATGTCGGATGAAGTCGCGCCCACAGGTCAGGAAGACCTGTCACGCCCATGGCGGCGTTTTTTTGCACGGGTGCTGGACTACTGGTTGCTGATCCTGCCCGTGAGTTTTGCCACGGGTTTGCTGCTGGGCAGCATCTCGGTGAAATGGGTGCTGTGGCTGCAAAAGCCGCATGCCGCCCTGCTGCTCAACTGGGTGCTCGCACCGGTGGTCATGGCAGTGGAGGGCCTGCTGTTCGGCTGGCTGGGCACCACGCCCGGCAAGTGGCTGCTGGGGGTGCAGGTTCGCACGGCGGATGCGCAGCGCCCCACCCTGCGTCAGTACATGCGTCGGCAGTTCGATGTCTATGTGTTTGGCATCGGAGGCTGGCTGCCGGTCGTGAACCTGCTGACCAATGCCCACCAGCACAGCCGGGTCAAGCGTGGGCAACCTACCGGCTATGACGAGGGCAAGTTCGTGGTGACTGCCCGGCCCTTGTCCACCGTGCGCGCCATCAGCGCCGTCACGGCCTTTGCGGCGCTGCTGATGGTCAACGGCCACTTCAATCAGCAGAATCGGGATGCGGACGAGCGCTATGCCACAGGTGGCCTGTGGACCAACAAGGTCACGGGCAAGGCTGTCTCCATCCCCGGTGGCTGGACCCATCGGCAAAAGCAGAACCACGACCAGCAGGACGTCGACATGTTCTTCAACCCCGATGCCGGGGTATATGCCGTGTTTGCCAAGGAAGTGATTCCCGGGACATTCGAGCTGGATGACTACGCGGCGGCCTGGGTACGTGCCGTCAGCGAAACCATGAGCCTGTACGTGAGCAGCGAAGCCGACACCGTTCTGGGTGAACCCGCCATTATCGTGCTGGGCAGCGTGGCCAAGGACAAATCACAGAAGGTACATGCCACCCTGCTGAAAAAGCACGACACCGTCTGGCGCGTGGTGCTGATCGGCACGGCCGGCTCACCACCGGACAGCGCGGCAGCATTCCAGTTGCGTCAAATCCTTTTCTCCTCGGTGGACTGAGCCCCACCATCACCCCGTATCCATCCCCATATGGGCATGGTTGACCCGGGCGCCCTGCTCCATCACACTCCCTGGTGAGAACCTTCGCTGGCAAGGAGTCCCTATGTACGACGACGAGGATGCCCCGCCATCCATGGCGCAATTGCTCGCGGTGCCGGCCGAGCAGCGCGCCGAATTCGAGCGTCTGCGGGATCTGGCTGCCCTCAAGAACATCCATGTGAGCCCCAGCACCACAGATGATGGCCTGGTCGGCTTCGTGCTGGAGCAGCACGGCGAATCGGTGCGCTGCGCAGATCTCGCATCACTCAAGACCGAACTGGTGGCCCATGGCCTGCCGCTGTTGTCCCCAGAGGAGCTGCAAGGGCTGCTCAAGGCCTTCCAGGGCGCCTTCATCCGCGCCATGGATGGCAAGGTCGGGCCGCATGGCGATCATTGATCGCCACGCCAGCTAGCGAATCAGGGCCAGATGGCCTTGAGCAATTCAGCCAGACGCGCGCCAGCCAAGGTGAGTTGCTTCTTCTTGATCGCATTCGCGGTGGTGTCGTAATTCTTGGGCAGCGTGGCCGGCCAATGTCCCTGCTTGAGCGCGCCGAACTTCACGTTCTTGTACGCTGTGCTCGCCTGGGCCAAGGTGCCGCTTGCCCAGCTTGCAGGCCAGGTGTAGACATCGCCATCCGTGGGCGCCACAGCCTGCGCCTGGCTGATCCAGTTCGCGTCCACATTGGAGGACGCCAGGTTGCTGGGCACCGCATCCCACTTGGCATGCAGGTTGCCGCCGTTGACCGTGATGTTGTTGCCACCTCGGGTGTCCGTCGCAGGTGAGAACGTGCCCTTGTCGGGATCGACGCGCTTGCCCTTGGCGTTGAGGTAGATCGCCCCCACGTGCAAAGGCTGATGCAGGTCGCCCACGTAGTGCACGATCAGCAACAGGGCCTCCCGCTTGTCCTTGATCGCAAAGGGCGCTGGTGAAGGGTCACCCTTGAGCACATGGGTGGCCGCCGCGACCGCCGCCACGATGTCGTCGTTGCGCGTGCCCACCGGCCCCAGGCTGTAGGCGCTGTGCTGAATGGAGATGTCGCTGTAGTGGTACTGCTTGTGGCAGCTTTCTTCGCCTGGCTTGGGCTGGCAGTTCGTGTCGTTGCGGCGCACGAAGTCGCTCATCTCGGCCTCGCTCTGCGGCGTCTCGAAGAGTTTGCATTCGGCGTACTTGCCGGGGTGCTGGTACTGGTAGTCCTTGGTCGGGTCAATGCCTTTGGCACAGTCGGGCCAGACGGAGATGTCAGACAGCGTCCAATCACCCACGATGGCCTTGACCTGGGCTTCCGCTGGCGTGCCCTTGATCAATTGTGAGGCGATGGTAGCGACCGTCTCATGGCCTTGCGGGCCCCATGCCCAAGATGGATGCGCGACGAGCGCGGCCAGCAAGCCGGCGCCCCAGGTAAGAGCCTTGTTGGTGGTGCTGCGATGCATGACGTCCTCCTGCGATGTTTGGGCGACCTTTTGGTGGCCCAAAGACATCACCTTACCCAAGCGCATGGGCCTGCGCCCTCCCTAACTCCACGTGACGCGCTACATCAAACTGACATACGCGAAGTATGATGGCGCTCGCCTGTCCAGCTCTTGCCCAGCCATGCCAAAGCCCATTTCGCTCAGGCCATCCAGGCCCACCACAACGCTGCATCTGTCCCGGCGCACCTTCCTGGCCCTGCCACCCGCGCTGACCCTGCTTGGCTTGAGTGCCACAGACAGCCGCGCCGACGCGCCCTTGCTCAAGGAAAGCGATGCGGAAGCCCAGTCCATGGACTACCGTGAAGATGCGAGCAAGATCAAGATGGGCCAGTTCCCAAAATTCAAGCCTGGCCAGACCTGTGCCAACTGCTCGCTCTATGCGGGCGACAAGGGTGCCGCCTCAGGCCCGTGCGGCCTGTTCCTGAACAAGGACGTGGCGGCCATTGGCTGGTGCAATGCCTGGGAAGCCAAGACCTGACTAGAACAGGCTCAGGCCTAGATCCAGGCCCCCGAATGCGGCATGCGGATGATCTCGGTAGGCGCATCCGTGGTGAGCAGAAAGCCTCCGATGAAAGCACTCAGCAGGGTGATGAAGATGCTGGCGAAGAAGGCCGTCCAGAAGCTGTCTACCGAGAAACCTCGCACCAGTGAGGACACCAGCATCAGCATCAAGGCGTTGATCACCAACAGGAAAAGCCCAAAAGTGATCAGGGTCAGCGGGAAGGTCAGCAAGACCAGCAAAGGCTTGAACACCGCATTGGCGAAGCCCAGAACCAGCGCCGCGATCAGCAGCGACTGGCCATCTTCGAACTTGATGCCGCGAAAGACCTTTGCCGAAGCCCAAAGAGACAAGGCCGTGATGGCCCAGTGAAGCAAAAAGGTGCCGATGTGGGAATGCATGATCCTTCGATCATAGCGAAACCCAGCCAGGTACCCGCCCCCGCAGATATCGATCAGTTCAAGACACTGCTGGGCACCACCGGCAGGACGATGCTGGAAGGGTGATCAGCGTCGTTGTAGATCGTGCTGACATTGCCATTGGCGTTGGCCTGCAGCGGCAAGGGCCACACCCCCTGTGCCTGGTTGCTCGAACTGATGGCAATGCGCAGCTTATGGCCACTGCGGACCAATGCGGCCGCCGGGAAGATCTCCACCGGCACCTGCACCGGCTGTCCTGCCACCAGCGGCAAGGCCGACGCCGCCGAGAAGGGGTGCCAAGGCTGGATCATCATGCCGTTCATGTAGCGCGAGCGGCTGGCATCCACGGCACGGTAGCGTGCAGACTGCAGACCGGTGCTGATGGGCGTGGCCACCCCGCTGCCATCCACATCGTCCACACGCACGGCAATCGCCGCATCGCTGTTGGTGGCCGACATCCACACATTGGCCAGCATGGGGCCGTTGAGGTAGAGGTCCGACGACAGCACGGGCGTTTCGAAGACCAGGGCCTTTTGCGCGCTCTCCACCGTGGCGCTGTTCGTGTAGCAAGCCTTGGGCAGCAGGCCGGCCATGCCCAGCGTCCACTGCACATAGCTGCTCGAGCAATCACTGCCATCGTTGATGGTGACGCTGGCCTTGACGGTGCTGCCACTGCGGCTGATGCTCACCACCGGCGCCTTGGGCTCGGCGATCGCGTGCGAGGCCTCACCGTTGGCCGGGGCCTGCGCGCTCAGGCTCATGTCACCGCGCAGGTACATGCGCTGCGCCGTGGCCTGCGGATGCGGCCAGTCCGTGGTGCTGGCATAGCGCTTGGTACCACCCGTGCCATAGCCTTGCACGAACTGCGTGACATTGGGCAGCGTGGCCGCACCCGTGCTCTTGCCCTTGAGGTATTGGTCGAACCATTGCAGCAGCAGGAACTTGCCGGCCGGCGCGCCATTGGATGCGGCCGAGTCGGCACCCGCGATCAACCCGGTCACCGACGCGATGTGCGAGCCCGGCAGGATCACCAGCTTGGTGTTGACCTTGTTTTTGAGCTGCTCATACAGCAAGGGCTCGTCGCGCTGGAAGATGTCGTTGGATGCGCCCACGACAAAGGTCGGCACCTGGATGCCGGCCGCACGCTCCACCGGCGAGCGCACGGACCAGAAGTCCCCGTCGTCCGTTGCAATACCGGTCTGACCTGCCAGGCCGCCATTGACGGTGGGCAGATACCAGCTGTCGATGGCGGCCACGTGCTGCGCATCTGCGGCCGCGATGATCGACTTGTATGGTGGATTGGCCAGCTCTTCCAAGGCGTTGAGCGAACCCACGCTCAGCGATTGCGTCAGCGGCAGCCAGATGCTGAGGAACTTGGCATTGAGCAGGCCGCCTGCGCCCACCACGCCACGATAGGAGTCGCCCATGGGTACCACGGCAAACGCAGCCTTCACGGCCGGGTTCTGCTGCTCGGCCGTGAGCAGGGTGGAGATACCCAGGTAGGACGTCCCCGCCAGGCCGAGGTTGCCGTTGAACCAGGGCTGCCTGGTCACCCAGTTCACGGCCTCGCCATAGGCTTGCTGCTCTTCGGCACCCAGCAGCTTCGTCTCGCCGCTGGACATGCCCGTGCCCAGCGCATCCACGGCCACGGTGATGTAGCCGCGGCGGATCATGAAGTCGTCCTTGCCACCGATGATCAGCGTGGTGTCGGCCACGGCGATCGAGCCAATCAACTGGCCCAGGTCATTGCGGTAAGCCGTCTGCGTCAGGATGGCCGGAAAGGTGCCGGGGATCTGCTTGCCCCAGATGTCGGCCGGCACCGACACCAGCACCGACAGCTTCTGGCCCGTGCTGGTCGTGATGAACTGCAAGGGCAAGGTGATGGCATTGGGGTAGTCGGCCGCCCGCGTGTAGCTCGACCACACGGCATTGGCGTTGCTGGTGATGGCCGGGTTGGCCTGGCTGGTGCTGCCCCGCGTGCCCAGCGTCGTTGTCTGAGCCTGCGCGGCTGACAGCCCCAGCGCCAACAGGCTGGCCGCCAGCGTCTTGAGGGTGACTGATCCTGCGGTGTGAACGGGCGACTTCATGGGCATCCTTGTCTCATTGTGTGTGGAGTGAAAAACCCACAGCAGACAACGCATGCCGATGAGGGTGGCGCATTCTTCGAGCCACGCACATGCATCAACAATCAGGAATATCCCGCGACAGTCATACACCCGACATTTGAAAAGCCCTGGGGCATTCAAACAAGCGGATCAAGTTGCGACAACTTGACTGATGGCGTCAACATGGCCTGCCTCACCGTCATCGCCCCCTTCCATGGAGGGCCATGTCATTGGCGCCACGGTCGCGAGATGGGCTCTGTTAAGGTCGGTCTACTTGGTGACAAGGCCTCGTTCCCAACCATGACCGTTTACGTCGACTCCATGCGAGCCCAACTGGGGCCGCACATCGTGTGCCACATGATTGCCGACACCGAAGAAGAGTTGCACGCCATGGCCGATGCCATCGGGCATCCGCGACGGCACTACCAGGGCGACCACTACGACATCACCTGGGCGTCACGCGCCAGGGCCGTGGCACTGGGCGCGGTGGAAATCTCCATGAGGCAGGCAGGCGCCATGCACAGCCGGCGCAAACAGCTTGGATTTCTGGGTGCCCCGGACGATGCCGTGAGCTGGTTGAGGCGGCACGTGGCCGCTCGACGCAACCGTTGAGGGCCACATCTGGCAAACGGTGATCAAGACCAACAAACAAGACCCGTAAATACCTGCTCATGCCACTTTCAAGGCGGCGCAAAGCGCGCACCATACCGGCGAGTGCTCGCCGTCCATGTTGTCTGTGTCGATCGTGCTGGGTTGTGGGTGATCAGGTCGGTCCTGACGCCGTTTGATTTGCGGGATCGCCGTCATGTCCGGCTACACAACGAGAACACGTGGTGCCTACAACCAAGGCCGCATGGTGCTGATCAGGCCGGCCTTGCTGGCCCTGATCTTGACGATGGTCTCCGGCCAGGCGCTGGCCCACATCAAGTGGTTCGCGCATGTTCAGCTTCAACAGGCCCCGCGCGCGCCCTGGCAGCTATGGCAGGAGGGCTTCGGCTTTGCGGGCCTGTCGCTCATGGCCATTGTGGTCATGAGCTTGGTCGCGATGCTTGATGCCAGGCTGTCCCGCCGCAGCAAGCCCGCCGCCGTGCCGCTCGGCGACAACACGCTGACAGCCATCCGCCTGGCTTGCAGCGTGTTTTTCGCGGCCAATGCCGCCTACTTCATGGACACGCCGGTGATCCTGACACCGGAGCTGCACACCCAGCAAGCATGGGTCCCCGTTGTGCAATGGCTGATTGCCGTGACGGCCGCCACCGGACACGGTCGGCTGGCCGCCTTGGGCGTGCTGTCACTCTACGGCGAAGGCCTGGCGCAATATGGGCTGTTCCACATGCTCGACTACGTGCTGTTTCCCGGCCTGGCCCTGTGCCTGTGGTGGAGTCAAGCCAGGCGCCCCCGGCATGTGCAGGCTCTCCTGATCCTGCGCTGGGCCCTGGGTTGGTCGCTGTTGTGGGGTGCGGCCGAAAAATGGCTGTACCCGGAGTGGACATACCCACTGCTGTGCGGCGATGGCCGTTCACTGCTGATGGGCTTGTCACCCGCGTTCTTCATGCAAGGCGCGGGCTTCATCGAGTTCTGTGCGGCGTTTGCGCTCATCTACGGCGCCGTGGCTTCACGCGTGGCCAGCTTGCTGCTCATCGGCTTGATGTGCGCAGCCATGCCCATGTTCGGCTTCATCGATGTCATTGGCCACGCGCCTTTCATTGTGGCCCTGGCGGCGCTGGCTAGCTGCCGCCACAACCCCTTGGCCGACGCGCACCTGCCGTCCACCCCTTGGCGGTATGCACTGCGATGGGCCGGCCTGCTGCTGCTCATCCTGCCCACCCTGCTTTTCGCTTACTACCTGGCCCACGAGATGCTGTGGGACCTGCGCGATCTGTCTTTCTTGCCCTGCGCCATGGCACTGCCTCTGCTGTTGCTCTTGGCAGATGCGCGTCAGCTTCCTGACATCCTCAGGCGGCATCAGGCATCCACCCAGGTTGCCACGCAGGTCTCCATGCATTGACGGCGCCGTGTCATCGAATATCGGGGGTGCGGCGTTAAATCACCTTCTTCCACCGTGTCGAGGACATCCATGAAACGCATCCTGCCCGTCATCGCCCTTTGCGCACTCGCTCTCGCCAGCACCGCCGAGGCCAAGAAGACCAAGACGCCAGCCGCAGACACCACGGCCAGTGCAGCCGTAGCGGCCAGCACACCAGATGCCAAGAAGACCAAGGCCGACAAGAAAGCTGAGAAGAAGGCTCAAAAGGCCGCTGCCGCCGCGTCTGCTGCTGAAGCCAAGACGGAAAAGGCTGCAGGCGCCACGGCCAAGAAGGAGCCTGCCGCCACTGCCACTGCTGCAACTCCGGCGACGCCAGCAGCGCCTGCAACCCCTGCAACGCCAGCTGTGGCAACCAAGGCAAAACCTGCGGCAACCAAGGAAGCTGCCGACTCAAGCTCGCCTGAAGGCGCCACGGCACAGTGCAAGGATGGCTCCTACAGCCACGCCAAGAGTCACAGCGGCGCATGCTCACGCCATGGCGGCGTGGACAAGTGGCTTGACAAATAATCGCAGTAGTCTTGCCGTCAAGCCAAGCCCGCCGCACGGCGGGCTTTTTTTCCCCAAGGCCGGCGAGCCAATCGCGGTCTCTATGGCCGTTTCAGCTGAAGGGTTAGTGCTGCTTCGAATCTGCGGGCAGGTCTCGGAACTCAAAGTCTGTCGCCCCTTGTGGCCGATGCCATGACGCGGCCAACTCGTGTTGACAGGCGCAGTTGATCAGGCGGGCCGCCAGCGATGCGGTAGCAATTCGGCGATCTGGTTGGCCCTGTTTGTCGGCAATCGCAACAGCACATCCTTCAAGTAGGCATAAGGGTCATGCCCATTGTGCTTGGCCAACTGAATCAAGCTCATGATCGCTGTGGCGCGTTGGCCTGCTCGCAATGAGCCTGCGAACAGCCAATTGGTGCGGCCAATGGCCACTGGCCGGATCTGGTTCTCAACCCAGTTGTTGTCGATGGGCAATTGCCCATCATCAAGGTAGCTAGTGAGCGCCCCCAGCGTTTGAGACTGTAGACCAGTGCTTTGGGCCAGAAGACCAGAGGTGGGGATAGAGTTGGGCTTCGTTGGGACAGTAGTAGGTGGTGACGTTTCATGTTTTCTTCCCAAATTTAGAGCCTTAATTGCCCCCTGTAGACCATGTCGACGCCTATCACCCCATCAGCTGACCTCAAGTCAAGCTGGCTTTTTGCCGAAGACAAATGCGTCTACATGCAATTTAATGGGCGCTTATGCAATTAATTCTTCGAACAAGCACTGTCATGCTTCTACTCCCTACACTGGCGTGGGCAGACCTCTCTCCCGCTCAACCTATCCTTGATCAGCTCAACGCCAGCTTGGCGAAACTAGGAGCACCACATGTCCAAGGAAGTGAACTCGTAGGGGAAAGAAATACACCCGCACTTTATTTCGGCCCCAGCAAGATAAATAACCATTTCGAGTTGGTGGACGAATTCAGAAAGAAAAACTGGGTGACGGCCACGGTCTTCGTTAAAGATGGAAGTGAATACACCAGAGTTAGCACGAACGTATTAACTTCTGAGCGCAAGCGTGGTGTTGGCACCCAACTTGCCCATAACGATGCATATGCGGCATTGGAAAAAGGCCGATCCTATTGTGGTGCAATCGAGGTACTGGGGATACCCTACGATGCTTGCTACAGCCCGATTGTCGACAATGCAGGCAAAAACCATCGGCGCCACATATATTGGCTATAAAAAATAGCGCCTAACCTCGGTACTTCAGGCGAATACTTCCTTCTGCGCCCCGGTCGCTGTGGTACCGATAGGGTTCTTTGTCTGTGGCCTGCACAGCGAACGGATGAAGCTTGGGCGCTACTTAGAGGCGGTTGAGACCTGCGCTGAAGGGTGCTCTGGCCACCCGCGCGAGTTACCACTGGCTCTGCTTGTCCATGACCTCGCAGCGCCAGACATTTACACACCCACTGCCAAAAGAGTCAGTCCAGACCTCTGGACAACCTCCCTACAACCGGTAGGTTGTCTCCTTTCGCCATCATTTCGAATTTGATGGGTTGGATGATGGTTTGGCACTATGAGTCAGCCCTGAAAACCAAAAAACCCTAAGCGAATCAATCACTTAGGGTTTAGGCATGGCGGAGAGGGTGGGATTCGAACCCACGGTACGTTATTCACGTACGCCTGATTTCGAGTCAGGTACATTCGACCACTCTGCCACCTCTCCTAAACTGGTGCGCGTGCGTGATCAACGCGTAGCCTGCAATCATAGCAGGCTTTTCGCTCAGTGCTTCAAGAATTCAGCGCCGCCCAGGTAAGGGCGCAAGGCCGCTGGCACCTTGATGCTGCCGTCCGCCTGCTGGTGGTTCTCCAGCACGGCCACCAGCGCACGGCCCACCGCCAGGCCCGAGCCATTGAGCGTGTGCACCAGCTCGTTCTTGCCCTGGGCGTTCTTGAAGCGGGCCTGCATGCGGCGAGCCTGGAAGCCCTCGCAGTTGGAGCAGGAACTGATCTCGCGGTAGGTGTTCTGCGCGGGCAGCCACACTTCGAGGTCATAGGTCTTGGTCGCGCCGAAGCCCATGTCGCCCGTGCACAGGGCCATCACGCGGTATGGCAGCTCCAGCTTTTGCAAGATGGCCTCGGCATGGCCCACCATCTCTTCCAGCGCGGCATAGCTTTGCTCGGGCGTGGTGATTTGCACCATCTCGACCTTGTCGAACTGGTGCTGGCGGATCATGCCGCGCGTGTCACGGCCGGCGCTGCCCGCCTCGGAGCGAAAGCAAGGCGTGTGGCCGGTGAGCTTGAGCGGCAACTGCTCCAGCGGCACGATGGTGTCGGCCACGGTGTTGGTCAGCGTCACCTCGCTAGTGGGAATCAGGTACCACTTGCTGCCCGTGGCCTCACCATCGCCAGAAGTAACGTGGAAAAGGTCCTGCTCGAACTTGGGCAACTGGCCCGTGCCCAACAGCGCCCTGCCCTGCACCAGATAAGGCGTGTAGCACTCGGTGTAGCCGTGCTCCTGCGTCTGCGTGTCGAGCATGAAAGCCGCGAGTGCACGATGCAAACGGGCGATCGGGCCCTTCATGAAGGTGAAGCGCGAGCCCGAGAGCTTGGCGCCGGTTTCGAAGTCCAGCCCCAGCTTCTCGCCCAGGTCCACGTGGTCCTTGACTTCGAAGGCGTAGGTGCCCGGCGTACCCCAGCGGCGCACTTCCACATTGCCGCCTTCGTCGCTGCCCACCGGCACGCTGTCGTGCGGCAGGTTGGGCACCGACATCAACATCGCGGCCAGCTCGGCCTGAATGACTTCCAGGCGATCGGCGCTGGCCTTGAGCTCATCACCAATACCCGCCACCTGCGCCATCACCGCCGAGGTGTCTTCGCCCTTGCCCTTGAGCATGCCGATCTGCTTGGACAGGCTGTTGCGCTGGGATTGCAGCTCTTCGGTGCGGGTCTGGATGGTCTTGCGCTCGGCCTCCAGCTCGCGAAAGCGGGCTTCGTCCAGGAAGGGTTGCGGCGTCTTGCGCTTGGACAGGCGCGCGATCACGCTGTCGAGGTCTTTGCGCAGCAGGGCGATGTCGAGCATGGTGTCTTGAAAAAGGTTTTTGTGTGTTGAACCGAGTAGCTTACCGTGCCAGGCACGGCGGCTTCATGACGCGGTGCTGCGTTCGGTGGGCAGCGGGCGATCCAGGCCGGTACCGCCCAGGCCCTTGGGCAACGGGAAGCGCACGTGTTCTTCCACACCCTGCATGCGGCGCACGGACACCGCGCCCAGTGAGCGCAAGCGGCCGATCACCTGCTGCACCAGCACGTCGGGTGCCGATGCCCCTGCGGTCAAGCCCACGCTGGCGTGGTCTTTGAACCAGGCTTCCTGCAGGTCTTCAGGGCAGTCCACCATGTAGGCGGGCGTGCCCAGGCGCTCGGCCAGTTCGCGCAGGCGGTTGCTGTTGGAGCTGGTGGGGCTGCCCACCACGATGACCACGTCCACCTGCGGCGCCATCAGCTTGACGGCGTCCTGGCGGTTCTGCGTGGCGTAGCAGATGTCTTGCTGCTTGGGCTCACGGATCTGTGGGAAGCGGGTCTTGATGGCCGCGAGAATGGCCGCCGCGTCGTCCACCGAGAGCGTGGTCTGCGTGACCACGGCCAGCTTGCGGGGATCGGTGACCTGCACGCGTGCCACATCGTCCTCGTCTTCGACCAGGTAGATGCCGTCGGACAACTGCCCCATGGTGCCTTCGACCTCAGGGTGCCCCTTGTGGCCGATCATCAGGAACTCGTAGCCCTCACGGCGCAGCTTGGCCACCTCGATGTGGACCTTGGTCACCAGCGGGCAGGTGGCATCGAACACGCGAAAGCCGCGCGCATCGGCCTCGCGGCGCACTTCCTGGCTGACGCCGTGCGCGCTGAAGATCAATGTGGCACCAGCCGGCACCTCGGCCAGGTCTTCGATGAAGATCGCACCCTTGGCTTTGAGGTCGTTGACCACATAGGTGTTGTGCACGATCTCGTGGCGCACGTAAATCGGCGCACCGAACTGCGCCAGCGCCCGCTCGACGATCTCGATGGCGCGGTCGACACCGGCGCAGAAGCCGCGTGGCTCGGCAAGCAATACGTCCTGAACTTCATTCATGGTCTTGACCTGTCTGGCTTCCTGGGCCGCGCTCACAGCACACCGATCAACTGCACCTCGAAGGTGACGGGCTGACCGGCCAGCGGGTGGTTGAAATCGAAGAGGGCCCACTCGCCTGCGGCATCCATCTCACGCACGACACCGGCGAAGGCGCCCTGCCCATCAGGCGTTGGGAACTGCACCACATCGCCCACGTGCCAGGTTTCATCGGGGTCGCCCAGTTGACGCAGCAGGCTCAAGGCGACCTTCTGGATCATCTCGGGGTTGCGGGGCCCGAAGGCTTCGCCCGGATCGAGCTCGATGGTGGTGCGGCTGCCTTCGCTCAAGCCGATGAGGCGCGCTTCCAGTGCGGGCGACAACTCGCCAGAACCCAAAGACAAGGTGGCAGGCTTTTCGTTGAAGGTGTTGACAAGGTCATCACCGTCCGGGCCGGCCAGGCGGTAATGCAATGTCAGGAAGGAGCCTTGGGCAACGGTGGGAACGACTTGGGTCATGGTCTGAAGCCACACCCTCCGCCAGACCCACCTCGGGGGGCCCCAGTCAGAAGGATGGGAAGCGTAAGAAGGAAAACGACAATTTTAGTTTTGAGAAGCACATTCGGGGGAACAAAGACCATGAAAGACATGCCTGCGGCATTGCGACCGCGCGAAAAACTGCTCTCCATGGGGCCCACGGCCCTGGCCGACGCCGAATTGCTGGCGCTTTTGCTGCGAACCGGCATGAAAGGCCTGGGCGTATTGCAGCTGGCGGAAAAAGTGCTCGAAGACCTGGGCGGGCTGAGTGGCCTGCTGCAGGCGCACCCGGCCCAGCTCAGTCAGGTCAAGGGCCTGGGGCCAGCCAAGCGCGCGGAACTGCTGGCCGTGATGGAGATGGCGCGGCGCAGCATGAGTGGCAGCCTGCGCACCCAGCCGGTGTTCACCTCGCCGCAACTGGTCAAGGACTATCTGCAGATCCGCCTGGGTGCCCTGCCCCATGAGGTGTTCGCCGTGCTCTTCCTGGACGCGCAGCAAAAGCTCATTGCCTGCGAAGAGCTGTTTCGGGGCACCTTGACGCAAACCAGCGTCTACCCTCGCGAGGTGGTCAAGCGTGCGCTGGAGCTCAATGCCGCGAACGTGATCCTCGCGCACAACCACCCCTCAGGCGCGCTGGAGCCTTCTCGTGCCGACGAGCTGCTCACACAGACTTTGACCAGCAGCCTGCAACTGGTGGATGTGCGTGTGCTCGATCACCTGGTCGTCAGCCGACACGGCGCCTTGTCTTTCGCCGAACGCGGGCTGATGTGATTTCGAAGCGCTTTTTTGGATGGTGTGATTGCGCCACATCAAGACGCGAAAAGCTGTCTTGATATTGATGTAGGCTTGACCCCCGTGAGTCACGCCAACAAGCCACCCGCCAACACGACGCTGCGCGACTTTGCTGACCTCAAGCGCGCACTCAACAAGGCTGCCAAGGAGGCAGCCGCTCGTGCTGAGCAAGAGAAGGCCGAGCGCGCCAAGCGCGATGCGACCCAGCGCGCCAAAGAGGCTGATGGCGCCTTGTTCAAGCGCGCCGTGGGCGAGGTGCAGTCTTTGCCGGACAAAGGCCGCGTGCATCACCAGCCGGCGCGTCCTCAGCCGGTGGCAGCACGCCGTCAGCTAGACGAGCAGGCTGTGCTGCAGGAATCCCTGTCGGACGAATTCGACGTGGAAAGCCTGCTGGAAACCGATGAGAGCCTGTCCTGGCGCCGCCCCGAGCTGGGCCTGGACGTGGTGCGCAAGCTGCGTCGGGGTGTGTGGGCTTTGCAAGCCGAGCTGGACCTGCACGGACTGCGCACCGATGAAGCCCGCGAACAAATCTCGTCCTTCCTGCGTGAAGCCCAGCTCAAGGGCCTGCGCTGCGTGCGCATCGTGCATGGCAAGGGCCTGGGCTCGCCAGGCCGTCAACCCGTGTTGAAAGACAAGGTCAAGCGCTGGCTGGTGCAAAGCGAACGCGTGCTCGCCTTCGTGCAGGCCCGTGCCGATGAAGGCGGCGTGGGTGCCCTGGTGGTGCTGCTCCAGACCGGCAAGACGGGCTCATCGGCCATCGGCTGACCACAGGCATAGACCGCAGCTTCAACCGCCCTTGTTGCGCATCCAGTCGGCCGTCTGGAAGAAGGCCTGGTGCAGACGAGCCGATAGGTGCGGGTCAACCTCCAGCTCGTTCATCGCCTGCATCATGCAAGCCAGCCACTGGTCGCGCTCCTTGATGCCAATGGCGAACGGCAGATGCCGCGCACGCAAACGCGGATGACCAAAGCGCTCGATGTAGAGACTGGGTCCGCCCAGCCAGCCGCAGAGGAACCAGAAGAGCTTGTCGCGCGCATCGTGCAGGCTGTTGCCGTGAACGTGTCGCAAGTCGGCATAGGCCGGCTCCAGGTCCATCAGGTCGTAGAAGCGGTCCACCAGGGCGCGCACGCGCGCTTCGCCACCCAGCAGCTCATAGGCCGTGGGCGCGTTGGGGTCAACGTCGTCGGGGTCTTGATCCGTTTGTGCCATGGCGGCACTGTAATGCAGGGCGAATCAGCTGCGGGCCAGCAGGCGCGTGGCCACTTGCACCACGCCTTGTGATGCGGCGCAGCCCGGGTGCAGTTCCAGCAGCAGCTGGCGCTTTTGCACGGCTTCGCGCACGCTGGAATCCAAGGGGATGTCGCCCAGGTAGCTCAGCTTGGGCGCAACGCCACTGGTGCTTTGCACGAAGCGCTCAACCACCTGCTGAAGCTGGTTGCAGATGGTACGGCCATCGCCGGGGCGTGCCACCTGGTTGACCACCAGGTGCAGGTGCTCACGCGACTGCTGCGTGGACAGCACCTTGATGGTCGCGTAGGCATCGGTCATGGACGTGGGTTCGGGCGTGGCCAGCACGATGACTTCGTGGGCCATGGAGACGGCATACAGCACCACGTCGGAGATGCCCGCGCCAGTGTCGATCAGCACCACGTCAAAGCGCGGCTTGACCGATTCGAAAATGGTGTTGAGCTGGTCGCGCACCTCGGGCGTCAGGCGCGAGTACTCGACCAGGCCGGAACCCGCCAGCAGCACTGAGAAGCCACCGGGTGCTGGCAGGATGGCCTCTTCCAGTTGCGCCTTGCCCGTGAACACATCATGCAATGTGATCTTGGGATAGAGGTTGAGCACCACGTCCAGATTGGCCAGCCCCAGGTCAGCATCCAGCACCAGAACCTTCAGGCCTTGACGACTGAGCGCAGCCGCCAGGTTGGCACTGAAGAAGGTTTTACCCACCCCACCCTTGCCACTGGTGATCGCCAGCGTTCGGGCTAGCCGGGCTGTGGTTGCGGGGGTGGAGGTTTCTGGTGCAGACATGGACGCCATCATTCCGTGGTTTTCGGCACGGAGTGATCCGTACCTGAGTCCGAAATTGGGTCAAATTGCCCGAAGCCTGAAAACAGCATGCCCTTCTCTTCGGCGCTGACGATGGTCAGCGGCGGCATGTCCAGACATGTGCGGTTCCGTCCCTCGGTTTTGGCCCGGTACAACTGCTGGTCGGCGCGCTCGCACCAGAACGTGGGCGAGGAGCGCACCCATTGTGGCGCGAAGGCGCCGCCAATGCTCACGGTCACACTCAATTGCTGCCCCCCGACAATGGCTACAGGCCGCGCTGCCACCTTCTGGCGGATGCGCTCGGAGACGGTCTGACCGAAGGCCGGTGGGCAATTGGGCAGGATGATGGCGAACTCTTCGCCACCGATGCGCGCTACCAGGTCCATGGGGCGGACACAGTCTTGCAGGCAGGCCGCCACGGATTTGATGACCTCGTCACCCGCGGCATGGCCCCAGGTGTCGTTGACGCGCTTGAAGTGGTCGATGTCGGCCATCAGCAGCAGGGCCGGCTCGCCGATACGGGCGACGCGGTCGACTTCGCGGGCGATGGCGGCGTCGAACTGACGGCGATTGGCCAGCCCGGTCAGGGCATCGCGACTGGAGAGATCGCACAAGCCATCGATCACGGCTTGCAGCCAGGGCTCGGTGCCGGGCTCCAGATCCGCAGGCGACTCCCAGCCGGCTTGCACAAGCAACGACAGGGCCTTGCCCAGATGCAAACTGCTGTCGTCGCCAAGCTTGACGTTCAAAGACGCAAATGCGGAGTCCTGCGAAACGATGGCACTGCTCCAGTTATAGCGAATAAATCACTGCGCGGTAGTCTAACAGTCTTGTTACACCTTAAGGCAAGAGAAAACGGCATATCCGTGTCTTACTGCCCACGTTCACGGAAAACGTCCTGCGGGCAGACTGGGGCTCAAGCTTGTCCGCAATCTTGTCGATATGTCAGAACAGGCCGAAACGGCCCTGCGTTGACCTTTTGTGATCAGACCCATGAGCCAAGCAGCAGCGGATACCATTAACCTGGTCTCGGACCGCGAGTTCGACTTCAACCCTCGTGACTTCGCGAGGGTCCGTTCGCTCATTTATGAGCGCGCCGGCATCAGCCTGCACGAGGGAAAGCAGGCCATGGTCTACAGCCGCCTGTCGCGCCGTCTGCGCGAGACCGGCCACGGCTCCTTCGAGAACTACCTGAGGTGGCTGGAAAGCGGCACAGCCTCGCAGCAGGAGTGGCAGGAGTTCGTCAACTGCCTGACCACCAACCTCACCTCCTTCTTTCGCGAAGAACACCACTTCCATTCGCTGTCCGAGTGGCTGCGCGCCCGTGGCTCGCAACCGACCCGCATCTGGTGCTGCGCGGCCTCGACCGGCGAAGAGCCTTATTCGCTGGCCATGACCGTGGCCGATGCCTGGGGGCTGCATGCCCCGGTCAAGATCGTCGCCAGCGACATCGACACCAATGTGCTGGCCACCGCCTCGCGCGGCGTGTACGACGCCAACTCGCGTGGACTGAACCAGCAGCATCTGCGCAATTACTTTCTGCGCGGCAAGGGTGGCAATGCCGGCAGCATCCGCATCAAGCCCGAACTCTCTCGCATGATCGAGTTCCGCCCCTTCAACCTGATGCAGACCAGCTGGCAGCTGGGTGAACCGTTCGACATCGTCTTCTGTCGCAACGTGATGATCTATTTCGATGCGCCGACGCAGCGCAAGGTGCTGGAACGCATCCACGGCGTCATGAAACCCAAGGGCCTGCTGTTCGTGGGGCACTCGGAGAATTTCACGGAGTCACGCGACCTGTTCTCGCTCAAGGGCAAGACGGTCTATGACAAGGTTTGACGCCAACAGGTGAGCAAGGACCCTCGATGATGAGCAGCCAACCCATGGGCACCGTAAGAGGTGGCACGCCGCCACCCACTGCGCCCAGCCTCGCCTCGGCGCCGGCCATCGGTCAGCGGACCGACCGCCTGACCAAGCTCAAGGCCCGCGTGACCAAGCCCGGTGAAGCCTCCTTCTTCTTCTATGACGCGCACTTCAAGTCCGAGGCCGTCAAGATCCTGCCCGGCGAATACTTCGTCTACAACGAAGACCTGCTGATCATGACCACGCTGGGCTCGTGCATCGCCACCTGCCTGTGGGACCGCCAGGCCAAGGTCGGCGGGATGAACCACTTCATGCTGCCCGACAACGGTGGCAGCGGCGCGGACTCGGGCCGCTACGGCTCCTACGCGATGGAGTTGCTGATCAACGAGCTGCTCAAGCTGGGTGCATCGCGCCTGACGCTGGAGGCCAAGGTCTTCGGCGGCGGTGCGGTGATCAGCGGCATGAACAGCATCAACGTGGGCGAGCGCAACACCGCCTTCGTGATGGACTATCTCAAGACTGAACGCATCCCCGTGGTGTCCAAGGACGTGCTGGAAATCTACCCGCGCAAGGTGTGCTTCCTGCCCTTCAGCGGCAAGGCCATGGTCAAGCGTCTGGCCCCGACCAATCCGGAAGCCATCGTTCAGCAGGAACGCATGGCAGCCCAGAAGGTGGCACCCGTCAGCACCGGCGGCGGCTCCATCGATCTGTTCTGAACCCAAGGGAGAGAAAGATGGCCAAGACCCGAGTGATCGTTGTAGACGACTCCGCGCTGGTTCGCAGCATGCTCACCGAGATCATCAACCGCCAGAGCGACATGGAATGCATCGGCGCCGCGGCCGACCCGCTGGTGGCCCGCGAGATGATCCGCAACATGAACCCCGATGTGATCACGCTGGACGTGGAGATGCCCCGCATGGACGGCATCGACTTCCTGTCCAAGCTGATGCGCCTGCGGCCCATGCCGGTGGTGATGGTGTCGACGCTGACCGAGCGCGGCGCCGACGTCACGCTCAAGGCCCTGGAGCTCGGTGCCATCGACTTCGTGGCCAAGCCCAAGATCGGTGTGGCCGATGGCTTGAAGCAACTGGCCAATGACATCACCGACAAGATCCGCGTGGCGTCCAAGGCCCGTATCCATCGCCTGCCCTCGGCGCCTGCTGCAACCGGCGCCGTTACCACTGGCACGGGTGCCACCAGCAAGCCTGCCGCACCCCTTGTGTCGGCCAGCCTGGGCCGGCTGTCCACCGAGAAGATCATCTTCATCGGTGCCTCCACCGGCGGCACGGAAGCCACCAAGGAAGTGCTGATCACGCTGCCCGCAGACTCACCCGCCGTGGTCATCACGCAGCACATGCCGCCCGGCTTCACGCGCAGCTACGCGGCCCGTCTGGATGGGCTGTGCAAGATCAGCGTGAAGGAGGCCAGCGATGGCGAGCGCATCCTGCCCGGTCACGCCTACATCGCACCCGGCGGCATGCACCTGAGCGTGGAGCGCTCGGGCGCCAACTACATCGCCCGTGTGCAGGATGGCGACCCCGTCAACCGCCACAAGCCCAGTGTGGAGGTGCTGTTCAGGTCAGCGGCCCGCACGGTGGGGCCCAATGCCATCGGCGTGATGCTGACAGGCATGGGTGCCGACGGGGCCAAGGCCATGCGCGAAATGAAAGACGCCGGGGCCTACTGCGTGGCCCAGGACGAGGCCAGTTGCGTGGTCTTCGGCATGCCGCGTGAGGCCATTGCCGCAGGTGCTGTCAACGAGGTACTGCCACTGGGCAAGATCACCAGCCACCTGATGGATCACCTGCGCGCCACGGTGGGCCAGGCGCTCAGCCGCGTCTGATCTTGGTACCAGCCTGAGTACAGGCTTTGCTCAAGGCCGGCCCACGAAGAGCATGATGGTCGGCCCCACGATGGGGCTGTTGACGATGGCGGCGTAGACCGGCCCGAACGCCGTGTCTGCGCCCAGGTACAGGCTCATGCCGGTGCGCTTCTTGCCGCGGCCGATGTCCTCGGGCTTGTCCCAGGCGTTGCCGACCTCGAAGCTACTCCCAAGGAACAGGCCGCGCGTGAGCGCCATGTCGGTCAGGCGAAGCTGGTAGCCCAATCTCAGCAGGGCGATCTGCTGGCCGCTGACCTGGAAGGGCGCATAGCCCGAGAGCTGCTGGAAGCCGCCCAGGCCATAACGCGGGATGTCCGGGCTGACGCCATCCGACATGCCCAGCCTGGCGCCGATGTTGAATGTATGCAGGCCCCATGTGTGCACGGTCTGGCCTTGCAGTTCGAGATGCCGCACACGGCCTTCTGGCCCGATCGAATCGCCGCGCTGCACTGTGTGGCCCTGCATCCAGTTGGCCTCCAAACGCCAGCCATGCGTGGGGAAGAAGGCGTGGTCGAGCTGATCGAACACGGCTTTGAGGTGCCAGCCTTGCTCGCGCCAGCGTGCCACCTTGCTCGCCTCCAATCCGCTGCGCGTGGACACGAAATCCGACGACAGCAAGTTGGGCGCATCACGCCAGGCCTCGTCCACCAGACCCAGGCGGATCTCGCCCAGCTCACGCCAGTTGGCACCCACATCGAGGTTGTAGCTGGTGACGCTGCGGTCGATCTCGGCGGACAGATCGCCGACGGGGTCGACGTAGTAAGACAGCGTGCGGCGCTGCGTGAGCACGCCCCCCGACATGAAGCCACTGAGCCCATCGGGCAGTCGCCAGTTGGTGGGCCGGTAGAGCTCGGTACCCAGTGCTGGCGAGGTACCCAGGCGAATGAAGTTGCGCCACTCGGTGCCGGCGCTGTCCAGCCAGTGGCGGTTGTGGGCCAGCTTGAGGTTGAAGGAACTGCGCCCTCGGTTGTCAGCACTGAAGTCCAGCCCCATCTGCAGGTAGTCTGGCCCCCATGACTTGTCCTTGAGATCGAAGACCAGGCCCTCTTGACCTTCGGGTGTGCGCACCAGCCGGTAGTCGGTTCGCTCGTAGTCGCCCGAGGCGGCCAGCACCGTGATGTCGTGCTCGGCCTTGGCCACGTCGAAGGTCTGGCCGGGCTGGGTTTGCAGGATGTCGGGACGCTCTTCCGGATGGGTGAGCTTGGAGCCCTCGAAGCGCACGAAGCTCAGCGGCGGTGGCTGGGTCTTGCGCTTGACGCGCTGGGCTTTCCAGGCGGCGTAGTCGGCCTCGCTGAGCTTGAGGTCCTGCATGCGCAGCACCATGGCCTCGGCCTGCAACTCGCCCAGGGATATGAACTCGGGGGCGCGGTCGAAGTCGGCAGCCGTGAGGCCATCCAGCGTGGGCGCTATCAAGACGTCCTGCGGTGTGAGCGTGGCCAGGCTCTGGCGCACGTTCTGCTCGGTGAGGATGTTGATCATCTGCGCGGTCACGCCGGTCAGCGAGGACAGGGTCTCGCGCTTGGCCAGTGGCGTGCCAATGTTGACCACGATGAGACGCTCGGCGCCCAGCTGGCGGGCCACGTCGACCGGCATGTTGTTGACCAGGCCGCCATCGCCCAGGATGTGCCCCTTGACCTCGACTGGTGCAAACACGCCCGGCACCGACATGCTGGAGCGCAAGGCCGTGGCCAAGTCACCGTCTTGCAGGGTCACGGCCTGGCCGGTTTCCATGTCCGTGGCCACCGCGCGGAAAGGCGTGGGCAGGTCGTCGAAGCTCTTGATGTGGCGAGCAGAAAGCGTCAGGCGCCGCAAATGCGATTCCAGCCCTCGGCTGGACACGGAGCCAATGGGTGCCTTCAGGCCATCCGCACCAATGCCCACTTCGATCAGCGGCGAGACCTCGAAGTCCTGCTCCTTGCGACGCTGAGAGAGCTCGCGCCGGTCCACCCGGCTGGCAAAGACGTTGTCCCAATCGAGCTTGCGGACCTCGGCCTCGACCTCCTGCGCCGACATGCCGCTGGCATACAGGCCGCCCACGATCGCGCCCATGGAGGTGCCCGCGATCACGTCCACCGGGATGCGCTCGCGCTCCAGAACCTTGAGCACGCCGACGTGGGCCAGACCGCGCGCACCACCACCCGAAAGAACCAGACCGATGCGAGGGCGATGAGGCGTGGTCTCTTTGGAAGGGTTGGAGGTAGCAGCTTGCTGAGCCCGCGCGGGCCAGCTCAAAGCCATGCACACCAGGATCAACAGAACACGAATGACTTGCATCCACGCATTGTGCCGCGTCAAAACACACCCACCCTGGCTACGGTGGCAAGGCCTCGGTTGACATGGATCAGCACAGCCCGCGCGGCTCAGGCGTCAGATAGGCTCTGGTGCTTTGACAGGAGAACACACCATGCAAGCGTGGATCGATTTCTTCACGACCGACTACGGTTTGATGAGCTTGGCCGTGATCGCTTTCGTTTTGTTCATGGGCAGCTACTTTGGCTGGTACATCAACAAGCACGTCAAGGAAGACACCGAGAGGCACGACCGCCTGCTGCGTGAAGCGCGCGGCGGTTGAGCAAGCTATGAAAGGTTGAGCAAAAAGAAAAGGGCCCGAAGGCCCTTTTCTGTTGGTGCTGATGGTCAGCCGGGCTCAAATGCCCATGTTTACATGCCCATGCCGCCCATACCACCCATGCCGCCCATGTCGGGCATGCCACCGGCAGGTGCGTCGTCCTTCGGCGCTTCAGAGACCATGCACTCGGTGGTCAGCATCAGCGAAGCCACGGAAGCAGCGTTCTGCAGGGCCGTACGGGTCACCTTCGTGGGATCCAGGATGCCCATCTCGATCATGTCGCCGTAGGTGTCGTTGGCGGCGTTGAAGCCGTAGGTGCCCTTGCCTTCCAGCACCTTGTTGATCACCACAGAGGGCTCGCCACCGGCGTTGGCCACGATCTCGCGCAGGGGCGCTTCGATGGCCTTGAGGATCAGCTTGATGCCGGCGTCCTGGTCAGCGTTGTCACCCTTGACGGCGCCAACAGCCTGCTTGGCGCGCAGCAGGGCCACACCACCGCCAGGCACCACGCCTTCTTCCACAGCAGCGCGGGTCGCGTGCAGGGCGTCTTCCACGCGGGCCTTCTTTTCCTTCATCTCGACTTCGGTGGCAGCACCGACCTTGATGACGGCCACGCCGCCGGCCAGCTTGGCCACGCGCTCTTGCATCTTCTCGCGGTCGTAGTCGCTGGTGGCTTCTTCGATCTGGATGCGGATTTGCTTGACGCGGGCTTCGATGTCGCCAGCGGCGCCAGCGCCGTCGATGATGGTGGTGTTTTCCTTGCCCACTTCGACGCGCTTGGCTTGGCCCAGGTCAGCCAGGGTGACCTTGTCCAGGGCAAGGCCCACTTCTTCAGCGATGACCTTGCCGCCGGTCAGGATGGCGATGTCTTCCAGCATGGCCTTGCGGCGGTCGCCAAAACCTGGTGCCTTCACGGCCACGACCTTCAGGATGCCGCGGATGGTGTTGACCACCAGCGTGGCCAGGGCTTCACCATCGACTTCTTCAGCGATGATCAGCAGAGGACGGCCAGCCTTGGCAACTTGCTCCAGTGTGGGCAGCAGGTCACGGATGTTGGAGATCTTCTTGTCGTACAGCAGCACGAACGGGTTGTCCAACAGAGCGGCTTGCTTCTCGGGGTTGTTGATGAAGTAGGGCGACAGGTAGCCGCGGTCGAACTGCATGCCTTCGACGACGTCCAGCTCGTTGTTCAGCGACTTGCCGTCTTCAACGGTGATCACGCCTTCCTTGCCGACCTTGTCCATCGCGTTGGCGATGATCTCGCCAACATCGGCGTCCGAGTTGGCGGAGATGGTGCCGACCTGGGCGATTTCCTTGGAGGTGGTGGTGGGCTTGGATTGCTTCTTGAGCTCTTCCACCAGCGCGGTCACGGCACGGTCGATACCGCGCTTGAGGTCCATCGGGTTCATGCCGGCGGCCACGTACTTCATGCCCTCGCGCACGATGGCCTGGGCCAGCACGGTGGCGGTGGTGGTGCCGTCGCCGGCGTTGTCAGAGGTCTTGGAAGCGACCTCCTTGACCATCTGGGCGCCCATGTTCATGAGCTTGTCCTTGAGCTCGATTTCCTTGGCCACGGACACACCGTCCTTGGTCACGGTGGGGGCGCCGAAGGAGCGCTCGAGCACCACGTTGCGGCCCTTGGGACCCAAGGTGACCTTCACGGCGTTTGCCAGGATGTTCACGCCTTCAACCATGCGGTGACGGGCGTCGGAACCAAAGACGACGTCTTTTGCTGCCATTTATATATCTCCGAAATCAGTGAATGTGGGGGTGTCTGGCCTGAGGCCTGTCGACTTGCTTGACGCTTACTTGGCGATCACGGCGAAGAGGTCTTCCTCGCGCATCACGAGCAACTCTTCGCCATCGACCTTGACGGTCTGGCCGGAGTACTTGCCGAACAGAACGCGGTCGCCCACAGCGACGTTCAGGGCAACGAAATCGCCCTTGTCATTGCGCTTGCCAGGACCGACGGCGAGGATTTCGCCCTGGTCAGGCTTCTCGGCGGCGGCGTCAGGGATGACGATGCCCGAAGCGGTCTTGGTTTCGTTTTCCAGGCGCTTGACGATCACGCGATCGTGCAGAGGACGCAGTTTCATGACTTCTCCTGTCTCTTGAGACATCGGTTTGACAATGACTTCTCAGTAAGTAAACACTCACTATGAAGCTTTTGGATTGGCTTTCATCATGCGGGATCCGCATGCCACCTGCTCGGAGCGCCGCTTGCGCACTCGCAATTAGCACTCGTCACTGGTGAGTGCTAACGATTATAGGGATGGTCTGGGAAGTTTCAAGAGGGAGCGGTCGTGACAAGACGATCCATGGCTGCCTGATCACCCAGACCTCAATGCACCTCATCAATGTCGAATGGGCAGCCCCCTCACACAAGGGGGCGTGGCTCAAACCAAAGGGAAAACGTGCAAATGCGGAATGATATGCGCCGCGTTTAATCAATCTCGAAGGCAACCGCATCACAGCATGGTGACACGCCTGCCCCATTGACAACGAGGAGCAACATGACTGCATTCACCCACCGCCTGGCAACCCTTGCCAGCATCGCCTGCCTGAGCGCCCTGTCCTTGCACCAAGCCGCCCAGGCGCAGCAAGCCTTTCCCACCGCCGACCCCAAAGTCGTGCCGGCGTCGGACAGCTTCTACACCCAGCCCGCCGACTCGACGCTGGCCGCCGCAGCCCCTGGTGCCGTGCTGCGCTACCGTGCCTTGCCAGCCAGCTCACTGTGGTCGGATGTCAAGGCCGGCTGGCAGATCATGTACCGCTCAACCGACAACAAGGACCAGCCTGTGGCCATGGTGACCACTTTCCTCGTGCCCGCGAAGGTGTCCACGACCGGCAAGAAGTTGATCTCCTACCAATCGTTCTATGACAGCCTGACCCTGAACTGCTCTCCCTCCGGCCTGACGCTCACGGGCAAGCTGTTCGACAAGACCTTCTACAAATCGGCTCTGACCAGCGGCTACTACGTGAACTTGTCCGACTACGAAGGCTTGAAGTCTGAATGGATCGCCGGGCCCAACAGCGGGCATGGCGTGCTCGACAGCATCCGCGCTGTCGAAAAATTCAGCCAGAGCGGGCTGAGCAGCGCCACGCCCGTTGGCATATACGGTTACTCGGGTGGCTCTTTTGCCACCATGTGGGCCGCCGAGCTGGCTGCCAGCTATGCGCCTGAGCTCAACATCGTTGGCGCGGCTGCAGGCGGCCTGCCCGTCATCCCCATCAACGTGGCCAAGAAGGTGGACGGGACACTGTTTGCCGGCGCCTACTTTGGCGCGGTGGTGGGCTTGTCGCGGGCTTATCCTGAAATCGATCCCAACCAGTTCGCCACGGCAGCGGGCCTCAAGATGATTGCCGATGTGGGCAACCGTTGCCTGGGTGGCACGGCCTCGGGGCAGCCCGAACTCCTGACCCCTTATGCCTACAAGAAGAGCGCGCAGTACCTGCAAGACCCGAACTTCCTGGATCTGCCGCAGATGCAAGCCATTGGCCAGGCCAACAGCATGGGGCAGCACATCCCCAAGATGCCGCTGTACATCTGGGAAGGCACGTCGGATGAGCTGATGCCGATTGCCGACGCAGACAACCTGATTCAGACCTACTGCGCTGGCGGTGCAACGGTTCAATATGCCCGCCTGACTGGCACGGATCACGTCCTGGGTGCTTTGAAACTCGGCTCTGGCTTGAGCTATCTGATTGATCGGTTCAACGGCAAGGCTGCCCCAAGCACCTGTCAGTAAGCGCCTCTTCCTCGACCATCAAGTCCGCCTGTCGATTGACAGCGGGCTTTTTTGGTGCGGCGCTCAGATCAGGCTGTCAGCTCGCCACCCCACCCGTCCCGAAGGCCTCGGCGTGGATGCGATCCGCCGGCACACCCAATCCTCGCAGGGCATTGAGTTGCGTCGCCATGAAGCCTTTCGGGCCGCACAGGTAGTAGTCGGCGTTGGCCGGCAGCAGCCCCTGTTCAGCCAGACGTGACACGTCCAGACGACCCAGCTCATTGCACAGCGCGGGGGTGTCTGCCGAATGGGCCTCCTCGTGAGCGACCCACGCACGCCCATCCTCGAAGCCTGCCACCAGCGCGTGAAAGCGCTCTGCAAAGGCTTGCACACCCGCATGGCGCGCCGCATGCACAAAGCGCACAGCGCGTGTGGGCGCCGTGTCATGCAGGTGCTCGAGCATGGCCATCATGGGCGTGATCCCCACACCGGCGCTGAGCAGCACCACCGGCGTCTGCCGATCTTCGTGCAGGAAGAAGTCACCGGCGGGCGGCGCCACTTCGATCACGTCGCCTTCCAAGATGTGTTCATGCAAGTGGTTGGACACCATGCCGGCCGGGTTGTTCACGCCAGCCGCCTCGCGCTTGACGGAGATGCGCAGATGGCCTTGCCCTGGCGCACCTGACAAGCTGTATTGACGCGGCTGGCGATAACCCAGTTCAGGGATCACCACGCGAACCGACACATACTGGCCAGGGCGGTAGTGAGGTACCAAGCCACCATCGGCCGGGCGCAGCTCAAACG
Source organism: Burkholderiales bacterium (assembly GCA_003963115.1). Taxonomy (GTDB): domain Bacteria; phylum Pseudomonadota; class Gammaproteobacteria; order Burkholderiales; family Burkholderiaceae_C; genus Aquabacterium. Next base: position 190,969 of record RXJQ01000008.1, read on the forward strand.
ATCTGATCTCTTCGCTCTCGGCTTGCTTGCGCTGAACACGGAAGGTGCGCCAGCCGGTCCAGCCACCCTCGCGTTGTGCGGCTTCGTCGTAGATGGCCTGCTCCATGCCGATCAGGATGTCGGCCAGTTGGCCATAGGCCGCAGCCCAAGCGGCGATGAGCGCGGGCGTGGCGGCCTCGCCCAATACCTCGCCGATGGAAGCCAGAAGATGCTTGCCGACGATGGCGTAGTGCTCTTTGCGAATACCCAGGCTGACGTGCTTGGCCGCGATGCGCTCAAGCACCGGCATCAGCACGCCGGGGTTCTCGATGTTCGCCGCGTATGCCGCCACGGCCATGGCCAGGGCTTGCTGCTGCGCACCGCTGCGTTGATGCCCCTGGTTGAAGATCTCCCGCAACTCCGGGTTGTGCTCGAACATGCGGGCATAGAAGTGGCGGGTGAGCGCCACGCCATGCTCTTGCAGCACGGGCGCGGTGGCTTTGACGAGTTCTTTGGTTTGGGTATCCAGCATGGTGGGTTTGGATGAATGAATGAATGAATGAATGAATGAGTGAGTGAGTGAGTGAGGAATGATGGTTTCTGAGGGCCTGACTTCAGGCCTAGGCTGCGCGCTCGAAAAGCACGTTGTTCTCCAGATGGATGTGGGCCATGAGGTCTTCGCATAGGGTCTGAAGGCCCAGGTAGAGCGCGCGCCAGGTGTTGCATGCGCTGCGTGGCAAGGTGATGTCGTTGGTGAGCGCCTCCAGCCTGACCAGCTCGGTGCCGTGGTGGTCGTGCTCCATGCGCATCATCTGCACGGGCGGCAGGCCGGGGTGGCCCATGCCACGCTTGTAGATGGGGAAGAGCACCATCTCTTCCTTCTGCATGTGGCTCTCCAGCTCCTGCTGCATGGTCTCCAGATGATCGGCCAGGCCACGCGGACACTCAGGCCGATCGCCATGCACGGACTCGACGCGGCGGGCCAATCGGATGAGCTCGGGCAGTTGCTCGCGGTGGCGGGCGTGGTAGCGGGTCAGGATGTGGTCGATGAGGGCAGATGTGGGCGCGTCGGTCCAGTCCACCACCTCGTCGCCGGCGTCTTGCAAGGCACTCAGTTGGGCGGCGATGCCATCGGCGCTCAGACCGGCCTTTTGCGCTGCAGCTTGCAAGGTCTGCTTGCCGCCGCAGCAGAAGTCCAGGTGGTGCTCGTGGAACACCTTTGTTGCACCAGGGATAGTGCGGGCCAGCAGGCCCAGGGATTGTTCGGCGTGGTTCATGAGGTGGCTCCAGTCTTGTTAAGGCTTCGATATCCCTGTCAGACAGCGCAAGGAGCGGGCCACGAAACAGCGATATATGAATCAACTACTTACGCCGCACATGGGTATAATTAACCCCAATAAATAGGGTTTGATTCACCATGAACGAGGTTAATAACACCCTGCTTGGTCCCTTGGGTCTGGCCGACCTGGCGGTGAGCCTGCCGCGCGCCGTTCGCCTGCAACGGCTGGTGTCGCAACTGAAAGCCCAGTTCGGTTGCCATGCCGTGGCCCTGCTTCAGCACGAAGACGATGTGCTGCGCCCGGTCGCGATTGACGGGCTCACGCGCGATGCGCTGGGGCGCGCCTTCGTGGTGGCCCAGCATCCACGTTTGTCGGCCATTCTGCTGAGCCGGGAGCTTGTTCATTTCGAGCATGAAAGCACCCTGCCCGACCCCTACGACGGCCTGGTCGATGCCATGGCCGGCGCGCCATTGCCGGTACACGACTGCATGGGCGCGAGCATCCAGGTAGATGGCCACCGGTGGGGGGTGTTGACCCTGGATGCCTTGCAGCCAGGCACGTTTGAGGCCTCTGCACGCGAAGCCTTGCAGCAATGCCTGCCGCTGGTGGCCGCTGTGGTTCGCATGGGCCTGCTGGAGCAGGAAGTGCAGGCCTTGCGGCAGGCCAGTGTGGCGGCATCCGAGCCGGCCGAGGGCGCGCTGCCGGCGGGGTCGCGCATGAACCTCATCGGGCACAGCGCGGCCTTGCAGCAGGTGTTGCATGAAGTGGATGTCGTGGCTCAGTCCGACCTGCCGGTGCTGCTGATGGGCGAGACCGGCGTGGGCAAGGACCTGTTCGCACGCCGCGTGCACGAGCGCTCGCCACGTGCCAAGGGCCCGATGGTGCACGTCAATTGCGCGGCTTTGCCCGAATCGCTGGCCGAGAGCGAGTTGTTTGGCCATGTGCGCGGGGCGTTTTCGGGCGCCACCACCGACCGCGCGGGCCGTTTCGAAGCGGCACGTAGCGGTACCATCTTTCTCGATGAGATCGGCGAGTTGCCTTTGACCATCCAGGCCAAGCTGCTGCGCACGCTGCAAAACGGCGAGGTGCAGCGCCTGGGCGCAGACAGGCCGGTGCAGGTGGATGTACGCGTGGTGGCCGCCACGAACCGCTCGCTCAAGGAAGCGGTGGCGCAAGGGCGCTTTCGGGCCGACCTCTATCACCGCCTGTCGGTCTACCCTGTGCACGTGCCGCCGCTGCGCGAGCGCGATGACGACGTGCTGCTGCTGGCCGGACACTTCCTGGAAGTCAACCGTGCCCGACTGGGGCTGCGCAGCCTACGGCTGGATGCCGGCGCCGAGGCCGCGCTGCTGCGCTATGGCTGGCCGGGCAATGTGCGCGAACTCGAACACGTGATCGGCCGCGGTGCCCTCAAACTCTTGAGCCGGGGCGTGCGCCGCAGCGACATCGCGACCTTGTCGGCGGACCTGCTGGACTTGTCGGCCGATGACGGCGACGCGCCCTCGCTCATGCACACGCCAATGCACCCGCACTTGGTGGCGCCATCGACCAAAGAACCGCAACAGGCTCAAGCCACGCACCTCAGTTTGAGAGCCCAGGTGGACGCACTGCAACGCCAAGCCATCGAGCAGGCGCTGGTCGAGAGCAAAGGCAACTGGGCCACGGCCGCGCGTCAACTGGATGTCGACCCGAGCAACCTGCACAAGCTGGCCCGCCGGCTCGGCTTGAAGGCCTGACTGTGGCCGCTGCTTGACCACGGTCAAAACCCTGTCAGGCCAATCTCCAAACACTGAGGGGCATCGTGTGCTGACACCTTCGTCGGCAACCTGATCTGGTGGATGGACACATGGCCTCAACATCGATCGATATCTCCGACGCCACCTCTCGCTCGCCCGTGGCTGTAATCAAGCGCCAAGGCAGCGTCGCCCCCTTCCAGCTTGAGCGCATCGTCAGCGCGATCGCGTCGGCGGGCATGGCCACGGGCACGCTGGATGTCGATGAAGCTCATCGACTGGCTAAAGCTGTCAAGGCGCGCTTGCAGGCCCGCGTGCCATCGGTGGAGCAGATCCAGGATGTGGTCGAGCAGGTGCTGTTGGATGCGGGCCACTTCCAGGCCGCACGCGCCTACATCGTCTACCGCGAACAGCACCGCACCTTGCGTGAAGACCGCCGCACCGCCATCGATGTGGAGCGCTCGGTCAACGAGTACCTGCACCGGCAGGACTGGCGCATCCACGCCAATGCCAATCAGGGCTACTCACTGGGCGGGCTCATCCTCAACGTGTCGGGCAAGGTGATCGCCAACTACTGGCTCGGTCATGTCTACCCTCAAGCAATTGGGCAGGCGCACCGCGATGCCGATCTGCACATCCATGACCTGGATATGCTCTCGGGCTACTGCGCGGGCTGGTCATTGCGCACCTTGCTTCACGAGGGGCTCAATGGGGTGCCGGGCAAGGTGGAGGCTGGGCCACCCAGGCACCTGTCATCGGCCGTGGGGCAGATCGTCAACTTCCTCGGTACCTTGCAAAACGAATGGGCCGGCGCGCAGGCCTTCAGCTCCTTCGACACCTATCTGGCCCCCTTCATCCGTCAAGACAGCCTGAGCTACGAGCAGGTACGCCAGTGCATGCAGGAGTTGATCTACAACCTCAACGTGCCCTCACGCTGGGGCACTCAGACGCCCTTTACCAATCTCACGTTTGACTGGACCTGCCCTGAAGACCTGCGCGAGCAAGTGCCCGTGATCGCCGACATGGAGATGCCCTTCAGCTATGGTGACCTGCAAGCCGAAATGGACATGATCAACCGCGCCTACATCGACGTGATGATGGCCGGTGACGCCAAGGGCCGCGTCTTTACCTTCCCCATCCCGACCTACAACATCACGAAGGACTTCGACTGGGCGCACCCCAACACCGAAGCGCTGTTCGAGATGACGGCCAAGTATGGCCTGCCTTACTTCCAGAACTTCGTGAACTCGGAGTTGCAGCCGCACATGATCCGCTCCATGTGCTGCCGGCTACAACTCGACCTGCGCGAATTGCTCAAGCGTGGCAATGGCCTGTTCGGGTCGGCCGAGCAGACGGGTTCGCTCGGCGTGGTCACGCTCAACTGCGCCCGGCTGGGCTACCTGCACTTGGGCGATGAGGCCTCCTTGCTCAAGCGCACCGATCACCTGCTGGACCTGGCCTGCCAGAGCCTGGAGATCAAGCGCAAGGTCATACAAGGCCACATGGACGCAGGCTTGTTCCCCTATACCAAGCGTTACCTGGGCACGCTGCGCAACCACTTCTCCACCATCGGGGTCAACGGCATCAACGAGATGATCCGCAACTTCACCCAAGACCTGGAAGACATCACCACGCCATGGGGAGAGGCCTTTGCCTTGCGCTTTCTGGATCACATCCGCACGCGCATCAGCGGCATGCAGGAGGCCACTGGCCACCTCTACAACCTGGAGGCCACACCGGCCGAAGGCACGACCTACCGCTTCGCGAAAGAGGACCGCGCACGCTTCCCCGACATCCTGCAAGCCGGTACGCAGTTGGAGCCCTACTACACCAACTCCTCGCAGTTGCCAGTGGGCTTCAGCGACGACCCGTTCGAAGCTCTGGCACGGCAGGAGGCCTTGCAGACGCGCTACACGGGTGGCACGGTGCTGCACCTTTATCTGGGCGAGCGGGTGTCGTCGGCACAGGCCTGCAAGACGTTGGTGCAGCGGGCGCTAACGCGCTTTCGGCTGCCCTACATCACGATCACGCCGACGTTCTCGATCTGCCCGGTGCATGGCTATCTGACCGGTGAGCACGCCTTCTGCCCACATTGCGACGAGGCCGCGCTCAAGCGCAAGCGGGCCGATGCCACCATGGTCCATACCGCTTGAAGGAGCTTGCATGACCCACACAAACTTCACCACCGTCGACAGCAACGGCACACCCGATGCCCCTCACCCTGTCCTGGCGGAGCACGAACGCCAACGCTGCGAGGTCTGGACCCGGGTCATGGGCTATCACCGACCCGTTTCCTCGTTCAATGCAGGCAAGAAAGGGGAGTTCCATGAACGTCGCTACTTTGTCGAACCACCCCAGCGTGGATAAAGCCACCCTGGACGTCGGCGGCTTCACGCCGCTGAGCACCACGGACTGGCCAGACCACCTGGCTGCCGTGGTGTTCGTGCAGGGCTGCCCCTGGCGCTGCCATTACTGCCACAACCCTGCCTTGCAACCCCGTGGCGAGCACAACGCCCAGGTGTGGCTGCGCGTGCTCGATACCTTGCAGCAACGCCGTGGCCTGCTCGACGCCGTGGTATTCAGCGGTGGCGAGCCCACACTGGATATCGGCCTGCCCTCGGCCATGGAGACCGTGCGGGCCATGGGCTTCCAGGTTGGTCTGCACACTGCGGGCCTCTACCCCAAGCGCCTGGCTGCCTGCCTGCCGCTGGTGGACTGGGTGGCCCTGGACATCAAGACCGAGTTCGATGACTACAAGGCCGTGACTTCGGTGCCCCGCAGTGGCCTGCCCGCTCAGGAAAGTCTGGCCTTGGTGCTGGCCAGCGGCCGTGCCTGCGAGTTCCGCACGACCTACCACCCCGATCTCATTGACGACGTCACCTTGTTGCGGCTGGCGCGCAAGCTGCGCGCATTGGGCGTGAAGCACTGGGTCTTACAGGCCTACCGGCCCACCCCGCAGACACAGGCCAGCATGGGCAACGTCAGCTATCAGGTACCAGATAAGTTGCTGGCGCGCCTGTGCAGTGTCGGCCCGCAGATCAACTTGCGCTGACGAGACCACAAGACCTCAGAGGCTGCTCAGCCACCGCTCATCGACCTCGTTGATCAGGGCATCATTGCAGCAGTGGCGAACCGGCTGCGTCGATGTCGGCGCCTTCCACACCATGGCGAGCCGCCAGCAAGGCACAGGTCTGGCGCAGGGCCGTGGCAAAGCTCTGCTGACGCAAGGCTTGAGAGACCGCATCCTTCACCATCTCGAAGGGCAGAGACACGCCCGCCTGCCGGGACTGGACATCCACGATGTGCAGCCCATGGCGGCTGTGCACGAGTCGGGGCAGCACCCCCACATGCGCCACAGGCGCATCCTGGGCAAACAGCTCGCGCGCGAACTCCGGCGCACAGTCATCAGCCCGCAACCAACCCAGGCGCCCACCTTCTTTCGCGGTCGGGCAGTTGGACAGCGCACGTGCCTGGGCCTCGAAGGCATCGGTATCGGCCCGCACGGCCAAGAGAACCTGCTCGGCGCGTTGGCGCAAGGCCTGGATGTCCACACCGTCGGTCACGGCAAACAGGATGTGCCGAGCCAGCACCTGCTCGCCCTGTGCATAGCGCGCCGGATGCGCGGCATGAAAGCGGCGGCAGGCCTGCTCATCGGGCTCGGGCACCTGGACGTGCTGGTCCAGCCAACAGTCGATGGCACCGGCCGCCGCCTCGCTGAGCACGCCGTCTTGCGGCGGTGGGTCTTCGGCCGAAAGCAGCCCGTCTTCGATGGCCGCCAGGCGCAGTAGGGCCAGGCTGGCCATCTGACGACGCTGCGCCACTGTCAGGGTCTGGGGATTGGTGTGGAGCACATCGTCGCCGACGCGCAAGTTCAGGGCAGCAGAAGAAGAACTCATGTTGTGCATCCTTGAATACGAAGCCGTTCAGCGAGGCAGACCGATACGGCGGCTGCGCACCACCTGCCAGGGTCGCAGCACATAGGCCGCCGAGGCAAAGCCGCTCCACACATGCACCAGGCGCGTAAAGGGAAAGAGGACGAACACGGTCATGCCGGCCACCATGTGCACCTTGAAAACCGGTGACACATCGGCGATCAGGCTGGCAGCGTCGCCCCGGAAGGTCACGATATGCTGCGCCCAGGCCATGAGCTTGAGCATGGTGGCGCCATCGCGGTGTTCGATGGACAGCGGGATGGTGGACAGCCCCAGCATCAGCGTGCCCAGGATCCAGAACAGCACGAGGAAGTCCCGCGGCTTTGAGGTGGCCCTCACGCGCTCATCGCCCAGACGGCGGGCCACGAGCAGTGAAAGCCCGACCAGTCCCAAACTGCCCAGGATGCCACCGGCCACGACGGCCAGCAACTGCTTTTGCGATGGCGTCACGCCAAGCGCGTGTACGAGCTCGGGCGGTGTCAGCATCCCGAAGAAGTGGCCGCATAACAGGCCGATGATGCCCAGGTGGAACAGGTTGGAGCCCGCGCGCAGCAGCCCTGTGGACAGCATCTGGCTTGACTCGCTGCGCCAGGTGTACTGGTCACGGTCGAAGCGCACCAGGCTGCCCAGCAGGAACACGACCATGGCGATGTAGGGATAGATCCCGAAGAAAAACTGGTGGGTGAGGCTCATGCTGATGCTCCTCGTGGCGATGCGGTGCGCGGCTTGTTGCGCACGATGTGGATGGGTTGCGGTTGATCAGGGCGCTGTTGACCGTGGCTGGTGCATCCGCCAAAGGCTGCGGGCTCGGCCCAGGCTTCGTCCAGAGCTTCATCCTCGGGCACCTCGGTGGGCTCGATGGCCAGGCCCATCAACTCCAGCACGGCCGCCGGGATGTGGGCATACAGGCTGCGGCGCTTGAGCAAGGCCGCGTACAGCGCGTTGAGGATGTGGGCGAACTCCGATGTGAAAGCCCACGCGGACTCGCCATCCAGCATGGAGACGAACTCCAGCACCAGCGGCAGGTAGTCGGGCAACTCGCCGCCCTGGCCAACAGGCAGGTGCAGGCCGGCTTGTTCATAGGTGCGGATCAGGTCGACCATGGCCTGACCTCGGTCGCGCGAATCGCCGTGCACGTGCTCGAAGAGATGCAAGGAGGTGCTGCGGCCACGGTCGAAGAGCTCGACGTAATCCGACTCGACGTCATACGGGTCGCTCACCCACAGGCTGCCGATGAGCCGCTCCAGGCCGGCTGAACGCGCAGGCGTCAGGCGGCCTTCATCGTGCAAGGCCGGGGTCAGTTCAGGCAGCAGGGCCCTCAAGTCGGCATTGGGATAAGCCAGCAGACGGGCCAGCGCTCTGAGGCTGCGGGCGGGTGTGAGATGGTGCATGGTCAGACCTCCGACTTGATGGGAATGGTGCGCTTCTTCTTGGCACCGAAGAGGCTGGGCTCGCTGTGGCCGTCCGAGCAGCCGTTGCCAAACGAGAAGCCGCAACCACCTCGCAGGTCGAACGCGTCTTCGGCGTATTCGCGATGCGCCGTAGGGATCACGAACCGGTCTTCATAGTTGGCGATGCCCATGATGTGGTACATGTCCGCGACCATCTCCGCGCTGATGCCAACCTGCTCGATAGCGTTGACATTGGGCTGACCATCGACGTGCTTGCCACGCATATAGGCCCGCATGGCCAGCATGCGCTCCAGCGCGCGCGAGACCGGCGCCACGTCGCCCGCCGTCATCAGGTTGGCCAGGTACTTCAAGGGGATGCGAAGCTGGCTCACGTCGGGGATCTCGCCGTTGACGCCCACCTGGCCAGCATGGGCCGCTGCCTGAATCGGCGACAGTGGCGGCACGTACCAGACCATGGGCAGCGTTCGGTACTCAGGGTGCAGCGGCAGGGCCACCTTCCAGTCCACAGCCATCTTGTAGACGGGGCTGTTGCGGGCAGCATTCAGCCAGGCTTCGGGCACGCCATCGGCACGGGCCTGCTCGATCACCTTGGGGTCACGCGGATCCAGGAAGATGTCGAGCTGGGCTTGGTAGAGGTCGCGGTCCTGCTCGGTGCTGGCAGCCTGCTCGATGCGGTCGGCGTCATACAGCAGCACACCCAGGTAGCGGATGCGGCCCACGCAGGTCTCCGAGCACACCGTGGGCTGGCCCGCTTCGATGCGCGGGTAGCAGA
>RXJQ01000091.1:0-3837 GCA_003963115.1 Burkholderiales bacterium
ACGGTCAAGCTGATCGCCCCGATCGCCATGGAAGAAGGTCTGCGCTTCGCCATCCGCGAAGGTGGCCGTACCGTCGGCGCCGGCGTGGTTGCCAAGATTCTCGACTAAAATCTTACGTTCAGTTTTTTTGGCCAGTAGGGGTATAGCTCAATTGGCAGAGCGTCGGTCTCCAAAACCGAAGGTTGTAGGTTCGATTCCTACTGCCCCTGCCAGATACTGAACAATGACACTGCCGCTGTTTACAGCAGCCCGCAGGCCGAGAGGTCCGCGGGCTTTGGCGCCTCAAAGAATTCGTTCATGGCTACTACGCAAATCGAAACCGTCTCGACAAGTGCTGACAAGGCCAAGCTGGCTGCTACCGGTCTGCTGGTAGTGGGGGCCGTGGCCGTGTTCTACCTGCTGGGCAAGCAAGACCTGTGGCTGCGCGTGCTGGCGCTGCTGGTCCTGATCGCGGCGGCCGTGGGTGTGTTTCTCACCTCGGCGCAAGGCAAGGAGCTGATCGCCTTCGGTCAGGATTCCACCAAAGAGCTGCGCAAGGTCGTATGGCCTAGCCGCCCCGAGGCCACGCAGATGACCGCCTATGTGTTTGCCTTCGTGGTGGTCATGGCTTTGTTCCTGTGGCTGACCGACAAGTCGCTGGAGTGGGTGATCTACGGCCTGATCCTGGGCTGGAAGCACTGATTCGTTCGCAAGCGCAACACATCGAAGCGAGGTTGATTTCCCATGACTGACGTTCAAGCCACCCCTTCCGCAGTACCCCTGCGCTGGTACGTGGTGCACGCCTATTCCGGCATGGAAAAAGCCGTCGAGCGCAACCTGCGCGAGCGCATTGACCGTGCCGGCATGCAAGACCAGTTTGGTCGCATCCTGGTGCCCACCGAAGAAGTCGTCGAAGTCAAGAACGGCAAGAAGTCCGTGACCGAGCGCCGCTTCTTCCCCGGCTACGTGCTGGTCGAGATGGTCATGAGCGACGACACCTGGCACTTGGTCAAGAACACTTCCAAGGTGACGGGCTTCGTGGGCGGGGCCAAGAACCGCCCCGTGCCCATCTCGGAAGACGAGGTCATGAAGATCGTCAACCAGATGCAAGAAGGCATCGAGAAGCCGCGCCCCAAGGTCGAGTGGGAGGTGGGCGAAGTGGTCCGCGTCAAGGAGGGTCCCTTCACCGACTTCAACGGCTCGATCGAGGACGTCAACTACGAGAAGTCCAAGCTGCGCGTCTCGGTCACGATTTTCGGTCGTGCCACGCCCGTCGAGCTGGACTTCGGGCAGGTTGAGAAAATTTGATGCCCGTTCAGGGCATCAAATTTCGCCGAGAGCCAAAGGCTCAGGCAAAATTTGCCCCACGCACCCGCCAAGGTAAAAGGCTCCCCCCGGAGCCTTTTTCTTTTCCTGCTGAGCTGCAGGGGCTTGCCAAGCCAACAAAACTCGACATACAATCGTAATCTTTCCCCGCGATGGGGTGGCTGCGCATTGTTCGATCGATGATTGTTCGGTCAATGCGCAGGCCACAAATTGCCGTCACCAGCCGCGAACGAGATCGCGGCATGAGGAGCCCGAACAGAGCGGCGGATTATTAAAAGTCCGTTGCCCCCAGTAAGGCGTTTGCACTCGACCACACCGGCGGGCCCGAAGCGGGAGCTTGGCGTGGTTCAAGGAGAAACACATGGCAAAGAAAATTGTCGGCTTCATCAAGCTGCAAATTCCGGCTGGCAAGGCGAACCCCTCGCCTCCCGTCGGTCCCGCGCTGGGTCAGCGTGGTCTGAACATCATGGAATTCTGCAAGGCGTTCAACGCCCAGACTCAAGGCGTCGAGCCTGGTCTGAAGTTGCCCGTGGTGATCACCGCTTTCGCGGACAAGTCCTTCACCTTCATCATCAAGACGCCTCCCGCAACCGTGTTGCTGAAGAAGGCCGCCAAGATCGATAAGGGTTCCGCACGTCCCCAGTCTGACAAGGTCGGCAAGCTGACCCGTGCTCAGCTGGAGGAAATCGCCAAGACCAAGCAGAAGGACCTGACCGCTGCTGATCTGGACGCTGCCGTTCGCACGATCGCCGGTTCGGCTCGTTCGATGGGCATCATCGTTGAAGGGGTTTGATCATGGCCAAGCTGACCAAGAAGCAAAAAGCCCTCGAAGGCAAGGTCGACACGACCAAGCTGTACGCCATCGACGACGCCCTGAGCATCGTCAAGGATGCCGCCACCGCCAAGTTCGATGAATCCATCGACGTGTCCGTGCAACTGGGCGTGGACGCCAAGAAGTCCGACCAGGTGGTTCGTGGCGCTGTCGTGATGCCCAACGGCACCGGCAAGACCAAGCGCGTCGCCGTGTTCGCCCAAGGTGCCAAGGCTGAAGAAGCCAAGGCCGCTGGCGCCGACGTCGTTGGCATGGAAGACCTGGCTGAGCAAGTCAAGGCTGGCAACATCAACTTCGACGTGGTGATCGCCTCGCCGGACACGATGCGCGTCGTCGGTACCCTGGGTACCGTGCTGGGTCCCCGTGGCCTGATGCCCAACCCCAAGGTCGGTACCGTGACGCCCGACGTCGCCACCGCTGTCAAGAACGCCAAGGCTGGCCAGGTCCAGTTCCGCGTCGACAAGGCCGGCATCATCCACGGCACCATCGGCCGTCGCTCCTTCGATGCTGACAAGCTCAAGGGCAACCTGGCCGCACTGCTGGATGCGCTGAACAAGCTCAAGCCTGCTTCGAGCAAGGGCGTGTACCTGAAGAAGGTCGCCGTGTCCTCGACCATGGGCGTGGGCGTGCGCGTCGACGTTGGCACCATCAACGTCGGCTGATCGTCGCAAGACATGGCTGGCAGAGGGCGCAAGCCTGAAGCTGGCTGGATCCCGCGCGAGTCTGGCGCGGTGCATCTGAAACGAATTGGTGGGCTGCAGTGGCAACGCTGCAGGCTATCAAAGACCGTAGGCGTCAAGGGATGCGCTTGTACAGGCGTTCCGAGGCTTAATCGATTGCACACGTGATCGGCCTACGCAGATGGCGAACCCGCTGTTGAAGGTTTCCGCCTCGCTGTTGTCTCCGATGCGCTTGTATCGGTGCAATCGGCGATGTGGGTTCCGAGGCAGAAGGTCGCTGAAACCGGGTGTGCCCGGAGGGTGTCGTCCCTGTGGACGGTGCGCGAAGGGCATGTTTGTTAAGGAGTAGACCTTGAGTCTCAATCGCAACGAGAAAGAAGCCGTGATCGCCGAAGTGGCTGCCCAGGCGGGCAAGTCGCAGACGCTGGCACTGGCTGAGTACCGCGGTCTCACGGTGGCTCAACTGGATCAGCTGCGCAAGACGGCCCGTTCGCAAGGCGTGTACCTGCACGTTCTGAAGAACACCCTGGCCCGTCGTGCTGTGGCTGGCACCCCGTTTGAAGTCGCCGCCGAGAGCATGAGCGGCCCGCTGATCTACGGCTTCTCTGAAGACGCCGTGGCAGCAGCCAAGGTGATCGCTGACTTTGCCAAGGGCAATGACAAGCTGGTCATCAAGGCAGGCGCCTACGCAGGCAAGGCTCTGGACGCCAATGGCGTCAAGTCTCTGGCCTCGATCCCCAGCAAGGAAGTGCTGCTGGCCCAACTGTGTGGCCTGCTCAATTCGCCGGTGTCGGGCTTCGCCCGCGTGCTGGCTGCTGTGGCCGAGCAAAAGGGTGGCGGTGCAGCAGCACCGGCCGAAGCCCCTGCCGCTTGATCGCCCATTGCTCGGACGATCGACCGTACCTCATTGAAACTTTTACCGATTTAGGAACCCAAAATGGCATTCGATAAAGACGCATTCCTGACCGCCCTGGACAGCATGTCCGTGATGGAACTCAACGAGCTGGTCAAGGCCATCGA
>RXJQ01000091.1:3887-11072 GCA_003963115.1 Burkholderiales bacterium
CTGACCGAAGCTGGCGCCAACAAGGTCGGCGTCATCAAGGCTGTCCGCGAAATCACCGGTCTGGGTCTGAAAGAAGCCAAGGACCTGGTCGACGGCGCTCCCAAGAACGTCAAGGAAGGCGTGGCCAAGGCTGACGCTGAAGCTGCCGTCAAGAAGCTGGTCGAAGCTGGCGCCAAGGCCGAGCTGAAGTAATCAGCCTGCGGCTTCGTGCCGCAGCATCCTCCCCTAGGTTCGCCTCGGGTTGGAAAAACCAAATGGCTGCCTCCGAAAGGAGGCGGCCTTTGGCGTCTGAAGGGTTTCTACCCTTGAGTGCAGCCGAAAGGTGATCCGGTAGTACACTGGAGGGCTTTTCGAGTGTTCTCTGAACCGACTGCGGAGAACCGGTTTGGTCGAGCCCCCGTGCAACGCGAGGGTTGTCTGCCAGCGGTTGGTAGTGGCCAACCACCAAGCCTCGGACACGTTCTGTGGGGAGATATTCCTCGCGGGGCGGGCGCGTCCGAATGGCCAGTCGCCGAACAGCAGTTCCATCCCACGGCCAGGGAATGGGCTGAATTCGAAACGGCGCACCCCTTTTGGTGTCCGAAACGGAGAGTTTATGGCGCAAGCAACCCCTTACAGCTACACCGAGCGCAAGCGGATTCGAAAGAGTTTCGGCAAGCGCGGCAGCGTTTTGAACGTGCCTTATCTGCTGACGATGCAGAAAGATTCGTATGTCGCCTTCCTGCAGAAGGACGTCCCGCCGCAGCAACGCAAACCCGAAGGCCTGCAAGCCGCTTTCCTCTCGGCGTTCCCCATTGTTTCGCACAATGGTTTCGTCGAGATGAAGTTCATCGAATTCAACATCGCCAAACCGGCGTTCGATGAGCGTGAGTGCCAGCTGCGAGGTCTGACTTTTGCGTCTGCCGTGCGTGCCCGCCTGCAGATGATCATCTATGACCGTGAGACGTCCACGTCCCAGTCCAAGGTGGTCAAGGAAGTGAAGGAGCAAGAGGTCTACATGGGCGAAGTGCCCCTGATGACCGACTACGGCTCCTTCATCATCAACGGTACCGAGCGCGTCATCGTGTCGCAGCTGCACCGTTCGCCTGGCGTGTTCTTCGAGCACGACAAGGGCAAGACGCACTCGTCGGGCAAGCTGCTGTTCAGCGCCCGCATCATCCCCTACCGTGGCTCCTGGCTGGACTTCGAATTCGATCCGAAGGACCTGCTGTACTTCCGCGTGGACCGTCGCCGCAAGATGCCGGTGTCGACCCTGCTCAAGGCCATCGGCATGAACAACGAGCAGATCCTGGAAACCTTCTTCCAGTTCGATCACGTCAAGCTGATGGACACCGGCGCGCAACTGGCCTTCGTGCCCGAGCGCTTCAAGGGTGAAATCGCCCGCTTCGACATCACCGACAAGTCTGGCTCGGTGGTCGTCGAGAAGGACAAGCGCATCACCGCGCGCCACACCCGTCAACTGGAGCAGTCCGGCACCACGCACCTGAGCGTGCCCGAGGACTTCCTGCTGGGCCGCGTGCTGGCCAAGAACCAGATCGACCCGGACACCGGCGAAATCATCGCCAAGGCCAACGAAGAGCTGACAGAGTCGCTGCTCAAGAAGCTGCGTGGCGCCGGCATCAAGGACGTCGAGCTGCTGTTCACGAACGAGCTGGACCAAGGCGCCTACATCAGCCAGACCCTGGCCACCGATGAAACCGCCGACGAGCTGGCCGCCCGTGTCGCCATCTACCGCATGATGCGCCCTGGCGAGCCGCCTACCGAAGACGCCGTGCAGGCCCTGTTCCAGCGCCTGTTCTACAGCGAAGACACGTACGACCTGTCGCGCGTGGGCCGCATGAAGTTCAACGCCCGTGTGGGCCGCGACGAAGGCACCGGCCCGATGACCTTGTCCAACGACGACATCCTGTCGGTCGTGAAGATCCTGGTCGAGCTGCGCAATGGCCGTGGCGAAGTCGATGACATCGATCACCTGGGCAACCGCCGTGTGCGTTGCGTGGGCGAGCTGGCCGAGAACCAATACCGTTCCGGTCTGGCCCGTATCGAGAAGGCTGTGAAGGAGCGTCTGGGCCAGGCCGAGACCGAAGCCCTGATGCCGCATGACCTGATCAACTCCAAGCCCATCTCCGCGGCTTTGAAGGAGTTCTTCGGTGCCTCGCAGCTGTCGCAGTTCATGGACCAGACCAACCCCCTGTCCGAGATCACGCACAAGCGTCGTGTCTCGGCCCTGGGCCCGGGCGGTCTGACCCGCGAGCGTGCCGGCTTCGAAGTGCGCGACGTGCACCCGACCCACTACGGCCGCGTGTGCCCGATCGAAACGCCTGAAGGCCCGAACATCGGTCTGATCAACTCGCTGGCGCTGTACGCCCGCCTGAACGAGTACGGCTTCCTGGAGACGCCTTACCGTCGCGTGGTGGATGGCCAGACCACGATGCAGATCGACTACCTGTCGGCCATCGAAGAAGGCAAGTACGTCATCGCCCAGGCCAACGCCAAGCTCGATGCCAGCGGCAAGCTGATCGACGAGCTGGTGTCGGCCCGTGAAAACGGCGAATCCGTGCTGACCTCGCCCGAGCGCATCCAGTACATGGACGTGGCCCCGACGCAGATCGTGTCGGTTGCGGCCTCGCTGGTGCCTTTCCTGGAGCACGATGACGCGAACCGCGCGCTGATGGGCGCCAACATGCAACGTCAGGCCGTGCCTGTGCTGCGTCCTGAAAAGGCCGTGGTCGGTACCGGCGTGGAGCGTGTGGCGGCCGTTGACTCGGGTACCGTCGTGATCGCCAAGCGCGGTGGCGTGGTCGACTATGTGGACACGAACCGTATCGTGATCCGCGTGAACGACAACGAGACCGTGGCTGGTGAAGTCGGCGTCGACATCTACAACCTGATCAAGTACCAGCGTTCCAACCAGAACACCAACATCCACCAACGCGCCATCGTCAAGCGTGGCGACACGGTGGCCAAGGGTGACGTGGTGGCCGACGGCGCATCGACCGACCTGGGCGAACTCGCTCTGGGCCAGAACATGCTCGTGGCCTTCATGCCCTGGAACGGCTACAACTTCGAAGACTCGATCCTGATCTCCGAGCGCGTCGTCGCCGAAGACCGCTACACCTCGATCCACATCGAGGAGTTGGTGGTGATGGCCCGCGACACCAAGCTGGGCTCCGAAGAAATCACGCGCGACATCCCCAACCTGTCGGAAAACCAACTGGCCCGTCTGGACGAGTCCGGCATCGTGTTCATCGGTGCGGAAGTCGGCCCCGGCGACGTGCTGGTCGGCAAGGTCACGCCCAAGGGCGAAACCACGCTGACGCCTGAAGAGAAGCTGCTGCGCGCCATCTTCGGCGAGAAGGCGTCCGATGTGAAGGACACCTCGCTGCGTGTGGACCAAGGCACCAGCGGCACCGTGATCGACGTGCAGGTCTTCACCCGTGAAGGCATCCAGCGTGACAAGCGCGCCCAGCAGATCATCGACGATGAACTCAAGCGCTTCCGCCTGGACTTGAACGACCAGCTGCGTATCGTGGAGGCCGATGCCTTCGACCGTATCAAGAAGCTGCTGATCGGCAAGGTCGCCAATGGTGGCCCCAACAAGCTGGCCAAGGGCACGACCCTGGACGAGGCCTACCTGTCGTCGGTGGACAAGTTCCACTGGTTCGACATCCGTCCCGCTGATGACGACCTGGCCAACCAGCTGGAAAGCATCAAGAACTCGCTGGAGCAGACCCGCCACAGCTTCGACCTGGCTTTCGAAGAAAAGCGCAAGAAGCTGACCCAAGGCGACGAGCTGCCTGCAGGCGTGCTCAAGATGGTCAAGGTGCACCTGGCGGTCAAGCGCCGTCTGCAGCCTGGCGACAAGATGGCCGGCCGTCACGGTAACAAGGGGGTGGTCTCCAAGATCGTCCCGATCGAAGACATGCCCTACATGGCCGACGGCACCCCTGCCGACATCGTGCTCAACCCGCTGGGCGTACCCTCGCGGATGAACGTTGGTCAGGTGCTGGAAGTGCACCTGGGCTGGGCTGCCAAGGGTATCGGTCAGCGCATCGGCAACATGCTGCAGCAAGAGGCCGCAGCGGCCGAGCTGCGCAAGTTCTTCGATGAGCTGTACAACCAGTCCGGCGGCAAGAAGGAAGACCTCGCCTCCTTCACCGACACCGAGATCATCGAGATGGCCGGCAACCTGTCCAAGGGTGTGCCGTTCGCCACGCCGGTGTTCGACGGTGCGAAGGAAGAAGAGATCCGCGCCATGCTGCAACTGGCCTACCCTGCCGATATCGCCAAGGCCAAGGGCCTGACGCCGACGCGCACCCAGGCTCAGTTGTATGACGGCCGCACCGGTGAGGCTTTCGAGCGTCCGGTCACCGTGGGCTACATGCACGTGCTGAAGCTGCACCACCTGGTCGACGACAAGATGCACGCCCGTTCCACTGGTCCTTACTCACTGGTCACCCAGCAGCCTCTGGGCGGTAAGGCGCAGTTCGGTGGTCAGCGCTTCGGTGAAATGGAAGTGTGGGCACTGGAAGCCTACGGCGCGTCCTACGTGCTGCAGGAAATGCTCACGGTCAAGTCCGATGACGTCAATGGTCGTACCAAGGTGTACGAGAACATCGTCAAGGGTGAGCACTCCATCGACGCTGGCATGCCCGAGTCGTTCAATGTGTTGGTCAAGGAAATCCGATCTTTGGGCATCGACATCGAGTTGGAGAGGAACTGACTTGTCAAAGACCCGCCATGCGGCGTTGTTCGGTCGGTTGCATAGCGATGCTATGCGGCCCTCCCTCACGCCTTGCCTGGCGCGCCTTTGCCGGCGTCATTTCATCTCCAACCGTGCACTGAATATTTAGGAGAAAGCCATGAAAGGCTTGTTGGACCTTTTCAAGCAATTCACTCCCGATGAGCACTTCGATGCCATCAAGATCGGCCTGGCCTCGCCGGAGAAAATCCGCAGCTGGTCCTTCGGCGAAGTGAAGAAGCCCGAGACCATCAACTACCGTACCTTCAAGCCCGAGCGCGATGGTCTGTTCTGCGCCAAGATCTTTGGCCCGATCAAGGACTACGAGTGCCTGTGCGGTAAGTACAAGCGCCTCAAGCACCGCGGCGTGATCTGCGAGAAGTGCGGCGTCGAAGTGACCCAGACCAAGGTCCGTCGCGACCGCATGGGCCACATCGAGCTGGCCGCGCCTTGCGCCCACATCTGGTTCCTGAAGTCGCTGCCTTCGCGTCTGGGCCTGGTGCTCGACATGACGCTGCGCGACATCGAGCGCGTGCTGTACTTCGAAGCCTATGTGGTGGTTGACCCCGGCATGACCCCGCTGAAGAAGTTCAGCATCATGTCCGAGGACGACTACGACGCCAAGCGCATCGAGTACGGCGATGAATTCCAGGCCCTGATGGGCGCGGAAGGCATCAAGCAGCTGCTCGAAGAGATGGACCTGGACGTCGAGATCGACAAGCTGCGCAACGACATGACCGGCAGCGAGCTGAAGGTCAAGAAGAACTCCAAGCGCCTGAAGGTCATGGAGGCCTTCAAGAAGTCCGGCATCAAGCCGAACTGGATGGTGATGGACGTGCTGCCCGTGCTGCCCCCGGACCTGCGTCCGCTGGTGCCGCTGGATGGTGGCCGCTTCGCGACCTCCGACCTGAACGACCTGTATCGTCGCGTCATCAACCGCAACAACCGTCTGGCCCGTCTGCTGGAGCTCAAGGCTCCGGAGATCATCGTGCGCAACGAAAAGCGCATGCTGCAAGAGTCGGTTGACTCGCTGCTGGACAACGGTCGTCGCGGCAAGGCCATGACGGGCGCCAACAAGCGTGCCCTGAAGTCGCTGGCCGACATGATCAAGGGTAAGTCGGGCCGCTTCCGTCAGAACTTGCTGGGCAAGCGCGTGGACTACTCCGGTCGTTCCGTGATCACCGTGGGCCCGACCCTCAAGCTGCACCAGTGCGGTCTGCCCAAGCTGATGGCGCTGGAGCTGTTCAAGCCCTTCATCTTTGCGCGCCTGGAAGCGATGGGCATCGCCACGACCATCAAGGCTGCCAAGAAGGAAGTCGAATCCGGCACGCCGGTGGTCTGGGACATCCTCGAAGAGGTGATCAAAGAGCACCCCGTGATGCTGAACCGTGCGCCCACGCTGCACCGTCTGGGCATCCAGGCTTTCGAGCCCGTGCTGATCGAAGGCAAGGCCATCCAGCTGCACCCGCTGGTTTGCGCGGCCTTCAACGCCGACTTCGACGGTGACCAGATGGCCGTCCACGTGCCGCTGTCGATCGAAGCGCAGATGGAAGCCCGCACGCTGATGCTGGCCTCCAACAACGTGCTCTTCCCCGCCAACGGCGAACCCTCCATCGTGCCGTCGCAAGACGTGGTGCTGGGTCTGTACTACGCCACCCGCGAGCGCATCAACGGCAAGGGCGAAGGCATGGTCTTCTCCGACCTGCTGGAGCTGCAACGCGCGCTGGACAATGGCGTGGTCGAGGTCACCGCCAAGATCAACGTGCGCATGGTCGAGTGGTCCAAGGACAGGGTCACGGGCGAGTTCGTGCCCGAGACCAAGCTGGTGGCCACCACGGTCGGCCGCGCGCTGCTCTCCGAGATCCTGCCCAAGGGCCTGCCTTTTGCCAACATCAACAAGGCGCTCAAGAAGAAGGAAATCTCCCGTCTGATCAACACCTCCTTCCGCAAGTGCGGTCTGAAGGAAACCGTGGTGCTGGCCGACAAGCTGCTGCAAAGCGGTTTCCGTCTGGCCACGCGCGCCGGCATCTCCATCGGCATCGACGACATGCTGGTGCCCAAGGAGAAGTACGGTCTGATCGAGCGTGCCGAGAAGGAAGTCAAGGAAATCGAGCAGCAGTACGTCTCCGGTCTGGTGACCGCTGGCGAACGCTACAACAAGGTGGTGGACATCTGGGGCAAGACCGGCGACGAAGTCGGCAAGGTCATGATGTCGCAGCTGTCCAAGCAAAAGACCATCGACCGCAACGGCAACGAAGTCGATCAGGAATCGTTCAACTCGATTTACATGATGGCCGACTCCGGTGCCCGTGGTTCCGCCGCGCAGATCCGCCAGCTGGCTGGTATGCGGGGCCTGATGGCCAAGCCTGACGGCTCCATCATCGAGACCCCCATCACGGCGAACTTCCGTGAAGGTCTGAACGTGTTGCAGTACTTCATCTCCA
>RXJQ01000027.1 GCA_003963115.1 Burkholderiales bacterium
ACGTGAACTGCCAACCGTTCAAATGGACTGCTACCGCTGATTCGATCCTGGAGAAGCTACACCGACTTTGCTCACGTATCAGCGGGACGGGACACTAGGTCACAAGCCAATCCCCCTAAATTTAGGGAAAGTTGAGGCATGCATCCAAACAGTCAAACTGCGCACCAGCGCAAACAGGCATGATGATAGTTCGCGTCAATTTGACTGGCCAGTTCGACTGGAAAACATTTGCCACCTGAGCCGGGGGGAGGCCCCTGCCATTGACCCCGCTTAATATCCGGCCCATTGAGACAGCACCAGAAAGCACTCAGACCATGTCCCAATCTCCCGATTTCGAAACCCTTTACGCCGCGGTACGCCAAATCGCCACGACCGTGGCCGCGCCCAACGCCCGTGACGTCGATGCGAAGGCCCGTTTCCCCGAAGAATCCATTGCGGCACTGAAGGAGGCCAAGGTACTCTCGGCCCCGGTTCCCAAGGAGTTTGGCGGCGCCGGTCTGGGCATGAGGGAGTTGGGCATGCTCTGCGCCACGCTCGCGGGCGCTTGCGGCTCCAGCGGCATGGTGCTGGCCATGCATTACATCCAGGTGGTGTGCATCACACGCCACCATGCCGGCAGCGAGCTGTTCAAGCGCTACATGAGCGAGATCGTGGAAAAGCAGCCAGTGCTGGCTTCCATCACCTCAGAAGTAGGCACATTCGGCGACACCCGCTCCAGCATCTGCGCGGTGCAGCGTGATGGCGACAAGTTCGTCCTCAACAAGCAGGCGACCACAGGCTCTTACTGCGCGCACTCGGACGCCATCTTGGTGACCTGCCGCCGCGATGAATCGGCCCCCAAGAACGACCAGGCCCTTGTGCTGGTGCGCAAGAGCGATGCCCAACTCACCCAGACCACCACCTGGGACACCATGGGCATGCGCGGCACCTGCAGCCCCGGATTCGACCTGCAGTCCAGCGGTGACGTCGGGCAGATCCTGCCTGTGTCCTATGCCGACATCTCGGCGCAGACCATGGTGCCGTACTCCCACATTCTCTGGGCGGCGCTGTGGTGGGGCATCGCCAACGACGCCTTCTCCAAGGCTGCCGGCTATGTGCGTGGCGAGGCCCGCAAGAACCCGGGTGTCACGCCGCCCACGGCTCAACAGCTGGCCAAGCTCTCGGTGGACCTGCAGGCCATGAAGAACAACTGGCAGGCCGTGGCCACCGAGTTCGACGAGCTGACGGCCGCCGGCAAGGACGAGGACCTGCTGGGCATGGCATGGGGACTGAAGATGGTCAACCTCAAGATCGGTGCATCTGACGCCGCCCCGCAGATCGTGCACAAGGCGCTGCAGATCGTGGGCATCCTGGGCTACAAGAACGACAGCCCCTTCTCGCTGGGTCGACATTACCGTGACGTGCTGTCAGCTTCTCTCATGATCTCCAACGAGCGTATCGCCAGCAAAGGTGCGTCGATGCTGCTCGTGCTCAAAGACGAATGAGCCCATCGCATGCACACTGAATCCAGAAATTGAGAGGAAAGCGACATGACGCCCGATTCTTTCGACCCCAAGACCCTGTACGACGGCCTGGTCGCCCATGGCCTCATCGTCCCCACAGCGCAACCCGGCACCTTCGGCCGTGGCGCCGTTTTCGAAGACGTGCTGGAGCGCTTCAACGGCCTGGTCAGCAAGCTGTCGGCCCATGACGGCGCCGAGGTCTACACCTTCCCGCCCGTGATCGACCGCGGCATCCTGGAGAAGGTCCACTACATGGACTCCTTCCCTCACCTGTGCGGTTCCGTGCACAGCTTTTTCGGCAATGGCCTGGAGGCCTTGCGCCTGGCCGAGCGCGTGAACTCGGGCGAGCCCTGGGGCGACCTGCTGGGTCAGACTGGCGTCACCTTGAACCCTGCCGCCTGCTACCCCGTCTACCCCACCTTCACCGGCACCGTGCCCGCCGAAGGCCGCCTGGTGACCATGCTCAACTGGGTCTACCGCCATGAGCCCTCTCATGAGCCGACCCGCATGCAGTCCTTCCGCGTGCGGGAGTATGTGCGCGTGGGCACGCCCGATCAGGTCGTGTCCTGGCGCGACATGTGGCTGGAGCGCGGCGTCAAGCTGCTGACCTCGCTGGGTCTGCCCGCCAAGCCCGATGTGGCGTCAGACCCCTTCTTCGGCCGCGGGGGCAAGATGCTCGCCGAAAGCCAGAAGCAGGCCAAGCTGAAGTTCGAGGTGCTGGTGCCGGTGATCTCCGAAGAGAACCCGACGGCCGTGTGCTCCTTCAACTTCCACCAGACCCACTTCGGCGACACCTTCGACATCAAGACGCCAGACGGCAACGCCGCCAACACCGCCTGCCTGGGCTTCGGCCTGGAGCGCGTGACCATGGCGCTGTTCAAGCACCATGGCTTCAAGCCCGAGAACTGGCCCGCCGAAGTGCGCCAGCAACTGTGGTCCTGATGCCTTGAGACTGATTGATGAGCATGCAACGCTACCAAGCCCTGCCCGGCCTGCAAGCGGCTGGCTACATTCGCAACCAGCTGCACGCGGAAGACCGCGTCTGGGTCGAGAAGAACTGCTACATCGACATCTGGATCGAGGTCTTGCAGGCTTTGAGGCTGGACCCGATCCCCATGATGGCCTTCACGGCCGCCATCGACTTCGAGGGCGATCAGTGGACCTTCTTCAAGCCCCCCCACGGCGAGCTGTACGAACTCTACGGCGTGGACGTGCAGGAGCTCAATGTCTGGCGCCCCCTGGTCGAGCATGCCAAGGAGCACCTCGCAGGCGGCAAGTTCATCAGCACCGAAGCCGATGCCTTCTGGTTGCCTGACACCGCCGGCACCGACTACCGCAGCACGCACACCAAGACCACGATCGTGCTGGCCGACCTGGATCTGGATGCGGGCCGGCTGGGCTACTTCCACAACGCCGGCTACTTCGAGGTCGATGGCGAAGACTTCCGCCAGCTCTTCCGCCTGGATGCCGCGCCGGACCCGACCTTCATGCCGCTGTTTGCCGAGACCGTGCGCTTCGATCGCCTGGTGCGTCGCAGCCCGCAGGAGCTGGCCGAGCTGTCGGCTGGCCTGTGGCGCAAGCACCTGGCGCGCCGCCCGATCAGCAACCCTATCACGCGCTTCGCCGAGCGTTTCACGCGCGAGCTGCCCAGCCTGCATGACAAGGGCCTGGCCTTCTACCACGCATGGGCCTTTGCCACGATCCGTCAGTTGGGCGCCGCGTTCGAGCTGGGCGCGGTCAACCTCAGCTGGCTGGCCGAGGCGGGTGGCGACAAGCAAGCCGCTGCGCTGGCACCGGCCATCGCCAGCTTCAATCAGATCTCACAGGCCAACAAGGCCTTGATCCTGAAAGTGGCCCGCGCGGTCAATACCAAGCGCACGCTGGATGCCGCCGAGCTCTTTGGTGACATGGCCACAGCCTGGGAACAGGGCATGGCCAGCCTGGACGCGGCTTTCTGATCAGGCCTGATCGCGCAGATCCCGCAAGGGGTGGTGGCTCATGGGCCAAGGGCTCGCGAAGAAGGCCTCCACCTCAGCCAGGTCCACGTCCTGGAGCTGCGTGGGGCGCCAACGGGGCTGATTGTCCTTGTCGATGACCAGCGCCCTCACCCCTTCCGTGGTCTCGCTGTCCTTGCCCTTGCGGATGGCAAAGCAGTTGCGCACCATGTCGCGCTCCATGCGGAAGACTTGAGCCAGGCTCATGGACCGCGCTCGGCGGATCTGCTCCAGCGTCACGCTCATCATCAAGGGCGAATGGCCGGCCATCTGCTTGAGTGCGTGCTGCGCCCACTCGCTGTCGTCTGACTGCAGCGAGGCTTCGATATCGGCCATGCTGTGCAGGCTGAAGTGGCGGTTGATCTGATCCAGGTGCACCGTCACCGTGGCCTCGGGCAGCTTGTCCAGGCCATGCGACTCGACATGGCGCTTGACCCGCTGCAACAGCTCGTCTGACGATGCGGCGTGCCGATGCTTGAAGTCGTCCAACAGCATCGGCAGGCTGGCGACTTGCGCATGTGCATCGGCCAGGCCAATGGTCAAGGCATCGGTCACATGCAGATGCGGGCCCACGACACCCAGGTACTCGCCGATCGAGCCCGCGCAGCGCGACAGGAAGTAGCCGCCCGCCACATCCGGGAACAGGCCAATGCGCGTCTCGGGCATGGCCATGCGCACATGCTCGGTGACCACGCGCAGGCTGGCGCCTTGCGCCAGGCCCATGCCACCGCCCATGGTGATGCCTTCCATCCAGGCGATCACCGGCTTGGGAAAGGTGTGGATGAGGTGATCGAGTGCGTACTCTTCGGTGAAGAAGTCGTCGATGGACAGATCACCGGTGGTCGCGGCCTCGTACATGAAGCGGATGTCACCGCCCG
The DNA here is from genome assembly GCA_003963115.1 of Burkholderiales bacterium. GTDB lineage: Bacteria > Pseudomonadota > Gammaproteobacteria > Burkholderiales > Burkholderiaceae_C > Aquabacterium. The sequence goes on from RXJQ01000027.1 coordinate 4,375, forward strand.
CACAGAAGTGCACGGGGCCTGCGGGCTTGCCGTTCTCGGCCGGCCGCGCCGAACCACGCATGAGCACGCCCAGCACCGCCGTGTCGGTCGCCCAGCCTCTGAGCACCACGTCCAACTCCCTCACCATCTCCAGCGACAAGGCATTGAGGGCCTTGGGGCGGTTGAGGGTGATCACACCCAGGCCGCCGATCACCTCGGTGAGGATGAGACTGTCCATCAAGCACCTTCGCGCTGTGCACGCTTGCGGTCGTGCTCCTTGAGGAAGCGCTTGCGCAGGCGGACGCTCTTGGGCGTGATCTCGACCAGTTCATCGTCATCGATGAAGTCCACACCGTATTCCAGCGTGAGGTCGATCGGCGGCGTGATCTTGACGGCGTCTTCCTTGCCGGAGACACGGAAGTTGGTCAGCTGCTTGGTACGCGTGGCGTTCACGACCAGGTCGTTGTCGCGGCTGTGGATGCCCACGATCATGCCCTCGTACACGGGGTCGTTTGGCTTGACGAACATGCGGCCGCGGTCGTCCAGCTTGCCCAGGGCGTAGGTGAAGATTTCACCGTCGTCCATGGAAATCAGCACGCCGTTCTTGCGGCCACCGATGTCGCCCTTGTGGGGCTCGTAGCCATCGAAGATCGAGGCGATCAGGCCCGAGCCGCGCGTCAGGTTCATGAATTCGTTGCTGAAACCGATCAGGCCACGAGCGGGAATGCGGTACTCCAGGCGCACGCGACCATGGCCATCCGGCTCCATGTTCAGCATCTCGCCCTTGCGCAGACCCAGGGCCTGCATCACGCCGCCCTGGTGGATTTCTTCCACGTCGGCGGTGACCAGCTCCATCGGCTCGCACTTCACGCCGTCGATGTCCTTGAACATCACGCGGGGCTTGGACACGGCCAGCTCATAGCCTTCGCGGCGCATGTTTTCCAGCAGGATGGTCAGGTGGAGTTCACCACGGCCGCAGACCTCGAAGATGCCGTCTTCGTCGGTTTCCTTCACGCGCAGGGCCACGTTGTGCTGCAGCTCTTTTTGCAGGCGGTCCCAGATCTGGCGGCTCGTCACGAACTTGCCTTCGCGGCCAGCCAGCGGCGAGGTGTTCACGCAGAAGTTCATGGTCAGCGTGGGCTCGTCCACCTTCAGCATGGGCAGGGGCGCGGGGTTGGCTGGGTCCGTCACCGTCACGCCGATGCCGATCTCCTCGATGCCGTTGATCAGCACGATATTGCCGGGGCCGGCTTCGGTCACCTGCACACGGTCCAGGCCCTGGAAGGTCAACACCTGGTTGATGCGGCCCTTGACGGTCTTGCCGCCGGGGCCTTCCATCACGACCACGTCCATGCCGGGCTTGATGGTGCCCTGGCTGATGCGGCCCACGCCGATGCGGCCCACAAAGGTGGAGAAGTCCAGCGCGGAGATCTGCAGCTGCAGCGGCGCCTTGGGATCACCCTTTTGCGCCGGCACATGCTTGAGGATGGTGTTGAACAGCGCCGACATGTCGGGGCCCCACTGCGCGCCGGGCTCGCCCTCCTCCAGCGAGGTCCAACCATTGATGCCCGAGGCGTACACGACAGGGAAGTCCAGTTGCTCGTCGGTGGCGCCCAGCTTGTCGAACAGGTCGAACGCGGCGTTGATGACGGCATCGGGCTTGGCGCCAGGCTTGTCCACCTTGTTGACCACCACGATAGGGCGCAGGCCCAGGGCCAGAGCCTTCTTGGTCACGAAACGCGTCTGGGGCATCGGGCCTTCTTGCGCATCGATCAGCAACACCACGCCGTCCACCATGGACAGCGCGCGCTCCACTTCGCCGCCGAAGTCCGCGTGGCCCGGGGTGTCGACGATGTTGATGTGCGTGCCTTCCCAGCTCACGGCGCAGTTCTTGGCCAGGATGGTGATGCCGCGCTCGCGTTCGATGGCGTTGTTGTCCATCACGGTGTCGACCACTTTTTCGTGCTCGGCGAAGGTGCCAGACTGGCGCAGCAGTTGGTCCACCATGGTCGTCTTGCCATGGTCCACGTGGGCGATGATCGCGATGTTGCGGATTTGGGTGCTCATAGGAAGCTCACAGGTCTGAAATCAAAGAACGGGGTCGGGCTGGCGCTGCATGGCAAGGCCAGTGGTGTTCGGGTTGGCGGGCGTGGCAGTGGTCTGCGCCTCGATGAGGCCCTGCACTTCAACAGGGCTCAGCAGACGCGTCGGGATCAGTTCGCCGGTCTTGATGTGGGCGCTGCCCAGCAGCACGCGCCCGGCATGCAGGCCTTCTGCGCCTGGCAGGCCCGGCAAGGGGCCATAGACGCGCACCTGGGCGGCATCGGGCAAGGTGGTGCGACGGCGCAGGCCGGTCAGGAAGCGCGCGGCCTCGGGCTCGGTCAGCACGACGTCAGGCCAGTCGCGCAGCAGCACGTCGGCAGGCTGCAGGCAGGTATCGCGCTCGGCTTCACTCATGGCGTGCAAGGCTTCCAGGGTGACGGCGCCTTGCAGACCCACACCACCACTGCCAGTGCGGCGCAGGCCGATCAGGTGGGCGCCACAGCCCAGGTGTTCGCCGATGTCCTGCGCCAGGGTGCGGATATAGGTGCCTTTGCTGCAACGCACGTCCAACTCCAGCACCTCAGCTTGCCAGCGCAGGATGTCAATGCCGTGAATGGTGACCTCGCGCGCAGGGCGTTCGATGTCCACGCCTTCGCGGGCGTATTCGTACAAGGCGCGGCCTTGGTGCTTGAGCGCCGAATGCATGGGCGGGACTTGGGCGATGTGGCCGGTGAAGGCGACGCAAGCCTGTTCAAGGCGGGCCTCGTTGACCTGCTCGGGCGTCACGGGGCGCGTGAGCACGATCTCGCCTTCGGCATCGCCGGTTGTCGTGGTCTGGCCCAGCTTCAGCGTGGCGGTATAGCGCTTGTCGGCGTCCAGCGACACCTGGGAGAACTTGGTCGCCGCACCAAAGCACAGCGGCAGCAGGCCGGTGGCCAGCGGATCGAGCGTGCCGGTGTGGCCGGCCTTCTCGGCACGCAGCAGGCGCCGCACCTTCTGCAAAGCGTCATTGCTGGAAAGGCCCAGGGGCTTGTCCAGCAGGATGACACCATGCAACTGGCGGCGAGGCTGACGCGCGGGCTTGTTCATGGCTGTCAGGCGCCCTCGCCCTTGCTGTCGGCCGCATTCTCACCGCGCTCGTCCGCGCCCTTATCGGCATCCTTGGCCTCGTCTTTTGCTTGACTGGCCACAGCCCGGTTGATGAGCGCGCTCATCTCGGCTGCGCGTTCGGTGGTGCGGTCGAAGTGGAAATGCAGGGTCGGCACAGTGTGGATCTGCAGGCGCTTGAACAGGCCGTTACGGATGTAGCCGGCGGCCTCGTTGAGCCCTTCCTCGCACTCCTGCGGATTGCCAATCAGCAGCGAGAAGAAAACCTTGGCGTGCGCGTAGTCCGGCGTCACCTCAACGCTGTTGATGGTGAGCATGCCGATGCGCGGGTCCTTGAGGTCGCGGATCAGCTCGGCCACATCGCGCTGGATCTGGTCGGCAACGCGGTTGCTGCGGTTGGGGGTGGAGCGTTTATGGCGCATGGTTCATCAGTTCCTGCTCGCTGCAATGCGAATTTGTCGTTCGCCGGGCCGCCCCCAGAACAACACCCCCGTGGGGGCGGGCGCCACAGGCGACCTGGGGGCACCATCCTTCATCAAGCACAAACCCCGCCTGGGTTCAGGCGGGGTTGCAAGGTGGGGTGACCTGAACGTCGATTTACAGCGTACGGGCCACTTCCTTGATTTCGAAGAACTCGAGGACGTCGCCTTCCTTGATGTCGTTGTAGCCCTTGATATTGAGACCACACTCGAAACCTTCGCGCACTTCCTTGACATCGTCCTTGAAGCGCTTGAGGCCTTCCAGCTCGCCCGTGTAGATGACCACGTTCTCGCGCAGCAGGCGCAGGCGGGCACTGCGGCGAACCACGCCGTTGGTGACCATACAGCCCGCGATCGTGCCGATCTTGGAAGCCACGAACACCTGACGGATCTCGGCCGAGCCGATGACCTCTTCGCGCTGCTCGGGTGCCAGCATGCCGGACATGGCCGCCTTCACCTCATCCACGGCGTCATAGATGATGTTGTAGTAGCGCAGGTCGACGCCATTGTGTTCGGCCAGCTTGCGCGCACCGGCATCGGCACGCACGTTGAAACCGATGATGACGGCCTTGGAGGCGATCGCCAGGTTGACGTCGGACTCGCTGATGCCACCCACGGCGGCGTGCACGATCTGCACCTTGACCTCGTCGGTCGACAGCTTGAGCAGCGAAGTGGCCAAAGCCTCCTGCGAGCCCTGCACGTCGGCCTTGATGATCAGGCCCAGGGTCTGGACATCGGCGCCCTGACCCATGGTCTCGAACATGTTCTCCAGCTTGGCGGCCTGTTGCTTGGCCAGCTTGACGTCTCGGTACTTGCCTTGACGGAAGGTGGCGATTTCACGGGCTCGGCGTTCATCGCTCAGCACCATGAACTCGTCACCCGCAGCAGGTACCTCGGTCAGGCCCTGGATCTCGACGGGGATAGAGGGACCAGCCTCGGCCGTGGCCTTGCCGTCTTCGTCCAGCATGGCGCGAACGCGACCATACGAGGCACCGGCCAGCACCACATCGCCACGCTTGAGCGTCCCGGACTGCACCAGCACGGTCGCCACGGGGCCGCGGCCCTTATCCAGCTTGGCTTCGATCACCAGGCCCTTGGCCATGGAGTCCTTGGGCGACTTGAGCTCCAGCACTTCGGCTTGCAGCAGCACGTTTTCCAGCAGCTCTTCAATGCCCTGGCCGGTCTTGGCCGACACGGGACAGAAAGGCGCATCGCCGCCGTAGGCCTCGGGGACCACCGCTTCGGCCACCAGCTCCTGCGTCACGCGCTCGGTACTGGCACCCGGCTTGTCGATCTTGTTGATGGCCACGACGATGGGCACACCAGCGGCCTTCGCGTGGTGGATGGCTTCCTTGGTCTGGGGCATGACGCCGTCATCGGCAGCCACCACCAGAATCACGATGTCGGTGGCCTTGGCACCACGTGCACGCATGGCCGTGAAAGCCTCGTGACCCGGGGTGTCGAGGAAGGTGATCATGCCGCGCGGCGTATCCACGTGATAAGCACCGATGTGCTGCGTGATCCCACCAGCTTCACCCGCGGCCACACGGCTGCGGCGGATGTAGTCCAGCAGCGAGGTCTTGCCGTGGTCGACGTGACCCATCACGGTGACCACGGGGGCGCGAGGCAAAGCCTCGGCCGCCTGCTCGGCGTGCTCCTCTTCCAGGAAGGCATCGGGGTCGTCCAGCTTGGCAGCCAGCGCCTTGTGGCCCATTTCCTCCACCACGATCATGGCGGTTTCCTGGTCCAGCTGCTGGTTGATGGTGACCATCTGTCCAAGCTTCATCATCTGCTTGATGACCTCGGAAGCCTTCACCGACATCTTGTGAGCCAGATCGGCCACGGAGATGGTTTCGGGGATGTGGACCTCGACGACTTGCGGCTCGGTCGGCGCCACGAAGTTCGATTGGCTGTCTCGGTCGCCTCGATCGCCACGGCGACCACCTCGCCCCCCCCCCGGCGCCTTCCAGCTGTTGCTGCGACCAGCGCCAGGCGCTGCGGCATCGCTGCGACCCTTGGAGGTTGTCGGACCGCCACGCTTCTTCTCGTCATTGGCCCAGCTCGACGACAGCTTCTCGGACTTGACCGACTTCTTGTCGCCCGGCTTGGCACCAGCACCCGCAGCGGGCGCACCAGTGGCACCCGGCGCACCCTTGGGCTTGTGGATCGTGCCCTTGATGCCTTCCTTGCCTGCGACCGCCTCGACCGGCTTGGGCTCTTCAGGCTTCTTGGCGGTCAGCACCTTCTTGGGTGCATTCATCATGGCGCGGATGGCCGCCGCTTCGGCTTCAGCCGCCTTGCGACGGCTGGCCAGCTCGGTCATGCGCTGCTTCTCTTCGGCTTCGCGATCGGCGGCCTTGACCACGCGCACCACAGGTGCCTTGGGCGCCTCGGTGGCAGCAGGCGCGGCAGACGCAACCGACGCAGAGGCGGCTTGAGCGCTCACAGCGGCTTCAGCCTTTTCTTCGACTTCCGGCGCCTCGGCGGCCTTCTCGACGGACTTGTCGGCACCCGCCTTGAGCACGCCACCCTTGGCAGCACGTTGTGCGGCAGCCGTCAAAGCAGCGGCTTCAACGCGTGCAGCTTCCTGAGCGGCAGCGCGGCGGGCAGCGGTGGCTTCCCGCTCGGCGGCATCATCAGCACTCTTGGCAGCCTTGCTACCTGCGGCTTCGCGTTCGGCCAGCTCACTGGCGGCCTTTTCGGCAGCGGCAGCCGCACGGGCTTCGGCTTCAGCGCGCTCGCGGCGCTCCTGCTCTTCGCGTTGGCGACGGGCTTCGGCCAGTTGCTCCTCCTGCACGCGCAGGGCTTCAGCCTGTGCGCGGGCTTCTTCCTCGCGGCGAGCCAGTTCGGCCTCTTCCTGAGCGGCGTGCGCGGCATGGGCTGCGTCATCGCCTGCGGCTTCATCGCGCTTGACAAACACGCGCTTCTTGCGCACCTCGACCTGGATGGTGCGGGCTTTGCCGGACGCATCGGCCTGCTTGATCTCGGTGGTCGATTTGCGGGTCAGCGTGATCTTCTTGCGATCGCCACCGGTGGAGCCGTGGGCGGTGCGCAGGTGATCCAGCAGGCGCTCCTTGTCGGCTTCCGTGAGCACGTCTTCAGGCGCACCCTTGTGGACGCCCGCAGACTGTAGCTGCTCCAGCAGTGTCGCAGCCGGGCGATTGAGCTCCGCGGCGAGTTGTGCGACGGTGGTCACGGCCATTGTGTTAATCCTTGCGATGAGCTTGCTTTGAGAATGTGTCGATTGTGTGGAACTGGGTGATATCACGCGAACCAGTGCTCACGGGCCTTGAGGATCAGCGCGCGGGCCTGTTCATCGGACACGCTCGTGATCTCGGTGAGTTCGTCCACGGCCAGGTCGGCCAGGTCGTCACGGGTGTGGATACCAGCTTCAGCCAGCTTCGCGATCAGCTCAGGGGTCAAGCCTTCCAGACCCTTGAGATTTTCCGACAAAGTCTCGACCTCTTCTTCCTTGGCGATTTCCATGGTCAGCAGCGCGTCCTTGGCACGGTTGCGCAGCTCATTGACCGTGTCTTCGTCAAAAGACTCGATTTCCAGCATTTCCTGTAGCGGCACGTAAGCCACTTCTTCCAGGCTGGTGAAACCTTCGGCGATCAGGATGTCGGCCACCTCCTCGTCCACATCGAGCTTGTCGACGAAGACCTTGCGGATGGAGTCGGACTCGACGGCCTGCTTCTGGGCCGATTCCTCGGCCGTCATGATGTTGATGCGCCAACCGGTCAGGTCGGACGCCAGACGCACGTTCTGACCACCGCGGCCGATGGCGATGGCGAGGTTCTCCTCGTCCACGACCACGTCCATGGCGTGCTGCTCTTCGTCCACGAAGATCGACTGCACATTGGCCGGTGCCAGGGCGCCGATCACGAACTGGGCGGGATCTTCAGACCACAGCACGATGTCGACACGTTCGCCGGCCAGCTCGTTGGTCACGGCGGTGACACGCGAGCCGCGCACACCCACGCAGGTGCCGATCGGGTCGACACGCTTGTCGTGCGAGAGCACGGCGATCTTGGCGCGCGAACCGGCATCGCGGGCGCAGCTCTTGATCTCCAGCAGGCCTTGCTCGATCTCGGGCACTTCCTGGCGGAACAGCTCGATCATGAAATCAGGCGCCGAGCGCGACAGCATGATCTGCGGGCCACGGGCCAGCGAATCCACACCCAGCATGTAGGCGCGAACGCGGTCGCCGGAACGCAGGTTTTCCTTTGGAATCATCTCGGAGCGCTTGAGGCGGCCTTCGACGCGGCCCGACTCGACGATGATGTCGCCCTTGTCCAGACGCTTGACGGTCCCAACGAAGATCTTTTCGCCGCGCGAGAGGAAATCGCTCAGCAGCTGTTCGCGCTCGGCATCACGGATCTTTTGCAGGATCACCTGCTTGGCAGCCTGCGCACCGATACGGCCGATGGGCACGGACTCGATGCCCTCTTCGATGTAGTCATCGACCTCGATGTCGGGGATTTGCTCCTGGGCTTCGAACAGCAGGATTTCAGCATCCGGAATTTGCAAGCCGGCCTCATTGGGCACGACATGCCAGCGACGGAAAGTCTCGTAGTTGCCGCTTTCACGGTCGATCGACACACGGATGTCGACCTCACCTTGATACAGCTTCTTGGTTGCAGAGGCCAGAGCGGACTCGACGGCACCAAACACCACTTCACGGTCCACGCTTTTTTCGCGAGAAATAGCGTCCACCAACATCAGCAATTCGCGATTCATTATTTCTGACCTCCGAGTTCTTGCGCCTCATCTACGGCAACACCACCTGCAGCCGGGGTTGCCGCCCGACTGCTACGCCCTTTGAAACTCACTTCCGGCACCAGACGGGCCTCGCGGATTTCATCGAGCGTGAAACCTAAAACCTGATCCACATCCTGGGCGGGCTGGACGACACCCTTGGCCTGGTCCTTGGCGAGCTTCTTGGCTGCCGTCTTGGACAAGGGCTTGACGGCCTCGGCCGACCTCAACACCAATCCCCAGGCCTGCCCGGCTTCGATCTGGGCAGGGTCGGCGTCTTGCTGTCCATTTTGCGGATAGCACAAGATGCCGCTGTATTTCTTGCGCCCCTGGAAAGGCAGCTTCAGCGAGATTGCGACTTCCTCGCCCACGAAACGCGCAAAATGCGCGGGAGTCTTGAGCGGGCGATCCACGCCGGGCGAAGACACCTCCAGGCGAGCGTAATCGGCATCGACCGTTTCCAGCGCATACTGCAACTGCCGCGTGACTTTCTCGCAGTCGTCCACGGTAACCAGGTCACCGGGCAGGTCATAGGCATGATCGGGCAGGCGGTCGATGTACACGCGCAGCAAACCATGCGAACTGCGTTCGCAGTCCACAAGCTCGTAACCAAGGCCGGTCACGGTGGTTTCAACTACATTCAGCCAAGTCATCCAGTCGCAAATCCAGTCGTAGCAAGAAACTAAAAAACAGTCGAGCAAAAAAAATGGGCCGGAAGACCCGCCCATTCGTGACAAGCACGAGACGTGCTGCTTTATGCACCGTGGGGCGTCCGTACTGCGTCGTTGCAAGCACTGCAAGCACGCACAAACGCCACAAGCAACGGTCTTTCCGTAAAAGCAGCCAATCTCGGATTTTAGCCTGAGGAAGAGGCTCGGGCAAGACGTGCGCCACAAATTCTCTGATTCGCCGCAGCCATGCCAAAATTCGCGCCTGGTTTAGCACCCCTTATGGAGACCTCATGGGATTTCTTGCCGGCAAACGCCTGCTGATCACCGGCCTGCTGTCCAACCGCTCGATCGCCTATGGCATCGCCAAGGCCTGCAAGCGCGAAGGCGCCGAGTTGGCTTTCAGCTACGTTGGCGAACGCTTCAAGGACCGGATCACCGAGTTCGCCAAGGAATTCGATTCCGAGCTGATCTTCGACTGCGACGTGGGCAGCGACGAGCAGATCGACGCCATGTTCGCCGACCTGGCCAAAACCTGGCCCCGTTTCGACGGTTTCGTGCATTCCATCGGCTTTGCACCGCGCGAAGCCATCGCAGGCGATTTCCTTGAAGGCCTGTCGCGCGAGGGTTTCCGCATTGCGCACGACATCTCGGCCTACAGCTTTCCTGCCATGGCCAAGGCTGCGCTGCCCTATTTGAACGAGCGCGCCGCCCTGCTGACGCTGTCCTACCTGGGCGCCGAGCGGATCGTGCCAGCCTACAACACCATGGGTCTGGCCAAGGCCTCGCTGGAAGCCAGCGTGCGCTACACCGCAGCCAGCCTGGGGCCCAAGGGCATCCGCGCCAATGGCATCTCGGCCGGCCCGATCAAGACCCTGGCAGCCTCCGGGATCAAGGGTTTTTCCAAGATCCTGAGCGTGGTCGAGGAGAACGCACCGCTGCGCCGCAACGTCACCATTGAAGACGTGGGCAATGTCGCAGCCTTCATGCTGTCCGACCTGGCTGCGGGCGTGACCGCCGAAATCACCTACGTGGACGGCGGCTTCAGCCACGTGATGGGCGGCCTTGGCGAAGCCGCTCTCTGAGCATCAAGACGCATGGGGAAGCCGATGCTGCTGCCGGTAGGCGGCGGGCGTCATGCCCACCAGCTTCTTGAACAGGCGCCCAAAGGCAACCCGGTCCTGGTAACCCACCAGGGCCGCGATCTCCGGCACCGGCAAGCGCTCTGATTCGAGCAGAGCCTTGCTGCGCTCGATGCGCACCGCCTGCACGTACTGCACAGGCGTCGTGCCGGTGGCAGCCAGAAACCGACGCTGCAGCGTTCTGACGCTGACGTGAATCGTGGCGGCCATCTCCTCCAAACTGAAAGACTCGTGACAACGGGACGCCAGCTGCCCCTGCAGCCGCGCCACCTCCTTGTCCGCATGCCGGCGTCCACCTGCCACAGGCATGAAGCGCGATTGAGGACCCCGATGCAGATCGGTCACCAGCCATTGCGCCAATGAGCGGGCCGTGTCGCGATTGGTCAAAAACTGCACCGCATGCAGACAGGCATCCACCCCCGCCAAAGAGCCGCCGGAGCAGATCAAGCCGTCTTGCTCAATCAGGTTCTCTGAGGGCCGCACCTGGATATCCGGATAACGCGCCTGCAAGCCTTCGGCCAGCAACCAATGCGTGGTCGCGCGCCGACCATCCAGCCGCCCCGAAGCCGCCAACAGATAGGCACCCGAGCACATCGTCACAACCAGCACCGAATCAGGTAGATCGCGCAGGGCCGCCACCATACGTGGATGGTGCTTGACGGCCTGCGGCCCCAGCGTCCACATGGAAGGCGCCACCACCAGGTCCATCCCGGGCAGCGCCTCCACACCGGCGTCCACCCGTAAGTCTCCGTCGGGGTGGCGCACCGTTTCACCATCCTCGCTCACGCGGGTCAACTCGAAACGGTGAGGCCCTGGCACGTGATTGGCCATGCGAAACACGTCCATCAGTAGCCCCAGGCTGGCCAGACTGACCTCCTCGCAGACCAGGACACCGACTTTGTGGATGCGCCGGTTGCGCACTTCATGATCTGCGCCGCTTTTGTCCATATCAACCTCAAAGATGTCCATTACGACAATTGTAGAAGCCGCCGCACCCAACCAGAATGCCCAGCAAGCCTGCATCGCCACACCCATGGCCACGACATGAAAACAAGCACGGCAAATAGCCTGACGCTCTACACCTTCGCGATGTCTCACTACAGCGAAAAGATCCGCTGGACGCTCGACCACAGCCACATTCCCTACCGCGAAGTGCGCATGACGCCGGTCTTCCATATCCTGCCGGCACTGCGCATGGGCCGTCGCGGGCAAACCACGCTGCCCATCTTGCAGACACCCAAGCGTTCCATTCAGGACAGCACCCGCATCCTCGACTGGCTGATCGAGCACTACGGCCCCCTCGACGTGCTGCCCAAGACGCAACTGACGCAGATCCGCGATGTGGAGCGGCGCTTCGACGCCATCGGCAAGGACGTTGCGCGCTTTCTCTACGCCAACAGCTTTGGCAGCGCCGACGCCCACATCATCCGGCTATGGACCGACTACGCCACGCCAGGCCAGGCCGCCTTCATTCGCCGCGCCTACCCCCTGATCCGCTGGGCTTTCAAACGCAAGCTGAGCATCAACCCAAAACGTGCTGCGCTGGCCCAGGCCCGTATTACCGAGGTGATGGACTGGCTGGAAGCCCAATTGGCGGATGGCCGGACCTACCTGGTCGGCACGCATCTCACGGCCGCGGACATCACGGCCGCCGCCCTGCTGGCACCCATCGCCTGCCCTGCGCAGCACCCCGTTTATGGCGAGCCGCTGTTTGCCCAAAGCATGGCCGCCGCCATTGCGCCCTGGCGGCACCGCGCCGCCCTGCAATGGGTTCGGCGCATCTATGAGCTGCACCGTGGCCAGTTCTTCAGTGATCTCTCCAGTGATCAGCAGGCAGCCAAACGCAGCGCCTGAATGACCTGGATCACGCACTTGATGCTGATTCGCCCCAGCACCGGACTATGCACCGCTGGGCAGGCTTGGCAGAATCAAGGTGTGAACCGGAGGACATCACATGGACAAGACAGAGCTGAGCTCACTGCTCAAGAAGTTGCAGGCCGAGCTGGAGTCGGGTGGCCAGACCATCGATGAAGGGCTCAAGCAGCAGTTGCAATTGCTGGATCAGGATATTCAGAAGATCTTGGTGCATGGCAGCGCCGTGGTACGCCAGGACAGCGAGGCATCCCTGGAAGAAAGAGCGCAAGAGATCGAGGCGAGATTCGCCAGCGAGCACCCCTATCTGGCCAGCACCCTGCGCGATGTGATGGACACGCTGGGCAAGATGGGCATCTGAACAGACACGCTCGTTTCAAACAGATTCCTCCACCCGAATCTGACCACATAGCGCCGTTTTGCCAGAGCACGCCAAAATCAACCAAACCGTTTCAAACAGACTGTTGTTTCCAGCGCTTATCACCTAGGCAGGCGTTTCAATGTGCGTCAGGATGCACGACGCGGGCTTGCACACCGAGCCCCGCGCGTCCATCACATCAACCTTTCGGGAAAGATCACATGAGCACATTCAAGCGTTCCGCGCTGGCCATCGTTTTGTCTGGCCTGGGCATGGCGGCCTCCGCCATGAGCCCTGTTCAAGATCAGGATCTCCGTCAGATCAGCGGCCAGGATGGCGTGTCCATCGCTGGCGACCTCAATATCAACATCGGCTCTTTCAAGTACACGGACACCGACCCGACCGGCGGCTCCGTGTCATTCAACAACATCGGCATCAAAGGGATGTTCGTGATGACCATCGACATCCTGGACTCCGGTGAGATCACCACCTCGATCCTGCAGTCGATGGCCAAGTACATCGGTTACCGCAATGCCCTGCACGAATCGGTCAAGCTGCTGCCTTACGACGCCACCGACAACCCCGCAGGGGCCGGCATCTACGACGGCGCATCAGACGTGGTGCAGTTCGCCTTCCCCAACGCCCACCTGGACAGCCGCCTGACACCCAGCATCACCGTGGCCTCCATCACCATGGGCAACAGCAGCAAGTCGTTTGGCAGTTTCGCCATCAACAACATCGACATGCAGGGCACCAAGATCTGGATGTGGGCTCACTGAACAGGGCGACGCGGCACGGCGGCCAGCAAGGTTCTGGTGTAGTCGTGCTGAGGGGCTTCCAGCACCGTCTGGGCCCCGCCCTGCTCCACGATCAGGCCCTGCTTCATCACGGCAACCTCATCGGCAAGATAGGCCACGACCCCCATGTTGTGGGTGATGAAGAGCAAGCCCAGACCCAGCTGACTTTGCAGCTCGCGCAGCAGGTTCAGGATCTGTGCCTGCACCGAGACGTCAAGCGCGGAAGTGGGCTCATCGCACACCAGCAGGCGCGGCTCGACCGCCAGGGCGCGTGCAATCGCCAGGCGCTGGCGCTGTCCGCCCGAGAACTCGTGCGGGAAGCGCTTGAGCGCATCGGCACGCAACCCAACACGCTCTACCAGCTCGCTCACTCGGGCCATGCGCTGGTCCGCCATCCAATCCGGCCTCAGGATCTGCAAGCCTTCCTGGAGGATGTCTTGCACGCGCATGCGCGGATTTAGCGAGGCAAACGGATCCTGGAACACCATCTGCACGGCGCGGCGTGCGTCCAGCAGCTCGCCCGCTTGCAAATCGAACAGGTTGCGACGCCCCGAGCCGGTATCCAGCCAGGCTTGGCCATCGACCTTGATGTGGGGCTGGCCACGCAGCAACTGCACAATCGCCCGGCCCGTCGTGGTCTTGCCGCAACCGGATTCGCCCACCAGCGCCAACGTCTGGCCCGCCTTTACCTGGAAGGACACGTCAGACACGGCCTGCACCACATGGCGGGCACGGAACAAGCCACCGCCGGACTCGAAGCGAACGCCCAGGGCGCGCACGTCCAGCAAGGTCGGTGATGCGGTATCGGCAAGGCGCTCGTCCAGCGTCGCCATGATGGTCAGGCCTGCTTGAACGCCCGCCTCGTCCGACGCAGCGATCGGGAAGAAGCAACGCACCACATGGGCGCGGCCTTCCAGCTCGGGCACCTCGCCATGACAGCGGCTTTGGGCCCGATCACAGCGGGGCGCAAAGCGGCAAGCGGTGAAGTCTTGCCACAAAGGCGGCACCGTCCCGCCGATGGCCGCGAGCTTGCGTCCGCGCAAAGCCGCGTCGGGCAGGGCCTGTAACAGGCTGCGCGCATAAGGGTGCCGAGGCTGCTTGAAGAAATCAGTCGCGCTGGCCTCTTCGATGATCTGCCCCGCATACATCAAGGCCACGCGGTGCGCCATGTCGGCCACCACGGCCAGATCGTGCGTGATCAGCAACAGGCCCAGCTGCCGCTCGCGTTGCAGCGCCTTGAGCAGGTCCAGCACCTGCTTCTGGATGGTGACGTCCAGCGCCGTGGTGGGTTCGTCCGCGATCAGGAAGTCGGGCTCGGCCGCCAGCGTCATCGCGATCATCACGCGCTGCTTCTGCCCGCCGCTCATCTCAAAGGGGTAGCTGTCGATGCGGCGCTCCGGCTCAGGAATGCCCACGCGCTTGAGCCACTCGATGGCCTTGCGGCGCGCCTGATCACCACGCAAGCTGGTATGCGCCTCGATGGCTTCCACAATCTGGTCACCCACCCGCATGACCGGGTTCAGGCTCGTGGCCGGCTCCTGGAAGATGATGCCGACGCGCCCGCCTCGCACACGCCGCATGCTCGACTCGGGCAGCGCCAGAAGCTCGGTGGGTTTGGCATCGGGTGCCTTGTTGCTCAGCACCACGCGCCCACGTGCGACGCGACCGTTGTCGGGCAGCAGGCGCATGATGGCCAGCGCCGTCATGCTTTTGCCGCAGCCTGATTCACCCACCAGCGCGAAGGTTTCGCCGCGCTGCAAGGCCAGGTTGATGCCATCGAGCGCGCGCACGAGGCCGGCATCGGCTTCCAGCACCACTTGCAGATCTTGGAGTTGCAGCATCGCGTCTTCCTCAGGCCACGGTCGCCAGGCGCTTGGCGGCAGGGCGCGCCACGCGTGCGCGAGGATCGAAAGCGTCACGCACGGCATCAGCAAAAAGGTTGGCCGCCAGCACGATGCCCACCATGAACACGAAGGCCGAAGCAAAGGACCACCAGACCAGCGGATCTCGTGACATCTCGACACGCGCCTGGTTGATCATGCCGCCGAAGCTGTTCATGGACGGGTCCACGCCGATACCCACATAGGACAGCACCGCCTCATACAGGATCAAGCCGGAGAAGTCGATCACGGTGGTGATGAGCACCAGGTGCATCACATTGGGCAGGATGTGCCGCCGCATGATGCGCCATGGGCTCGCACCAAATGCCGTGGCCGCCTGCACGTATTCCAGCTCGCGCAGCTTGAGCGTTTCAGCCCGCAGCAGCCGGCACAAACCCGCCCAGCCTGTGAGACCCAGGATCACGCACAGCAGGAAGATCTTGAGGTCCGCCCGCTCCAGGCCGGTCTCGAACAGCTCGGGGTGCTTGTCGATGAAGACCTGCATCATCAGCACGCAGGCGGCGATCAGCAGGATATTGGGCACCGAGGACAAGACCGTGTAGACGTACTGGATGACATCGTCCACCCAGCCCTTGAAATAGCCCGCCGCGATGCCAAAGGCCAGCGCCAGCGGGATGGTGGCGATGGTGGCCAGGCTGCCTATCACGAAGGCCGTGCGGATGCTCTTGATGGTGATGTAGAGCACGTCGTTGCCCGTGCGGTCCGTGCCCAGCACGTGGTAGCCCTGCCCCCAGCTCAGGGCCAGGCCCCAGGCCATCAGCATCGCCATGGCACTGCCCGTCATCCAGGCTGCACGCCAGGCCAGCGGGTTACCCTCATCCATGCGAGAGCGCAGCGCCACGAACAGCAACAAGGCCACGCCCACGCCGGCAGCCGTGCCCGCCACCAGACGCTGCGCCACATCTGCTGCCCAGTCCTTGTCCGCATCGGCCAGGCCCAGACCGGCATGCTTGAGCCTGGGGAAAGCGCGCTTGGGCAAAACAGGCAAACCGTTCTCGTCCACCTGCGGCTTCTCGCCGGCCTTGGGCGGCACGGTTTCCTTGGAGAAGCCGTGCGTGGCCAGCGGGCGCGAATAGCTGTTCTCGCGGCCGGCAATGAGCTTGACCAAGGCCAGGTCCAGTACCGACTCGGTACGCGTGTCGTAAGCCAGCGTGCTGCCGTTCACCGAAGGCAAGGCACGGCGAAAGTGCAGACTGTCGGCCGAGGTCACCACCAGCATCAAGGTGAGCACCACCGCCGAGGCCATGCCCGCGTCAGTCACGAAGACACGTTGCCAGGTGGCCCGCAGCGACTCGTCCCGCAGGACCACGCGCACATACTGTGCCAAGCCCAGCAGCATCAGCCACAGCACCACATCGGTCCACAAGATGACGGCCTTGAATCCCATGTCCTGCGCCTCTTTCCCGCTCTACTGCATCCGCACCCGAGGATCGGCCCAGGTATAGGCCACATCGATCAGGATGTTGGAGAGGATGTACAAAGCCGAACCCAGGAACACCATCGAACGGACGATGGCGAAGTCCTGGCTGGCAATGGCGTCTATCGTGTAGGCACCCAGCCCCGGGATGCCGAAGAAGCTCTCGGTCAGCAAGCCGCCCATGAACAGGCCCGGCAAGAGGCCACCCGCGCTGGTGATGATGGGCAGCATGGCGTTGCGCAGCACGTGAGCCCTGAGCACCTGGCTTTCGCCCAGCCCCTTGGCACGGGCCGTGCGCACATAGTCCTTGCCGGCCTCCTCCAGGAGCAGGGTGCGGTAAAAGCGCGCCTGCCCGGCCAGGCTGGCCACCAGCATGAGGCCGATGGGCAGGACCAGAAAGCGGATGGCGTCCAGGCCATTGGCATAGCCTGAGATCGGCGCCAGCCGGGCCATGCGCGAGAACAGGAACTGCCCCGCGATGATGTAGATCAGGCTGGAGATCGACATCATGAACACGCACAGCACCACGCCCCAGAAGTCGATGCGCGTGCCGCGGAACATCACCAGCCACAGTGCGAAGACCACGCTGGCCAGCACACCGAGAATGAAAAGCGGCACGGTCAGCTGCAGGCTCACACCCATGCGCTGGCGGATCTGGTAGCCGATGTCGCCAGCACTGGCGTTGTCAGCACGGCCGAAATCGAACTTGAACAAGGACACCGAGCGGTCCCAGAACACGGTGTTGGTGAGCTTGTCGACGCCTGGTGCTTCGTGGTTGATCAGCATGGGCTTGTCATAGCCGCGCTCGACCTTCCATTTCTCGATCTGGTCCGCGGTGACACGCTTGCCACCAATATTGAGGCGCGCCATGTCATCAGGCGTGTTGACCGTGAAGAACAGAATGAAGGTGATCAGGTTGACCCCGATGAGGATCAGCAAGCCATAGCCCAGACGACGCAGGATGTAGCTCAGCATCATCGCCCCCCGCTCAATGAGCCTGCCGAGCCGGACGACAAGGCCGTCTGCAACTCGCGCCGCTTGATCATGCTCATGGCCCACCAGCCCATGCCGATCAGGCCGAGCACCAGCAGCGCCAGCGGCCAGTAGACAGGCTTGTTCCAGGCTCGCAGGTCGCGCGCACGCTCGGCGGTGTCGAGGCGGTAGTACTGGGCCTGGTCGCGCACCATGATGCTGGGTTTGCCGTTGTGCACCCAGCGGTGATAGGCCCCCGAGGAATAGGGGAAGTAGCCCCAGGACCAAGGCGCGTCCTCCTGCAGGATGCGCACCATCTGGTCGATCACGGCCTGCTTGGCCGGGCCATCGTCCATGAAGCGCAGCTTGGCATAGAGGCGGTCGTACTCGTCGTTCTGGTAGTTGGCCGCGTTCTCGCCATCGTGCAGGGACTTGGCATTCGGCCCGTAGAGCAGAAAGAGGAAGTTCTCCGCATCCGGGTAGTCGGCCAGCCAACCCCAGCTGAAGATCTGATGCTTGCCGCGACGCACCTTGTCCTGGAACTGGTTGTAGTCCGTGGCTCGAACCTCAAGCTGGATGCCCAGTTTGGTGAACTGCTTGGCCGTCCAGTCCAGCGTGGCTTTGGCCTCCGGCGTGGCAGGAGAGCCGAAGTCGTAGTTCAAGACCAGCGGCTTGCCGGTCTTGGCGTCACGCCCATCTGGGTAGCCGGCCTCGGCCAGCAGTTTCTTCGCGTCTTCAAGCGGGCGGCGCACGATCAGGCCGTTGACCACCTTGTGCGTCACCGGGTTGACGCCTTGCAGCGCCCCGTGTCGCGAGCCGAACACCCCGCCCGGCAAGGGCCCTTGCGCCACCTCACCTGCGGCCTTCGGGAAGATGCGGTTGTACTCGTCCCAGTCGATGGCGATGGACAAGGCTTGCCGCAGCTTGCGATTGCGGACCTGCTGTGCAGGCGTGTCGCCCTTGCCCAGAACCGGGTCCAGCCAGTTGAAGCCCATATAGCGGCTGGAGAGGTCCACATTGCGCGCCAGCACGATACCCTTGTCGGTGAACTCCTTGTTGAAGTCCTCCGAGTCTTCCATCTGGATCTTGTAAGCGGTCCCATAGCTCATCTGGTCGAACTCGGGGATGTCGAGATAGCCCTGGCGGAACTTGGTGTCCTGCGGCACCGCTTCCTTCTCGATGTTGAAGACGATGGTGTCGATGAAGGGCATGCGCTTGCCGCAATCGGCCAGACGGCCTTCGGCCTTGTCCTGCTGCGTGCCCTCGCATGGATACGGTTCACCACGGAAGTTCGGGTTGCGCTTGAGCACGTGACGGCGGTCCTGCACGTAATCCCACATCATGTAGGGCCCCGTACCCACGGGCCAGGTGTTGAGCGACAAGCCATTGTCGGCCATGCCCGGCTGTGCATAGAAGGCCTCGACCTCCCAGGGAATCGGCGCGAGGAAGGTCATGGCCATCCAGTACTTCCACTGCGGGTACTTGCCCATGATGCGGATGCGCAAGGTGTACTTGTCTACGGCTTGCGCACCGGCCAGCGGCCATTGGCGGAAGTCCAGGAAAGGCTTGTCGCGCACCGAGGGCGGCAGGCCCGCACGCAGCTTCTTGTCTTCGCTTTGAATCAGCTTGCCGTAGTCCGCCAGACCCACCACGTATTCGGCAAAGACGCCAAAGACCGGTGCGGCCGTGCGGGTCGTGGCATGGCGTTTGATGGCGTACACATAGTCTTCGGCCACCAGTTCACGCGTGCCCTGCTGCTCGAACTGCCAGGGGCTGCGCTTGCTCCCAACCTGCTCGCGGGTGAGATGGTGGTAGAGGTAGTGGCCATGGGCATCCTTGGCAAAGGCCGGGTGCGGCGCAAACAGGATGCCAGGCTTGATCTTGAGCTCGTAGACGCTTTCGGCAATCTGATCGGCGGGGGCATCGTCCGGCAAGGGCTGCCCCTGCTTGCCCACGTAATGCGGCTGGACCACGGCCTGAGCCGCGCGCGGGATCAGCGTGTAGGGCCGCTTGAGGTAGTGATAGGCGTAAAGCGGCTCGTAGATCTGGTAAGTGTAGGGTGTCTCGTTGCTGCTGTAGGACGAGGTCGGGTCCAGGTAGCGCGGAGAGCGCTCATTGAAGGCCGTGTAAAGCGTGTTGCTGTCAGCGGCCCCGTCCGGATGCGGGCTGTTGTCGCAACCGCCCACCATCCCCATCATCAAGAGGCAGGAGCAGGCCAGACGCAGCCTCGCCCACTTCAGGCGAGCCATCAAGGCAAGAATGCGGTCCAGCAAGATGTGCATCCGACTATTGTGGCGTGGCTTGCAGCGCATGCTGAGCCGTTTGCATCACCACAGCAGCAAAGCGTCGCGCCCTTGCACCATGAGGTCGACCTGACGCCCCAAAGGCAAGGTCAGCTTGACAGGCACATGGCCAAACGGCAAGCCCGTGAGGATGGGCGTCTTGATCTGCGTGCGCAGGTATTGGATGACCGTCTTGAGCTGATAGCCACGGTCCAGTGGCGACTTGCGGTATTCGGTGAAAGCCCCCAGCACGATGGCTTTCTGCTGCGCCAGCACGCCAGCCTGGTGCAATTGCAGCAGGGCCCGCTCGATGCGGTAGGGGTGCTCGTTGACGTCCTCCAGGAACAAGATGCCACCCTTGATCTTGGGGAAGTGGGGTGTGCCCAACAGCGCCTGCGTGATCGCCAGGTTGCCGCCCCACAGCCGCCCGGCCGTTGCCAGGCCATCGAAACCCGTCTCGGTGCGAAAGCCCACGGCCTCCAGCTCGCCGCGCATGGCCTCGACAAAGCAATCCTGGGTCACGTCGTCGCCGCCCTCGGGGCTGTCCGCACGACCGAAGTCATCGCAAGCCATGGGCCCCGCCCAGAAGCCGGCCGTCTCACCTTCACCGACCTTGGCCGGGCCAGCGGCCTTGTGCGCCAAGGCGGCCAGTTGCATGGCGGTCACGTCGCTGTAGCCCACCCAGGCCGTACCTTGGGCCACGCTGCGCTCGATCAGCTTCCAGTCGATGCGGTCAAGCAGTCGGCTCAGGCCATAGCCACCACGCGTGGCCAGGGCCACATGGGGCGCGGCCTGGGCCACACGGTGCAGGGTCGCCAGGCGCACGTCGTCGTCGCCGGCAAAGCGCTGGTGCTTCGTCAGGGTGGACTCGTCCACCGTCACGTCAAAGCCCAGCGCCGTGAGACGCCGGGTGGCTTTGCGCACAGGGGTCGCCGCCGGCACGATGCCGGATGGGCTGAAGATGGTCAGGGAATGGCGGGCATCGGTCATCCCGCTATTTTGACCGAGGCACGCGCCTCAAAAGCCGCGGCTCTGCGTCTTGGCCAGCGTCTTCACCTGAAAGCTGCCATCGTTGTCGAACAACCAGGCTTCGATCAGGCCGTTGCGGTGCATCTCGGCACGGGCCTCGTCCGACAAGCTGATGGCCGGAGCGCGGCGCACGGTCTCCATGGCGCGGGCCAGCATCTCGGGCTGTTCGTCGTTGGTGCGCACCACCTCGGCACGCCAGTGCTCGGCCTCATCGAGCTTCACATTGAGCACGATGACCGCACGCAGCAGCGGCTGCGGGTTGCGGTTGTGGACCAGTTCCGGCGAACCGTCATAAACCGCGTGGGCGAAGTCCTTGCGCACATCCTCGGGTACGCCGGCAAACGCCGGTTTGGTCATGGCCAGCAGCAACCCGGCGACGAAACTGAAACAAAGTGTTTTGGCCTGCATGATGGACTCCGAACAAGTGGAACACCTGTTCACAGCAACTCATGCGGCGCCTTGGCTGTCCAGTGACCGGTCAACGTAGCGCGTGATGGATTTCGCGTGACATCCGGAAATCGTTGTGTGGGCAGGCCGTTCATCCCCATGAATGGCCGCCGTCGCACAAGGCCGACCAGAGAGTTCGACCGGTCCTCGATCGCGCTTTGTATCAAAAGCTTACAAGTGCGGCCTCAAGTTTTTCGGCCCCCTATTGGCGCCCCATTCCTTGTGCGGTTTCCGCAGATCGATAGAAGCAAATAGACGTTTAAATCATATAAACAGCGATTCAGAATGCGGTTTTCGCATGAACAAGCTGCCTCAGCATGAATTTCCAGCAATTGCGCTCCGTCCGTGAAGCCGTTCGCCGTGGGTTCAATCTCACGGAAGTCGCCAACGCCTTGCACACCTCCCAGCCCGGCGTGAGCCGTCAGATCCGGGAATTGGAAGAGGAACTCGGCATCGAGCTGTTCGTGCGGGTGGGCAAGCGGCTCACCGGCCTGACCGAGCCCGGGGGCCAGGTTCTGCCCATCGTCGAACGCATCCTGGCTGATGCCGACAACCTGCGCCGAGCTTCCCAGGATTTCTCCGACCACGGCGTGGGGCCCCTGTCGATCGCTGCCACCCACTCGCAGGCACGTTACGCCCTGCCTTCAGCGGTCAAGGATTTCCGGGAGATGTTCCCGCAGGTCACGCTCAGCCTGCACCAGGGCTCGCCCCATCAAATTGCCGAGATGCTGATCAAGGGCGAGGCGGACATCGGCATCGCCACCGAGTCCCTCACGCAGTATCCGCAGCTGGTCACCCTGCCCTGCTACACCTGGACCCACGCGGTGGTCGTGCCGCCCGGACACCCTTTGCTGGACGGCAATGAGCCGCTGACGCTGCAACGCCTGGCGCGCTTCCCCCTGATCACCTACGACGAGGGCTACACGGGCCGCTCCCACATCGACGAGGCGTTCGAGCGGGAAGGCATCAACCCGTCCATCGTGCTGACAGCCATGGACGCCGACGTGATCAAGACCTATGTGGAACTGGGCATGGGCGTGGGCATCGTGGCCGCCATCGCCTTCGACGAGGACCGCGACCTCAACCTGCGCGGCATCAGCGCCGGCCATCTGTTCGCGGTCAACATGACCCGCCTGGCCTTCCGCCGTGGCGCCTTCTTGCGCAACTACGTCTACGCCTTCATCGAAACCTTTGCGCCGCCCCTGACGCGCAAGGTGGTCGAAATGGCCGCCCACGCGGAGTCAGGCGAGCACTTCGATATCTGAGCCCAGTAGATCAGGATTGACGCAGGCCGGAGACCTGACCGCTCAGGCGCGCGCGCAGCAAGGCGGCGCACTCCACCAGGCCGCCCAGTGCGGCCAGGCTGATGACAGCGATCTTGAATACCTGACGACCGAGTGGGTGATGGGCCATGAAGGCGCTCCCAAGTCCAAGTGACTGAAGAATGGGCCGAAGGTAAGTGGCGTACATGACACGGCTGTGACATCCCCGAGGCCGCTAGTCGCACACCTGACATGAAGCCCAGCTAGCGTGCTGGGTTTTGTTCGACAGCCCAACACGTCGACGACGTGCCCGCCGCGTGCCCCACTCCGTCCTGCCCGAACTGGAAGAACTGCATCGCCTGATCGAATTGGGCGGCCAGCATCTGGACACCCAGATGATGTGCAAGGTCCAGATGGGTTCGCACGAGTTTGACGTGCTGTCGATCACCATGGGCAGCACCGATCCCCAGGCGCCGGCCATTGGTTTTTTTGGCGGCGTGCACGGGCTTGAACGGATCGGCGCGGAGGTTGTCCTCGCGTATCTGGGCAGCATCGTCCACCGGCTCAAATGGGACAGCCTGCTGCATGCGCTGCTGTCCGAACTGCGCATGGTCTTCATGCCCCTGGTCAACCCGGGTGGGCTTTGGCAAGGTACGCGCGCCAACCCGCACGGCGTGGACCTGATGCGCAATGCGCCCATCGAAGCGCAGGAAGATGTGCCCTTTCTGATTGGCGGACAAAGGCTCAGCGCCGCCCTGCCCTGGTACCGAGGCCCCGAGGGTACGCCCATGCAGGAAGAAAGCTATGCCCTGTGCCAGTCCGTCGAGCAGCACCTGCTGTGCAGCCCATTCAGCGTGGCCATTGACTGCCACTCGGGCTTCGGGGTGCAGGACCGCATCTGGTTTCCTTTCGCCCACACGGCGGTGCCCATCACCCACCTGGCCGAAATCCACGCACTGCACCGCATCTTCGACCAGACCCAGCTGCATCACCCCTATGTGTTCGAGCCCCAAAGCGTGCATTACCTGACGCACGGCGACCTGTGGGACCATCTCTACCTGCTTGGCCGGGAGCGGCACCCCGAGCACGTCTTTTTGCCGCTGACGCTGGAGATGGGCTCCTGGGTCTGGGTCAAGAAGAACCCACGCCAGCTCTTCACCCGCCACGGCATCTTCAACCCGCTGATCGCGCACCGGCAGCAGCGGGTGCTCCGCAGGCACATCGTCATGCTGGATTTCATGGCCCGCGCGGTGGCCAGCCATGCGCGTTGGCAACCCGATGAGCACGAGCGCGATCTGCATTACCGCCAGGCGCTGGCCCGCTGGTACCCGGAGATACCGCGCAGGAAGACGTCGAAAGCGAAGAAGCCATGAGCACCTGGATCTTGCTGAGAGGCCTGACGCGTGAACAAGGTCACTGGGGAGACTTTGTGCCTCAATTGAAAGCGGCCTTGCCTGCTGAGGCTACGCTGTTGACGCCCGATCTGCCTGGCAATGGGGTGCTGCATCAGCAGACCAGCCCCTCACGCGTTGAAGACATGGTCGAGGCCGTGCGCGGCGAGCTGCGCGACCAAGGATATGAACCACCCTATAGCGTGGTAGCCATGTCACTGGGCGCCATGGTGACGGTGGCCTGGGCTCATGCGTATCCACAGGAACTGTCGCGCTGTGTGCTGATCAACACCAGCCTGCGTCCCTTCAGCCCGTTCTGGCACCGATTGCAGGCACGCAACTACCCCACGATCTTCAGGCTGCTGCTGAGCGGAGCCAGTGCCGAACAGTGGGAAGGCGCCATCCTGACCATGACAACGCGCATGCCTGCTGCACCAGCCCTCATCCTGCAGCATTGGCTGGACCTGCGGGCGCGGCGCCCAGTCAGCACGGCCAATGGCCTGCGCCAGTTGTGGGCTGCGACGCGTTATAGGGCGCCAAGAGACAAGCCGCCCGTGCCCATGCTCGTGCTCAATGGCTTGGGCGATCAACTCGTGTCGCCTGCCTGCTCAGCCGAACTGGCACGGCGCTGGCAACTGCCTTTGCTCAGGCATCCCACGGCGGGACATGATCTCCCACTGGATGCAGCTCCCTGGGTGGTGGCGCAGATTCAGTCCTGGTTGCAGGCGCCGCAGTCGGCAAAGACGGCATTGCCAGCCCTGACGCCGAACCCTGGCCAATGACCTGCTCGCCACCGAGCGCCTCGAGCAGATCAGGAATCAGCTCGATCAGCTCACCCGTGGCAATGGCCGCGTCCGCATCAAAGGCTTCGTCCTTGTTCGTGCGGCTGGCCGCCATCGGGCCTTCGAAGACCACGTCCAGGAAGGCCACCTTCTTGAGCTGCATGGACTCGCTCAGGATGAAGGACACACGGTCACGCCAGGTCATGGCCACGCGCGTGGGCATCTTGCCGCTGACGATGTGCTGGCGAACCTCATCGGTGTCCAGCGGGTGGCGCGCATAACGCACCACCGACTTCATCTCGTCCGTGGACTTCAACTCGCACTCGCGATCGATCGTGAAAGCATAGGGCGCTTCGCCCGTGCCCAGCCAATGCGCCATCGCCACCGAGGGCGACATGTCCGTCTGCACCAGAGTCAAGGCCAGGCCGTCCAGGCACTTGATCAGCAAGGTCACCACCTCATCGGCCTTGGACTGGCTGCCGCAATCGAGCATCAGCAGGTGCTGCCTGGGTGCAATCCACACCCGCGTCACCGACTGCTTGGTAAAAGCCATGGGCAGCAGCTCATGCAGCGCCTGCTCCTTGAGCTCCTTCATCGCCTTCTTGCCCGGCTTGCGGCCGGTGGTCTGCTCGATCTGCTCGGCCATTTCCTCGCAGCGGCGCTTGACCACGGAGCCCGGCACCACGCGCTGCTCGGTCATCAGCTTGAGCAGCAAGTGCCCGTCAACGGCCTCCACGAGGGGCGCATGGGCCTCGCCACGCGGCTCCACCCAACCCGCAGACTTCTGCTGCGAAGCCCCGCACGGGACGAAGCGCGCCTTGTCCAGCGCGGCCTCGATCTCAGCCGCCTTGGCCGTCCAGTCCGGCCCGATTCGATACACCGTCAGATTCTTGAACACGTCTTCGCGACCCTAAAGCCCTTTGAGCAAGCCACCAAAGCAAACGCCCCTGAGGGCTCAGAGGCGTCGTTTGACATCGAAAGCACCGAGTGTAGCCGTTGTCCGCCCGCGCCTTTTTGCTGCGCTTGCAGCAAATATTTCGCCGCACGCCCGGTTTTTCGGATTCAGATAAAGCAGGGTCCGGCGATATCAGCTTCATATAAACGGGAGTAGCCCATGCCATCGATCCTGGATACCGAGCGCGGCGTCGATGCCCGCCCTCTGCGCCCTGACATCAGGGACCTGCTCAAGGACATCAGCATCCCGCCACGCCCCAGTTCGCTGGTCGACCTCAAACTGGAACTGGAGCGCGACGAGCCCCGTATGGCCCAGCTCGTGGCCATCGTCAATTCGGACGTCGCCATGTCTGCGGCCCTGCTCAAGCTGGCCAACTCGCCCTGGCTGGGCATGAGCCGCCGCATCGCCACCGTGCCGGAGGCCTTCCAGATCCTCGGCTACAAGCGCTGCGAGCACATCCTCACCGAGATCGCCTTGCGCAAGGTGCTGCCCACCAACGGCCCGGCCCTCTTCCGCTTCTGGGACGTGTCCTCCAAACGCAGCCAGGCCATGGGCCTGCTGGCCCGACGCGTCGGCCTGGATGCCGACACCGCGCAGACCATGGGCCTGTTCGCCGATGTCGGCATCCCATTGCTGGCCCTGCGGTTTGCACAGCCCTCCTATATCGACACCCTGGACGAGGCCAACCGCAGCGAGCAGCCTTTCACCAACGTCGAACAAGACCGCCATGGCACGGACCACACGGTCATCGGCGCCCTGCTGGCACGCTCATGGGGACTCGATCCCGATGTGGCCAGCGCCGTGCGCCTGCACCACGACTACGAGTACCTCGACGAAAAGCAGCCCGGCCGCGTGCACGAACTGATCGCCTTGTGCCTGGTGGTCGAACACATCATCCAGCGCTTTCAGGGGCTCAACGCCCATGCCGAATGGAGCAAGGGCGGTCAGCAGTCACTCAAAACGCTGTCGGTGTCGCAAGCCGACCTCGACAACTGGGCTGACGAGTTGCATGAGCGGTTTGCGGCTGAGCATTGACGCACGCAAACAAGCGAGCAAGCCGCAAAGAAAAACCCCCAAGCACTTTCGCACTTGAGGGCTTCTTGTTTTGGCGGAGACGGAGGGATTCGAACCCTCGATACGCTTTTGGCGTATGCTCCCTTAGCAGGGGAGTACCTTCGACCACTCGGCCACGTCTCCAGCAACGCCAGGCATTCTAGCCCAGTTTCAAAGGCATTCAGCCTTTGCGCTCAAAACAACGCAGCGCGACGTATCAGGCCTTGACCTCGTCCAGACCGAACGCCTTGTGCAGCGCGCGCACAGCCAGCTCCATGTACTTCTCGTCAATGACGACGGACGTCTTGATTTCGCTGGTCGTGATCATCTGGATGTTGATGTTCTCGTCAGACAAGGTCTTGAACATCGTGCTGGCGATGCCCACGTGGCTGCGCATGCCGATGCCCACGATGGACACCTTGCAGATCTTGGGGTCGCCCACGATCTCGCGTGCACCCAGCGCTGGTTGGACCTGCGTCTGCAACAGCTCGATGGTCTTGTTGTAGTCGTTACGGTGCACGGTGAACGAGAAGTCCGTCTTGCCATCGTGCGACACGTTCTGGATGATCACGTCGATGTCGATGTTGGCTTCGGCGACCTTGCCCAGGATCTGGTAGGCGATGCCGGGGGTGTCGGGCACGCCGACCACGGTGATCTTGGCTTCGTCGCGATTGAACGCGATGCCGGAAACAACGGCTTGTTCCATGTTCTCGTCTTCCTCAAAACTGATGAGCGTGCCCGACTTGGCTTCTTCTTCCAGGTCGATGTCCCAGGGCGTGAAGCTGGACAGCACACGCGTGGGCACGCGGTATTTGCCGGCGAATTCCACCGAGCGGATCTGCAGCACCTTGGAGCCCAGCGAAGCCATCTCAAGCATCTCTTCGAAGCTGATGGACTTCATTCGGCGGGCTTCGGGCACCACGCGCGGGTCGGTCGTGTAGATGCCGTCCACGTCCGTGTAGATCAGGCATTCATCGGCCTTCAGGGCAGCCGCCACGGCCACGGCCGAGGTGTCGGAGCCGCCGCGGCCCAGCGTGGTGATGTGACCTTGCGGGTCCACGCCCTGGAAGCCCGTGATCACCACGACCTTGCCGGCGGCCAGATCGGCGCGCACACGTTGGTCGTCGATGCTCTCGATGCGGGCTTTGGAGAAGGCCGAGTTGGTTTTGACGGGCACCTGCCAGCCAGCGTAGCTCACGGACTCCACGCCCTCGGCTTGCAGCGCAATCGCCAGCAGACCCACGGACACCTGCTCGCCAGTCGAGGCGATCATGTCGAGCTCGCGCGGGCTGGCGCGGTCGGAGATTTCTTTGGCCAGGCCCAGCAGGCGGTTGGTCTCACCGCTCATGGCCGAAGGAACGACCACGAGTTGATGACCTGCCCGCACCCACTTGGCCACGCGCTTGGCCACGTTGCGGATGCGCTCGGTGGAGCCCATCGACGTGCCGCCGTATTTGTGAACGATCAGTGCCATGTCAGATGTTGTTGGAAAAGACCGCGCCAGTTACACGAAATTTCTGCTCAGCGTGCGCGATCAAACTCTCTATTTTAGCCTGAGCGACTCCGCCCTGGGCAAGAGACCACGTTCAATGCCCGACGGGCACCCATTCCAGCCCCCACTGGGGTGCGCCGGCAGGCGCCACGCAGCGCGCGTCGATGCCCAGGCCCGGCACGAAAACCAGCTGATCGCCCGACCAGATCAGCGGCCCCTGGCGCTGCCACTGCGGCACACCCAGGGCCTGGAACTGCTTCTTCAGGGAACGCGGCGGCCTGGATGGGCCGAGCTGAAAGCGCTCCCCCCCGTGCCTGCTCCGCGCCTCGGCCCCGGCAAGCAAGGCGGGAGAAATCCCCCCGCTGGACACGCTCAGCACCCGCAGTCGCCCAGTCGACCAAGCCGCCAGTTCGTGTTCACCCGGCGCATCAATGGCCAGAGGGCAGATCTGAACAGCCCCCTGCTCATTCATCGTCTCAGGCAGCGGAGCGGGCAAAAGGTGCAACGCCCCTCGATAGAGCCCCAGGCCAATCTCGGGCCAATGGGCAGCCTTTCCCTGGTAGACCAACCCCGGCACCTCGTGCGCCAGCCTCTCCACCCAGGTGGCAGGCAGGGCAGCGCCGCACGTCTGCCGATACCAGTGCATCAGCGACTCACGCCGCTGCGCGCCGGACAGCTCCGACCAAGAAGCCGCATCCAGCCCGCCATCAAGCAAGGTCAAAGCCTGAACCAAGCCTTCTCGCCACGACGCCACACCGGGCAGCACGTCCTGCACACGACGCGCTGCTGTGGCCAGACTCTGCTCCGCCTGGGGAAAGGCCGCCTCCAGCGACGGCCAAACGCTCAAACGCAGGCGGTTGCGCGCAAAGCGATCGTGCGCATTGCTGTCATCGTCCACATGGTGCAGGCCATGCCGTGCCACATAAGCCTCGATCGCCTCCCGGCCATGGCTCAACCACGGGCGCACCCATCTCACGCCATCGCGGACAACATCGTGCGGCATGGCCGCCAGCCCGTTGACCCCGGCACCACGCAAGGCCTGCAACAAGAACGTCTCGGCCTGATCCCGTCGGTGGTGAGCCAGCAGGATCATCTCGATGTCCAGCTCCCTGGCCATGTCGGCCAGCACCTCGTAGCGCACTCGACGCGCCTGCGCCTCCACGCTGTCACCCGCATCAAGCGGCACCTGCACGCGCCTGCTGAGCAGGCGAACCGGCAGGCCTTGCTCAGCCCATTGCGCACAGGTGTGCTCCGCATGGGCCAACCATGCATCGGCATGAGCGCTCAAGCCGTGATGGACATGCAAGGCCCACACGGTCGTGGCTGGGTGCGCACGCGCGGCACAGGCTGTGGCATGCAGCAAGGCCGTGGAGTCGCGTCCGGCGCTGTAGGCCACGGCCACCCGGCCAGCTGTTGACGATGGCGATGAAACGATCTGGCTCATCACCATGCCTCCTGAGCAGGCGCTCAGTGCTCTTTGGTGTCGTTGAAACGACCGTAGCTTTGCAGCCGCTCGTAACGCGTCTGCAGCAGGTCCTTGACCTTCATGTCCCCCATCTGGCGCAAGGCATCGTTGAGCGCACGCTTCAGGTTGGCGCAAGCCTGCTTGTGATCGCGATGGGCACCGCCCACCGGCTCGCTCACGATCTTGTCGATCAGGCCCAAGGCCTTCAGGCGGTGCGCGGTGATGCCCAGGGCCTCGGCCGCATCGGAGGCCTTGTCAGCCGTCTTCCACAGGATGGAGGCACAGCCTTCGGGCGAGATCACCGAGTACACCGAGTACTGCATCATCAGCACCTGATCGGCCACGCTGATGGCCAGCGCCCCGCCCGAGCCGCCTTCACCGATGATGGTCGTGATGATGGGCACCTCCAGCTTCGCCATCTCGAAGATGTTGCGGCCGATGGCCTCGGACTGGTTGCGCTCCTCCGCGCCAATACCGGGATAGGCGCCCGGTGTGTCCACAAAGGTGAACACGGGCAGGCCGAACTTCTCGGCCGACTGCATCAGACGCAGTGCCTTGCGATAGCCCTCGGGGCGCGACATGCCGAAATTGCGTGCGGCGCGTTCCTTGGTGTCGCGGCCCTTCTGATGCCCCAGCACCATGCAGGGCTGCCCATTGAAGCGGGCCAGCCCACCTACGATGGAGAGGTCGTCAGCAAAATGACGGTCACCGTGCATTTCCTGGAAGTCCGTGAACAGCTCGTTCACATAGTCCAGCGTGTAGGGGCGCTGCGGGTGACGCGCGATCTGCGTGACCTGCCAGGGGCTCAGCGTCGAGTAGATGTCCTTGGTGAGCTGCAGGCTCTTCTTGCTCAGGCGGTCGATTTCTTCAGAGATATCGACGGCCGATTCGCTTTGCACATAACGCAGCTCTTCGATCTTGGATTCCAGTTCGGCGATGGGTTGCTCGAACTCCAGAAAGTGTCTTTTGCTCATGGCGATCGTCCTTTCCCAGACTCCAGGCCTTGTCAGTATTCCACGGGCAGCGGATCGAGGCTGCGCCACAGATACCAGGTGCCGACCGTGCGGTACGGCGCCCAGGCTTCAGCAATATCGCGGGCTTCGGCGCGCGAGACAGGCTCCCCGCTGAAGTAGCTGATGCTGATGCCTTTGATGAGACCCAGGTCATCCAGCGGCAACACATTGGGCCGCATCAAATGAAAAATCAGGAACATCTCGGCCGTCCAGCGACCGATGCCGCGGATGTCGACCAGTTCCTCGATGATGGCTTCGTCGTCCATCTGCCTCCACTGCGCCACGTGCACCTGCTCCTCGTCGAAGTGCTTGGCCAGATCGCGCAGGTACTCGACCTTGCGTGCAGACAGGCCCACTTGGCGCAGGCTATCGGGCGACTGAGCCAGCACGCCCTGCACCGACAAGGGCGCACGTTGCTCGGGTGGCTGCTGGCCAAACAGCGTGAGCAGGCGCTCCCACACGGACTGCGCGGCCTTCACTGAAATCTGCTGGCCCACGATGGAACGCGCCAGCGTGGTGAAGGCATCACCACGGCTGTACAAACGCGCCGAGCCGTGGTCCGAAATCAGCTTGCGCATCACGCGGTCACGCTTGGCCAGATGCTTGCATGCGTCGTCCCAATACGGTGGCGTGACCAGGACGTTGGCGGCATCGCCGTCGACCGGCGGCTTGGAAGACGACGTGCCCATTACGCCTTCACCCAGGTCGTGCCTTGCGCGCTGTCCTTCAGCACGATGCCCTGTGCGATCAGCTCATCGCGGATGCGGTCGGCCTCGGCGAAGTTGCGCGCCTTCTTGGCCTCGGCACGCGCGGTGATCAGCGCTTCGATGGCTTGTGCGTTCAGGCCACCAGCCGCGGCCGCATCACCTTGCAGATAAGCCTTGGGCGACTGCTGCAAGAGGCCCAGCACACCGGCCAAGGCCTTCAACAGACGCGCGGTCTCAACCGAGCGCGTGCGATTGAGTTCGGCCGCCAGCTCGAACAGCACGGCCACAGCGATGGGGGTGTTGAAGTCCTCGTCCATCGCCGCCTTGACACGAGCCGCATATGGATCGGCCCAGTCAATCGAGGTCGTGTCCAAGCCATCAAGCGACACGCCATCCAAGGCCGTATACAAGCGGCGCAAGCCATTGCGTGCATCGTCCAGACCGGCGTCGCTGTAATTGAAAGGGCTGCGATAGTGCGTCCGCAGCACGAAGAAGCGTATCGTTTCACCGTCATAGCTCTTGAGCACATCGCGGATCGTGAAGAAGTTGCCCAGCGACTTGGACATCTTCTCGTTGTCCACGTTCAGGAAGCCGTTGTGCAGCCAGTAGCTGGCCAGTGGCTTGCCCGACGCGCCCTCGCTTTGCGCGATCTCGTTCTCATGGTGGGGAAACTGCAAATCCAGCCCGCCGCCATGGATGTCGAAATGCTCGCCCAGCAGTGTGCAAGCCATGGCCGAGCACTCGATGTGCCAACCCGGGCGCCCCACGCCGTAGGGCGAGTCGTACTTGGCGTCAGCCGGCTCTTCCGCCTTGGCCGACTTCCACAGCACGAAGTCCAGCGGATCCTGCTTGCCATCGTCCACGGCCACGCGCTCGCCAGCACGCAACTGGTCCAGCGACTTGCCCGACAACTTGCCGTAGCCCTCGAACTTGCGCACCGCATAGTTCACGTCGCCATTGGAAGCGCGGTAAGCCAGGCCCTTGTTCTCAAGCTTGCCGATCAGATCGAGCATCTGCGGCACGTACTCGGTCGCACGCGGCTCGTGCGTGGGCGGCTCGATGCCCAAGGCACCGATGTCCTCATGCATGGCGCGCGCCATCTCGTCCGTCAACTGGCGGATGGTGATGCCGCGCTCCACCGAGCGGCGGATGATCTTGTCATCGATGTCCGTGATGTTGCGCACATAGGTCACCTGGTAGCCAGATGCCTTGAGCCAGCGCTGCACCACGTCGAACGACATCATCATGCGGGCGTGCCCTACATGGCAGTAGTCGTAGATGGTCATGCCGCACACATACATGCGGACCTGGCCGGGCGTCATGGGAACAAAAGGCTCGACCTGACGCGACAGGCTGTTGAAAAGGCGCAAACTCATGGGAGAAAAATCGGGATCCGCGGCGAATGTATTCGACTTTGGTTGGCTGGCGCCAACACCTGATACAAGACGTTAAGCGACCACGCCGCTCAGATACAATTCATCGAGTATAGCGGCCCGACCGGCCATGAGGGTGACTGATAGGTCACCTATGCGTGGCGGACTGCTATTCTTCGGAGGTTTGCGCCAGGCCGATGCGCATCCTTTTGAATGCGCCGTGGTTTCATGGCACCCAGTGCACTTTTGCGTTCATCACAAACAAACCGGTACACCCATCCATGCAAGTTGTTGCGCCTCAAGTTGGACTTCGTATCACGGCCCTGGCCGCCAAATGCCTGGCCATCGCCGCCCTGTCTGTCACGGCTCTGAGCGTCCGCGCCGACGACATCGCTGATGTTCAAAAAATGCTGGCCGCCGGCAAGAACGCAGAAGCCCTGCAAAAGGCCGACCAATTCCTCTCCAGCAAACCGCGTGACCCGATGATGCGCTTCTTGCGCGGTATCAGCCTGTCACAGGCTGGCCGCACCGCCGAGGCCATCACCACCTTCACCAAGCTCACGGAAGACTTCCCCGAACTGCCCGAGCCCTTCAACAACCTGGCCGTGCTCTACGCCCAGCAAGGCCAGTACGACAAGGCCCGCACGGCCCTGGAGATGGCCATTCGCACCAACCCCAGCTACGCCACCGCCTACGAGAACCTGGGCGATGTCTACGCCAAGCTCGCCAGCCAGGCCTACTCCAAGGCCCTGCAGATCGACACCCGCTCGCAAGTGGCCCCCAAGCTGGCCATGATCCGCGACCTCTTCCCCAAGGACCGCAATTCGATCGCGACGGTGGCAGCCGCGCCAACGCCGGCCCCTGCGCCTGCACCGGCTGCACCACCTCCAGCACCAGTTGCTGCACCCAAGCCTGCGCCAGCCCCTGCCCCCGCACCGGTGGCTGCCGCGCCTGCGCCTGTCGTGAAGCCGACGGCGCCCGCCCCGGCACCCGCTAGCGAAATCAAGAACGACAACGCCGCGCAGGAGCACGAGGTGGAATCCGCCCTCAAGGCCTGGGCTTCGGCATGGAGCAAGCAGGACATGGATGGCTACTTCGCCGCCTACGCCCGCGATTTCAATGGCGGCAAGACACGCAAGGTTTGGGAACAGGAACGTCGCGACCGCATCACCGGCAAGCGCAACATTTCTGTGAAAATCTCGAACATCAAGATTGATGTCAACGGCAACAAGGCCACGGCCCGCTTCCACCAGGACTACAAGGCAGACAGCCTGAGCGTCAGCAGTGGCAAGCGCGTGGATCTCGTTCGCTCCGGCAACAACTGGCTGATCGTGAAGGAAAGCGCTGGTTCGTGATGGGTTGTGAGTTTCGCCGCTTGCCTGACGATGCGGGCATGCGGCCCCAGGCGCCCAAGTTGCGCCTCGTGCTGACGGCACTGCTGTTGTCCACCGCCTGCCTGACTGGCAGTGCGGGGCAGGGCCGTCTCCTTCGGGTGAAGGCACCGTTGACCTCTGCCGCAGCCAACCAGGCCGGCCACATCGTGCCGGCCTCCCTGCCGGCGCTTCAGGCCCAGTCCGCGCCGGCCGAAGCCCGCCTGCTGGAGGTCTACAAGCTCATCGGCACCGGCCATAGCCGCGAAGCCCTGCACAAGGCAGAGTCGCTGGTGCACGACGTGCCGAACTTCCAACTGGCCCAACTTGTCTACGCCGACCTGCTGCTTGCCCAGACCAGGCCTCTGCCCGCGATGGGCCACGCGCCCGATGATCTGGCCGCCAAGGCCCCCCAGCGTCTCGACCAATTGCGCACGGAGGCTGATCGCCGCCTTCAAGCCCTGCGTGACCGACCGCCGCCTGGCGCACTGCCCACGCAATTCATTGAAGTCCCCCCCACGACAAAGCACGCCATCGCGGTCGATGCCAGCAAGTCGAGGCTGTATCTCTTTGAAAACGGCCCCAATGGCCTGCAACTGGTAGCTGATCACTATGCGTCCATCGGCCGCCTGGGAGCAGACAAGAACACCGAGGGCGATCAACGCACGCCGCTGGGCGTCTACTACATCACCAGCCGCCTGGACGCCAAAAAGCTCACCGACTTCTACGGCATCGGCGCCCTGCCCCTGAACTACCCCAACGAGTACGACCGCCGCCTGGGCAAGACCGGTGGCGGCATCTGGCTGCATGGCGTGCCCAGCGACAGCTATGCGCGCAGCCCCAACAGCACCGATGGCTGCGTCGTGCTGGCCAACCCCGAGCTGCAGACCATCCTGGACCGCGTGCAGCCCCGCTCGACACCCGTGGTCATCGCCCGCTCGCTGCAATGGGTCACGCCGGTCAAAACCGAGTCCCAGCGCCGCAGCCTGCACAACCTCATCGAGGGTTGGCGTGTCGCCCGCGCCAGCGGCGACCTCAACCGCCTGCTGTCCTTCTACTCGCCACAGTTCGCCAACGGCACGCGCGACCTCAACCAATGGCGCCAGACGCTTGAAAAGGAAGTCTCCCAACAACGCGGCCGAGCCTTGCAACTGAAAGACGTCGCCATCCTCGGCTGGAAAGACAAAAGCGATATCCTCGTCGTGACCTTCGGTGAAGTCTCCGACGGTCAACGCACAGGGGCCGTCAAGCGTCAATACTGGGGCAAGGAAGGCGGCCTCTGGAAAATCTTCTACGAAGGAGTGATTGGATGATGAAATCCAACGCAATGCTGAGCATCAAATCTGGCACGGAATCTGGCATCAAGTGGCTGATCGCGGGCCTGGCGCTGGCCGGAGCGCAATTGGCTGTGGCTCAAAACGTCAAGATCGCCACCAGCCTGGGCGACATCACCGTGCAACTGGACGCCGCCAAGGCCCCCAAGACCGTTGACAACTTCGTGCAGTACGTCAAGGCCGGCCACTACAACGGCACCGTCTTTCACCGCGTGATCGACGGCTTCATGATCCAGGGCGGCGGCATGACCCCCGACCTGAAAGAAAAGCCCACGCGCGCACCCATTCCCCTTGAGAGCCACAATGGCCTGAGCAACCTGCGCGGCACCATTGCCATGGCCCGCACCAACATTCCCGACTCGGCTACTTCCCAGTTCTTCATCAATGTGAAGGACAATAACTTCCTCGACGCAGCCCGCTCGCCCGATGGCAACGGTTACGCCGTCTTCGGCAAGGTCGTCCAGGGCCTGGACGTCGTCGACAAAATCCGCAAGGTGGAGACCGGACAAAAAGGCCCGTATGGCGATGTCCCCGTCCAGCCCGTGATCATCAAAACCGTCACCATTGAAAAATAAGCCATGAGCAAGACCGTTGAACTGCACACCACCGCTGGCCTGATCCGACTCGAACTCGACGAGGAAAAGGCGCCGGTCACCGTGGCCAACTTCGTGGACTACGTGAACGCCGGCCACTACGACGGCACGGTTTTCCACCGCGTCATCAAGGGCTTCATGATCCAGGGCGGCGGCTTCGAGGCAGGCCTAAAGCAAAAGCCCACCAAAGAGCCCATCCAGAACGAGGCCAACAACGGCCTGAAGAACGACAAGTACACGGTCGCCATGGCCCGTACCAGCGCACCGCACTCGGCCAGCGCCCAGTTCTTCATCAACGGCACCAACAACGACTTCCTGAATTTCAAGTCGGAATCGGCCCAAGGCTGGGGCTACGCCGTGTTCGGCAAGGTGGTGGCCGGCACCGAGGTGGTCGATCAGATCGAGAAGGTCAAGACCGGTCGCAAGGGCTTCCATGACGACGTGCCCCTCGAAGACATCGTGATCACGAAAGCCGTCGTGGTCTGAAACCTTCCATGTCAGATGCAAGGGGGACGATGCTCCCTCCTTTTCCTGCCGCTGACACCCTTGATGCACCGCCCTCGTGGCGGTGTATTGATTTCATCTCGGACCTTCACCTGCACGAAGGCTTGCCTCGCACCACGCGGGCACTGGCCAACTACCTGGCCAGCACGCCAGCCGATGCGGTGCTGATGCTGGGCGACATCTTCGAGGCCTGGGTGGGGGATGACATGCGCGGCCAGCCTTACGAAGCCGACTGCGTGCGCTTCCTGGCTGACGCGGGCCGACGCCTGGATCTGCGCATCATGGTGGGCAACCGCGACTTCCTGCTCGGCCCCGACATGCTTGCAGCCTGCCATGCGCGCAAGCTCGCCGACCCCACCGTGCTGCACGCCTTTAGGCTCAACGTCCTTCTCATCCATGGCGATGAACTCTGCCTGGCCGACACGGCCTA
Source organism: Burkholderiales bacterium (assembly GCA_003963115.1). Classification (GTDB taxonomy): domain Bacteria; phylum Pseudomonadota; class Gammaproteobacteria; order Burkholderiales; family Burkholderiaceae_C; genus Aquabacterium. The sequence goes on from RXJQ01000027.1 coordinate 41,350, forward strand.
TCTGAAGTTCCGAGCGCAAGTGCGCAGCCCAAAGTGGCAAGGCGCATTCCTCGCGAACCCGCTGCCAGCCCGCCTTGATCAAGCCAGGCAGATGCGCGACGCCAGCCAGATGCGCCAGCACAGCCAGACGCTCGACACCTGGGCCGACGTCGATGAAGCCGCCGCCAGCGCCTGGATGCAGCAAGCCGGTGTGCGGGCCTTGGTGCATGGTCACACCCATCGCCCGGGCGATCAGGCTTTCGGGCCAAGCGGTGCCATGCGCCATGTCTTGAGCGACTGGGATCTGGACCACGGCAGCCCACGGGCCGAGGTGTTGCGCCTGAGCGACCAGGGCTTTGAGCGCATCAAGCTGACGCCATGAAAAAGACCGGCTCGATGGCCGGTCCTTGCGCTTGAGGATACCGAAACCTCACTCGGCCGTCGCCGCCTCAGGCTTGGTCTTGTCGCTCTTCTTGTTGGGCTGGATATCGAGCTTGACTTCGGGCTCGCCCTTGTCGTTGTCGACCACGTCCACGCTCAAGCGACCACCATCCACCAGGCTGCCGAACAGCAGCTCGTCAGCCAGCGCACGACGGATCGTGTCCTGGATCAAGCGCTGCATGGGGCGTGCGCCCATGAGCGGATCGAAGCCCCGCTTGGCCAGATAGCGACGCAGCGCATCGGTGAAAGCGACCTCGACCTTCTTCTCGGCGAGCTGGCCTTCCAGTTGCAGCAGGAACTTGTCGACCACCCGCAGAATGACCTCTTCGTCCAGGGCCTTGAAGCCCACGATCGCATCCAGGCGGTTGCGGAACTCAGGCGTGAACTGACGCTTGATATCGGCCATTTCGTCACCCAGCTCGCGCGGGTTCGTGAAGCCGATCGAGGCCTTCTGCAAGGTCTCTGCACCCGCGTTGGTGGTCATGATGATCAACACATTGCGGAAGTCGGCCTTGCGCCCGTTGTTGTCCGTCAGCGTGCCGTGGTCCATCACCTGCAGCAGGATGTTGAACACATCGGGGTGAGCCTTCTCGATTTCATCGAGCAGCAACACAGCATGCGGCTTCTTGCTGATCGCCTCAGTCAGCAGACCGCCTTGATCAAAGCCCACATAGCCCGGAGGCGCGCCAATGAGGCGGCTCACGGCATGGCGCTCCATGTACTCCGACATGTCGAAGCGGATCAGCTCAATACCCAGGATGAAAGCCAATTGCTTGGCCACCTCGGTCTTGCCGACGCCAGTGGGGCCACTGAACAGGAAAGAGCCGATGGGCTTGTCGGGCTTGCCCAGCCCCGAACGCGCCATCTTGATGGCGGCAGCCAGGGCATCGATGGCTGCATCCTGACCAAAGACCACGCTCTTGAGATCGCGGTCCAGGTTCTTGAGCTTGGAGCGGTCGTCGCTGGACACGCTGGTCGACGGCACGCGCGCGATCTTGGCCACGATCTCTTCGACCTCGGCGCGCGTGATGGTCTTCTTCTGCTTGCTCTTGGGCAGGATGCGTTGCGCCGCACCAGCCTCATCGATCACATCAATGGCCTTGTCAGGCAAATGGCGGTCATTGATGAACTTGGCCGACAGCTCGGCAGCAGCTTGCAGCGCGCCAACGGCGTACTTGACGCTGTGGTGCTCCTCGAAGCGCGATTTGAGGCCCTTGAGGATCTCGATGGTCTGCTCGACGGTGGGCTCGGCCACTTCGACCTTCTGGAACCGGCGAGACAAGGCCGCATCCTTCTCGAAGATGCCGCGGAATTCGGTGAAGGTGGTCGCACCAATGCACTTGAGCTGACCCGAACTGAGCGCCGGCTTGAGCAGGTTGGACGCATCGAGCGTGCCGCCCGAAGCCGCACCCGCGCCGATCAGCGTGTGGATCTCGTCGATGAACAGGATGGAGCCAGGCTGGTCCTTCAGCTGCTTGATGACGGCCTTCAGACGCTGCTCGAAGTCGCCGCGGTACTTGGTGCCCGCCAGCAAGGCCCCCATGTCGAGCGCAAAGACCTCGGCGTCGGCCAGCACTTCGGGCACGTCGTTCTGCGTGATGCGCCAGGCCAGGCCCTCGGCGATGGCCGTCTTGCCCACGCCGGCCTCACCCACCAGCAGCGGGTTGTTCTTGCGGCGGCGGCACAGCACTTGAATCACGCGCTCGACCTCGGACTCGCGGCCAATCAGCGGATCGATCTTGCCGTCTCGGGCCAGCTGATTGAGGTTCTGGGTGTATTGCTCCAGCGGCGAGGCCTTGCCTTCGGCTTCTTCCTTCTCGGCTTCGGGCTGACCGGGCTCCGAAGACGATTTGGCAGCCTCGGGCGGATCCGCCTTGCGAATGCCGTGAGCAATGAAGTTGACCACGTCCAGGCGTGTCACGCCCTGCTGGTGCAGGTAGTAAACCGCATGCGAATCCTTCTCGCCGAAGATCGCCACCAGCACATTGGCACCGGTGACTTCCTTCTTGCCGCTGCCGGAAGACTGCACGTGCATGATCGCGCGCTGGATCACGCGCTGGAAGCCCAGCGTGGGTTGGGTGTCGACTTCGTCGGTCCCGCCCACGGTCGGCGTGTTGTCCCGGACAAACTGGTCCAGGTTCTTGCGCAGCTCATCCAGATTCGCGGCGCAGGCCTTCAACACCTCGGAAGCAGAGGGGTTGTCGGTCAAAGCCAGCAGCAAATGCTCCACGGTGATGAACTCATGGCGTTGCTGTCTGGCCTCGACGAAGGCCATATGCAGACTCACTTCCAACTCTTGCGCAATCATGCGGTCTCCAGAATGCACTGCAGGGGGTGCCCGGCTTGTCGGGCGGCGGCAAGAACGAGTTCGACCTTGGTGGCCGCGACATCTTTTGTGTAGACACCGCACACACCACGACCTTCGTGGTGGATTTTTAGCATGATCTGCGTCGCCGTTTCGATGTCGTGCCGGAAATGCTCCTGCAATACTAGGACAACGAACTCCATGGGAGTGAAATCGTCATTCAACATGACGACTTGATAGAGCTGCGGAGGCTCCAGCGCCAGTTTTTCCTTTTCTGCGACAGCTGAACCCTCACCCTCCTCGGCAGGGCCGGGCGGCGTCGCGGACGACTGACGAGGAAATGGATTTGTCATGAAAAAGATTCTAAGAGACGGCCCGCGATCATGTCATGTGATGTTGGGGTGTCCGACACCGGTTCAAGGGTAGGAAATTCACGGCAGACACAAGACTTTTTTCAGGACCGGATTCGGGGTAAGCAAGCTTCATGCACCGAATTGATCCTCACCAGAACTTCGGCGAGGACAGGCTGCTTTATTTTCATGATGCGCAAAATAAACTAAGATCACGCCAACATCCTGCAATCTTTTTGGTGCACTGCAGCACTTGACAGGTTCTTCCAGCACTCGGAAAATGACAGCAAACTA
>RXJQ01000044.1 GCA_003963115.1 Burkholderiales bacterium
ACGTGAACTGCCAACCGTTCAAATGGACTGCTACCGCTGATTCGATCCTGGAGAAGCTACACCGACTTTGCTCACGTATCAGCGGGACGGGACACTAGCTGCTGCTCAAAGCCGCTGCGCGCCAGGAAGTACGCCCCACGCTCAAGGTCGTAGCAGGCAACCAATCCCAGAAGGTTGACGGCAGCAAGATCGTCAGCATTGCCGCCCAACTCGCGCGCGTGTTCGACCCACGGTTGGAGATTGGCGTGGCGGCGAATATCCGCAGCCTGACTCATTTCCTTCGTCAGCACATGGACCGCGTGTTCGCGCCAGCTCGTAAAGGCGTCGAGTGATCCATCGGCGAACCGCATTGTGCGGGACACCAAGGTGTGGACCGTGATCGCGCCATGGCCTGCGTCGTCGGCCAAGCTGCTCGACAGAAGACGGTCGACGGCAAGATCGGTACGGTCCGAGGCTTTGTCTTCTGCAAGACCCTGCGCCGCAGCGACGCCGCGCACCAACAACGGCCTCGGGATGGGCGCGGCAGCCAGCACGGTAGCCATACGCAGCAGGTCGCGCTCCGGTTCGTCAAGCTGCCGGATGCTGGCGAGGAAGGTGGCGGCGATATGACGTTGGTGGCCATTGGGCAGCGATTCCCCAAACTGTGCGGCCAAGTCCAGCACGTCTTGATCGGTGCGATCGAGCGCCTTCAAGGTGTCATCCAAGCCGCGGCGTGCAACCAGCGCGGCAGTAACGTCGACGGCCAGCGCGTGATGTCCCAGCACAGAACAAATCTTGTCAGCAATCCGGGCATCATCACTGGACAGCGGACGTCCGCGTGTCAGCAGACCACGCGCCTCAAAGGGCTTGAGCTGCGGCAAATGGAGCGTCGGCACGTGCGAGAAGCGCCGCGTGCGCGCCGTGAAGAGTGTTCTGCCCAATGCGTGTGGCGCGAGCCAGGCACCCAGCGCTTCAGTACCCAGTTCAGATGGGAGGTCATCGACGACCCATAGAAACGGCTGACCTTTCTGATCGAGTTGATGCACCATAGCGGCTCGCAGCTGCGCAGGTTTGAGGTCGCGTGCGTCGATACCCATGCCCATCGCGATGTCCAGCAACTGAGCTTCACGTAGGTTCGCCCGCTGCGCGGGCGACATGGCAGTACCATCATCGGTGTGGCCGTAAGCACGGATCCAGAACACGCCGCCTGGATACGCAGCACCGAAGCGCAGCGCGTACTCCTCGGCCATCAGGCTCTTGCCGATACCGCCGGCACCGCTCACCAACGCCACACCCGGCTTGCCACCGGTGCCAGTCAACATGGCTGCCTGGCCCGCTAGCAGCTTGCCATGCAGTTCCCACATCTGGGGTAGGCGGCCAACGAAGCGGGTGGAGCCCGTGCCCATTGTTGGCAGCCAGTGCGGCGGCATCAAGGCGCGCAGTTCGCCCATTGGGGTCGCGGGCACCTGATCACGCAACACAACGCAGATGCGTTCGGCCAATTCGTTGATGGCACACGGATCGTCGAGCAGGCGCTGGGCGTTGAGGTGAAGCTGATCGAACAGCTCAGGCAGGTGCACATGCGAGCTGTGGGGCTCAGGGTTTACGATCAGGATGCGCCGTCGCGGGTCACCATCAGCCTGCGCTGCACAGTAGGCGGCAGTCAATTCCCATTGGCATGCCCGTGACTCGTTGTATTGAGCCGAGTACCACGCCAGGAGCGCACGCGCACCTGACAAGCCAGTGCCGACCGCCTGCTGAATGCTGGCAGAGTCATCTACTTCGCGTGCGTCTTGCCACACACGCACGCCGCGCGCACGCAGCACCGCAAGTAGGGGCTCGACGCTGAATTTGTCGGCCCTGCGGTAGCTGAGGAAAAGATCGTTCGATGCACTCAACGTTTACCTCCCAAGCAGAACCCGTCATCGCTATATGTCCAAAACCACCACTGCCGCGCACATAGCAGCAACTTGCAACGCTATCAAAACGAGATTAATCGCACAAACCCGGCCGCATCGGAGGCCCAGGCCACTTGCGAGAGGGACTCTAAGTAAGAGTGCGTCCACCCTTTATGCAGAGCTTCTCGCCTCCAACGCCAGGGTTCGGTTCTGCAGCAGAGTTACCCTCTTCACAGCAAGCACCCAATTGGGGGGCCGAGGCACCTCCGACCAGAGGTTTCAAAGCACGAAGTTTAGGGCGCCGGGGGCGTTCTGCGACAGTTTGCCTACTCCGACTTCCTCGGCGGAGCATCTGGACATTCACTCGACCATTGCTCGACTTTCATCCCCACCACTTGTTCGCCAACAGTATCGAGCCGCAAGCACTCCCGACCGCGCTTGTAATACAAGATGCAGCGCGAGGAGTCCATTGAGCAACTGTCCACCTCTTTGAACCCTCTCTTGACGAGTTGCTTTTCAACGCCTTCGTAGACGTAATGATCATTGGTATGCATGGGTACGGGCACCCACTTATCTTTGATCAGGCTCTTTCGTGCACTTGTGAAAAGCTGCCCCTCATGGAGGTGAACTGCTGCCCCAACGGCAGAGGTCATCGCCAACAGCACCGGCAATGCCCATCGATTGCGGCTCATTTCGTTTCGCCTCCAAAGCCCTTGTAGTACTCGATGAACTTCTCGTACTTCATATATGGTTGGTTGTAGCGGTTTGCCAGCCCAGGTCCTTGCGGCAGAGCCGCCCATTTTCTGGAGGCCATGGGCATGGCGCCGGGCACATCACCATCCTTGATCTTGTCCAGAGCACCCATGCTATCGAGCATGTCAACTGCGATCAGATCTTGCGTTTCCGGCGAGAAGTCGGTCAACCCCATGGCATTAGTGCCATGATCCTTCCAGGTGTCTTTGGTGATTTGGTACATGCCGGATGCCGTGGTCGAGCCGCCATATCCAGCGCCAGGGTGGGTCGAAAAATCCGTGAACCGCCATGGGTCATTCTTCTTCCCTTTGATCGCACCATACTTGAAGTCATAGCCACCGCCTTCAGCTTCTGCAATGGCCAGAAGGAACGCTTTGACGTTCTTGTGCTCAAGGCTCTTCTTGTTCCGAGCGAGACGTTCTGCCTGCGCCGTCTTGATGCGAATGGCTTTGGCCTCTGCGCTTTCCTTCGGCGTTGTCTTATGCGAGCTGCGGTGATGCAGCACTTTGCCTGTCGGCGACGTGACGGTTTGCGCTACTTCAGACATAGATTTCCACCATCTCGGAATCGGCTGTAGCAGACAGCAAATGCGTGTACCCGTCATCATCCGTGGTGCCAAACTCCAACTCGCCTGAGGCACGCTTGATCGCGTACTGCGCGTGGCTCAACGGCTGCCCAGTCGCATCGTCGATCAACACGAGCTTGTCGTCATACTGCGGCATCAACTTTGAGATCAACCCAGCTGCCGCTGCCCCGGCCCTCTGAGCCTCGCCAGCAGCTTGTGGATTGGAACTGCCGCCATCTGAGACGGTGGACACGAACTGGCTCGAAATCAGGATTGCGCCGCAAGCGCACCGATCCCCGTGTCGGGCAGCGGGCTTGCCATCAATGATCATGGTTGGATCGCCGGTCACAATTACCGTAGTGCCGTGGTTGCGTTTGGGGCAGGTGACCTGATCACCTACGCGCGCAATCTGCTTTCCATGCGTGTCGGTCATCACCGACCCTTCGACGACAACACCTCCATGGTCGGTCTGGTCGCCCACAACAATGAATGGTCTTTGCCCCATTCCAGCCTCCTGAAATTTTGGAGAAATGTAGCACCGGGGATGCATAAACGCCTTCCACCAAAAGGTGGGCAAGCTCAAACCTTGCGCTCAGCTGCGTCGGACGCCACAAGTCACACCTTTCATGCAAAGCCGCCAGCTCCGCGTGCAACCGTTTTTGCATCTGGCACTCGCCTGAAATGCTTTGCGCGCCACTCATCAGAGTCGACTCTTGTCTCGAATTTCTCGACCTGCCACCTCGTTGCCTCAATGGCGGATTTGCACAGCTTGGCCATCAACTTTGCGCCAAGCAAGCATGACCGCCACAAAACCAACCGCAAAGCAAAAAGCCTTGCAAGCACCGCCAAATAGCGGGCTGGCAAGGCTCTATGAGTCAACAGCCTGGCGTCAACCAGGCACGCGCAAGGTCTTACGCGGCTGGGATCGGATTTTTCGTGGCAGCAGTCGAGCGGCTGAAGCGGGCAGCCATGTCACGCCGCAGGCTTTCAAGGCCTGAGCCCTTGCCCAGCACCTTCAACAAGGCGTAGCCCTCCAGCGAGGCGCGCATCACGTCGCTGCCCAGCGCGGTTTCGGTGTCCTCGGCTCGGCCCAGCAGTTGGCGCAGTCGGGTGGTGCGGCTGCGCAACTGGTCAAGGGCCAGCAGATCGCGGCGCGCCTCCGCCAAGTCCAGGCCGGCGGGCACGACCTGCGGGTTCTGCGACAGCACGTTCAAGGTCTGGCGGCAAAAAGCCTCGGACTTGTCGCCCATCTTGGGCAGGCTGCGGCGCTCATCCACGCTGAGGTCCATCAGGTGCCTCGACAGCGTGGCCTCCAGCGCACCAATCGCCGCGTCCATCTCGGCCAGTTCGGCCTCGCTCAAAGTCAGTGAAATCAGGTTCTGGCTCATCTTCATTCCCCTTTGTGTGTTTGTGGAAGGCCGCAACCATAGTTCATCACCCAGCGTGCATCGATCCCCGTTGGGGGTGATTGATCGGCGCGGGCTCATATGCCACCTCAGCCCCCTTTTCACCCCGCGCTGGCACAATTCGAACCCATGCTCCCCCTGCCGTCCAACGTCACGCCCCGCGTGCTGTCGATCATCCCCCCGATGACGCAGCTCAACACGCCCTACCCTTCGACGGCCTACCTCACCGGCTTCCTGCGTTCCCAAGGCGTGGACGCCGTCCAGGAAGACCTGGCTCTGAAGCTGGTGCTGCGCTTGTTCACGGCTGAGGGCCTGCAAGCCGTGCTGGAACGCGTCAAAGCCGTCCCGCCAAAGAAGCAGACCGCCACCCTGCGCTCGTTCGCCGAACAGTTCGAGCGCTACCAGGGCACCATCGCCCCGGTCATCCGCTTCCTGCAGGGCCGTGACCCCACGCTGGGCCACCGCATCTGCAACCGCAGCTTCCTGCCCGAAGGCCCGCGCTTCGACGCCATCGACCACTACACCATCGGCGAGGAAGGCGAAGACCCCATCGGCTGGGCCTTCGGCTCGCTGGGCATGCACGACCGCGCCAAGCACCTGGCCACGCTCTACCTCAACGACCTGGCCGACGTGCTGCGCGACGCCGTGGACGAGCGCTTCCAGTTCGTGCGCTATGCCGAATCCCTGGCCGCCAGCCAGGGCAGCTTCGACCCGCTGGCCGAGGCCTTGGCCCAACCACATAACCTGATTGATGAGCGGCTGTGCCAGCTCACCATCGAGGCCATCGAGCGGCACAAGCCCACGCTGGTGCTGCTGTCCGCGCCCTTTCCGGGCAATGTGTACGCGGCCTTTCGCATTGCCCAGGCCATCAAGAAGCACAACCCGCGCATCGTCACGGCACTGGGCGGCGGCTTCGTCAACACCGAGCTGCGCGAACTCAGCGAGCCGCGCGTGTTCGATCACTTCGACTACGTCACGCTCGATGCCGGCGAGCGCCCGCTGCTGGCCTTGCTTGACCACCTGCAAGGCCGCCGCTCTCAGCAAAGGCTGGTGCGCACCTTCGTGCGCGACGCAGGTGCAGGCACCGTCCGCTTCATCAACTGGGCCGAGCCCGATGTGCCCTTCAACGAGGTGGGCACGCCCACGTGGGACGGCCTGCCGCTGAGCGACTACCTGTCCCTGCTGGACATGCTCAACCCCATGAACCGCCTGTGGTCCGACGGCCGCTGGAACAAGCTCACCGTGGCACATGGCTGCTACTGGAAGAAGTGCAGCTTCTGCGACGTGAGCCTGGACTACATCTCGCGCTACGAAGCCGCCTCGGCCGAGGTACTGGTCGACCGCATCGAGGCCATCGTCAAGGAAACGGGCCAGACGGGCTTTCATTTCGTCGACGAGGCCGCACCGCCCAAGGCCCTCAAGGCGCTGGCGCACGAGCTCATCAAGCGCAAGGTCCAGATCTCGTGGTGGGGCAACATCCGCTTTGAAAAGTCCTTCACGCCGGAGCTGTGCCAACTGCTGTCTGACAGCGGCTGCATCGCCATCTCGGGCGGCCTGGAAGTGGCCTCGGACCGCCTGCTCGCGCTGATGAAAAAGGGCGTGTCGGTGGAGCAGGTGGCCCGCGTGACCCGCGCCTTCACCGAGGCGGGCGTCCTGGTGCACGCCTACCTGATGTACGGCTTCCCCACGCAGACCGTGCAAGACACCGTGGACGCGCTGGAGTACGTGCGCCAGTTGTTCGAGAGCGGCTGCATCCAGAGCGGCTTCTTCCACCGCTTCGCCTGCACCGTGCATTCGCCCGTGGGCCTGAACCCCGATGAATACGGCGTGACGCTGCAGGCCTTGCCGCCTGTGTCCTTCGCCAAGAACGACATCGCCTTCATCGACCCCACCGGCACGGACCACGACGCCATGGGCCAGGCCCTCAAGAAGGCCATCTACAACTTCATGCACGGCGTGGGCCTGGAGGCCGACGTGCGCAGCTGGTTCGACGTGAAGGTGCCCCGCCCCACCGTGGCCAGGGGAAAGATCGCCAAAGCACTGGCTTGATTTGATGTGGCGCAAGATCCGTCCTTGGTGGAGGCCGAGAATGGATTGCAGCGTGCGAACCGATGCACGCCGATGAACCGCCGCAGGAGCCTGCCATGCCCACCCCCCTTCCCAGCCCGACCGCCGCATCGTCAAGCACGCCCATCAGCCTCACCGCCCAGCCATTCGACATGCTGGACACCTGTCACCAGCAGATCGTGAGCAACCTGCAACTGATGGGCGATCTGGTCGCCCACCTGCAGGAACATGGGGTCGATGGCAAAGCCCAGACCATGGCCCGCGCCATCTTCCTGTTCTTCATGAACACGGCGCACCAGCACCACATCGACGAAGAAAAGCACATCTTCCCCGCCCTGATCAACAGTGGCGACGACACCCTGATCCGCCACACGCTGCGCCTGCAGCAGGACCACGGCTGGATCGAGGAAGACTGGCTGGAGCTGGCACCGCAGTTCGAGTCCATCGCTGCGGGCTACAACTGGTTCAACCTGGAGTTGCTGGCGCACGCCGTGCCGGTGTTCCAGGCGCTCTACCAGGACCACATGGCGCTGGAAGAAACGATGATCTACCCAGAGGCCAAGGCACGCATCGCCCAGTGGGATCTCCAGGGCATGGGCCGCGAGATGGCCGAGCGCCGCCGCCTGCCCAGGCAGGTGCGTTCACGCGACGAGCATTGACGAACCAACCGAGCGTTACGGCTCAGACCGAACCGCGCAGCGGCAGCTCCGTGATCACCGCCGCCGGGCGAATGGCATGGGGGTTGGCCGCGCGCAGGCGCTTGTTGGCGTACATGCGCTCATCGGCTTCGCGGATCAGCTCGTCCAGGCTGAGGTAGGTCTCGGTACCTGTCTGGCAGATGCCGATGCTCAAGCTCACACCTGGCAGCTTCTCGGCCAGGCCCTCAGCCAGCCGGGTCCAGTAGATGGTGCGCGCTTCCGACTCGGCACAGTTGGGCAGGATGACCAGGAACTCGTCGCCGCCATACCTGAAGCACAGGTCCTCGCTGCGGCCCACCGTGCGCAGCAACTCACCGATGCGCGCCAGCACGTCGTCACCGGCAAGGTGCCCCTGCTTGTCATTGATGATCTTGAAGTCGTTGACGTCCAGATAGACCAGCGTGATGGGCTCGCCACGGCGCTTGGCCGCACGCAAGGCATGCGTGGCCGACTCGTCCAGGTAGCGGCGGTTGTAGAGCTTGGTGAGCGGGTCGGTGCGCGAGAGATCCTGCAACTGCTGGGTGCGCTCGCACACCATCTTCTCCAGGCTCTGCGCGTACAGCTCCAGCCGGGTCCTGGAGGAATCGATTTCCTGCATCATGCTGCGGATGTAGGTGTCGAACACCAACGTCACGTCGAAGAAGATCAGCTTGTCCAGTGCGACGAATGCGGCGCTGCGCGCGGCCGAATCGGGCACCTCGTCTGAGATCGTCCTGATCAGCATGTCGCGCAACGAATGCACGGCGGCCAGGTAGAGCTTGGGGTCCACGCCGATGCGCTTGTGGACCAGGCCGATGCGCAGGCGGTTGTTGACGTACTCCGAATCGTAGACACCGCCGAACAGATCGAGGATGTAGCGCCGTTGCGCGACCTGCATGCGGTTGAGCGTGTCGGCGTCGCCAATCAGCAACGCGATTTCCGGGATGTCAATCTGGGATTTGTAGAACTCGGCCACCAGCTCATGCGACTTGCGGTCCACGATGGCCCGCACGCCCACCAGCGCCTGTACGTCTTCTGCCGTGAACGACAGCAGGGTCTTGCGATGCTCGATGTCGAAATCGGCAATGCGCAGCTGCTCCAGAAGCGTTTGCTGGGTGATCTGCATGAGGCTGCCTCCTGATGATCGGCGGGCAGCATGCATGGGGGCCTCCGAGGGGGCGCTACCAACCTCGCCCGGCGGCGTCGAGTACGCCTTACCGGCCATATCGACGATCCCATTTTGCTCAGCAGCCTTGACCCCGGACAAGAAAAAAAGGCCCGTTCAACGGGCCTTGTCCGGCGTTTGCGTGAAATCCTTCACGCTTGGCGAAAGCTGATCAGTCGCGCACGGCCGACAGGCTCTTGTTGACGCGCAGGGCGAGCAGGGTACCCACCGCCCCGGACATCATGTAGACGCTCACCGCCAGCAGCCCGAACTGCATGGACAGGCCCAGCGCGATCAGCGGTGCGAAGGCGGCGCCCAACAGCCAGGCCAGATCGGCCGTCAGCGCGGCACCCGTGTAGCGGAAGCGAGGCAGGAAGTTGGACGTCACCGAGCCGGCAGACTGCCCGTAGGACAGGCCCAGCAGCACGAAGCCGATCAGGATGAAGGCGTCCTGACCGATGGGGCCGCTGCCGATCAGCCAGGGCGTCACCAGGCTGAAGGCCGCGATCATGATCGCCAGGGTGCCCAGGGTGCGGCGGCGCCCGATCTTGTCGGCCATCAGGCCCGACAGCGGCATGGCAATGGCGCACAGCACGGCACCGGCCAGTTCCACCGACAGGAAGCGCCCAATCGCCTGGCTGGCATGCAGCGCCACCCAGGACAGCGGGAACACCGTGACCAGGTGGAACAAGGCATAGCTGGCCAGGGCCGCCACCGCGCCGATCAGCACGTTGTGGCCCTGCTGGCTGAACAGCTCAACCGGGTCGCACGGGTCCAGCTCATGCGCCTCCAGCTCGCGCTCGTACTCGTGGGTCACGACCAGGCGCAGGCGGGCGAACAGCCCCACCACGTTCAGGGCGAAGGCGGCGTAGAAGGGGAAGCGCCAGCCCCAGCTCAGGAAGTCCTCGCTCGAGAGGTTGCCCCACAGATAGGCGAACAGGCCGCTGGCCAGGATGAAGCCCGTGGGCGCCCCCAACTGCCCCAGCATGGCGTACCAGCCGCGGCGGCTTTCTGGTGCATTGAGCGCCAGCAGGGAGGGCAAGCCATCCCAGGAGGCCCCCAGCGCCAGCCCCTGCCCGATGCGGCACAGGGTCAGCAGGCCGATGGCCACCCAAGCCCCCGACGACTCGCTGCTGGGCAGCAAGGCGATGCTCACGGTCGAGCTACCCAAGAGGAACAAGGCGGCGGTCAGCTTGGTGCTGCGCCCCCACTTGGCCTGGACGGACATGCCCACCAAGGTGCCGATGGGGCGCACCACGAATGCCAGGGCCAGCAAGGCGAACGCGTATAACGTGCCATGTAATCGATCAACGAAGGGAAAGAACAGGGCCGGAAAGACCAGCACCGAAGCGATGCCGTAGACGAAGAAGTCAAAGTATTCAGACGCTCTCCCGATCACAACGCCCACGGCGATATCGCCAGGTGCAACGGATTGGGAGTCGATACGAGGCGCGTCTGCGGTGTGCTCCGTGGAATGGAGGACGTGGATGCCGGTAGAGGTCATAGATGCGCTTCTCCTAGGGCCTGGGACAAAATGTCCAATGGTTGATCCACCTCAATCAAGATACATTCGGGCCCGCTGCACAACCCTCGTTTTCCCGCTGACGCGGGTAACCCTGATGTACTTCTCACGCTTGACCCGTCGATTGCCCACCCTACTGGGTCTCCTGGGCACCTCAGCCGCCTTGTCCGGCTGCAACTTCGTCGTGATGAAACCGCACGGCGACATCGCCCAGCAACAAGCTGACCTCATCGTCACATCGACGGCGCTGATGTTGCTGATCATCGTGCCGGTGATCGCCATGACGCTGTTTTTCGCATGGCGTTATCGCGAGTCGAACACCTCGGCCACGTATGCACCAGAATGGGACCACTCCACCCGCCTGGAACTGATGATCTGGGGCGCGCCCCTTCTCATCATCCTGGCCCTGGGCACCATCACCTGGATCAGCACCCACAAGCTCGACCCATATCGCCCCCTGGACCGACTGGACGCCCAGCGCGCCGTCCCCGCCGATGTCAAGCCCCTGGTCGTGGAAGTCGTGGCCCTGGACTGGAAGTGGCTGTTTCTCTACCCCGAGCAAGGCATCGCCACGGTCAATGAACTGGCCGCCCCGGTGGACCGCCCCATCGAGTTCAAGATCACGTCCTCGCGCGTGATGAACACCCTCTACATCCCCGAACTGGCCGGCATGATCTACGCGATGCCCGGCATGCAGGCCAAGCTGCACGCCGTCATCAACAAGGTTGGCGTCTACCAGGGCATGTCGGCCCAGTACAGTGGCGGCGGCTTCTCGGACATGCGCTTCAAGTTCCACGCCCTGTCCAACGATGACTTCGACAAGTGGGTTGCCTCGAACAAGAGCGAAGGCCAGAGCCTGGACCGTGCCGCCTACCTCAAGCTCGAAGAGCCCAGCAAGCGTGATGGCGTGCGCCGCTACGCCAAGGTGGACGCCGACCTGTACGGCGCCATCCTCAACCGCTGCGTCGAAGCCAACAAGATGTGCATGAACCAGATGGCTGCCATCGATGCACGTGGCGGCATGGGCAAGGGCAGCGTGGCTGGCCTGACCCGCTCGCCGTGGGCCCCGTCTGAAGGCGGCCCGCAGGAGCGCACCGTCGTGGCCGCCCTGTGCACCCCGGTCAACACCGCCACCAGCCGCGCCTGGAGCATTGGTGCCGTGGCCAACGCCCGCACTGAAATCGCCCAGCCCTGAACCGTATCCCTAGCGGTCTGGTAACGGGCCGTGCTTCAAGCTTCTTGCGAGATCGACGATGTCCCCCGAACTCAGCCAATTGATCTTCGGACGCCTCAGCCTTGAGGCGATTCCGTACCACGAGCCGATCCTGGTCGCCACCTTTGCCATGGTCGCCCTGGGCGGCCTGGTCGTGCTCGCCCTGATGACCAAGTTCAAGGTCTGGGGCCCGCTGTGGCGCGACTGGATCTGCAGCATCGACCACAAGAAGATCGGCATCATGTACATCGTGATGGGCCTGATCATGCTGCTGCGCGGTTTCGCCGATGCGGTGATGATGCGCGCCCAGCAGGCCATCGCCTTCGGTGACAACGCCGGCTTCCTGCCTCCGCACCACTACGACCAGGTCTTCACCGCCCACGGCGTGATCATGATCTTCTTCGTGGCCATGCCTTTGGTGACTGGCTTCATGAACTACGTGGTGCCGCTGCAGATCGGTGCGCGCGATGTGGCCTTCCCCTTCCTGAACAACTTCAGCTTCTGGATGACGGCTGGCGGTGCTGGCCTGGTGATGGTCTCGCTGTTCATCGGCGAGTTCGCCAAGACCGGCTGGCTGGCCTACCCGCCGCTGTCGGGCCTGCTGCAATCGCCTGACGTGGGGGTGGACTACTACCTCTGGTCACTGCAGATCGCAGGTATCGGGACCACGCTGTCGGGCATCAACCTGATCGCCACCATCATCAAGATGCGCGCGCCCGGCATGACCATGATGAAGATGCCCGTCTTCACCTGGACCTCGCTGTGCACCAACGTGCTGATCGTGGCCTCCTTCCCCGTGCTGGCCGCCACCCTGGCCCTGCTGACTGCCGACCGCTACCTGGGCACCAACTTCTTCACCAACGACATGGGCGGCAACCCTATGCTGTACGTGAACCTGATCTGGATCTGGGGCCACCCCGAGGTCTACATCCTGGTGCTGCCCGTGTTCGGCATCTTCTCTGAAGTGGTCTCCACCTTCAGTGGCAAGAAGCTGTTCGGCTACGCCTCCATGGTCTACGCCACGGTCGTGATCACGATCCTGTCCTATCTGGTGTGGCTGCACCACTTCTTCACCATGGGTTCGGGCGCCAGCGTGAACTCCTTCTTCGGCATCACGACGATGATCATCTCGATCCCGACGGGCGCCAAAATCTTCAACTGGCTGTTCACGATGTACCGTGGCCGCATCAAGTTCGAAGTGCCGATGCTGTGGACCGTGGGCTTCATCATCACCTTCGCCGTGGGTGGCATGACCGGCGTGCTGCTGGCCGTTCCCGCCGCGGACTTCGTGCTGCACAACAGCCTGTTCCTGATCGCCCACTTCCACAACGTGATCATCGGTGGTGTGGTGTTCGGCCTGTTCGCCGGCATCAACTTCTGGTTCCCCAAAGCCTTCGGCTACCGCCTGGACGCGTTCTGGGGCAAGGTCTCGTTCTGGTGCTGGTTCATCGGCTTCTGGGTGGCCTTCACCCCGCTGTATGTGCTGGGCCTGATGGGCGTGACCCGCCGCATGAACCACTTCGACGACCCCTCGCTGCAGATCTGGTTCCAGATCGCCGCCCTGGGTGCCGGCATCGTGGCCCTGGGCATTGGCGCCTTCGGCGTCCAGCTGCTGGTCAGCTACCTGCGTCGCGATCAGCTGCGTGACACGACCGGCGACGTCTGGGGTGCCCGCACCCTGGAATGGTCGACCTCGTCGCCCCCGCCTGACTACAACTTCGCCTTCACGCCCATCGTGCACGACAACGATGCTTGGACCGACATGAAGCAGCGCGGCGCCAAGCAGCCCATGACCGGCTTCAAGGCCATCCACATGCCCAAGAACACGGCAGCCGGCTTCATCATCGCGATGCTGGCCACCGGCACCGGTTTCGCCTTGATCTGGCACATGTGGCTGTTCGCCGGCCTGGGCTTCGTGGCCACCATCGCTTCGGCGATCTTCCACACCTTCAACTACGACCGCGATTACTACATCCCCGCAGACGAAGTGGCCCGCACCGAGCACGCCCGTGATGGCAACTCGCTGGCCTCGGCCGCCTGATCGAACAAGGTAGTAAACACACCATGGCTATCGCATCCACCAACGCAAACGGGGCGCCGGTCTTCTACGACAATGGCGACCACCATCCTCAGCAAGGCACGCTCCTGGGCTTCTGGCTCTACCTGATGAGCGACTGCCTGATGTTCGCGGTCCTGTTCGCCGTGTACGCCGTGCTGGGCCGCAGCTACGCGGCCGGACCTTCGGGCGCCGACCTGTTCGACCTGCCCATCGTGGCCACCAACACGGCCCTGCTGCTGCTGTCGTCGATCACCTATGGCTTTGCCATGATCGCCATGCAGAAGAACAGCAAGGCAGGCGTGCTGGGCTGGCTGGCCATCACCGGCCTGTTCGGTCTGGGCTTCCTGAGCCTGGAACTCACCGAGTTCGCCCACCTGATCCACGAAGGGGCCGGCCCCTGGCGCAGCGGCTTCCTGTCGGCCTTCTTCACGCTGGTCGGCACCCACGGTCTGCACGTGACCTTCGGCTCGATCTGGCTGGTCACGCTGATGTTCCAAGTCGGCAAGCTGGGCCTGACCCACGAAAACAAGCGCCGCCTGATGTGCCTGTCCATGTTCTGGCACTTCCTCGATCTGGTCTGGATCGGCGTGTTCACCTTTGTCTACCTGATGGGCGTTCTGCCATGAGTCACGATCACCACGACAACCACCACGAAGAAGGCGGCTACCACGCCACCTACAAGGGCTACCTGATCGGTTTCATCCTGTCCGTCGTGCTCACGGCCATCCCCTTCTGGCTGGTCATGGGCAAGGTGCTGCCCTCGCCCCGCGTCACCGCCTTCGTCATCCTCGGCTTTGCCGCCGTTCAGATGATCGTGCACATGGTCTACTTCCTGCACTTGAACGCCAAGGTGGAAGGCGGCTGGTCGCTGCTGGCCATGGTCTTCACCACGGCGCTGGTAGTGATCATGCTGTCCGGATCGATCTGGGTGCTCTACCATCTCAACACGAACATGATGCCCAGCATGGATCCGCAGACCATGCGCAACATGCCGTGACACTGCAGACACAGAAGCACACACCCCGCTCACGCACAACGTTGGCCGCGCTTTGTACCGCGGCCGCGTTGGCTTTTGCGGGGTTCATGTCTTTGGGCATCTGGCAGGTCAAGCGCCTGGCCTGGAAGGAAGCCCTGATCGAGCGCATCGATCGGCACATCCACGCCAACCCGGTGCCAGCACCTGCCCCGTCCCAATGGCCTGCGGTTCAGCGTGACACCGACGAATACCGCCGCGTGAGCCTGCGCGGCCGCTTCTCGCATGACCGCGAGGTGCTCGTACGAGCCAGCACCGAGCTGGGCTCGGGCTACTGGGTGATGACGCCCCTGCTCAGCGAACAGGGCTTCTGGGTGCTGGTCAACCGCGGCTTTGTGTCGCCCGAACTGCGCGAACGCGGCAAGCGCCAGGATCAGGAGCCCACGGGCACACAAGACGTGATCGGCCTGCTGAGGCTGAGCGAACCCGAAGGCAGCCTGCTGCAAAAGAACGATGCGCCGCATGGCCGCTGGTATTCGCGCGATGTACAGGCCATCACGGTCTCGCAGGCGCTGACGGGCGCGCCGGTGGCGCCCTACTTCGTCGATGTGGCGGCCAAGGGCGGCGCGCCTTCCAGCTCCGTGTGGCCGCGCCCCGGGCTCACAGTGGTGCAGTTCAGCAACAACCACTTGGTATATGCCCTGACCTGGTTCGCATTGGCCGCCATGACGGCCGGTGCACTCGGCTATCTTGTCGTGGATGAACGGCGCCTGCGCCGTCTTGCAGGAGAACGCCGACACCATGACGAGCACGCCCGACGCTGACACCGACACTGCCGAGCAGGTGCCGCTGGGCGAAGTCGCCCTCGTGCCCGATCGGCAAGCCCACAGCAACAATCTGCTGCAGCTGATCCAGATGCGCTGGCTGGCCGTGGCCGGTCAGCTCTTCACGATCCTGATCGTCGAGTACCTGCTGGCCGTGCCGCTGCCGCTCGTCGAGATGACCACGCTGCTGGCCGTGCTGACCATCTTCAACGTGGCCAGCTGGCTGCGCTACCGGCTGGCTTTGCCGGTCAGCAACGGCGAGCTGTTTGCCGGCCTGCTGGTGGATGTGGCCATCCTCACCAGCCAGCTCTACTACTCCGGTGGCAGCGGCAACCCCTTCATTTACCTGTATCTGCTGCAAGTGGCCGTGGCCTCCATGCTGCTGAGGCCGCGCTATACCTGGGCCATGGTCTTCGCGACCAGCATGTGCTTTGTGGCGCTCACCCAATGGCACCGGCCGCTGGCCCTGCCCGACGCCGAGGCGACGGCGCCCTCCGCCAACTATGTGGGCGGCTTGCTCATCTGCTTTTTGATCAACGCCTCGCTGCTGGTGATCTTCATCGGCCGCATCGGCCAGAACCTGCGCCAGCGCGACGCCCGCCTGGCCGATCTGCGCCAACGTGCCGCAGAAGAAGAGCACATCGTCCGCATGGGCCTGCTGGCCTCCGGCGCCGCGCATGAGCTGGGCACGCCGCTGGCCACGCTGTCGGTGATCCTGGGTGACTGGGCCCGCATGACACCTTTTGCCGCCGAGCCCGAATTGCGCGAAGAGATCGAGCAGATGCAGGTGCAGGTCAGCCGCTGCAAGTCCATCGTCACCGGTATCCTGCAATCGGCGGGCGAAACGCGCGGCGAAGCCCCCGAGGAAACCACGCTGCATGAGTTGCTGGACGAACTCGTGGCCAGATGGCGTCTGACCCGCCCGGTCAAGGCGCTGGAGTTCAATCGCCATGACCTGCCGGACGTGCCCATCATCTCCGACACGGCCCTCAAGCAGATGATCGACAACGTGCTGGACAACGCCCTGGAGGCCGCACCACAGGGCCTGGTGCGCATCATCGCCAGTTGCGAAGACGACATGCTGACCTTGCGCGTGCAGGACGAGGGCCCGGGCTTCTCGGCCAAGATGCTGCAAAGCTTTGGCAAACCGTATGAGTCGAGCAAGGGCCGCCCTGGCGGCGGGCTGGGCCTGTTCCTGTCCGTGAACGTGGCACGCACGCTGGGCGGCCACATCGAGCCTCGCAACCGTTCGGGCGGTGGCGCCGAGGTGCTCATCACGCTGCCACTGGCTTCGCTGATGCGGTCAGAATAGCGCCCCATGGAAGCCCAACGCCAATTGCTGATTGTCGAGGACGACGACGCCTTTGCCCGCACGCTGGCGCGCTCGTTCGAACGCCGCGACTACGAGGTGCTGCGCGCCACCCACCTGGAAGACGTTCAGCGCGTGCTGCAAACCCACCGCCCCAGTTACGCCGTGGTGGACCTCAAGCTCGCCGGCGGTGACTCCGGCCTGGCCTGCGTGCAGCACCTGCATCAGCACGACCCAGAGCTGGTCATCGTGGTGCTGACCGGTTACGCCAGCATCGCCACGGCCGTGGAAGCCATCAAGCTGGGTGCGCGCCATTACCTGGCCAAGCCCGCCAACACCGACGACATCGAAGCGGCCTTCTCGCGCGCAGAGGGCGACACCGATGTCGAGCTCACCGAACGCACCACCTCCATCAAGACGCTGGAGTGGGAGCGCATCCACGAGACACTGGCCGAGACCGGCTTCAACATCTCCGAGACCGCGCGGCGCCTGGGCATGCACCGCCGCACCCTGGCACGCAAGCTGGAAAAACAGCGCGTGAAATGAACCCCCGCTGAACAGCGTGGCCGTGTCGATTTTCAAGCAGCATGATCGTCGTACAGTCAGAGGGTCGTCCTCTGCCAACAAGGTTGATCACCATGCCCACCAACACTGTCCGACTGCACCGCGTGCTGCGCGCATCACCTGACCGCATCTACCGCGCCTTTCTCGACGCTGACGCCATGGCCAAATGGCTGCCGCCCTATGGCTTCACCTGCAAGGTGCACCATCTGGACGCGAAGGTCGGTGGCACCTTCAAGATGTCGTTCACCAACTTCAGCTCGGGCAAGGGGCATTCCTTTGGCGGCACCTACCTGGAGCTGGTGCCCAACGAGCGCCTGCGCTACACGGACCGTTTCGACGACGCCAACCTGCCGGGCGAGATGGTAACCACGGTGGTGCTCAAGACGGTGATGTGCGGCACGGAGATCAACGTCGAGCAGACCGGCATCCCCGAGATGATCCCGACCGAGATGTGCTACCTGGGCTGGCAGGAGTCCCTGGCCCAGCTGGCCACGCTGGTGGAGCCGGTGATCCCCGACTGATGACCTGAGCCGCGCAGGGCCGCTACAATGCGCTTCGGGCTGCCAGGACGCCCATCTCGCGAAAGCGCAAGCACCTCTTGTCAGCAAGCCCTGCGCTTGCATACCCCCTCCCAGACCTAGAGCGAGCAGGTCTTCATTGGAGTTGGTATGCACCTCATCTCTCACCCCACCTCTCAACCCTCTCAAGAGCCCCAGGCGGTCGACCTCGTTTTGCGCGAGGCGCGCAAGCTGCATCACGCGGCCCAGTCAGCTTCACTCGAAAAATCCCTGCCCGTCCTGCGGCGCATCCTGAACAGCCACACGCTTGATGGCCTGTCCCTGCCTGAGCTTCATCGCCGGCGGGAGATGGTCCAGCGCAAGCACATCCTGCGCACCCTCGCGGTCGAGGCAGGCTTTGCCAGCTGGGAGGCCTACCGCCCTGCCCTGGCCTCGATACCCGCTTCACAACTGCCCCACATCGACCAGCTGTGGCGGGAAGCCGGCTACCTCAACAGCTGGTTCTCGACTTACGAGGAAGCGCAGGCGCACGCTGCGGCGCAGGGTGGGCGGGCGCTGAGGCTCGGGCGACAGGGGGTTGTCGTGCCCGCATCCTACTAAGCTGATCTCAGCCCATAGAGCCCATCAGCCAGCCCGAAACCGATCTGCCCGCAAGCCCGCCCAGGCCTGCGGGCTTCACAGGTTCACATCCACACATCAAATGTGCATAATGCACATTCAAAAGAAGGTCAACTTACCACGCAGACAAGATCGACTGGATGATGAAAGCCTCTCGAAAGACGTCATTGGCAACATGGGACGCCTGGATGGACAGAAAAAGATCCATGTTTCATGAAGACCGCCCGACCTACGGACTGGACCTGGACCCAGCCCGACGGTTCGACATGTCGCTGTTCGAAATCAACGAGCAGATTGCCTGGCTTGCCTCGGCCCAGGACCTCCCTTTGAGCACCAGCCGGGACATCGCGCTGTTGCTGCGCCCTTCGCCTGTCGTGAACATGCCGCTTATCAACCCCTTTCCGTCTGAAGCGTTCTTGAAGCTGCGGGAAGTGAAGGAGGTGGGTGAACTGGTGGCTTACCGCAACAGCCTGGTGGCACAGGCCGTCCAGGAGCTAGGCCAACTCGCGACGAGGCAGATTGCCGACCAGGTCGAGGAAAAACTGGAGCGGATGGGCATCTACCCGGACGCCTATGGCCACCTGGCCTATCGGCATTTGCTGGTGACGAGTAGGTGGGCCTGATAGGCGCTTCGCGCCGACATCCATGCGGGGATCTGCCGCCTCAGAGCGACCGGCCACCCGAACCGCGCATGCAAACCTACCTGTCGATCAACTCTCGTCCAACGCAAGAATTTCATCGACCAGCTCGCTGCACTTCGCGGCCACATCGGAAACCAGCTGTTGAACTACGCCGATTGATCGCGATTGGCGGACGGCGATTTCCAGCTCGGCCAGCAGCGCCTGCAAGGCCGTCGCGCCGATCGAACCCGAGGCACCTTTGAGAGAATGGATCAAGGCCAGCGCGGCGGCTGGCTCGCTCGATGACAGTCTGGACCGGATCGACTCGATTTCTGGCTGAGCCTGCTTGGCGAACTCACGCAGCAACCTGGCGTAGCTAGCAACTTTGCCATTGAGCAGATGTAGTCCATAGGCTGCGTCGACCGCGTTAAGTTGCCTCAGACGCAACTCCAGATCGGCGTCAGTCGCCTTGTCGAGCGCACCCTGAAATTCATCCCATGAATCGGGTTCAGGTGGCCGCTTCGGCAGCCAGCGCAACAAGGCCCTGAACAGCGCATTAGGCTCCACTGGCTTGACAACAAAGTCGTTCATACCGGCTTGCAAGCACATCTCCCTATCCTCGCTGAACGCGTTGGCCGTCAGCCCGACAATGGGGCGTGTGGCCCAGTTCGCAAGCCTGCGTATGCTGCGTGTGGCCGTCAGACCATCCAACACGGGCATCTGCATATCCATCAAGATCAAGTCGTACACATGTGCCCGTGCCATGTCGATGGCCACCTGACCATTGTTTGCGCAGTCCACGTCCAGGCCCACCCCCAGCAGCAGCTCTGTGGCAACCTCGCGATTGATGGCGTTGTCCTCCACCAGCAGCACACGCGCACCGCCATGCCGACGCCTCAGCTGCTCTTCTGGCCCAAAAGCCACGGCAGCAGGCACCACCGATACCGGCATTGGCCCGCGCCCACGGCCCAGCCGAGCCGTGAACCAGAACGTGGAACCTTCACCGGGTACGCTGTGGACGCCAACCTCCCCGCCCATCAACTGCGCCAGATGCTTGGTGATGGCCAGCCCCAGCCCAGAGCCCCCCGGTACACGCGTGATCGATGTGTCCGCCTGTTCGAACGCATTGAACAGGCGAGGCAATGTGTCAGCCGCGATGCCTGATCCCGTGTCCTGCACTTCGAAGCGCACGAGCAGGCCCGTCGCGCTTTGATCGACCAGTACCGCTCGCAGTATGATGCAGCCCTTCTCGGTGAACTTGACAGCGTTGCTGGCATAGTTGAGCAGCGCTTGCCCCAGCCGCGTCACATCGCCATGCAACCACAGCGGCACGGAGTCGAGATCCACTTGCACCGTGAGCCCCTTGCCTCGTGCCTGCTCGCCAATGATGGATTGCACGTTGTCGAACAGTGCCAGCAGATGAAGGTCGGTCTGAGCAAGCCTGAGGCCGCCGGCTTCGATCTTGGAGAGATCCAAGATGTCGTTGACGACCGAAAGCAGATGGCGGGCCGCAACGTCGATCTTGCCCAATCGATCGGCCTGTTCAGGAGTCGCCCCGGTACGCTGAAGCAGGTTGGACAGGCCAATGATGGCATTCAGCGGTGTACGGATCTCGTGGCTCATGTTGGCCAGGAAGGCTGACTTGGTGCGCGTGGCTTCTTCTGCGGCCAGCCGCGCCTGTTCGGTCTTTTCGCGTAACTCGGTCACGTCCCGTAGCACAGCGGTGTAGAGGCGCTTGCCGTCCACATCCACTTTCGAAATCGACACCTCGACAGGAAAATGCTGCCCGTTGGACCGCACGGCGTTCACGGACCTCGCCCTGCCCATGGGCCGTTTGACATCTGTACTGGCACCGAACGCCTGCACGAACCCGCTGTGGCTGGCCCAGGCAGATTGAGGCAGTAATGGCTCCAGCGTGCGCCCCACCATGTCGCCACTGCGACGCGCGAACATTTCTTCTGCCGCCGGATTGAACAGTACGATCCGCTGCTCATCATCCAGCACGATGACCGCGTCCATGACTGAGCGGATGATGGCCCCGAATTTCAACTCCTGGGTGCGCAGATCCCGCTGGATCGCACTGCGCTCAAGCTCGCTCACGCGCAAGGCATTTGCAGTACGCCAGACCAGCACCGCGAACAGCAGAGAACTGATCACCGTGAGGAACGCCATGCCGAAGGTGCCATGAAACAGGCCATTGCGTTCGGCTTGTACGAGCAACCAGCCCAGGATGATCGGCACACAAAGCACATAGGGCAGGAGCCTGCGGGCCGCCAGACCACCCGCAGTCTTGTCGACAATGAGCCTCATCATGCCTTCCGTAGGCCTGGCTAGCAACGTCCCGAGACTGAGCAAGATAAATCCAACGGCCGTGTGCAGCGCGACGCTCGAATAGGCGCCCAGGCCGTATAGCGCCTCGACACCAAAGGCATAACCCACGCATGCGAGCAGGCCGATCAGTCCTTGCCCCACCGCCGCAGTTTGCGACACGTAGCGCCAAGTCCTGGCATTCAGGAGCATCACAGCCACGCCCCCACACAACAGTGCCACCGTGGTGGCCTTCGCCATTCGCCCCGGAGGCGCACGGCTGATCGGGTCGGGATCGACATGAAACAGCAACTGGTCGATGTGCAGATCCAGCCCCCACACATACTCGACCAGCGTGATCAAAGCAATCAGAACCCCGCATCCAGCCAGCACGATGGACGCGAGCTGTGCCGCGCGCGTCACGATCGGTGTGCTCAATGCGGCCAACGCGACGCCGGTCAACAGGAGGCAAAGGGCCGTATTGGGCTTCATGGAGGCCAAGCCCGGCAGTACCTGCCTAAGAGACGGATTGTCAAGCGCCCAGCCAAGCAGGACCGCAAAGCCCAATAGCGAGACAACAACCCCGCACATCCGGCCCATGCGCTGGCATCTTTCCGCCAAAGAGGCATCCAGATCATTGATTGAGGTCATGATTTTCACCCTAAGGGTGAACCGCCCTGCTGAACTTGCGCCAAATCAAAGGCGGTGAAAGTATTTGGGGCACATCGACAAGGCGAAAGCGCTATCTCGTATCGGTAGACAGCGCGTCCGGGCAATGCCAAGGCAAGAAGATGCCCAGGCTGTCATTGGACACGGCGCGGCTGTGTATCACCGGGGGCTGCGCGACCACCTCGCCATACAGACTGGCGAACGGTACATCGGCGGCATCGCGCCCCGTGCCAATGCGCACAAAGCCCATGGGAATCGCCGTGCCTGACGGGTCGAAGATGTACCAGCCCCCTTCCAGGTAGACCTCCACATAGGCGTGGAAATCGGGCGGCCCCAGCGCCGGATCTGCGCCCCAGTCGGTGCCTGTAGTGAAGCGTGCCGGGATACACAGGGCACGGCACAGCGCAATCATCAAGTGGGCGAAGTCCCGGCACACACCCAGGCCGCTGTCCAAGGTCTCCACGGCCGAGGTGTTGCTGTTGGACGTATTGGCCGTGAAGCTCACCCGCTGCCACACCCAATCCCGGATGGCCTGCGCACGCCGGTAACCCCGAGGCAGCATCCCGAACTGGGCCATGGCCAGTTGCGAGAACTGGTCGGACTGGCAGTAACGACTGGGATTGAGGTAGGTCAGCGTGTCGAACGGCAATTGCGCCACGGGCACTTCGGCCAAGAGATCAGGCATCACCCGATGGTGATGCACATCCACCGTGGCATGGTGCTGCAACTGCAGCAGGCCAGGCCTGGCGCGCAGCCTCATGAACCGGGAGCCCGTGGCCGGATCCGTGTACATCTGGGGCACCAGGCCCTGGTTGGTCTGGAGACGCTCTTGCGAAACGGTCTGCCTCGCCATATGGGCCGCGTGGATGTTGAAGATCAGGTCTGCGCCGTCAAGGCCGATCTGGTACTGGAGTGCAATGTGGTGTTCGATGCGGGTCATTGGGGGGGTGCCGCCGGTCGAACTTCGGGCACGTCCTTTTGTGGCAAGAGTAATGGGCGACGATGATGGAAAGGCAAAAGCCTGAACCGTGCCGGCGTGTGATTCACCAGGACGATCATCTCTGCTTGCATTTTGCGCGCCACACATGCCGGACGCTTCATGGAGAGGACATGGCGGACCATGTCGCTGGCCGTCGCGGTGACGTTCGAGGCAAGCGAGGAGGTCAGAATGAAAAAGGGACCAGCCGTTGAAGCTGATCCCTTCTGAATGTTGGTGGGCCCTGAGTGACTCGAACACTCGACCAACGGATTAAGAGACGCTCAGCGTCCCCAATAACCCTTTTAAAATCAACCACTTGCGGCGCTTGCCACCCCGCATCCCAGCCTCGCCAAGGCACAATCCTGGCACAGTCAGCCTGAGCTTGGCACAAGCTGCTAAAGATCGCCGAAGGCACGCTTGGCGGCGTGCTTCATGTACAGCTCGTCGATCGCCTGCTTGAGCAGTTCGGAATTGTCGAGGCTTAGCCGGGCCCGTAGCACGGCAACCTTTTCGACCGTCTCGACGGCGAAGTAACCACCGATGTGCTTGAGGCCCGCACGCGATGGCGCGGCCTGCCCCTTCCACTCGTCCACCTGTCGCACGGGCGCGGGCGGCTCCGTCTGCAGCTCGTGCGCCATGTTCTGCAGGAAGTCCGCCGCCTTGTTCTTGCGTGCGCCGCTCATGCCACTTCTCCCTTCTTGTGCACAGTTGCACCTGTGCCCATTTGCAGGATGGCAGCGAGCCAATCCCACAACAGTTCCACCTCGGTAGCGGCAACGCCGTCCGGTTCGTTCTCCTGCGCGGTCAGGCCCTTGATGCTGGCGAGCCGATGCGCGTCATAGCGATGCAGCACAACGGGTGCCATTGGCAGACCAATCGTTTCGAGCACCGCGCGCGCCGTGTCCTCGTGGCTGCGGCTGTTCGGGGTCGCAAAATTGAGGATGCCGAAGCCGCGCTTGCCCATGCGCCGCAACATGCTCGACGTGCGCAACACGCCTTCATAGGCGTCCTGGTCGTTCCAGAACGGGATAAGAACTACGTCGGCAGCCTCGACGGCAGCCAGGGCCTCGCTGCTGCGTCCGGGTGGCGTGTCGATGAAGGCAAGGTCGCACCCTGCCCGTTTGGCTTTGCCCAACTCGTCGGCCAGGTCAGCTTCTGTCGTGAAGCGGGCCAGCGGCAGCGGCTTGCCCTGTTGGCTGGCGCGGCGCTTTGACCAGCTCTCCGCGTTCTGCTGCGTGTCCATGTCGAGCATGACGACATTGAAACCGGCGGCGGTCGCGGCGGTCGCGAGGCTTTTGGTTAGCGTCGTCTTGCCGACGCCGCCCTTGTTGATCGTGATAGCTATGGTTTGCATGTGCACCTTCTCCGAATCGCACACTTGCAAACGTGCACAAGGGCACAGCGCCAGGCAAGGAGAAAAACACCTGCGCACAACGGCACCGCTGCATAGTTGCAGTCCTGCACCTGTGCACAATTAGCCGATGCCTTGCCCCGATGCTGTTGCCGCGCTGGTCGAGCTGGTCACGGCCATACGCCATGAGCTTCGGCACGGCGACGACGAAGCAGAAGCGATGATTGCGCCGGGGGCATGTCTCGACTGTGGTGGCGCGTTCTTGTATCCGTTTCGCGGCGAAGCCATGCCGGGCAGTGGCATGTGCAGACACTGCGGGCGCGTTGAGCTGGTCGCGCGGCGGCTTCGGTCATCGCTCCAAGCGGTGCGGTGCATAGCTGCACTTGTGCACGCCTGCACCATTGCACAACGGCACACGGGCAAGGCGCTGCCGTTGCTGCATTCCTTCTTCGCCAAGCATCGCCGCCGTGAGGCGGCGCGATTTGCCCAAACGGTTGTGCGGCGGCATGAGCCGCGCACCGATTGAGCCTTCGGCTACGTTTGAACTGTCGTCTGCACCTGTAGACAAAGCTTAGGTATGGGTTCTTTGCAGGGCGTGCACTCCGGAGAAAGCATGGCTTCGCGATCGTTCAAGGTCGAAAACAGCGATGCCAGCGCCGCCGCCAGCTTGTCGCGCGGGTCATCGGCCAGACGGGACAGGATGTTCACGACGTTGTCGCCCTCGGCCTGCGCGCTGCGGGCTTGCTCGATCAGTGCGGGCAGGGGCGGCACCGCGCCCCATTCCGTGGGGTGCATCGCCGGTTCGGGCGGTTCGCGATAGCCGCGCCACTGCGACGGCGGCAGGACAGCATAGGCATTCGTTTCCTGCTGCAGCATGAAGCGCCCGGCGGCGTCGCGGTTTTCCTGTGCCCGGCGCAGCCAATGCAGCATGCCCAGGGCCTTCAGGCGCTGCAGCGCCGTCGCGACCGCGCGCCGGGAAACGCCGCTGCGCTTCGCGATGCCTTCATAGGACGGGTCGAGCTGGCCGGTGCGGTAGTTCAGAAACTCGAACAGCAGCGCGTGCAGAACGGCAAGGGCCGTGCGTCCGATCGCGCCCCCGTGTCTGCCGCGCTCGTGCGTTGCGCGGTCGAAAGCGCGCGCCTTGTGCCAGATTCGCGCGGCCTGCTTCTTGGGCAAGGGGCGGTAGGCGACGCTGCGCGTCGTGCTGTCGCGCCAGACGCGCCAGGCGGCATAGGTCTTGCCGCCGTTGAACATGGGTAGGCCGGGGATGAGTTCCCCAATGGCGTAAGCCGCTCTTTTTCTAGGCATGGTTCCTCCGTAGCTTGCCGCAGCAAGCCGCCGGAGAGGCCGGAATTCGGCGCGAGTTCACCCGTGGCAAGATTCCTCTTGCAATCGGGCCTGATTTCGGGGAAGCTGGTTTTGCGCAATCAGTTCCTCCGACCTCGGTCGGTATGCACGGCCCGCCTCTGGCGGGCTTTGCTGTTTCTGGGGTTCGTGTTCTCCCATTGCGTGATGCCCGTTGCGAATCAACCGGCTAGAAGCAAACTTGCATCAAATGCCCCGCACAGTCGAGAGTCCATGCAATGCAGCGCATGACCGGCTAGTGCCAGCCATGCGACCGCATGTTCACGCTGCCGCCTGCTTCGGCTCGACCAACTGGTGCAGATAGTCGGCGGCACGTTGTGCTTGCGAGGCGGCGGTGAAAATCGCGTGGCTATCCTTCTTCAGCACCTGCAGCCAGTGCGCCAGATAGGCGGCATGGTCGTCGCGTGGCTCCGGCGTGATGCCGAGATCGGCGCAGAGGAAGGCGCTGCCCATTTCGGCGATCAGTTCCTCGGCCGCATACGCGTTGTCGCCGAACCGCTTGCCCAGCTCGCGCGCCAGCCGTGATCGGTGCGAAGTCCAATGCACTGTCTCATGGGCTCGCGTGGCAACGTAGCTTTCGGCGTCGCGGAAGCTCTCGCGCGGCGGCAACTGGATGATGTCCCGGGCAGGGGCGTAGAAGGCGCGATTGCCGCCATGTTGCACGGCTGCACCTGTGCACAAGAAGAACGCTTCGGCCTGCGGGATGGGCTCGATCAGGCGAGGGGCCTCTGCTGTGGCGTAGAAGTGCGCCGGCAAGCCTTCGACTTGCTGAACGTTGAACACGGTGTAACCCTTCATAAACGGAATATGCCGCTCGCTCTCTTGGCCCTGCTCGTCGGTCTCGGTCTTGGTGTAGCGGTCGGCATAGACGACGAGGGAACCATGCTCACCCTTGCGGACCTGCCCGCCGAGCGTGGCGGCCTGCTTGTAGGTGATCCAGATCGGCGCGTTGTAGCCCTTGCCCTGGGCCTCGCCCCACAGCAGCAGGACGTTGACGCCGCGATAAGGCTGCCCGTTGGCGCGCAGCGGTCGCGAGATGCGGCCGGCGGCATGTTCGGCGTTCCACGGCTTCAGCCAGGGCCGGACGCCCTGCTCCAGGTCGGCAACGATCTTCGCGGTGACGCGGGTATAGACATCGGTACGGGGTTCGGTCTTCATGGTCTGGCTCCTAAATCGGCTGTGAGGCTCAGCACTGCGCTGTGCTGGGCCTCTGGCCGCCGCCGAGGTCGGGGAGGCAAGGAGCAAGGGCGAATGGCGGGGAGGGGCATCGCCCTCCTGCACAAGCCGCAGGCGCGGAAGGTGGGGACACCCCGTCAGGCGGGCGCAGCCTTCACCCTTGCGCCGCGCCTGGGGCAGCGCCCCGTAGCCTGTCTTCCGGCACGACTGGAAGGCGCAGCCTTGCTGCCGTGCCTTCGTCGCCGGGCGGGCGGTGCCGTACCCGGCATGGCCTGTCCCTCACGGCATGGGCGTGAGCCGATGCCGCCGACTACGGGGTTATGCGCCAGGGATCGTCACCGATAGGCCGGGACCACGGCCCGGTCCGCTTCAGCGGATAGAGCCCGGCCGGTCGGCGTTCACCCGGACCGGGGCGCCGAAGACTGTCGGCTAGGATTGTTCGAGCGGCGCGCTTGCATGACGCTGCACTCCCGGTTGACGGCAAACCCGTCGGCTGCGAATGTCCACCAGGCCGGAGGAAGGGAAAGCACCACATGGACGCAAACGCGGTTTCGCTGCTCGCGCTCTTCGAGACCAAGATGCAGCTCGAAGTGCCGCTGTTTCAGCGCCAGTACATCTGGCAGCGCGAAAAGCATTGGGAGCCGCTGTGGGAAGACATTGCCCGCAAATTCAGCGACTACCTCGACGATCGCAAGGAAACGCCGGTCCACTTCCTTGGCGCGATGGTGCTGGATCAGAAGCAGACGCCGGCGACGCAGGTCGGCAAGCGCCAGGTCATTGACGGGCAGCAGCGGCTGACCACGTTCCAAATCTTCCTATCAGCGTTCCGCGACTTCTGCCGTGATCACGACTGCGTTGACCTGGCCGACGAATGCGCGAAGTTCACCTTCAACGAAGGCAGGATGGCAGACCCGGAAGTAGACAAGTTCAAGGTCTGGCCGACGCAGCTCGACCGCGCACAGTTCTCCGATGTAGTCGGTGCCGGCTCACGCGCGGAGCTGATGAAGCGTCACCCCTTGCGCAAGCGTCCTTACGCGCGCAACTTCGAGCCGCGGCCCCGCATGGTCGAGGCGTATTTCTACTTCTACGAACAGTTCGAGAGCTTCTTCGTCGGCACCACAGCAGAGCCGCCGCTGGCCGCAGACGTACCGCTGCCGACGCGCGTCGATGAGTGCTGGCTTGCGCTGCGGAACGCGCTTCAGGTCGTCGAGATCGACCTGCAGCAAGGCGACGACGCTCAGGTCATCTTCGAGACGCTGAACGCCCGCGGTGAGCCACTGCTGCCCGCCGATCTGCTGCGGAACTTCATCTTTCTGCGGGCCGCGCGACGGGGTGAACCGCAGGAAGCGCTCTACAAGCAATATTGGGCCGGCTTCGACGATCCATTCTGGCGCGTCGAGGTCAAGCAGGGCCGCTTGCTGCGACCGCGCAGTGACCTGTTCCTGCAGCACTTCCTTGCCAGCCGCCTGACGGCCGACATCCCGGTCAAGCACCTGTTCGTCGAATACAAGTTCTGGATCGAGCGCCAAGCGCCGTTCCCCTCCGTCAAGGATGAGCTGGCGTGCCTCGCGCGTCAGGGTCGCGACTTTCGGCGGATCATCGCGCCAACCAAGGAGGACGTGCTCTATAAGCTGGTGACCTTCCTGGACGCCTTCGATGTCCGCACCTGCTATCCGCTGCTGTTGACCCTGCTGGACATCGGCCTCGACGACGACCAATGGACTGCGGTGAGCCGCACTCTAGAGTCGTACCTGTTGCGCCGCGCCGTGTGTGGCTTAACCACTAAGAACTACAACCGCATCTTCTTGGGGCTGACGCGCACATTGCGGCGCGAGAACGCGACGCCCGAGAACCTGACTCGGCTGCTGCAGGAGCTGTCCGGCGACTCCACGGAATGGCCGACCGACGACAAGTTCGGCGAGGCCTGGCGGACCATCCATGCTTACCAAGTGCTCAGCAACCCCAAGATCGTGCATGTGCTGCAGCGGCTGAGCGACACCTACGTGACTGGCAAGATGGAAGGCGTCACCGTGACCGGCGACCTTTCTGTCGAGCACATCCTGCCGCAGCAGTGGCAGGCCAAATGGCCGTTGCCCGATGGGGCGACCGGTCTTGCGATGGACGCGCTTTGGAAGGCGGCCAAGGATGACCCTGCGGCCGAAGCTACGCGCAAGCGCAATGCCGCCTTGCAGACCCTGGGCAACCTCACGATCCTGACCCAGGGGTTGAACTCGTCCGTGTCCAATAGCGAATGGGCGGTCAAGAAGCCAGCTCTGCTCCAGCACTCGCTGTTGCCGATCAACCAGCAGCTGCACGCCGCTGCGAGCTGGGACGAAGAGGCGATCAACCGACGCGGGGCAGACCTGCTCGGCCGGGCTTTCAAGCTCTGGCCACGCGCTTGAGCCGGTGAGCTGTTGCAGAGCTGCAACAGCCCGGATCAGCTTTGGTGGCCCGCGCACGTAGCGATTGCCTGCCCCGGGCGGGTGGCCCTAGATTGCCGTGCAGCCAGATGGTGTAAAGTGGTGCAAGTAATTCATGGGAGACGGGCACCATGGTCACAGCCAGACGGGGCCGCAAAGCAACCGGGAAGCCGCGCCCTACGCGCGCCTCGGTCAGTCTGCCCCCTGACATCTACTCAACCCTGCAAGCTCTGGCGCGCGAGAAGAAGGTCTCCGTTGCCTGGGTCATGCGTGACGCCGCCGAAAAATACATTGCGCAGCAATGGCCGCTGCTGGAGACCAAGCCATGAGCCTTGATGGTGCGAGCAGGGCCGAAGCGCCGACGCAGACACTGCCAGCTGCCCAACCAACGCTTTCCCCCGCCGAGCTGCGCGCCGTTCTGCGCAGTCAGAGCAAGGCGACTGTCGAGCGGACGCAGCTCAACTTTGCCGAGACCATCACCGTACAAGCCGTCACGGCCTACTGGGACCGGCTCAGCACGCAGTTGCCCGTCAAGGCCCCCCCAATCGAGACCCGTACTCTGGCAACGGCCGCGCGCGAGGCGGCCACCCAGTTCGGTCAAGCAATGGCAACGCGTCCGGTTCGCGAAGCCGCCTTCCACCTCGGGTCGCTCTACACCGCCCTACTTCCGGACGCCTGGCGTTCGCGGCATGGCGTCTACTACACGCCACCGGCACTCGTAGACCGGTTGCTCGATCAGGCCCAAGCCGGCGGCACGAATTGGGCGCGCGCGCATGTGCTCGATCCAGCAGCCGGGGCAGGGGCCTTCCTCGTTGCAGCAGCGCGCCGCATGGTCGATGCGCTGGGCAACTGTGATCCCGCCGTCGCCGTGCAGAACCTCGGCGCGCGCCTGCGCGGCTACGAGCTTGATCCGTTCTCCGCCTGGCTTGCCCAGGTGTTCATCGAGGCCGAAGTGTTGCCGCAGGTCACGGCGTCCGGCCGGCGTCTGCCAGCCGTGATGACGGTCTGCGACAGCCTGGCAACGGTCCGCGAGGATGCCTTCGACCTCGTGGTCGGCAATCCGCCCTTCGGCCGGCAAACGCTGCCGCCCGAGACACGCGCGCGCTTTGCACGCAGCCTCTATGGTCACGCCAACCTCTATGGCCTGTTCATGGACCTGGCCGTCCGCTTGGCAAAGCCTGAAGGCCTGGTCGCGTTCCTGACGCCATCGAGCTTCCTGGCCGGCGAATACTTCAAGAACCTGCGCGGCCTGCTCTGGCGCGAGGCCCCGCCCGTCGCATTGGACTTCGTCTCCTTGCGGAAAGGTGTCTTCGAGGACGTGCTCCAAGAAACGATCCTCGCGACCTACCGCAAGGGCGGCCGGCGTGCGCCTGCGCCGGTGTCGTTCGTCGCACCGCAGCCGGGCGAGCCAGCAAGGCCCGAGGCAGCCGGCCAGTTCTCGCTGCCGCGCAAAGCGACGGCCCCGTGGTTCCTGGCGCGGCATGCTGACGAAGCCAATCTGGCGAAGCGGCTCCGCGCGATGCCGAAGCGCTTGGCAGACTGGGGCTACACGGTCAGCACCGGCCCGCTCGTATGGAACCGCCACAAGGCACAGCTGCGTGATAAGCCCGAAGCTGATGCGGTGCCCCTGGTGTGGGCCGAGAGTGTCACCAGCGATGGCCGCTTCGTGTTCAGTGCGGTAAAGCGCAACCACAAACCCTATCTGCGGCTTGAGTCCGATGACGGTTGGTTGGTCGTCCGGAAGCCTTGTGTTCTCCTGCAGCGAACCACGGCCAAGGAACAGGCCCGGCGCCTCATTGCTGCTGAGATGCCGGCATCGTTCATTGGCAAGAGTGGGATCACCGTCGAGAACCATCTGAACATGCTGCTGCCCGCTGGCGATAAGCCGGCCATCTCGCCCGCGCTGCTGGCGACATTCCTCAACACGGTCGCCGCTGATCGAGCCTTCCGCTGCATCAGCGGCAGCGTTGCGGTTTCGGCCTATGAGCTGGAGAACCTACCGCTCCCTGACCCGGCCGAGCTGAAGCAACTGCTGGGACGCCGCACGGACGCTGCCAGCGTGGAAAAAGCGGCCCATGCTCTCTACGGCGAAGGCGACGCAGCGTGAGCGTGCCGCCTTACATCGACCGTTCGGCCATCCATGCCCGCCTCCCTCTGATCTTTCCAGACGGGACACCGAACCGCACGTACTGCGTCCGCGAAATGGCGGCCTCGGCCGTCTTCGTGATGCTCTACATCGGGGCCGTGGAAGGTACGGATCGCTGGCTGGCACCGAAGCATGTGATGCGCATGACGGCCGAACAAGCCGGCATCAGCGACGACGCTGCGCGCGCTGCTTACGGCACGGATGCAATGAAGCCCGGTTTCAAGGTGCCTGGCACGCGCTGGTACGAAGAGAACAGCCGCGAACCGCTGCGCGATGAGACCATCCGACAAGGCTTCATCAATAACAACGCGGTCACTGAACGGCCGGGCCTTCCGACAACATCCGGCTTACCGCGCTACGCGCTCAAGGCGGACTTCGCAGCCTTGTTCGATCCGGCTCTGCTGGACGACAAACTCGCAGAAGCCATTGCAGCTTGGCAGACAGCGCACCTTTCAGCGGCTGCATTGGCGCGCGTGGCGCTGATGCGCCGCGGCGCGGTCACAACCGGCGAAGGTGTCCTGGTCACATTCCCCAACGGTGAAACGCGGCGCATGGTGGCGGGACCGAGTTCGACGATCTCAAAGGCGGTGATCGAAGAGTTCGCCACGCGCTTTCTGCGGCAGCCTGCCGTGCTGTGGCTCAGCGAGAGCGGCGCCAAGATCGTCGCGCGCGACGACGAGCTGGCGGCGTCGCTCAAGCTCAAGATCACGGCCGATCGCAACCTGCCGGACATGATCCTCGTTGACCTGGGCGGCCCGGGCGCGAAAGGCGTGCTGCTGGTGTTTGTCGAGGTGGTGGCGACGGATGGCCCCATCACCACGCAGCGCCAGGAAGCATTCCTCAAGATCGCGACCGATGCGGGATTTACAGCCGACCGCGTCGCATTCGTGACGGCGTACTTGGATCGCTCCCACGCAGCCTTCAAGCGCACGGTGCCGGAGTTGGCTTGGCGCTCCTTCGCGTGGTTCGCTGCCGAGCCCGCGCAAATCGTTGTCCTGCACGATGGTGCGCAGTCGCCACTGCCGCTCGAAGCGCTGATGCATTCGTAGCGGTGCGTCCTAGCCGACCGCCACCGCATTCTTCCACTTCGTTCGGTCGATGCCAGCTGGCACATCGACCTCGGCCGGAATCAGGATTGCGGTCGGCTGTCTCCCATGTCCCGGATCAGCTTCAAGGTAGGCGACCATCGCCGCCTGCTCTGCAGACAGGAGGTACTGAACGACGGTGGCATAGGGTGACAGGTTTGTCGGATGAGCGCCGGAGGCAGCTTTTCCTGCATCCAGAATCGCCTTCACCCGGTCCAGATCGAGCTTGAGACTGGTTGTCAGCGCCAGCAGATTTTCTGCGAGCCGACGTACATCGGCCGGAAGCTGATCGCTGGCCCACTGCTCGCGCAACAGGCCTATCGCACGCTTCAGGCTTTTCGTCTGCCTGTCCTCCTTTGCCAACGCGCCGGAGCCGGCAAGCTTTTCCGCTTCCTGGATCGAGACTTCGGCGTGTTCCAGCATGGCCTTCGTCTGGTAGGCGATGCGCTCTTTGCTCCAGTTCACGTCATCGGTCTTGTAGACCAGGTCGTGGGTAGCGATCGACCATGCGTGCTGCAGGAACGTCTTGAGCTGAAACTCAAACCGCACGCCTTCTATGCCTTTGGCCGGAACGGCTGGATCGACAGGCACGGCGACGTAGAGTCGCAGATCATCGAACGGGAACTGGTCAGGTCGCTTGTGCGTATAGCCTGGCGCACTGGGGCGGCGCTCCTGAAACTGAAACGCCTGCCGGACGAACTGCTCCGCTTCCTCGATCTCGGCAAGGTTCGCGACGACAAGCGTGCAAGCAAAGAAATCTTCCAAGGCCTGCGGATCGCGAAACCGGCCGGACTCCAACTTCAGGGCGTAGCTTTGAAGCGCCTTGACTCTGCTCTCGTAGTGCCAGCGCGCCCTCTTGAAACCGGCGACCGTCGTGTCAACCTGGGTCTTCAACCGGTCGTACTTCGCCTTCTGATCGTCGAAGGCGTTTCTTACAGACGCCGGAATCTTCATGTCAGCCAGCGACGCTCGCGCGCAATGCTTCCAGGCGAGCAGCCCGTTGGGCCAGGTCCGTACTGGCGCCACGCGTATTGTCCAGATATGTGAAAGCGCGCGCATAGTCCGGTCCGGGATGCGCCTGAAGGAATGCCTGCAGATCCTCCTGTGCGGCGAGTTCAGCGACGCGTTCCATCATCGCGACATAGCGCGCAGCGACGTCCGCTGGGGCGGGGAGGCCCGGCGTGAGTGCCAAAAGCGCCCACAGGGTGTAGAAATTCCCAAAACCCTTCGCGTGCTGGGTAACGGCATGGTTAGCCTCCTCCATCTGCATGAGCGAGGCCTTGATCTGCTCCACGCGGTCGAGGAACTGATCTTCGTTCAGCTCGGGAACAGTCTCGGCGATGTCGTCGTACTTGGCATACATCTCGTCGAGCGCATCCTGGTCAAACCCGAGCACCTTGCCTTCCAGGATTACCAAGAACAGCTCTGAAATGAACTGGGCGTCCATCATGCGTTTGGCGCGGGCCTTCGTGACCACGCCCAGCTTCTGCCACTCTTCCTGAATCGCTTCTGCCTCGACCGTCGAAATCAACCAGCCCTCGAACTTCGCATGGCGAAGCTCCTGCGCCGTAAGACGACGGGCGTTCCGGTTGAGGCGATCGAAGACTTCGTTAACGACGGTCCCCTCAACGAAGTCAATCTGCTCGATGGTGATCTGATAGTTCCAGAACCGCTGCTTCAGATCGACATCGCCCACCAGTTCAGACCACTTCTTCCCGTCCAGGCGAGCGTCGCCATAGTCCTTGCCGATCTTGATCTTGTCGGCGACAAAGTCGAGGATGGTCTGGGTCCGCTGCTTGCCGTCCACGACGTGATAGGTCGCCTGACCGGCGTCATCGACGGTCTTGTGCAAGAAGATCGCCGGGCTCGGATAGTTGCGGAAGATGGTGTCCATGAAGAACTGCTTGTCCTTCAGCGTCCAGACGCTACGCCGCTGGTACGGTGGGTCAAGGTCGAGCTGCTTGTTCTTGGACAGGTCGAGCAGCCAGGTCAGGTCTTGCGTTGAAGGTCGGCGGTTCATGGTCATGTCTCTCGCGTTTTTCCTCGTATAGCGCGCTCCACCGAACTTGGGTAGAGGCGTCGATCACCCACATTTTCGCCGGACGCCGCAGCGCCTGGTCGGCGCGTGCCGAAACACGGTCTCTCAGTACGTCACCTTGAACGTCGGGCTGTCCTCTGGCCGTGACTTCCGATGGTCGTATAGACGGGTCGTCGCGATGTTGGCATGCCCCAGCCACTCTTGAACCTTTGCGATGTCGGCCTGATGATCGAGCGCATTGGTCGCCGCAGTGGCCCGCAGCGAGTGGGCACCGATGCTGAGACCGAGCTGCGCCGCATAGCCGCGCACGATCTTGTAGACCGCATCCGGTGTCAACGCCTTCGCCAACAGCGGGTCGCGTGCGTTGTGCAGGGGTCGAAACAGTGCGCCGCCATCGTCGGCGGCGTGTCCTGCCATACCAAGGTACTCGCCGATCATGCCGCCGACAGCGGGATGCAGCGGCACGTAGCGGGTCTTGCCGCCTTTGCCGGAGACCTTGAGGTGAGGGACGCCACGACGTTCGTGGCGGTAGTCCTTGACCTTCAGCTTGCATAGTTCGTCGCGGCGCAGCGCGTGATAGAGCAGCGTCGCGAGCAACGCACGGTCGCGAATGGCCTTGACCGAAGCGGTGTCCGGCGTGTCGAGCAGCGCGCGCGCTTGCCGATCGCCGAGCGCTGGTGTCTTTCCCTCGTAGCTATCGACCGCCGGGCGCTTCACGCCCTTGACCGGGTTATGTGTCACAGCGTTGCGGTCGCATAGATATTCGTACAGGGCGGAAAGCGCGGCGAGGCGGTGGCGCACTGTCGCACCGCCTAGTTCACGCGCGACCAAGTCGTCGCGCCATGCGATGACGTGAGCACGGGTGACAGTGCGAAACTGCTCGGGCCTCGCAATGCCGGCAAAGGTCATGAAGTCGTCGAGTGCGGCCTGATATGCCCGCTGTGTGTTGTCATTCGTGAGGTTGGCGAACCACTCCAACTCAGGCGGCACGTCGGTCAGACGTTCATACGCCTCCGGCGTGAGCTGCCGTCCAGGACTCTCTGTCAGCGCGTGCTGCTCGTCCTTCGCCACCATTCGATTAATTCAGTCGCGTATGGGTCGCGAGCTTTCGGATGGCTTCATCGACAGCGTGTTGCGCGTCAGCTGGGACCAAGCTGTCTTCGGAAGTCAACATAGCGTCGCTTGCTTGACGACAGGCAAGGACCACGGCGTCCTTCAACGGCCGAAGGTGCGGATCATTCTCTTCGGCTTGCTTGACATTGCGAACAAGCAGCTCATATTGCCTAATTGCCAGTTCATTCATATCGTGCGACTCCGCTCTTGAGGCCCCCTATTCGCTACAAACTACTATTGATAAAATATGTTATCAATAGATAAATCGGGCAGCAGGGGCCTCCGCCGTGCTTGCGGATATGGGCGCAGTTTCGTCCCCGCCACCGCACGGCGACGGGGACGTTTGTCGTCTCAGGGCCAGTCCCGACGCAACAGAAGGATCGCGACCTGAAGCAGTGCCTGTGCTTCGTTGAGACGGTCCGGCGCGTCGAGTAGCGTACCGAGCGCAAGGGCATGATCTCCACGCTTGCTGGCGTGAAAAGCTTCCAGGCTCTGTCCGGCCAGATGATGCATCGCCTCAGAGAACGCCATCAGCGTTGACTGAATTGCGTGCGAGCGCGTGTTGGGGCTGATGCTCATGCTGCACCTGCCACCGCAAGGCGCGTGCTGGCAATGGCGTGATACCCGGCATCCAACTCGACGCCGAGCCAGTTGCGGCCGAGCTGCTGCGCGGCCAGCAGCGAAGAGCCGGACCCGGCGAACGGATCGAGCACGAGACCGCCCGGCCGTGAGAACGCCAGCACCAGCGGCTTCAGCGTTGACAGCGGCTTCTGTGTCGGGTGCAGCTTGTTCGCGGTGTAGTCCCACGGCAGCACGTCCGCGATCGGGCGCTGCGGCTTGGCCGGCTCGCCTTTCGCCAGCAGATGCGCGCATTCGTGGCGGTAGCTGACGAAGGCCGCCGACGACGTATAGCGCTTGGGGCAGACGAAGTGGCCCACGACGCGGAAGCCCGCTGCGCGGTAGGCGGCCATGAAGCGATCAGCCCGCGGCCAGCCGTAGAAACTGACGGCGAAGCTGTCCGGCGCCAGCACACGGTACAGAGCTGCAAACGCCGGATTGAGCCAGCGGTCGTTGTCGTCGTTCGGCACGCCACGGCCGTCGCGCGATTTGTAGCGCGCAAGGTATGGCGGATCGGTCAGTGCGAAATCGACGCTGCCGGCCTGTAGTTGCGGCAGCACCTGCACGCAGTCGCCGTGAATGATCGTGTTGCGCGGAATATCGATCGTGGTCATGTTGGCCTCTCTTTGCTGTGACCCCCACGTCGGGGGCGAGAGAGGCACGTCAGACGGCGCCAGGCGCCAGCCGTCATGAGCAAATTGGGGGAGACCTCTGGGGGAGCCGATTTGCGAATTGACGGCCAGCTGCGCCGTGTAGAGTGCCTTCGCCCCGACCATTGCGGGGCACGGCACAAGCGCTGACATACCCGGCTATTCGCCGCGCGATCGTTGCGACGGTGATCGTGTTGCCATGCGCTGCGGCTTGATCGCGAGGCCCGCAGCGGCCAGGTCATCGAGGATCGCCTGCACGACCTCGCGCCGGGCCTGATGCGGATCGCCGGTGACGCGCTCGATCGCGGCGCGGATGATGTCCGGCACAGGCTTGCGCTTGGCGGTCTTCATGATGGCGGTCTTCGGGTTGGCGCTCAGCGCCACATGCGTTGCGCGAACTCGCGTTCTTCGATCCCGACCGCGTCAAGGTAGATCGCGGTCGTCACGGGGGAGCTGTGGCCCATCCAGCGCTGGATCAGGTTCGGCGGCACATTGCAGCCCGCCGCGTGCATGCCGAAGCCGTGGCGCAGGCCTTTGCAACAGGCCATCGGCCCGACGATGCCGGCCATGTCCATCGTCGCCTTGACGAGCCGCCAGGCTGACGCCCGGTGCATGACCCACAGTCGATCATCGTCGCAAGCCGGCAGCGCCTGCAGTTGCGCCACAAGTTCATCCGGGATGGGAACGGAGCGGTACAACGTCTTGCGCTGCTTGAGCGTCTTGAAGGTCAGCGCGCAGCGTTCGGCATCGAGCTGGTGACGCGCCAGGGTCAGCGCTTCCGAGATGCGGCAGCCGGTCAGCGCCAGGGTGCGACACAGGCACGCGCTGGCAGCAGGCAGCCGATTGGTCGCCTGCAGGAAGTGCCGCCGCTCGTCCTCCGACAGATACTTGCGATGGCCGGTGTCGTCATACACCTGCCAGTGGTCGGCATAGGCCATAGCGCTCTCCTGCAACGGAATCCGCAAGAGGGTTGCGTATTGACCCAGCTAAGCACTTGGTTTTTCAGGTGCTCGCTCAGTCGGCCCTATTGCCGTCGATCGCGGGGATATGCGCAGACACTGGGGCGGCATGCAACAGAATTGCGGATTCTGTTGCACGCATGGAGGATTCAAGGGGTCGCGGTGGCACATCTGCCGCCGGAAAGAACCCCATGCCCTCGATGCGCTCCCACGCGCGATCGGTGCCCCCGCTCGCGCCTTCTGACCAGCAGTCCCTGCCCGTCATCTTCAGGCTCCCGCTCGCATTGCTGCCGGCCCTGCTGTCGGCCTGCGCGGCAACCAGTCAGTTCGCCGACGACGTGTCCCGGACGTTCCAGAACGCCGTCAGCGGTACGCCTGACGCGATCATCGGCACGGTCGAGGTGGTATCGCCCTCGCCGGGCACTCTGACCTGCTTCAAGGGCTCGCCCAGCGGCGCGCTGAGCCGTGCGCCGATCACGAGCCCGACGCAGGCCCAGGGCTTCCCTGCGGTCATCGTGACGAAGTCCGGCGTGATGGCGACCGGCAACTGCGCCGAGCTGCAGCAGAAGGGCTTGCTGGTCACGGCGATCGGCCCCGGCATGGTGGCCGTATCCGGCGATCGGCTGCCGCCCAAGACGCCGTGCTCGGCCGTGCCGAAGGATCAGCAGGCCCAGTACCCGAAATGCGTCGCCTTCGATGCCGCCGACCCCTGCTCGGCCTTGCCGGTGGACGGCACCTGGCGCAGCGGCCAGAGCACGCTGGCGGCCTCCTGCGATGCCCGCAAGGTGAACCGCACCATCGAGCAGGTCAACGCGGTCAAGTCGCGATAGCGGAGGGTGCATGAACCTCGATCACGGTCTGTTTACCGATACCGAGAAGCAGCTGGCGGGCGTCAATGCTGATGACGGCCCGTACGTCACGCGTCTCAAGGTCGCGAACTGGCGCGGCAGGTCGGGCAGCGACGGCCACACGGGCCAGCAGAGCCAGCGCAAACCGCAGCCGCCGAAGCCTGCGGCGCCCGTTCTCGATCAACCCCAGCAACCAGTGACCCCGTGGGACGCGCTCGGCGTCCCGATCGTCTGGATCGGCCTGATCTGGTTCGCGTGCTGGGTGCTGAGCTGACGCGGGACGATGTGGGCATGCACAGGCTGAGCGAACCATCCGGCCCGGTACGCTGCCTGTCCTGCGCAGAGGCCGATTGCGTCATCGCCATGCCGACGGCACAGGGACCGGCCTATCGCTGCTACCACTGCGGCCCCGTCGTGCGCTGCCGATTTCCGACCGATGCCGGGCTGCCGGAGCGCTACATCCGCTCATACGACGAGCTGACCGAGCGGCTTCGCGCCGAGCTGATTGAAGAGGATGAGCCCGAACCGGATTACGAAGCAAACGAGCGGCGGATTTCGCCGCATGGCTGCGTCATCTGCAAAGGGCCCGTGTCGTTCGTCTTCTATCTGCACACTCAGGAAGTCGCCGACAGCCCCTGGTGCGACCAGTGCGGCCGTCTCGCGCTCGTCACGGTCGATCCGCTTGAGCCGAAGTTTAGGCCGGTACGAAGGCCGCGGATGCGGTTGGCCTTTTCCATTGACGGATGAGATCGCACCAGTCGGTGCAACAGCTTACTGCTCACTACCACTTCGTTTCGTCGCTGCCCTGCTTGCTCTTCTTTCGTGAGAATTCAGCAAATTTCTTCTCACCTTCCAGTGCATACCAAACACTGCCTCCCGCCACAAACCCCGGTCCGAAGGAATTTATATCTAGTTTGAATAGATGTGACACTATCTCGACAACAACAATCAC
Source organism: Burkholderiales bacterium (assembly GCA_003963115.1). Lineage (GTDB taxonomy): Bacteria > Pseudomonadota > Gammaproteobacteria > Burkholderiales > Burkholderiaceae_C > Aquabacterium. The sequence continues at coordinate 39,407 of RXJQ01000044.1, forward strand.
AACAGTCATTACTGCGTATATAACAAGCCAATTACGCAGTTTTTGCTTTAGCGCTGAATTCATTTCATCACCAAGAAGCTAAAGCCCACCAAAGACGTTGAGCGCAAGGCCGACAACAGAGATGCAGGTGATGCTTAAGCGACTCCGGCTTCATTCTGCTTTTTTCTTTGAGCGCTGCCTTGTCCGAAGAATGATCTCACGACCTCCATATCGGCACCAAACGCCGAAACCAACGGCCCATACAACCATATCTGTAGGAAATTCGACATTGAGCAGTCGCTTTGTCACCGTCAATATCACCGCAGAAGCAATTATGGCGGCTACTACCAAAGCCCATTGCTTTGCAACCGGATGAGAGAGACGCTGTGTCATGACTACTTCTTGTAGAGGCCCTCAATCAAACCAATTGTGTAGAAGAACGAAAGCAACATGAGAACCCACAGCCAAACAAATGAAAAGTCTTGCGCAGCGTTCATCTGATAGGCGTATGCGAGACAGTGACCGTACATAAGCCATCTTGTGATGCTTACCCATAAGCGAACTCGATCTCGGGTTTGGTCGCCAGAACTTGCCTCCACGCTCTGGCTAGAGGGCAGCGGGACGTCTGATTTTTTCAGGTGCTCGCCCATAAAGATAAAGGCAATCACGCCCCCGACAGTGCTGGCGGTTGACCAAGGAATTTCGATGCCGATCACGGCAAATAGCACCTTCGCCACAAACATTGTGGAAATGGCCAGCGCGAGCATCTGTAGTATCAACTTGCGATCAATCGACTCGCCTGGCACTTTCACTACTTTCCTTCAATCCAATAATTCTTGCAGCCACATGGCTTCTTAACCGAATTCAGCCAATTTTTCATCATCGTATTGACTGCTTCCGCCACCATAGCCGATACGACAAGCTTAGGCACTTCTTTCTGTTTGTTGGGATAAAAGTAGATGCCGCCAGCCATTGCCGTAATTCCTGTAATTGCCACGGCAATGCTAATATTGTCCGGAGCTTGAACGTTTGACGTTGCACCTTTCGCCGGAGCGCCAACAATACCCGGTATGGTTTCTCTAATGAAACCTGGGAGACCGTGCCCACCGACTCCCCCGACTGCGCCTTGGATAAGTGCCGAGAGAAACTCTTCGACATACGGGTTCCCAGAAAGCCCTCCTACAAAGCCTGCCCCGCCAAATACAAGCGACGTGGCAACCGCCTTATCAGGATTGCCGGATAGGACGGCGAGCACAGCCCCGCTCGCCATACCGGCAAAGCCGTTGACGAAAGGCTTCACGAAGCAAATGATGTTGTTCTCCATCTGAGGAATGCTTGGGCCAAGCATTCCGGCTCCCATTCCCATGAGTCCCATTGGGTCAGAGTTAAGCAATGGCTTTCCTCCAACGTACCCGGTCAAGTTGATCCCACCCTGCTCTCGAATTGGGTCGGTTGACAGCCATTTGCCGTTTGCCGGGTTGTAGGCGCGGGTCAACGAGAGATAGAGGCCTGTGTTCGGATCGGCCACCAGCATCGCGTACTGGTAGAGCGGCGTGACGCTGCCATAGCTGCGCGCAACCGCGCCATAGGGCGTGTAGTCGAAAGCCGCCACGAGCGTCGGCGTGCCGGTGATGTCCACCACATCCCGCACGCTGCCGAGATGGTCGGTCAGGTACAGGTATTTCTTCGTACCGCTCGGGCGGTATTCGCCTTCGGCGAACAGCTTGGCGGTAACCGTGTCGGTACCGTCGCGCGTCTGGCAGATAGCAGCGCCACACCAGAGATACCGGGTCTCCGTACTCGCGCCATTGGCGTAGATACGCTTCACGCGACGACCCAAGCCGTCATAACCGTAGGTCGTCACGGCACTGCCCTGCGTAACGGTCAGGAGCCGGTCAGCGGCATCGTAGGTGTAGGTCCGCGTGCCGTCGCTCGTCAGATTGCCGTTGTTGTCGTAGCTGTAGCTCGTCCCGCCGAACGTGCTCACCTGGTTCAAATTGTTGAATGTCCCCGTGATCCCGGCGAAGCTCGTCGCGTTATCCAACTTGTCATAGACGAAGGATGAGTTGCCTGCGATGGAGCCGTTGCCGGTCAGCGCCCGGTCGCTCGCATCGTAGGAATAGCTCCAGGTCTGGCTGAGCCACGGATGCGTGCCGGGGGCCGTGTCGGTGATGCCCGTGACCTGGTACGCGTTGCTCGTGTACGTGAAGCTGCGCCCGACTGCCCCAGTCGTGCCGATGGTCAGCAGGCGGCGGTCGTTCGTGTTGGTGTCGTAGCCCCAGCTCGTGACGATGGAACCGATGGTTCTTGAAGTCACCTGCCCGCTGTTGCCCAGATAGCCATAGGTGAAGCTGCCGAGATCGGTGCCGTGCGTGCTCAGGCGCCCGAGCAGGTCATAGGTCAGGTTTTCCGCCGTCCCTCCTCCGACCGTGCGGCTGTTGACGCGGCCCGCCGCGTCATAGCCATAGGCCACGGTGTCGTTGCTGAACGGGCCGTCTTCGGTATCGAGGCCGAGCGCGCCGTTGCTGCCGACCGCCTTGTAGGTCCATGTCGTCGAACCATATTGATCCGTCATGCCGGTGCGGCGCGGATACCAGGGATCGTAGGTAAAGCTCGCCCCGGCCGTGGCGACCACGGCGTTCGTGTAGGCATAGCTCGCGAGGCTGTTGTCCTTGTTCCACGTGTAGGTGATGGTCTGGCCTCTGGCATCCGTTCTTGTTTTCAGCCTGCCCGCCAGATCGTAGGTATAGCTCTCGGTCTTTGCGTTGGCTGTGCCATAGGCGTAGGTCTTGCTGGTCGGCCGGCTCTGGATATCGACATCCCAGTGCGTGACCGCGCCGTTCGCGTCCGTCAGTTCCTTGAGCACACCGTTGGCGTAGTAGCTGTAGCCCGTCGTGCGGGTGACATCGACGCCCGCGACCTTGACCGTCTCGCTCTTACTGGTGAGGCGGCGGTTCTGGTCATAGCTGTAATTGACGATGCGCCCGAGCCGGTCGGTCACTTTCCAGACATCGAGGCTCTGCGTGCCGCGCGCGCTGACGATCGGCCAGGTGTTCGGGAAGGTGTAATCGTATTGATCCGTCGTGCCGTCCGGGTACTTGACCTTGGTGACGCGGTCGAGTGCGTCGTATTGGTAGCAGAGGACATAGCCCTCGCTGTCGGTCACCGAGATCGGCAGGTTGGTGTTGGCCGGCGCCGTCATGCCGCTGCACGGCGTTGCATAGTTGTAGCTGCTGGCTGTCGGCGCAGTCGTGTTCGTCGTGCCATAGACGACGCTGGCGAAGGCAACGGCGACCGGCGTCGTGATGCGCGTGATCCGGCCACTGCTGTCGTATTCCCAAAAGCGGGTCTGACTCAGCGGGTTGGTGGCATAGATCATCTGCCCCGCCGCGTTATAGGCGTACTGCCAGAGCTGTCCCGCCGCATCCGTGTAGGACGTGACGTTATGGTTCGCGTCATAGGTAAAGCTCGCGAGCGTGGCGTATGTCGGCGTCGCGCTGATCTGGCGCTGCACGCTCGTCAGGTCCACCATGTTGGTGGCGTAGTTGAGCTTGACGGTGCGCCCGAGCGGATCGGTCGCGGTCAGCGGCACGCCGTTGCCGTTGAAGAAGTGCAATGGGTTTGTCGTGTTGAGGTTCCAGGTGAACTGACTGAGCTGCGTCGTGCCGTCATCGAGCACACGGCCGATCTTGGACGGCGCGTCATAGTCACCTTCGGCGTTCGCGGTGTAGTTCTGCGCCGGCTCGTTGAACCAGATGCGGTTCTCCAGCGGGTGCTTGATGCTGCCGAGCGCCGGAGACAGCGTGTTCTGGCCCCAGGTCGTGAACCAGTGATTGATCTCGGCCTTGGTGTAGTCGATGGTCCCGCCCGGTGTCGGCTGCGCGATCGGCAGCACCATGGCATCGAAATAGAAGCTGTTGCCGTAGTTGAGGTTGCTGTTCACCACCGTCATGCCGGCGGGTGTGGCAGCCTCGGTCGCGGGGATCGCCGCAGCAAAGGCTGAGGCCGTTTCGAGCCGCTGCACGCCGCTGAGCGGGTCGGTGATCTGCAGCACGCGCACATTGCCTGAGGTTCCCGTGGTCGAGAAGCTAGTCGTGCCATAGGGTGTGGTCAGACTGCTGACTTTGTCCTGGCTTCCTGCCCCCACATAGGTGAAGGACGAGACGATGCCGACCGGGTCGGTGATGCTCTGCAGCCGGCCATTGGCGTTGTAGGCCAGCGTCGTGGACCGGCTGAACGGGTCGGTGATCGTCGTGATCAGCAGCGGGTTGGTGGCGTGCGTATAGCCAAAGGTCGTAACCTTGCCTGCAGCGTCGGTCACGCTGGCGAGGCGCACACAATAGGGCGAGCAGGCGAAGGTGCCGTAGCTGCCGGTTACCGTGTTATAGGCAAAGGTTGTCGCATTGCCCTGAGGATCGATGCGCTGGGTCAGGAACACGAGCCGCACCGAGACCGTCGCGCCGTCCGGCGAGGCATAGCGGTCGATCGAACCGTCACCATAGCGCCGCTCGTAGACCACGGGGGACTCGCTGATCTTGACCAGCTGCGTCATGTCCTTGTGATCGGGGTTGTAGCGGCTGTTGGCCGTGTCGTAGCCCGTGGTCTGGCGGTAGCCGCTGCCCGGCATCCGCGTCTGCACCGGGCCGCCGGTCACCCCCACCTGATCGCGCAGGAAGGACTGCACGCTCATGGTCCAGCCATAGCTGGTGTTGAAATAGGGCGTGTTCGAGGCCGGCGGGTTGTCGTAGGCCGCGTAGGCCAGCGAGACATCGGCCGACGGCCCCTTGGTCACGGCATAGCCGGTCGGCGTGTCCTTGAGATAGAGGCTGCCCGCTGCAAGGTGAGCATCGGCAATCGTCATCCCCTCCGTCGGACAGGTCATGCACGTCGCGTCGCCCGGCTCCGTAATGCCGGCCTGCGTGCCGGCCTCATAGCCCATGCCATGCACCGTGTTGGCCTCGGTGCCGCCCGCTGTCACCGGAGCCCAGTCGCCGGCCGCGGCTTTCGCTGCTTGCCCTTGCACGTTCTCGCTCGCCGGTGCGGCGGAAGCCTTGGCGCCGTCCGGCACCAGGAAGTAGCCGCTGGCCTCGGCGTCGAGCGCTTCGCGCGTCACAAAGGCCGTGCTGTCCATGAAGGTGCCGTCTTCGATATGGAAGCGGCCGTCCACCTCTTCGGTGATCGCGGCATAGTGGTTGACGCCCCAATGCACGACGGACGGCACTGGGACCGGCTGGCCCGGCGCGCGCTTGACGAGCTTGTGCGGCATACCAGCTTGTGTTGCCAGCGCGCTGAGCTGCGTCAGGTTGAAGCCCTGCGGGCCGGACTTGGCCTCGGCCAGCACCGTCATCTGCGCCGGGGTGAACTTGCCTGTCGCCAGCACATTACCGAGCGCCTTCGGGCCGCAGAGATAGGCGATCTCGGGCCGGTTGCGCATCACATAGGCGCCTTCCCGCGCGCCCTGGGTCAACGTCGTGCCGGCCTGGCCGATGGTGCGGCTGCCCAGCCCATTGAGCAGTGCTTCGATGCGGTCGGCATGGCCGATGCGGGCATGCATGCGCACCAGCTCGCCGAAGGTCTTGTCGGCAAGGTTGCGCGCTTCGAGCAGGTTGCTGTCCTTGCCGAGCGTCCAGGCGCGCTCGAAGGCGTCGATGGCCCGGCTGTAATAGCCGGCACGGACATAACCGAGCCCGAGATTGGTCAGGACGGCGGTATTCCAGTTCGAGTCCGGATACTTGTTGACGAAGGTGATGAATGGCGCGGCGATCTCGGGGAAGTCGGCCTTGGGGTTGCCCTTCAGGAAGGCGTCGATCGCGGCCTTGATGGCGGCATCTTCGTCGGCGGTGGTCGGGCCACCGGCGACGAGCGGCTCGTCGAGCCCGGCCACGACCTGGACCGATGCGACGCGCGGATAGACCGTGGCGTCCTCGACCGGAATGACGGTGTTATGCGCCGCCGGCTGCGGTGCGAGCACGGCCTTGAGCAATGGATCGGCTGCACCGCCTTGCGAAGGTGCCAGCACATCCTGCGCCTGCGCAGGCGTGCTGAGCCAGGCGAGTACGCCGGGTCCGAAGGCGCCGATGCCGAGGCCAATGCCGGCGATGACGATGCTCGACACCATGAAACGGCCGACGCCGTTCCCGAAAAATCCGCTCCGCATCAATCCCCGCCTGAATATCTTCTTGTTGTGATTACGGGCTGAAACTAAGCATGCGCCTGCGGGGACCGTCCAGCGGAATCTGCGACGCATGGTCGCACAAGATCACCCTGCACAACCGGCTATGCAGTTCCTGGCTACAAGCAAGAAACTACTCCTATTGGGGCCACTTCCGTTTCGACATTGCCTGCGCTATTCGATCAGCATGGACCTTCAGAAGATCGAACGACAAGCCGCCTACTACGCCGAGCGCGGCAGCGAGGAACTGATCGCACTTCGCGGCGAAATCGACACACTCACTCCTAAGGCCGCATCGGCATTGCGACAAATCTTGGTCCAGCGCGGTATCGAGGAACAGGAGTCTGATCGTGCAGCCCACGGTGACTCGGTATCGCAGGCCGCAGCCAAGCCGTCCCGTGCCCGGATCGCTTTGCAACTCGGTGCGCTTGCTATTGTTGTCGTGCTCTCAAAGGCACTCGCCCTTAGCACACCTCATTGGGTGGGCGCGACGATTCTTGTCATCATTGCACTTGGGTGGATGTTTCTGCGGCTTCGGCGCGAAAAGGTCTAAACCTACGGGTCTCCAGATCTCAGATCGCCGTTGTCGTCGAAGGTGCGGCCGTCCCGCAGGTGGAAGATCACCTGCCCGTTGCCGTCGAAGTCGATGCTCTCGACCTCTTCCGCCTTGAAGTGCCAGAGCGGCCGGGGCAGCCCGTTGCCGAGCGCCGCCTGCTCGGCGGCGCGCATCTTCCTGCGCACCTCCGCGACATGCGTCGCAGGGTTGGCAGGCGTACCGAAGCGGCCATGGCGGGCACGCAGCGCGACGGACTTCTCGAAGGTGTCGCGCGACAGGGCGCGAGTGAATCGACGGACCATGCGCGGCAAACTGGCATGGCCTGCCGCCCCCCTGCAAGGGCCTCATACCCGCGTGCTCACCCCGGCCCGTGATCGGCGACGAAGCGTGCCCAGGACAGGCCACGCCGTCGATACCAGGCCCACAGCTCGGCGCGGCTGCTGGTCAGTGGCCGCATGGGACGGAGCGGCCGTCGCGTCGCTTCACGCCGGGCCTGATCGAGCAGCGCCACGGTCTGCCGCACGATGGCCTGCGACCGCTTGAGCTGACGCCGCGCCGCCTTGAAATCGCGCTCGGCCAGAGCCGCCGCGCTCTGCGCCGTCGCCCGCAGCGATGCCGCGCGCCACAGCAGGCCCGCCGCCAGGCTGCCCGCGGTGAAGGCGCCTTTCCCGCCGACGCGCCCGGCGGTCGCGCGGCGCGGAAAGCGTTTGACCTTCAACTGCAGTTTCGGACGCTTGATGAGCCGTGCGCGCTTGACCAGGCGCGGCCGGCGCTGCGCCCTGGCCTTGAGGCCCGGTGCCCTGACCTTGCGCGCTTTCGCCGGCTTGACTGTCTTCCGCCCGGTGCTCTGCCGGCTCTTCGCGCGCCGCCGCCTGCGAAGGCGTGTGCGGCTGCCTTTGCCGGTCCTGCCGGCACGTCCCTTCCCGCCGCTGCGCGCGCGTTCCCCTGAATCCGGGTGATCGGTTCCGCCGGTCAATCCCCGCTTCAGCGTTCCCGGTCACGATCCTCGTCGGTCATTTCGCGCAGGCGTTGCGCGTCGGCGTTGCGCCGCATGGCTTCGAGGATCAGCGGCGGGACACTGGCATTGAAGGTGTCGTGCTTGCCGATGAAATCGGCGCTCTGCAGCGCGACCTGCGGTTCGGTCAGGCCGTACTCGCGGCGGAAGCTTTCGACGGGGGTCGGTTCGTGCTGTTGCATGGCTGCGGCTCCAGGCTCCTGCCGCGGGGCCTCACCGCCGCCAAACAGGAATTGTTCGAGACCGGACACAAGGCCCTCGGCGACGCGGATGCCGCCGTCGAGGACGGGCGCTACCGCGGCGATCGGGTTCGGCCCGCGCGTATCGGTGCGGCCTTCCCACTTGGACGGTTCGGCGTTGCGCGGCTCCCGGAACTGCTGCGCCACCTGCCACGCCTGATCGAGCGAGAGCAGCGGCGTCTTGTCGATAGCAGCAAAGGAGGTCGCGACGGATCTGTCGTCGAGCGTCTTGCCGTCGAGCCGCCAGGCCTGCCCGCGCGGCCCGATCGCGACCAGCTCGCCTTCGGCATAAACCGGACTGAAGCTGTCCTTGTTGTGGCTCTTGGCCGTCTTGTCGAGCTGGCGGCTCGTATTGGCGTCTTCGGCCGTGACATGGCCGACCGTGAAGCCGCGTTCCTCAAGCTGCTGCAGGAAGGCCGGCGCGTCATGCTTTGCCGTGCGCCACGCTTCCCGGATGGCCTGCACGTCGGGCAGCTTCGCCATCCGCTCCGCTGCCTGTGCGCGCTGGACCTCTTCGCGCGCTTCGCGGACGTGCTCACGCGCGTATGCAACGGTCGGCAGCAGCGACCGGTCGAGTTCGCCAAGCCGGTCGCGGACCTGCGCCGCGCTGTCGCCGAGCAGGCGCTTGCCGAGCGTGTGCATGCCGCCGGCACTGTCGATCGCGACATAGTCTCGCCGGTCGCCCTGGCATAAGGTGATGCCCTTCTCCTGCAGGGCAGCGACGAAGGCCTTGCCGCTGTCCGACTGTTCCCAGGCCTCGCGGATCGCGCCGCGGATGCCATGCAGGTCGGTGCCCAGGCGCCGGCTCTGCTCTTCCTCGGACCGGACCGGCGCCCGTTCCGGCCGCGGCCGTTCGCTGCTGACGCGGGTCAGGCCCAGCTCGATTTCGAGTTCGCGGCTGATTTCTTTGAGGCGGGTTTTGAAGAAGGGCAGCGGGATGGCTTTGAGACTTTCGTCGTCGATCCGCGACCAGGCGACGTGCATATGCTCGTGGCCGGTTTTTTCGTCGCGATGGATTGCGATGGCCCGGCCCTGACCCGAAAGGCCGAGCTTCGCTTCGATACGGTCGGCGGCATGCATCCAGTCGGCGCGGCTCAGTTCCTCGCCTTCCAGATTGCGCACCGCGACATGAAAGAACGGCTGCCTGACGCGCGTGCCCTTCGCCATAGCGTCGATACTGCGGAAGGCTTCGTGAATGTCGCCCGTCGCGAAACCATAGACCTGATACAGCTCGGCCTTTTCGCCATCCTTGGCCTTGACCATATAAGCGGCGAGCTTCGCGCCGCTGTTATTCATCGCGCCTTTCGAGATCACGCCTGATCCCCTCGGGTCGCGGCAACGATCTGCTGCACGGCGGCGCGGGTTTCGCTGATGGTCTGTGCAGCTTCTGGATCGATACCCATGCCGTAGTTACCGCGGCGGGCGATCTGATTGAGATTGCTGCCTGCCTTATTCAGGGCGGCAATGGCCTGCGACAGCAAGACGGCATTCACGCGCGGGGCACGGCGGGCACGCAACCCGACATAACCGAGACCGGCCTGGCGCAGATAGGCACCGACCGTCAGGCCGGCCGCCTGCGCCTTCTCGCGCAGCGCATCCCGTTCCTCGTCGAGCAGACGAACCGGAACGATCGCACCGCGACGGCGACGCTCGCTGCCGCTGCGCCGCCGTTCGGCCATCTGCTGCTGCCGGGTGTTGCCTGACACGCGCTTGCTCCGGTTGCACGGACGCACTCAGTATGAGGCATCCGTGGCCGGCGCGCAGCCGGCGGGGGATCGAACGGGGGAGCGCGTAGCGTTCCCCCTTCGCAAGTTGGTTGGCGGCTGACCGGCTGCGCCGGGCTGCCAGCCAACGCGCGGTAATACCGCGCACAACTTGCTATCCGTCTTTTGTGTCCCTCTCTTCGCGGAAGTTGGTGGTGATTCGCAACCAGCGAGAGCAAGTGCTGTGTCAGCAGGCATGGTCGCCGTGGCGCCACAGCAACCATGCTGCCGTATGCGCCTATTGGACCGGCGGCGTGTCGTCAGCCTTCGGCGGCATGCAGACCACGCGCCCACTGACCGCCAGACCATCGGCAATCACGACATCGAAGCCGCTGCCGTTCCGGTGCGGCCAGACTGCTCCGACTTCGAGCCAGCGGCCTTTGCGATCGCTGCCTTCGCGCGGTTCCTGTACGACATAAGCCTTATGTGTGGGTTTGCTCATAACCTGTCCTCCAAACTGCCGCCGCGTGATTGCGGTCGGTGAAGCCGGAAGACAGGCGGGCTGACTGGGCGGCAAACGGAGAATTTTTGCGCGCGCTCGCTTGCCCCTTGACGCTGGCGTCAACGGGGCGCGCGCAAAAATTGTCTGTTTGCGCTGAATCCGCGCATGGCCCTCTGCGCGGATTCCGTACCGCACAGGCACACGCCTGTATTCTGGCTTCCTCAAATCTCCAGGCTCCTGCCGCGCAGGCTGCCCACGGTATTCCCCCCGAGCGCTCGCCGCGATATTGCCCCTGGGGGGCTCATCGCAAGCCCCCCAGACCCCCGCTAGGAATACTTGTGCGCGGCTAAGGTCGCCGCGCACGCAGATTTCCCTGAACGCGCTCCCGCGCGTTCATGCTTGGCGAAGAGGAATGGTCACGCGTTGCACACCCGGCTATGCAGTTGGACGGCATGCCGTGCAAGTAGCTGGATAGCTTGCGTCCCATGCGCCGCGCGGCCCATATAACCTTGCCATCCGAACGAGACAACCCTGGGAGGGCCGCTCTTGGACCTGCACCTTCATTCGCCGAACATCGACAGCAAGCTGGCTGGAACCTATGCGCGCGCCTTCGGCCATAGTCAGCGCTGATCCTTGATCCGCGCTTTTTCACCTCGATCACCAGCAGGTTATCGTCGTTGTGCCCGCGCCGATGCACGACGATGTCCGGGAAGACCGTCACGGCCTCAACGTCGTCATCCTTGGCGGCCCGCTCAGCCAGTTCCAGACGCTTCACGTCGAAGCCGTCCCGGTTGTACTCGCAGTCGATGTCGTGATCCGGGAACTGCTCGATCAGATGCACGGCCAGACGGTGCGTCATGCTGCGCTCGCTCGCATCCACGTTCAGCAGATGTAGGTCACGTTCGCACAGACACTTCAGCGCGGCATTAAGTCTGACGGAGACTTCGGCTTCGTCCATCTGGTTTCCTTCTCTGAGCGCCGCATTGACGACGCGCCTGCCCCTTCACAGCAGACCATCGAGCGGCAGCGGTTTGGTGCGGGGATGACCGTGCACGCGCATGCCACGCACCTGCAGGATCATCGGCAGCCTGAGCAGCGCGTTATGCAGGCGGTCATGCTGTGGTGTGTCGCGCACCAGGAACTTGAGCATGTAGTCCCAGTCGCCTTCAAGCCGGGACCACTCGATCACGTTCGGCCAGGTGTCGATCTCGCGCTCGAATGCCCCAGTCACCTCCAGCTTGTGATCCGATAGCCGGACCAGCTTGTAGATGGTGGTGACCAGTCCAACCTTGTCCGGATCGATGACGGCCCGCGTGCCCGTGATGACCTTGCTTTTCATAAGCTCCCCGATGCGGCGTGACACCACCGAGTGGGACTTGTGAATGCGCTTCCCGATCTCTTCGTTCGAGAGCTGCGCATCCGCCTGCAGCACACGCAGCAGGGCGATGTCGGTTTCGTCCAAGTCAGCCATATTGCTTCTTCTCTCCCGCACGGTTTGTGCAAAGCCCGAATCGCGAAACGCGCGACACGCAAAACATGTGCGCCCGGCCCAGGGCACGCTTGAAGCCATACCAAGGGGTGCCAAAGCCTAGCCAGACAGATCCATTTTCAACGCTCGCTGCTTCCGTGCCGTTCAAGCGGCACCCGGCACCCCTGCGCCAGGTTCTTGACCTCGTAGGAGTGCCGTCATGGGCGGTCTGTGGAATGTCATCGTCAGGATCGGGGAGCCGCTGCTCGCCGGCTTCATCTTCGTCGTCTCTGCCGCCCTCGGCGTCATCTGCGTCGGCCCGTCGGCATTGCTGACCTACGCGGGCATCGCCGTTGTCGTCCCGCTGGTCGTCGTGGCGGATCGGTGGCTCGACGCCAATCTCGACACGATGGAAGACACCCATCCGATCATCGCCGTGCCGGCGGTCGTCCTGCCCGGTCTGGCGATCTACGGCGTGCTGCGGCTGTTCGATGTGCCGTACCAGCTCGCGCTGTTCCCCGCCACATGCGCGTCGGCGCTGATCTTCTATGGCTTGACGATCCCGCCACCCGATCCGGCGCCGCCCTCGGAAACGCAGCGCGTGTCGGGAGCCTATGGCGATGCCGGCTGGGCCACCCTGGCGGAGATCGAGGCCCATGATCCCCCGCTCGTTTTGCGCTCGACCGCTGAGGCCGCGCGTGCTGTCGTCCTCGGCAGCTATGCCAATTCCTACCGACTGGACAAGGATGGCTGCTGGACGAAGGGCGTACCGCTGAACTATGCCGGCACGAACAACGTCGTCACGATCGGCTGCTCGGGCTGCGGCAAGGGCACCCGCACGCTCATTCCGACGCTTGCCACGAACGAGCAGTCGATGTTCGTGCTCGATGTGAAAGGAACGCTGACCGCTGTTACGGCATGGCGCCGCCGCTGGGTCTTCGGCCATCGTGTGCTGGCGCTCGACCCGTTCGGGATCGCCCGGCAACTGAAGCCGGACGTAACGCGCGCCCGCTACAACCCGTTCGCTGAGCTGGCCGATGTCGATCCATGCGGCGATGTCTTCCAGGAGCGCATTGCGAGCCTGTGCAACGCCGTGATCCGGGTGGAGGGCAACGATCCACACTGGCCGAAGGGCGCACGCGATCTCACACGCTGCGTCATGGGCTATCTCGCCAGCGAACCGGAATCGATCAGGAAAGGCCACAACACCCTTCCGGCCGTGCGCGATACGCTGAGCCTGCCGCGGGACAGGCTGACCGAACTGCTGAAGCGCATCGGCATCGTGACCAAAGTCCCCTGGGTCCGCAACCTTGCCGGCAGTCTCGCGAACGACAGCAAGGAAGTGACCTCGTTCATCAGCGCCGCGTTGCGTCAGCTCGACTTTCTCGACCATCCGGGCATCGCCGAGTTCCTGAGCGGTTCGGACTTCAGCTTCACCGACCTGCGCCGCGTGCCCATGACGATCTACTGCGTCTTCGGCATCAAGGAGCTGGACACCTACTTCAACTTCGGCCGCCTGATCGTCCAGAGCCTGTTCAACGACCTTGTCGTGCCGCCGACGCCCGATGCAAAGCTGCCCGTTGACGTAGTGCTCGACGAACAGGCCAAGCTGCGCAAGATGGAAATCATCGAGACCTCCGTCGGCGTCGTGCGCGAATACGGCGTCCGCATCTGGAGCGTGTTCCAGGACTTGAACCAGCTCAAGGGCATTTACGGCGAAGCCTGGGAGACCTTTCTGGGCAACGCCGGCATCGTCCAGGTTCTCGGCATCAACGACCAAACAACCGCTGAATACTTTTCGCGCCGCATCGGCAACACCACGGTGCGCGGGCTGTCCCAGGGCGAGAGCTGGGGCACCAACCAGCCCAATGCGCCGTGGACGCACAACCAGGGCAGCAGCAACTCGGGCGGCTCGCACGGCGTGACCGAAGCCGGCGTGCCGTTCCTGCGTCCCGAACAGCTCTACGGCTTGACCGGGGACTTTGGCTTCGCCTTCGTGATGAAGCTGCGCTACCCGGTCCCGTGTTTCGCGACCCCGTATTACGAGCAGCCGCAGCTCGCGGCGCTGGTCGATCCGAATCCCTTCCGTTCTATTCAAGGAGCCTGACCATGCAAACACCAGCCGAAATGCGTCTGCTGCCGAACGGCGTCGTGCAGCACGACTACGGTCCCTTCTCATGCCTGTCCTGCGGCGGCCGTGTGACCGCCACGCATGACGAGATCGGCCGTGAGGATGCGCGCTGCGCCCGCTGCGGCCCGGTCGAATACATCGCCGTCGGTAACGATGCGGGCGAGCCTGTCGATGGCTTCATGCGTCCCGACGAACTGCACGGCCTGCCGCTGCAGCCAGATGCCGATCCGCAGCCCTGACACAACCCAGGAGCCCATCATGGAAGAAATCGGACCCGTCTTTCACCTGCCCGCCGTGCTCGACATCGATGCCGTGGATGATCGCGCCTGGTCCGGCATGCGCGGACGCAACATCGTCACGCACCGTCCGACGCACAGCATGTTCGAAATTGTCCCGCCCGACGATGACGACGATGTGCCTGTCGTGTTCCGCGTGCGCCTCGTCCATGTCTGCGCCGGCTGCCCGATCCCGCTGCCCGACGACCAGCACGCGCTGGCGCAGGATGCGCTGACCTTCTGGGCCTGGAACAGCGGCCTGTTCTGGCAGCGTCTGCCGGGCAGGATCGCGGGCCGCCTCGGCTGGAACGCGCAGCAATGAAATGGCCCGACCTGCGCCCGCTCTGCCTTGCCTGCGGCAACGTCGTAGCCGTGCATAGCAAGGGCGATACCGGGGATTGCCCGGCCTGCGGGCCGGTGCATTTCACGGGCACGCTTGGCGATATCGACCTGACCAGTGCCAGCCTGCCGCGCTTCGTGCCAGATGAGCCGCCAGCCGCCTGCTTCACTTGCGGCGCGGCGATCACCGCCGACTGTTTCGACGCAGCTCCGCCCGGCGCCGATGCGCTATGCCCGACCTGCGGCCCCGTTGTGTTCGTCGTGTTCCACGATGACCGCGGCCGGCCGCTGCAGGGCACCATGACGGCGGACGAGTTGCCGCCGCAGCACGACGATGGCGAGCCTTTCCTGTTCTGAAGCAGAGAGGCATGCCATGCGCACGCTCAACCTGACCGAAGCGGCGGCGTTCCTGCACATGCACCCGGAAGAAGTGCGTGTTCGGGCCAAGCGCGGGCGCATTCCCGGCGCGCGGGTCGGCCGCCGCTGGGTGTTTCTCGAAGACGATCTCTCCGCGCACGTCCGGTCGCTGTATTCTGTACCTCGGCAAGCGCTGCGAGTGACTTCTCCCAGAAAGGAGTCTCTATGTCACTACGCAAACGCGGACCGGTCTGGTGGATCGACTTCGTCACCCCAAGCGGGGAGCGAGTACGCCGATCTGCTGAAACCGGCAACAGGAGCCTCGCGCAAGAGCTGCACGATCGTCTCAAGGCGGAAGCCTGGAGGCGCGACAAGCTTCAGGAGCGGCCCCGCTGCACCTGGAACGACGCAGTCGTGCGCTGGCTGAAAGAAACCAGCCACAAAGCAACTCACGAGCACGACAAGGCAAAACTGCGCTGGCTCGACCCGTACCTGAACGGCAAGCCGCTCGACACCATCAATCGCGCCATGATCGACAGCATCACGCAGGCGAAGCAAGCAACCGGGGCCGCGAACGCGACCGTCAACCGGACGCTGGCCCTCGTCCGCGCGATCCTGCGGCGTTGTGAACGCGAATGGGAGTGGTTGGAGCGCGGCCCGGCCGTCCGGCTGCTCAAAGAGCCGACGAAGCGCGTGCGCTACCTGTCCCGTCCTGAAGCTGAAAGGCTGCTGGCCGAGTTGCCCCCTCACCTCGCCGACATGGCGCGCTTTGCCCTGGCAACCGGGTTGCGCGCGTCCAACATCACGGGGATGCAGTGGGATCAGGTCGATCTGGAACGGCGCATGGCTCACGTCCACCCGGACCAGGCGAAGGCCCGCCGCGCTATTCCCGTGCCCCTCAACGGCGAAGCCGTGGCCGTGCTGCAGAAGCAGCTCGGCAAGCACAAGGAAGTCGTGTTCACCTACCGGGGCGAGCCGATCACGGCGACGACGACAAAGGCCTGGTATGCGGCCGTGAAACGTGCCGGGGTCTATCCCCTGCGCTTCCACGATCTGCGCCACACCTTCGCGTCCTGGCATGTCCAGCAGGGCACGCCGCTGTCCGTTCTGCAGGAGCTGGGCGGATGGCAGTCACCGGCGATGGTGCAACGCTACGCGCACCTCGGTGCGGAGCATCTGGCGCCGTGGAATGACCGCTTGGCGGCGCATGGCACAAACGTGGCACAGCGCCAGAAAGACCAACGGCCTAGCGCGAGCTAAGCCGTTGATTGTATTGGTGGGCCCTGTAGGATTCGAACCTACGACCAACGGATTAAGAGTCCGCTGCTCTACCAACTGAGCTAAGAGCCCGCACCTGAAATCTTCTGACGAAGACCGCGAGAACTGGTTATCTCGCGAAGACTTAGATTATATACACAAAATTTGTGTCAATCAGGCGTCTTTAGGAAAGTTTCTGAATTTTTTGGTGGGTCGGGCGAGACTCGAACTCGCGACCAACGGATTAAAAGTCCGCTGCTCTACCGACTGAGCTACCGACCCCAGCAAAGCCTAAAAGTATAACCTACCTTGAGTGCTGCCGTCACCCAGCCTCGAGCACGATCTCGATCATCTGTGCCGCAGCCACCATGCCGAAGGTGGCCGTCACCGTCACGCTGGAGCCATAGCCCGCGCAGTTGAGCGAGCCATCGCCGCGCGGTGCCTCCCCGCCTTCAGCAAGGTCGCACGCGGCATCTTGCGGTGGTTTGACGGCCTCGCGCGAGAACACACAACTCAAGCCCATCTTGCCCCGTCGTGCGCCGTCATGGCGCTGGCGCAGGCGTTGTCGCAAGCTGGCCAGCAATGGGTCGTGCGTCACCTCGGCCAGGTCGGCCACTTCCACCAGTTGCGGCCGCGTCTTGCCGCCTGCCGCGCCCACCGCGACCACGGGTACGCCATGTTGTTGCCCCCAGGCCGCAATGGCCGCCTTGGCCCGCACCTGGTCGCAACAGTCGATCACGCCGTCGATGCCATGCGCTTGCAGCAGCTCGCCCACATTGGCTTCGTCGATGAACTCTTCGATCGCATGGACCACGCAGCCGGCATGGATGAGGGCGATGCGGTCTTTCAGGGCCAACACCTTGGCCTGGCCCAGCGTGGTTTCCAGCGCATGCACCTGCCGATTCACATTGGACTCGGCGATGTTGTCCAGGTCGATCAGGGTGAGTTGGGCCACGCCGCTTCGGGCCAGGGCTTCGGCCGTCCAGGAGCCCACGCCGCCCACCCCGATCACGGCCACACGCGCGGCACGCAGGCGTTCATAGCCGCTCACGCCATGCAGGCGTCGCAAGCCACCAAAACGCCGGTCTGGATCAGGCTGGCTGGCCGCCGCCAGCAAGGCCTCGCTCGAGGAAAACTTCGACACGGCGGCTCAGTTGTTGCGGGCCTTGCGCTTTTTCTCGGCAGGCGCGGGCATGGTCAGCAGACGATCGCGCGCGGCCTGCGCGGCTTCGGTTTGCGGGTATTGCTTGATCAGCAACTCCAGCGTCTTGCGGGCGCTGTCGTTTTCCTTGAGCTCGCTGTAGCAGTTGGCGATGGACAGCATGGCCTCGGGGGCCCGCGCGTGGTCAGGTGCCTTGTCGAGCAATTGCTTGAAGGAGGCGATCGACTCCTTGTAAGCACGCAGACCATATTGCGCATTGCCCTGCCAATACCAGGCCGACTCGCGGTAGCCCGTGTCCGGGAAGCGTTGCAGCAGGCCGTTGAGGCCGGCTGCGCCCCCCGCAAAATCGGCCGCACGCAGCCGGGCCAGGGACTCATCGAACAGGCGCTTTTCTTCGGGGTCGGCCTTGAAGGTCTTGCCGTCCTGGGTCACGCTTTGGGGTTCGAGCTTGCGCACGCGTTCATCCAGGCCGCCCTGGATGTCCTTTTGCTTGCGCTGCAACTCGGTGACATCGCGTGTGAGCACCTCGTTGGCGCCTTGCTGCTTGGCCAGATCGCTGCGCAGCTGTTCGACCTGCGCGTTCATGTCCAGCAGGCTGCGCTTGAGTTGGTCCACCTGCGCGTTGAGGGCAGACAATTTGGCGTTGAGGCCATCGGTGTCCTGCGTGCGCTGCATGCGCAGCTCGAGGATGGCGCGGCGCGCTTCATCGTCTTCAAACAGGCCGGCATGGGCGGTGGCACTGCCCAGCAGGGCAGCCAGCGCGGCCATGGCGATGGCCACCGGCCGCAAGCGCTCGAACATCGGTTGGGCAAGACGCATGGAGAACCTCTCGAAAATCAACGGTCCTTGATTTCAGCGCGGCGGTTCTTCGCCCAGGCTTCTTCCGTGCTGCCTTGCACCGCAGGGCGCTCCTTGCCGAAGCTCACGGCTTCGATCTGGTCAGGCGAGACGCCCAGCAGCGTCAGCGACTTCTGCACGGCTTCGGCGCGACGCTGGCCGAGGGCCAGGTTGTACTCGCTGCCACCGCGCTCGTCGGTGTGGCCTTCGATCACGATCTTCTTGCCCTTGGCGGCCATCAGGCGCTTGGCATGGCCATCGATCGTGCCGCGGAACTCTTCCTTGACCACATTGCTGTCGAAGTCAAAGTAGATGACGCGGGGCAAGCTGGTGTCGGCACCCGCGTTGTCAGAAGGCGCAACGACCACAGGGGCCACATTGGATGAGGGCACCGAGTTGCCGCTGCTACCCGAAGGCGCAGCATTCACGATGGGCGCGGGCCCGTTGGAGGCCTTGTCATCGAGCTTGACGGAGGAGCCGCAGCCACCCAGCCACAGGGCAGTGGAGGCCAGCACAGTCAGCGCAAAGAGGCGGGAGGTGAAACGAGCTTGGGTCATCTTGGGCTCCTTGACATGGTGAAATCAACGTTTGGGGTTGGCCGATTGTGGTCCCCATGCAGGCTCGCGCACTTCGGCCTGCGGTGTCGACAACTTGGCCTTGATGCGGCCATCGAGCGAAGTGGTCATCAGCACACCCCGGCCTTGCGAGCGGGAGGCATAGATGATCTGCTTGCTGTTGGGCGCGAAGCTGGGGCTTTCATCGTCACGCGAATCGGTCAGGGCCTTCACGCTGCCGCTGGCCAGATCCATCAGGTGCACGCGGAAAGCGCCATTGTCCACCTGGCTGATGTAGGCCATGTAGCGGCCATCCGGGCTGATGGCGGGGCTGATGTTGTAGCTGCCGCTGAAGGTCACGCGCTGCACATTGCCGCCCGCAGACGGCACCCGGTAGATCTGCGGGCCGCCTCCGCGATCGCTGACAAAGTAGATGCTGGCGCCATCGGGTGACCAGGCCGCTTCAGTGTCGATGGCCGCACTTTGCGTCAGGCGGCGCAGGCCCTCGCCTTCGCTGCTGATCAGGTAGAGCTGGGAGCCGCCATCGCGGCTGAGCGTCACGGCCAGTTGCCGGCCATCGGGCGACCAGGCCGGCGCGCTGTTGGTGCCCTTGAAGCCAGCGACCACGCGGCGGCGACCTGTTGACACGTCCTGCGTCACGACCACGGCCTTGCCACTCTCAAACGACACATAGGCCAACTGGCGGCCATCGGGCGACCAGGCGGGCGAGATGATGGGCTGGCCGCTGGTGAGCGCCGCCTGGGCACCCTCGCCGTCTGAATCGGCGATCACCAGGGTGTGCTGGCGGCCCACCTTGCTGATGTAGGCGATGCGCGTGGCGAACACACCTTTGTCGCCCGTGAGTTTTTCGTAGACCTCGTCGGCGATGCGGTGCGCGGCCTGGCGCAGGTCACCGGCCGGCACGACCAGGCTTAGGCCGCCGAGATCCTGGGCCTTGAGCACGTCCCACAGGTGGTAGCGGATGTCGAAACGGCCATCGGCCAGGGCCGCGATGGAACCCGCCAACAGCGCGTCGGCACCCTTGGTGCGCCAGTCGCTCAAAGGCGGCCGGCCGACCTCGTCAAGCTTGTCGGCGCTGGCATCGAGCGATTTGAACAGGCCGCTGCGCACCAGATCGGCCTTGACGATCTCGGAGATCGGCTGCGGTGCGCGGGCCTCGTCACGGAATCTGCCAATGGCGATCGGGATCTGGGTGGCACCTACGCCGGAGATTTCGACGCGGAACTGGGCGTGCGCCGCGCTCAAAGGCCACAGGGCTGCGCCAGCCAGGGCACCCAATGCCCCCCAGGAAAGGGCAGCACGACGCGAAACGGGAAGCTGCATGGATTCGGTCACACAGTCAGGCAAAGTCAAAACACCTCGGATTGTGCCCCGTCCTGGGCGGAAGTTCCCCAAGCAGGGCCATCAGGGGTTTGACAAAGGCGTCAGGCAATGTAAATCACGCCTTTACAGCCTCGCCTGGCCTCACCGCCTCCACCTCACAACAGCACGATGTCGTACTGCTCCGGCGACATCGAGGGCTCGGCCTGCAAGGACACCGGCTTGCCGATGAAGTCGCTCAAGCCCGCCAGGTGCTGGCTCTCCTCGTCAAGCAGCATCTCGACGACGGTGGCGCTGGCCACCACGCGGAACTCCTTGGGATTGAACTGGCGGGCCTCGCGCAAGATCTCGCGCAGGATGTTGTAGCAGACGGTGCGCGCGGTCTTGACCTGGCCGCGGCCCTCGCAGGTCGGGCAGGGCTCGCACAGCATGTGGGCCAGCGACTCGCGCGTGCGCTTGCGTGTCATCTCAACCAGGCCCAGCGGCGAAAAACCACTGACCGTGACCTTGGTGCGGTCCTTGGCCAGTTGCTTGCGGAACTCCGACAGCACGTTGTCGCGGTGGTCCTCGCGCAGCATATCGATGAAGTCGATGATGATGATGCCACCCAGGTTGCGCAGCCGCAGTTGCCGCGCAATGGCCTGCGCCGCCTCCAGATTGGTCTTGAAGATGGTGTCGTCGAAGTTGCGGGCACCGACGTAGCCACCGGTGTTGACGTCGACCGTGGTCAGGGCTTCGGTCTGGTCGACGATGAGGTAGCCGCCGGACTTGAGGTCCACGCGGCGCGCCAGGGCCCGCTCGATCTCCGTGTCGATGTTGTAGAGATCGAAGATGGGGCGCTCGCCCTTGTAGTGCTGGAGCTTGTCCACGGCAGAAGGCGTGAACTCGGTGCCGAACTCCTTGAGCGCGTCGAACTGGATGAGCGAGTCGATGCGGATGGTCATCACCTCGTCGGAGACCAAATCACGCAGCACGCGCTGGGCCAGGTTGAGCTCCTGGTAGAGCAGCGTGCCGGGCGCAGCCTTGAGGCCATGTTCGCGGATGGTGGACCAGGTCTTGCGCAGGTAGGTGATGTCGGCGGCCAACTCGTCGTCTGTCGAGTCTTCGGCATTGGTGCGCAGGATGAAACCGCCCGAGCGGGTGCGGCCCTCGCGGCTATCGGCCTCGCCAAGAAGCTTGAGCATGCGCTCGCGCAACTGGTCACGCAGCTCAGGTGAGCCGATCTTCTGCGAGATGCCCAGGTGGTCGTCCTGCGGCAGGAACACAAGCAGACGCCCCGCCACGCTGATCTGGGTGGACAGGCGCGCGCCCTTGGTGCCGATCGGGTCCTTGATGACCTGCACCATGAGGGTCTGGCCTTCGTGCACGCGCTTTTCGATGGGCACCTGGGCTTCGCTGCCGCGCGGATGAGGCTTGGCATTGCCTTCCTCGCGGTGCAGGTCGGCCACATGCAGGAAGGCTGCGCGCTCCAGGCCGATGTCGATGAAGGCGGACTGCATGCCGGGCAGCACGCGCACCACCTTGCCTGCATAGATGTTGCCGACCAGGCCGCGCTCCAGTGTGCGTTCAACGTGCAACTCCTGCACGGCGCCACTTTCGATGATGGCCACACGGGTTTCCTGGGGCGTCCAGTTGATGAGGATGTCTTGTGAGCTGGGCATGCCTGCAATTTACCGCATGCCGCGCAGGGCGATGTTGTCGAGCACGTGCCAGCCCGGCTGCCCTCGCCTGGCGCTGGTCAGCAGGCCCTTGGCCACCTGCTCGACCCGCACGGGCTTGTAGAGGGCCGGCATCAGGAAACCGAGCTTCAAGGCGATGCCCTCACCCAGCCGGTGTTCCACGCGTTCACCGGCGAGAAAGGACGGCCTGGCCACGCTGACATGGTCAAAGCCGATGGCCCGGATGGCCTCCTCCAGCTCGCCCTTGACACGGCTGTAGAACACCTTGGAACGGGCATTGGCGCCCAGGGCGCTCACCAGCAGGAATCGCTGTGCGCCCTGCGCCTTGGCCAATTGCGCGATCTGCAGGGGGTAATCGAAATCCACCTGTCGGAACGCGGCTTGCGAACCGGCCGTCTTGATGGTGGTGCCCAGGGCGCAGAACACCCAGTCCACGTCAAACCAGTCGGCGTGGGCCTCCAGGCGATCAAAATTGGCCTTGCAGATGCGCAACTTGTCGAGGCCTTGCAGGCCCGACAGCCGGGGCCCCAGCAGTTGCGCCGGCGTCATGTCGCGGCGGACCAGGGCCCGCACTTCGCCGACCTGATCATCAGCCAGCAATTGCTGAAGGGCCTGCTGACCGACCAGCCCGGTGGCACCGGCCAGCAGCACGCTCACCTTATCGCCTGGATGCGTCATGGCCTCTCCTCTCGGGGTTCAGAATTGCCAGCCCAGGGGCTTGAGCAGCTCGGCCGTTTCGAACAAGGGCAGGCCCATGATGCCGCTGTAGCTGCCGTCCACGTGCTGCGTCCAAGCGCCGGATCGCCCCTGAATCGCATAAGCGCCGGCCTTGCCCATGGGCTCGCCGCTGGCGACGTAACGCACGATCTCGTCCTCATCAAGCACGCGCCACCGCACATGGGACACACTCAGGCGCATGGCGCCATTGACCACCACGGCGGTCAGCACCTTGTGCGATTGCCCCGACAGCTTGGCCAGCATCCGGGCGGCATCGGCAGGACCGGCAGGTTTGCCCAGTATGTCACCGCCCAGCGCCACCGTGGTGTCGGCGCAGAGGATGGGCGCCTCGGCCCAGGCCCTCTCTCGCTGAGCCCGGCGCGCAAGGCGTTCAACCGCAGCCTGCCATTTGGCCAGGGTCACGCGCTGGACATAGTCCTCGGGCGACTCCCCTGCGCGTTCGGCTTCGAGCGACTCGGCATCCTCGTCGGGATCCGGCAGGAGCAACTCGTGGCGCACGCCCAATTGGTCAAGCAACTGCTGACGCCTGGGGCTTTGCGACGCGAGATACAGCCAAGGTTGGGCGGTGGAAGCAGGATGATGGGTCATGCCGCCATCCTACGGCATGGCTTTGGGCCTCGTCGTGTCACTGCCGGGCTTTGTCGCAGACCGTTTGAGGCAAGGCCATGGACAGCAGCCAGATGCTGCGCTGAGGTGCCAGGCGCATGGGCCAATGGCTCTGGTTCACCTCCTCCTCGGATGTGGCGGGCCCGACCAGATGCCGCAAGCCAGTGGGCATGGGCTGGGGCTTGTCCATCGTGACCCAGGCTGCGATACAGGGCGCGTGGGAGAGCTCGAAGTCGTCGGGCGGCGGCAGATCGACGGAGCCCGATGTCCAGGTGCTGTCACGCGCATCCACCTGCGCCAGGATGCCCGCCAGGTGATCGTCACCCGTGATGACGCGCAGGGGCTGGTGGCCGTAGCGCCGGTGCAGATCCTCGGATATCGAGGCAGCGGGCCGGTCCGTCCAACAGTTGACGCAGCGCTGTGCATTGACCCGGGGGACCCAGATGCGCAAACCCACGACGCTGAAAGCCAGCATCACCATGGCCCAGGTGAGCAGAGCCATGCGTGTGCGCCAGACTGACAAGGCCTCGATGCTGTCCAGCGCCTGAAAAGCCCCCACGCACATGCAGACGGTGGCACCCGGGATCACCGGCCACAGCCAGCGGGGCGTGAAATGCGTGGCCTTCATGGCCATCAGCGTCACCAACAGGATCACCAAACCAACGCTGGTCTGCCAGGCGAGCCACTGCCCAGCCGGCGTCCGCGACTTCGGCACACGCACGGCATGCCCTGCACGGACACGCCAGACGATCGCGGCCAACAGCAAGGGGGTCAGCAGCAGGTACTCCAAAGAACCGATCAGCACATAGGCCAGTGGCTTCCACATCGGCGCGTGCTCATCGGAGATCACGATGCGCCTGGCCAGTGCCACCGAGCCACTGGGCTGCGTCAGCCACCAATGGGCATAGGGTGCAATGACAGCCACGAACACCAGCAGCGCCACCAGCATCCACACGAAGTGCATGCCAGGCGTCGCACGATCAGCCTGCACTTGATCTTTGCCGGTTCGCAGGATCATGACCCAAGCCGCCAACAAGCTGGAAACGCACCACAGCGCGGCATTGAGTTTGGACAGGCAGGCCAAGGCCGCCAGCAAGCCTACAAACGGCCACCAGCGAGGGCGCGCCAGTGCA
Organism: Burkholderiales bacterium; assembly: GCA_003963115.1. Lineage (GTDB taxonomy): Bacteria > Pseudomonadota > Gammaproteobacteria > Burkholderiales > Burkholderiaceae_C > Aquabacterium. Next base: position 63,450 of record RXJQ01000044.1, read on the forward strand.
TGGATGACCGCAACCGAAGCCCACAAGGTGACCGCCGCCGCCAGGACCGTGTGCGTGAGACTGTCATGCACCCGCCACATGGCCAGCAGCAGCCCGAGGTGCGCCAGCACCACGCGCGCCTGTACGGAACGATCCGCCCCACAGGCCCGCGCCAACGCTTGCACACCGGCCAGCCACAGCACAAGGCAGAAGTAGCGCGCGATCTCCAGCGCCACTGCCCAGGACAATGACGCGGGCTTGAGCCACAGCATCAGCCAGGTGTAGAGCGGAGGTTGCCGCGTGCCATACCCCAGCTGCCAGGACTGGGCAAAGTACACCTGTTCGGCGCTGTCAATGTCCAGGCCGTCCAGGCTGAAAGCTTTGAGCAAGCCGTAGGCCAATACCCAGACCGCCACAGCCACCCAGGCACTGAGCAGCGTGGGCCTCTTGATGAATTCAGGCACGGTGATAAGGGTGGTTATTGCGCAGGGACCAGGCACGGTAGAGCTGCTCCAGGAGCAGCACGCGCGCCAGGGCATGCGGCAAGGTCATGTCCGACAGGCGCAAGGTCTCGTCGGCAGTTTGTTTGAGTTGCGGGTCGATGCCATCGGCACCACCGATGATGAAGGCCACGTCTCGGCCATCGTGGAGCCAGGCTTCGGTACGCTCGGCAAGCTGCACGCTGGTCAGGCGCGTCCCACGCTCATCGAGGATGACGCGGCGCACACCCCGCTCCAGCGCGGCCTCCATGCGGGCGGCTTCGGCCTGCATGATGCTGACAACGGGCTTGCCTTCGCGAGGCTCCGCCTTCAGCGCCTTGACCTCCACCTTCCAGTCGGGCGGGAAGCGCTTGAGGTAGTCCTCGCACGCCTCATTGGCCCAATCCGGCAGGCGGTGGCCGATGGTCACGACCGTGAGCTTCATGGCACCAGTGCGCGTACTACCTCAGCGGGCATCAGCGCGCCGTCTTCTTTGGGGCAGCCTTCTTGGCGGCGACCTTCTTCACGGCGACTTTCCGGGCGACTGCCTTCTTGGCCGCGACCTTCTTCACAGCCACCTTGCGTGCCGGCGCCTTCTTGGCCTCGGGCGCGTTGACCACGATCTTCTTCACGGTCGAGGAAGAGAAGGCCTTCTTGGCTACAACCTTTTTGGCCGCAGCCTTCTTGGCAGGCACCTTGGCTGCAACCACCTTCTTCGCAGCTGGCGCCTTCTTGGCAACCACCTTTCGAGTGGGCGATGTCGTCGCGGCCCTTTGGGCGGATGTCGTCTTGCCCGATGCCTTCTTGGGCTTGACGGGCGCCTCGTCTTCTTCCTGCGGCTCGGAAGCCTTCACCAGACCGGTCTTGGCGACCTTGAGCTTGAGGGTCACGGGCTTCTCACCCCAGATCTCTTCGAGCTGGTAGTACTGGCGGATGGCCGGTTGCATGATGTGGACGACCGCCGCGGCGCAGTCCACGATGATCCACTCACCGTTGTCCTCGCCCTCGGTCCGCATGACCTGAAAGCCTGCTTCCTTGACCGCCTTGCGCACGCTGGACGACAAAGCCTTGGTCTGACGGTTGGAAGAGCCGGTTGCGATGACCACCCGCTCAAACAGGGGCGAGAGGTGCTCGGTGTTGAACACGACGATGTCTTGTGCCTTGACATCTTCCAGACCATCGACGATGGCGCGTTGCAGTTTGCGAATGTCCATTAAGTGCTTGAAGCCGGGGGGGCGGCGTAGAGTTGATGGGTTGCAATATAGCGCGCGACACCGTAGGGCAACAGGTCGGGCACCAGTGAATACGGATCTTTACCACGGCCAAGCCGGGTACGGATATCGGTTGAGGACACGTCCAGTGGCGGCAGGGGCAGTTCGACCACGCGGTAGTTCAGCCCCTGCATGGCCTGCGGCGCGGCGGGCAGATCATGCCCTCTGCAGGCCACGGCCAGCGTCAGGACTTGCAACAATTCGTGCCAGCCCTGCCAGGTCGGGAAGTTCGCAAACTGGTCCTGCCCGATGATCAGGAACCATTGAGCAGGCTGCGTGGACCGCGACTGTAACGCACGCACGGTATCCAGTGTGTAAGAAGGCCCTTGCCTGCGCAGCTCGATCGGGTCGACCGTGAAGCGTGGCTCGTGCGCGGTGGCCGCCTCGACCATGGCCAGCCGGTGCTCGGGTGCCGCCAGTTGCCGCGCCTTCTGCCAGGGCTGCCCGACGGGGATCCAGCGCACTTCGTCGAGCGTCAGATGACGCAGGGCGAGTTCGGCCAGCTCGACATGGGCACAGTGAACCGGGTCGAAACTGCCGCCCATCAGGCCGATGCGGCGCACAGCCTCAGACCCAGGCCCGTGCGGGCAGGAAATCGGTGTAGAGCCGGGCCTCGGGCGTGCCGGGCTCGGGCTGCCAGTCGTAGCGCCACTTCACGATGGGCGGCATGGACATGAGGATGCTCTCGGTGCGCCCACCCGATTGCAGGCCAAACAGGGTACCGCGGTCCCACACGAGGTTGAACTCGACATAGCGGCCACGACGGTAAGCCTGGAAGTCGCGCTCGCGTTCACCGTAAGGCATGTTGCGGCGGCGCTGCAGGATGGGCAGATAGGCCTGCGTGAAGGCATCGCCCACCGAGCGCATCATGGCAAAGCCGCCCTCGAAGCCCAGCTCCGAGAAGTCGTCGAAGAAGATGCCGCCCACGCCACGCGCTTCATGGCGGTGCTTGAGGAAGAAGTACTCGTCGCACCACTGCTTGAAGCGCGGGTGCTTGTCTTCGCCAAAGGGCGCCAGGGCGTCCTTGCAGACCTGGTGGAAGTGGCGCGCGTCCTCTTCTTGGCCATAGTAGGGCGTGAGGTCCATGCCGCCGCCAAACCAGGCCACCACGCTGCCATCGGGCTTGTGCGCGGCCAGCATGCGCACGTTCATGTGCACGGTCGGCGCATGCGGGTTGCGCGGGTGGAACACCAGCGACACGCCCATGGCCTCGAAGGGGCAACCCGCCAGTTCAGGCCGGTGCTGCGTGGCCGAAGGCGGCAGGCTCGGGCCTTTCACGTGCGAGAAATTGCAGCCCCCGCGCTCCAGCACCTGCCCCTCTTCCACCAGCCGCGAGCAGCCATCGCCCTGCAGGCGTTCTTGCGGGCCCCGCACCCAGGCGTCCTTCACGAAGGGCGTACCGTCCTCGGCCTCGAAAGCGCCAACGATGCGCTCCTGCAGGTCCAGCAGGTATTGACGGACGGCTTCGGTGTTCAGGGTGGGGGTGGTGCTCATGGTGGGCGAAGTGGCGACAAGCCTCAGGTCAACGCGCTTTGATGGCACGCCAGCCAATGTCGGTGCGGAACTGCATGCCATCGAACTGGATGCCGCGCATGTAATCGTAGGCACGCTGCTGCGCCAGCTTGGCCGATTCGCCCAGTGCCGTCACGCACAGCACGCGGCCACCGCTGGTGCGCACCTGGCCGTCATCGCCCATGGTCGTGCCGGCATGGAAGACCATGGCGTCATCGGCTTCGGCAGGCAGGCCCATGATCACGTCACCCCTCTTAGGGTCCAGCGGGTAGCCGCCGGCAGCCATCACCACGCCCAGCGCGAAGCGCCGGTCCCATTGCAGTTCGACCTGGTCCAGCGTGCCATCGGTGGCAGCCATGAACACATCGATCAGGTCGCTCTTGAGGCGCATCATGATGGGCTGCGTCTCAGGGTCGCCCATGCGGCAGTTGAACTCCAGCGTCTTGGGGTTGCCATTGGCGTCGATCATCAGGCCTGCGTACAGGAAACCGGTGAAGGGGATGCCGTCCTTGGCCATGCCTGCCAGCGTCGGGTTGATGATCTCGTGCATGGTCTTGGCATACACATTGGGCGTGACCACGGGTGCGGGCGAGTAGGCGCCCATGCCGCCCGTGTTGGGGCCGGCATCGGCATCCAGCAGGCGCTTGTGGTCCTGGCTGGTGGCCAGCACGTTCACGTTCTTGCCATCGGCCAGCACGATGAAGCTGGCTTCCTCGCCTTGCAGGAACTCTTCGATCACGACGCGCGGCGTAGCCTGCCCATCCACGCCAGCGTTGTGCTGCACGCCCAGCCGGTTGTCCAGCAACATCCAGTCGACGGCCTCATGGGCCTCGGCCAAGGTCATGGCCACGATCACACCCTTGCCGGCTGCCAGGCCATCGGCCTTGATCACGATGGGCGCGCCGTGCTTGTCCACATAGGCGTGTGCGGCGGTGGCATCGGTGAAGGTCTCGTAGAAGGCCGTGGGGATGCCATGGCGCTTCATGAAGTCCTTGGCGAAGGCCTTGGAGCTCTCCAGCTGCGCTGCCTTTTGCGTCGGGCCGAAGATGCGCAGGCCGCGTGCGCGGAACTCGTCCACCACGCCGGCCGCCAGCGGGGCCTCGGGGCCGACCACGGTCAGGTTGATCTTGTTGTTCTGGGCGAAGTCAGCCAAAGCCTTCACGTCGGTGATGGGCACATTGACCAGACGCGGATCGCGCGCCGTACCGCCATTGCCCGGCGCCACATAGACCTTCTGGGCCTTGGGGGACTGGGCCAGCTTCCAGGCCAGGGCGTGCTCGCGGCCGCCCGAGCCGATGACAAGGATATTCATACGGTGCTCAATCTCTTCAATTCAACTCGGCGTTGTGGAACACATCCTGCACGTCGTCCAGGTCTTCCAGTACATCCAGCAACTTCTGCATGCGGGCGGCATCGTCGCCCGTCAACTCGATCGTGTTCTCGGCGCGCATGGTCACTTCGGCCACTTCAGGTTTCATGCCAGCGCCTTCCAGCGCGTTCTTCACAGCCTCGAAATCAGCGGGCGAGCTCAGCACCTCGATAGAGCCATCATCGTGGGTGATGACGTCTTCGGCGCCGGCTTCCAGGGCCACTTCCATGACCTTGTCCTCGCTCACGCCCGGCGCAAACAGGAGTTGGCCCACGTGCTTGAACTGGAAGGCCACCGAGCCTTCCGTGCCCAGGTTGCCGCCATACTTGCTGAAGGCGTGGCGCACCTCGGCCACCGTGCGCACCCGGTTGTCGGTCATGCAGTCGACGATGATGGCCGCACCGCCAATGCCGTAGCCCTCGTAGCGGATTTCCTCGTAGGTCACGCCGTCGAGGTTGCCCGTGGCCTTGTCCACATTGCGCTTGATGTTGTCGGCCGGCATGTTGGCCGCCTTGGCCTTGTCGATGGCCAGGCGCAGGCGCGGATTCATGTTGATGTCGCCGCCACCCTGGCGCGCCGCCACGATGATTTCACGCGTGATGCGGGTCCAGACCTTGCCGCGCTTTTCGTCCTGGCGGCCTTTGCGGTGTTGGATATTGGCCCACTTGGAATGACCGGCCATGGCGTCTTGCTCCGGGAAAAATCTGTTTTTGAACGACAGAACGCGCCCCGGCACAAGTCCGGTGCGCGCACAAAAATGCTCAGCTCAAGCTGAGTGATACGGCGATTTTACCTTTTGCCCGGGTTGACCTCGATCAGGTATCGATCGGCCCGCTCCCACCCCCGACTTGCACTTCGGAAAAGGCCTCAATGGCCGCGACGCCAACCCCGGTCGTCATCGCGGTCACGCCAGCCCTCGTTCCAGGCGAAGCGGTCGTCATCATGGTGATGGTGACGCCAACCTCCCCAGCCACGCGGCTCGCAGTGGCGGGGCCTGTCATAGACCACCACGGGTGCGGGCACATAGCCATACACCGGGCTCTCCACCACCACGGCGGGCGGGGCATACACCACCGGAGGCGGCGCATACACGACCGGTGCGGGCGCATACACCACCTGCTGAAAAGGCGCCACGCCCCAGCGCGTATTCGACACCGCGGTGGACACGCGCCCCACGCCCTGCATAGGTGCATCCACATTCACCGACCAGTAGACGCCACCGCCCGCATGGGCGCCGACGGACGCGGCCACCAACCCAGCCGCAAGGACAAGACGAGACAGCGATGCAAAACGGGAAGTGTTCATGATGGGCTCCTTATGAGCCCTCAACGGCCCAGTCGCCCATCCGGACGACACGGGCCCACGCGACTTTGTAAGCCTGTGTAGGGACCGCTCAGTGCTGGTGGTGATGCCCGTCGCTGCGCGCCAGCGCCATCAACTGATCAACCTCAGTCTTGTAGACAACCATATTGCGCCGATGCCAGAGCCCGATCAGCGCCATCACGGATGCCACCACCAGGCCAAACAGGGTGATCGCCTGGAAGGCCGTGAACCCGACCGACGTGGCCCCCGCATACAGACCACCCAGCGCCAGGATGCAGGCCTGCTCGTTGAAGTTCTGCACGGCGATCGACCGCCCCGCACCCATCAGGTTGTGGCCGCGGTGTTGCAGCAGGGCGTTCATCGGCACCACGAGGTAACCCACGCTTGCACCCAGCAGCACCAGGAAAGGCACGGCCACCGTCAGGCTGGTGATCACATTGAGCCCTAGCATCAGCAGGCCCATGGCCACACCCAGAGGAATCAGCTTGGTGGCCAGGTCCAGCCGCATCGACACCGAGGCCACGACCGCGCTGACGGCCGTGCCGATCACGACGACCCCCGCCAGCGAAGACGCCTGCGTGGTCGAATAACCCAGCGCCGCAGCCGCCCACGGGAACACGATGACGCGCATATTGCCCGACACGCCCCACACCAGCGTGGTGCTGGCCAGGGAGATCTGGCCGAGCTTGTCGCGCCACAGGCGCATATTGCATTGCCAGAAGTCGCGCAGCAGCTCCATGAAATGCCCGCTCATGGGCTGCAGCACGGCCTCGGTGCGCGGGATGCGCAGGTTGAACAGCGCCGCGATCGCGTACAGGACGATCATGGAAGCCACGGCGGCCTGCCAGGGCTGGTCGACGCCAGTGTCGATCACCGGGAAGTCAAAGCTCAGCAGGACGGATGACAGCCTGGCGCCCACCAACTGCCCACCCAGCAGCACGCCCAGGATGATGGAGCCAACCGTCAGGCCCTCGATCCAGCCATTGGCTTTCACCAGCTGGGAAGGCGGCAGCAACTCGGTCAGGATGCCGTACTTGGCTGGCGAGTAGGCGGCAGCGCCCAGGCCCACCACGGCATAAGCCAACAAAGGGTGCAGGCCACTCAGCATGAGCAGGCAGCCCACCACCTTGATGCTGTTGGCAATGAACATCACCTTGCCCTTGGGCAAGGCATCAGAAAACGCCCCGACGAAGGGTGCGAGCACGACGTAGAACAGCGCAAACATCGGCGCCAGAAACGGCATCTGCCAGGACGGTGCGTGGCTGATCTTCAGCAATTCGACGGCGGCCACCAGCAAGGCGTTGTCGGCCAGCGAGCTGAAAAACTGCGCCGCCATGATCGTGAAAAAACCTTTTTTCATGCGCGAGCGTCGAGGGGGTTCATATCCGGTCGGTCCAACAAATGCTGCCTCAAGACATGTCCGCGCCAAGGCACCGATCACCATGAGAGCCGCCGGTTATAGCACGACACCCTCCCGCCACCTCGCTGCCAGCGCGCATTTCTGATCACCACGCCACGCAAACGGGGGCCAGGCAAGCCCGACTTGGCGAGACTGGCAAAATCTCGCTCATGCCGCGCCCGCTTGAAGCCCTGATCCACCTCGACGCCCTGCACCACAACCTCCAGCGTGCCCGCGAATGCGCGCCCGACGCCCGCGTCTGGGCGGTCGTCAAGGCCAATGGCTATGGCCACGGTTTGCAGCGCGTCTATGAAGGCTTGCGCGCAGCCGATGGCTTTGCCCTGCTGGACATCGCCGAGGCGCAAAAACTGCGCGACCTCGACTGGCGCGGCCCCATACTGCTGCTCGAAGGTGTGTTCGACGCCCGCGACCTGGAGTGGTGCTCCCGCCTGGGCCTGTGGCACGTGGTGCACTGCGACGAACAGATCGACTGGCTCGCCGCGCACAAGACCGAATGGCCACACCGTGTGTTCCTGAAGATGAACACGGGCATGAACCGCCTGGGTTTCCAGCCGCACGCCTTCCGCAACGCCTGGGCGCGGCTCAGCGCCTTGCCCCAAGTGGACGAGGTGTCGCTCATGACGCACTTCTCGGATGCCGACGGCCCGCGTGGCATCGCCCATCAGGTGACGGTGTTCCACGCCCACGCAGGCGACCTCAGCGGCGAGCGCAGCCTATGCAACAGCGCCGGCACCCTGCGCCACGCCAGCGACCCCGCCGTGCGCGGCGACTGGGTGCGCCCCGGCGTGATGCTCTACGGCGCCTCGCCCGATTACCCCGAGCATGATGCCGCCCACTGGGGCTTGAAGCCCGCGATGACCCTGCAATCGCGCCTCATCGGCATCCAGCACCTGCAGGCCGGCGACACCGTGGGCTACGGCAGCCGCTTCACCGCCCCCGGCCCCATGCGTGTCGGCGTGGTGGCCTGCGGCTATGCGGACGGCTACCCGCGTCATGCACCGGATGGCACGCCCGTGCTGGTGGACGGCCAGCGCGTGCCGCTGGTCGGCCGCGTCTCCATGGACATGCTGTGCGTGGACATCACGCACCTGCCCCAGGCCCAGATCGGCAGCCCCGTCACCTTGTGGGGCCTGGCGTCGGGTCATGGCACGAGCGCCGGCGTGCTGTCGATCGACGAGGTGGCGCGGCACTGCGGCACCATCGGCTACGAGCTGATGTGCGCGGTCTCGCCGCGCGTGCCTGTCCAGGTGCTCAACCACCCCTTCCCTTGATCCACCCTGATTCACGTGCCGATATCGGCATACGGCTTGCATCGTCAGGCAGGCCTCGCCATTCACCTTTGACAACCTAATCTGCCTGACAAGACAATGAACATCGCTGCGGAACGACACATGGACATCGACCACCAACGCCATCAACTGCGCATGACCGTGCTCATGACGCCAGACATGGCCAACTTCTCCGGCAATGTGCATGGCGGCACCATCCTCAAGCTGCTCGACCAGGTGGCCTATGCCTGCGCCAGCCGCTATGCCGGCTGCTATGTGGTCACACTGTCGGTGGACCAGGTCACCTTTCGCCAACCCATCCACGTGGGCGAGCTGGTGACCTTCCTGGCCTCGGTCAACTACACCGGCACCTCATCGATGGAGATCGGCATCAAGGTGATCGCCGAGAACATCCGCACGCAGGTCGTTCGGCATGCCAACAGCTGTTTCTTCACCATGGTGGGGGTCGATGACCAGGCCAAGCCCACGGCGGTGCCACCCCTGACACCGAGCACACCCGATGAAGTCCGCCGCTTCAACTCGGCCAAGCTGCGCAGGCAGCTGCGCCAGGAGCTGGACCAGCGCTTCAAGGCCATCCAGGCCGAGACGGGTGACGTGGCGGGCTGACCCCGCGCATCGGTCCCATTGAAACCATGCCCGACAATCGCCGGCATGGCCAAAGAAAAAACCGTCTACACCTGCAGCGAATGCGGCGGCGTCAGCCCAAAGTGGCTGGGCAAGTGCCCGCACTGCCATGCCTGGAACACGCTCGAAGAAACCCGCGCCGAGCCCGCTTCGGCTGGCAAGAACCGCATGCAGGCCCTCAGCCGTGGGCTCAATGCGGCACAGCCTGTCGCCACGCTCTCCGAGATCGAAGCGGCCGACGTGGCCCGCACGCCCACAGGGCAGGAGGAACTGGACCGCGTGCTGGGCGGCGGCATCGTCGCTGGTGGCGTGGTGCTGATCGGTGGCGACCCGGGCATCGGCAAGTCCACCCTCCTGCTGCAAGCGCTGGACGCGCTGTCCCGCCAGATGCGCGTGCTGTATGTGACCGGCGAGGAAAGCGGTGCCCAGGTCGCCATGCGCGCTCACCGACTGGGCCTGGAAGGCACCCAGGTGCGCGTGCAGGCCGAGATCCAGCTTGAAAATATCATCGCCACGCTGGAAGCCGAGAAACCTGCCTTCTGCGTGATCGACTCGATCCAGACCTTGTTCTCCGACCAGCTCAGTTCGGCCCCGGGCTCAGTGGCGCAGGTGCGCGAGTGCGCCGCCCACCTCACGCGCGTGGCCAAGTCCAGCGGCTGCACCATGGTGCTGGTGGGCCACGTGACCAAGGAAGGTGCGCTGGCTGGCCCCCGCGTGCTGGAGCACATCGTCGACACCGTGCTGTATTTCGAAGGCGACACGCACAGCAGCTTCCGCCTGGTTCGCGCCATCAAGAACCGCTTCGGTGCCGTCAACGAGATCGGTGTGTTCGCCATGACGGACAAGGGCCTCAAGGGCGTGAGCAACCCCAGCGCCATCTTCCTGTCCACGCACAGCGAGCCGGTGCCGGGCTCCTGCGTGCTCGTGACGCTGGAAGGCACGCGCCCCTTGCTGGTGGAAATCCAGGCCCTGGTGGATTCAGGCGGCCCCAGCCCGCGCAGACTGAGCGTGGGCCTGGAGCGCGATCGCCTGGCCATGTTGCTGGCCGTGTTGCACCGCCATGCGGGCATGGCCTGCTTCGATCAGGACGTGTTCGTCAACGCCGTGGGCGGCGTGCGCATCAGCGAGCCTGCGGCCGACCTGGCCGTGCTGCTGTCCATCCAGAGCAGCCTGCGTGGGCGCGCCCTGCCCAAGGGCTTCATCGCCTTTGGCGAAGTGGGTCTGGCCGGTGAAGTGCGCCCTGCCCCACGTGGCCAGGATCGCCTGAAGGAAGCCGCCAAGCTGGGGTTTTCAGTGGCCCTCGTACCCAAGGCCAATGCCCCCAAGAAGCCCATCGAGGGTTTGACCATCCATGCCGTGGACCGCGTGGAGGAGGCCATCGAACTGGTGCGCGCCCTGATGTGACGGGTGACGGCGCGCATGAGCCGCACAGCCGCAATATGGCTCAGCCCTTGATCGCCTGCTTGAGATTCAAGCCCGATGCCATGAGCGTGCCGAAATACACCACGGCCGCGCCGATCAGGCACAGCGTCAAGGCGCCCACACGCACCATGGCATGGGCACGCAGGCCGATCCAGTCGATGTGCTCGGACGCCAGCCACAAGCCCACACCCAGCAGGGCTGTGGCCACCACCACGCGCACGCTGAAAGCCATCCAGCCAGGCGAAGGTTGATAGCGCTGGGCCTTGCGCAAGCCCGTCAGCAGCCAGCCCGCGTTCACCATCGAGCCCAGACCGATGGACAGCGCCAGACCGGCATGCCCCAGCACAGGCACGAAGATGGCATTGAAGATCTGCGTGATGATCAGCACCGCGATGCCGATACGAACCGGCGTCTTGATGTCCTGCGTCGCGTAAAAGCCCGGCGCCAGCACCTTCACCCCGATCAGACCCATGAGGCCCACACCGTAGCAGGACAAGGCCAGCACGGTCTGCTTCACGTCGTTCGGGGTGAAATGCCCGTAGTGGTAGAGCACGGCCACCAGCGGCTTGGCAAACACAAGCAGCGCCACGGCACAGGGCAGCGCCAGCAGCACGACCAGGCGCAGGCCACGGTCCAGCAACGCGGAGAACTGGTTCACGTCGCCACTGGCCTGCGCGCGCGACAACTGCGGCAGCAGGACCACGCCCAGCGCCACACCCAGCATGGCGGTGGGGAACTCCATCAGGCGATCGGCATAGGTCAGCCAGGACACGGCCCCGGCCCCCAGGTGCGACGCGATCTGCGTATTGACCAGCAGCGAGAGCTGCGACACCGACACACCCAGCACGGCCGGCGCCATCTGCCGCAGGATGCGGCCCACACCAGGGTGCGCACGTGCCTTGCGCCATGCGGCCAGCGTCAAGCCGACGCGGGGCACCATGCCGATCTTGAGCAAGGCTGGCACCTGCACGACCAGTTGCAGCACACCACCAATCATCACGCCCACGGCCAGCGCATACACCGGCTCCGTGCCATGCGCCCGACAAAGCGGTGCCACGAAAATGGCCGCACCGATCACCGACAGGTTGAGCAGCACCGGCGTGGCGGCCGGCACGGCAAAGCGGCTCCAGGTGTTGAGGATGCCGGCGCTGAGGGCCACCAGCGACATGAAGCCGATGTAGGGGAACATCCAGCGGGTCATCACCACGGCCGAATCAAAGCCCCCGCTTTCCTTCAGGCCCGAGGCCATGGCCCAGACCACGACAGGCGCGCCCACCACGCCCAGCACGCACACCAACGTCAAAATGCCGAAGAGGACGGTACCCACGGCATTGACCAGATCGTGCGTGGCTTCGTCGCCGTTGCGGGCGCGGCTTTCAGCCAGGATGGGCACGAAGGCCTGTGAAAACGCCCCTTCGGCAAACAGGCGGCGCAGCAGATTGGGGATGCGGAAAGCGACGTTGAAGGCGTCGGTGGTGGCGCTGGCGCCGAAAGCCGCTGCGATCAGCAACTCCCGAACCAGACCGGTGATGCGCGACGCCAGGGTCAGCAGGGAGACGACGGACGCGGATTTCAGCAAGCTCATGCCGGGGATTATAGGAAGCGCCTGGCAGCTCTCTTGGCAAACCAGCGGCACCGCGCTATAATCTTGGGCTTTCCAACCAACTTAGCCCTGTGGGGTGCGAATTGCAGTAATGGCAACAAAGCCATTTGGCAGGCATTCACAGGGCTCACAAGATCATGGCATCTGCATCCAAAGCCAAGAAAACCGTCCGTATCGCCTCGGGCCGCAAGCGCGCTCGCCAAGACGTCAAGCTGAACGCCGCCAACTCGGCCCTGCGTTCCAAGTTCCGCACCGCCGTCAAGGGCGTGCTGAAGGCTGTGCAAGTTGGCGACAAGGCCAAGGCTTCTGACGCTTTCAAGTCCGCTCAAAGCGTGATCGATTCGATCGCCGACAAGGGCATCTTCCACAAGAACAAGGCTGCCCGCCACAAGAGCCGCCTGTCGGCCAAGATCAAGGCCATCGGCGCCTGATCAGGTAGTTTGATCATCTCGGGGCCAAGGCCCTGGTGACGCACAAAAGCCCGCTTCGGCGGGCTTTTTGTTTGGCTGATCGACATCGCCTGGTCAACCGACCGCACTACGCCGGTGGCGCGAGGCGTCAAAACAATCAACCGCGAGGGGCGTCCGGCAGCAGACAGGCCTCGACCACCTGCAAATCGTTGTCACGCGCGAAGTTCATGACGAAGTCCCAGGCCATGGGCTCAATGTCGCGCAGGGCCTCGTTGACCACCACGCACTTGAGGTTGCCCATGCTCGTGGGCACGCAATAAGGCGAATAGCCGATATGGGCGATGGCCCCCATGGCCGCCCCACCGGGGCGGAAACAGGACATGGCGCCAGCAAGGCGCTCCGCCCAATCACTGGGCCTGAATGGCTTGCCCTGGCTGGTGAGGCCCTGGATGAAGATTTCGCGAGGTTTGGGAGGGGTGTGGTTGGTTTGGGAGGGCGTCGACACGTTGGCGCTTCCGACGAGCTGTGCAATGGATGAATTGACAGGCGCAGCGACAGATTGTGTCTGGCAGCTGCGGGGAACAAGGGCAACGCCGAGCGGGTAACCCGGCACATGTGCCCCGGTGATGGTCACGGTCTGAGTGAGCGTTTCCATGCGTGACAGCTTCTTATTGTCGCGGACACGTTCACCTATCGCAACATTGATGCCAATAGCCCGTGCCCCTCAGTGGGTCACGCGCTTGACACCTCGCATTTCCCCATCCGTCCAACGGAAATAGCTGGTGCGTGCAGGCGCAAGTGCCCGGCCCGCATTCCCCGGTCGCATCCTTTTACATAGAATGTGTTCTGGCGCAGTGCCTGCTGCGCCGTTTTTCTTTGTGCAAACGAACCCGAGAACCCGACGCCATGAACGCCCCCGTGTCGATGCCCCATGTGATGCCCACCTATGGCCGCCTACCGATCGCCCTGTCTCACGGCGAAGGCGTCCGCGTATGGGACACGGAAGGCAGGCGTTATCTGGACGCGCTCTCCGGTATCGCGGTCAACACACTGGGTCACAAGCACCCCAAGCTGGTGCCCGCCCTGCAGGATCAGATCGAGAAGATGATCCACTGCTGCAACTACTACCAGGTACCGCTGCAGGAGGAACTCGCCCGTCTGCTGGTCGAGCGCTCGGGCATGAGCAACGTCTTCTTCTGCAACTCGGGCCTGGAGGCCAATGAGGCGGCCCTGAAGATCGCGCGCAAGTATGGCCACGACAAGGGCATAGCCCGCGCCGAAGTCGTGGTCTACGAGAAAGCCTTCCATGGCCGCTCGATCGCCACCTTGTCGGCCACCGGCAATCCCAAGGTGCATGCCGGCTTCGAGCCACTGGTCGAAGGCTTCGTGCGTGTGCCGCTCAATGACATCGAGGTGCTGGAAGAAGTCGCCCGCACCCGCCCCAATGTGACCGCCGTTTTCCTGGAGGTGATCCAGGGCGAAGGCGGCATCAATCCGGCCCGCGCCGAATACCTGCAGGCCGTGCGCGAGCTGTGCGACAAGCAAGGCTGGCTGCTGATGCTCGATGAAGTGCAATGCGGCATGGGCCGCACGGGCAAGTGGTTCGCCCACCAATGGGCTGGCATCCAGCCCGATGTGATGCCGTTGGCCAAGGGCCTGGGCTCGGGCGTGCCCATCGGCGCGGTGGTCTGCGGGCCCAAGGCGGCCAATATCCTGCAACCCGGGAACCATGGCACCACCTTCGGCGGCAACCCGCTGGCCATGCGCGCGGGTGTCGAGACCATCAAGATCATCGAAGACGACCAGTTGCTGGCCAACGCCACCCGCGTGGGCAAGCACCTGCAAGATGCCCTGCACCGAGAACTGGGCGAGCTCAAGGGCGTCAGCGAGATCCGCGGCCAGGGCCTGATGATCGGCATCGAGCTGGACCGCCCCTGCGGCGTGCTGTTGCAACGCGCGGTCGATGCCGGCCTGCTGCTGAGCATCACGGCCGACAAGGTCATCCGCCTGCTGCCGGCCCTGATCGTCACACAGGAAGAAGCCGACGAGATCGTGGCCACGCTGGTGCCCCTGGTCAAGGCCTTCCTGGCCGAACCAAGCGCCGCTTAACCCGACCCTTGAATCCGCATGAAGCCCGGTATGAGCCTGATCAAACACTATCTGCAGTTCAAGGATCTGCGTGAGCAGGAGTACGACTACCTGTTCGAGCGCGCGGCCCTCATCAAGCAGCGCTTCAAGAACTACGAGAAGTACACGCCGCTGGTGGACCGCACCCTGGCCATGATTTTCGAGAAGGCCTCCACGCGCACGCGGGTGAGCTTCGAGGCTGGCATGTACCAGATGGGCGGCTCGGTGGTGCACCTAACTACGGACGGCAGCCAGTTGGGTCGCAGCGAACCCATCGAGGACAGCGCCAAAGTGATCTCGCGCATGGTCGACATCGTGATGATCCGCACCTACGAGCAATCCAAGCTCGTGAAGTTCGCGGCCAACTCGCGCGTGCCCGTCATCAACGGCCTGACCAACGAGTACCACCCCTGCCAGATCCTGGCCGACATCTTCACCTACATCGAGCACCGCGGCTCGATCAAGGGCAAGGTGGTGGCCTGGGTAGGCGATGGCAACAACATGGCCAACACCTGGCTGCAGGCGGCCGAGATCCTGGGCTTCACGGTGCACGTGAGCACGCCCAGCGGCTACGAGATCGACCCGCAAGTGGCCGGCATCAGCGACACGTCCTGCTACAAGGTCTTCAAGGATCCGATGGACGCCTGCCGTGGCGCCGATCTGGTCACCACCGATGTGTGGACCTCGATGGGCTACGAGGCCGAGAACGAAGAACGCAAGAAGGCTTTTGCCGACTGGTGCGTGGACCTCGACATGATGGCCGTGGCCCATGCCGATGCCTTGTTCATGCACTGCCTGCCAGCGCACCGAGGCGAGGAGGTCCAAGCCGAGGTGATCGACGGGCCACAGTCCGTCGTATGGGATGAGGCTGAGAATCGCTTGCATGTGCAAAAGGTACTCATGGAGTACCTCTTGCTCGGCCGGATCGGCTGATCAGCCTTAAAAGCGATAAGCCAGGCGCAAACCACCCCAGTGGCGTCCCGCCACGGTGATCGGTGCCGCCACTTCCTTGAGCAGCACAAACTTGCCACCGCCCATGTCGCGGCGGTAGGTCTGCAGCAGGAAAGGCCGCTCATTGCGAGCAGAGGCCAGCCCTGTGCGGTCATTGAAGATGCGACGCCAGCGCGAGTTGGCCGTGTTCCACACCACGTCGCCTGGTCGCTGCTGATGGCAGTAGACCTTGTTGTGCGTGGAGATGTAGCCATTGCGGTCTGCGGCAATGCAGAACACCACACCCGGCAACGCCTTGAGCACCTCTTCCTGGATCGCAGGGAACTGCGCATCGGTCAAGGCATTGAACCTGGTGGCATGCTGTTGGGGCTGGGTACCGCTGATTGGCTGGTAGTTCTCGTCGAACAGATGCTCCATGCTGATCTTGCGTGAAGCCAAGGCAGACTCCAGCGCCGCAGCAATGCGCGCAGCCGTACTTTGCACCAACTCGATGTAGGGCGTGTCGGCCGTGTAGACACCAGAGGCAGCGATCATTTCCATCAAACGCTCGGATACCGTCAGGACCGCATCGCTGCGCTTGAACGCCGCGCCCAGTTCCTGGCGGGCCTTGCCGACCTCACCCTCCATCAGGCTGATCTGCTCATTGATGCCCTGTGTCAGTTCGCGACTGGCATCCGCCGCAGAACTGATGCGCTGCACGCCCTCTTCCACGCCATGCAGCGCTTCATGGAAGCGGGGGCGGCTGTCCTTGCCTTTGGATACCGATTCCGCCTGATCAGACAGATCGCTGGCCAAAGACTGGATACGCTGATCGAGCCGGCCAATCGTGCCCATGATGGCCTTGGAGATGGACTCCACCTGCGTGGACAAGTCCTTGACCGCATCGGCCACGACCGAAAAGCCCGCACCAGCCTCACCGGCGCGCTTGGCTTCAACGGAAGCATTGAACGCAACCAGCCGAGTCTGGAGCGCCACCTGGGCAATCTGCTGCGCCGCATCCGACACCTGATGAAGGGTCTCCACCACGCCGCTGACTTCGCGTCCCACGTGGGTCACGCAATCGCGAGCCAGTTGCATCGAGCTCATGCCGGCCACGGTCTCTGCATGAATCTGGTCCTGCGACTGGACGATGTCTTGCAACTTGGCGATCAGGCTGGCCAGGGTTTCGGACTGGTGATTCGTGACGGCCGTCGCATCTTCCAGGCTGCCTCGCAACTGGGCCGCTTCACAGCCCAGGCCACTGGTATCACGCTCCAGCTTCTCGGCCAGTTCCATGACCGCCATGCGCCCAGCATGCGGTGCATTGACCTCCACCTCGGTGGGCTCGATCGCGGTCGGCTTGCGTCGGAACAAGGTCAACATGGACTCTCTTCTACCCTGTCAGCTATGCCGCCCTGATCACCATTCACGCAGCTTGACGCGAAGGCGGGCAATGGACTGGCTGTGCAGCTGGCAAACGCGCGACTCCGTCACACCCAGCACGGCTGCGATTTCCTTGAGGTTCATGTCCTGCTCGTAGTACATGCTCATCACGTACTGCTCGCGTTCGGGCAGGTTCTTGATGGCCTCCACCAAGGCGTGGCGCATGCGCTGGTCTTGCAGCAGGCTCAAGGGGTCGTTGCCCTCGTCGGTCACGTGACGGTCGAGGTAATCGTTGTCGCCGTCCTCGCCGCTCATGTCCTCCAGGTAGATGAGCTGCGTGCCGCGCACCTTGCCCAGCATCTCCTGGTAGTCGGCCAGGGTCATGCCCATTTCCTTGGCGATCTCGCTCTCCTGCGGCGCACGGCCCAGGCGCTGCTCCAGCTTGTGGACGGCAGACTCGATGTCGCGCTGCTGCTTGCGGGTGCCGCGACTGAGCCAGTCGGCGCCGCGCAGCTCATCGAGCATGGCACCGCGGATACGCTGCGTGGCAAAGGTTTCGAACTGCACACCCTGGCCGGCATCGAAACGGTTGAGCGCATCGGTCAGGCCGATCATGCCAACCTGAATCAGGTCGTCGATCTCGACGTTCGCAGGCAGCTTGGCAATCATCTGGTGAGCCAGACGGCGCACGAGCGGACTGTATTGGCGCAGCATCGAGTCGAGTTCGAGTCGTCCTTTGGCGGTGTACATGCTCTGCTCCATGAACTTCAAATCAATTGAGTACGGGGGAGACGCTTGAGGGCAAGGCGGCCCCTGGCGACATCAGTTGGTCGAAGGCCGCATCGCTCAATGCCAGCGGCAGGGCCGTGCGCAACAGACCGGCGGCCATTTCCATGAAACGCGGATGCGGGTCTGCGGTGGCGGGCTCGCGCGGGTCCAGCAAGAGCCAGTCGCGCTGGGCCACACCTAGAAAGTCATCGGCACAACGGGCCAGGCGCTCGGCCACGGGCTGGGCCTGCTGGCTGCGGGCGGTGGCACACACGAGCAGGTCGTAGGCCATCCAGCCACCGCGCTGACTGACGGTCTTGACGGCCGCGTAGGCGTCTTTGAGGCCTTCAGCCAGGTCGTTGGTGAACAGCAGAGGGCGCAGGTTCGTGCCGCGTGCGCGTTGCGCGAACAGGCGCACGATCTCGCTGGCGGATGCGTGAACGAGGATGACGTCGCTTTGCGGCGAGGCATCGGCAATCATGTCGAGCAGACCGCTGCATGAACCGCGGGCATCGACATGACGCAGCGGCAGGCCACGTGCGGGCATGTAGCTCACCTGGTCCGACAAGACCTCGATGCCTTCGGCGAGATCGAACTCGGCCAGTTCACAAGGCGGACGGGCCTGCTCGCTGGCATCGATCACCAGCACCTTCAGGTTGAAGCTGGCATAGGCTGCGCAGAGCCACTCCAGAACCAAACCACCACAAGCCGTGCTGGGGTTGGCCACCACGGGCACGAACCTCAGAACCCGAGAGGCAAACATCTGCCTCATCCCCTGCGCCTGGTCCACCGGGTGGTGGGCGCGGGTACCGTTTGAGCTGACCTGGAAGCTGTCTAAGCGGGTCATGTGTGGGCTGTCTTGTTGGTATGGAGTGGTGACAAGCTGCTATCAAACGTGACGGGGTTGGGCCGGTGTGTCGTTCGCCGTGGACGCCGAAAACACCAGGCTGACCTCGTTGGGGTCGAGCCGGTACGCTGGGTTGAGGCTGGCTCGGAGGGCGCGGTGCACCAGGGCCTGGGCGGACAGACGATGCCAATCTTCAGGCACACGTTGGCCGTTAGCCACACCCAAAACTTTCAATTTGTGACGAATTAACGCATCCAGCGCCGGACCCAGCTTCACGGCCTCGTCCAGCTTGGACAGGACCACGCCGACACAGGCTTCCGCACGGTAGGAGTGCATCACGTCCTCGATGGAATCGCCCTGGGCGGCCGTGTTGATCACCAGCAGTTTTCGGATGCTGGGATGCGTGAGCATGTCCAGCAGCTCCTTGGTGCGGCCATCGCGCTGGGCCATGCCAGCGGTGTCGATCAGGATCAGCTTCTTGCCCGACAGCAGCTCCAGCAGGTCTTCCATGGCGGCGCGGTCATGGGCCATGTGCACGGGCACACCCAGGATGCGGCCATAGGCGCGCAGCTGTTCGTGGGCGCCGACGCGGTAGGCGTCCAGCGTGATCAGGCCCAGGTTGGACGCCCCGTGCTTGGCGGCGAAGATCGCGGCCAGCTTGGCAGTAGAGGTGGTCTTGCCCACGCCGGTGGACCCGATCATGGCGAACACGCCGCCTTGGTCTTCGATGGGCAACTCGTGGTCGGCGGTATTCAGATTGCGTTGCAGCACCTGGGTCGCCCACTGCACTTCGTCATGCGCACCGTTGCTGACCTCGGCAGGCATGGCGTCGAGCATCTTGCGGACCAGCACAGCCGAGAAGCCGGCATCCAGCAGGCGCTGGGCCAGTTGGGCTTGCGAGGGGCTGCGGCCCAGCTTCTCGATGAAGGCCATCGTCTCGAAGCGCTCCTTCATCATGGCGCGCATGGCACGCAGCTCACCCAGCATGGTGGCGTTGGCATCTTGCGCGGCCTTCAGGGCGGCCATGGTCGCGGCATCGGGCTGGGCCACGCGCACTTCATTGGGGGCGGGCTTGACCTTGTCGATGGTGAGATCAGCGTGCTCGCTGCGCAGGGGCACAACCTGAGCTTTGGGTTGTTGCTGCGCCTGCTGAACGGCTGCCTGTTGTTGGCGCACGGGCAGAGCGGGCGATTGAGGCGCAGCCTGGCGAGGTGCCACCGGGGCCTGGCGCACGGGCTCGTCCCATTGCTGATCGGCTTCAGAACGGCGACCGCGCATGCCTTCGCCAGCCAGGTCCACCGAGCTTTGCACTTCAGGGCGCTTGGGCTTGGCCTGGGCAAAGCGCTGGTTGAGCTGTTCTTCTGGCGGCAAGGCCATCGCGGGCTCGGTGCGGGCCTGCATCGCGGCCTGGCGGCGCTTGAGCATGCGCTCACGCACATAGTCCTGGAAGGACAGCGTGCTCATCGCCAGTTGCTTGACGTCATCCTGCACGGTGCTGGCCAGGTTGGCCATGGTGTCCTTGGCCTGCTTGGCCATGGCCTTCTTGGGCGGCACGCTCACGGGCTCGCGCTCGCCACGAGGCTCCATGCGAGGCTCGGCACGGCCTTCCGAGCGGGGAGCCATTTCAGGCGCGTCTCGCTCAACAGCATAGTGATCGATGGACGGCACGCTGTCAGCGGCCATCGCCAGGATCTCGATCCCGCCTTCGGCTGCGGGCTTGGTGGACAACACGACCGCGTCGTTGCCGAAAGCGGCCTTCACCTTCTGCATGGCCTCGCGGCTGGTCCGTCCAGTAAAGCGTTTGACGTTCATGCGTGGCCTCCGATCAGGGTACCGATGCGAATCGAATGTGTCTCAGGAATCTCGCTGTGACCCAGCACCTTGAGACGAGGTGCGGCGCGCTTTAGCAATCTGGCCACGGTGGGACGGATGGCATCCGGCACCAGCAGGCAGGCGGGGTGGCCCATGTTTTCCTGACGCTGCGTGGCCTCAGAGGCCTGGCGGGTCAGGTGGTCGGCCACGCCTGGATCGAGCATGGGGCCGCTGGGCGATGTCAGGGCTTGCGTGAGCAGGCGTTCCAGATCGGGGTCGATGGCGATCACGTCGAGCTCGCGCACCGGGCCGTAGATCTGCTGGACGATGGCCGGCGCCAGACCGATGCGGATGCGACGTGCCAGCTCGGCCGGGTCGTTCACCACGTTGGGGCTGGAAGCGGCCTGCTCGGCGATGGTCTCCACGATGGAGCGCATGTCGCGGATGTGCACGCCTTCTTCGAGCAGGAGCTGCAGCACTTTCTGCAGTGTGGAGATGCCGACCATCTTGGGAATCACGTCTTCGATCAGTTTCGGAGCCAGTTTCGTCACATGTTCGACCAGTTGTTGGGTCTCTACTCGACCCAGCAGCTTGGCCGCATGGAGTTGCATCAAGTGTGAAAGATGGGTGGCCACCACGGTCGAGGGATCAACGACGGTGTAGCCCGCCATTTGCGCGGCATCGCGCTGGCGCTCTTCCACCCACACGGCCGGCAGGCCGAAGGCGGGATCGACGGCGGCCGTGCCCTGGATCGGGTTGACCACATGGCCCGGGTTGATGGCCATGAGCATGTTGGGGAAGACCTCGCCCTCGCCCACCACAGCGCCGCGCAGTGTGATGCGGTAGAAGCTGGGCTTGAGCTCCAGGTTGTCCTTGATGTGGACAGATGGCGGCAAAAAGCCGACTTCTTGCGCGAATTTGCGTCGAACGCCCTTGATCCGCGTCAGCAGGTCGCCGCCGCGCTCCTTGTCGACCAGCTGGATCAGCCGGTAGCCCACCTCCAGGCCCAGCGTGTCGACGGGCTGCAGGTCTTCCCAGGTGGCTTCGCCATTGGGGTTGGCCACTTCGGACGAGGTCTTCTCGACCGGCTTGGGCGCATTGCGGGCCGCCTCCTGCTTCTCGTGCAGCTTCCAGGCCCACCAGCCCAGGCCACTGCCCATGGGCAGGAACACGAAGCTGGGCATGCCGGGGATCACACCCAGGATGGTCAGGATGCCACCAGCCACCCCGATGACCTTGGGGTTCTCGAACATCTGGCCCATGATCTGGGCGCCCACGTCCTTGTCCTTGCCGACGCGCGACACCACCATGGCGGCCGCCACCGAGATCAGCAAGCCCGGAATCTGGGCGACCAGCGCGTCACCGACAGCCAGCAGCACGTAGGAACTGGCTGCATCACCGGGTGACATGTCATGCTGGACCACGCCGATCACGAAGCCGCCGACGATGTTGATGAACAGGATCAGGATGCCGGCCACCGCGTCACCACGCACGAACTTCGAGGCGCCGTCCATGGAGCCGTGGAATTCGGCCTCCTCGCCCACTTCCAGGCGACGGCGCTTGGCTTCCTTCTCGTCGATCAGGCCGGCGTTCAGGTCGGCGTCGATCGCCATCTGCTTGCCGGGCATGGCGTCCAAGGTGAAACGGGCACTCACTTCGGCGATACGCTCAGAACCCTTGGTGATCACCACGAAGTTGATCACCACCAGGATCGCGAACACGATCAGACCCACCGCGAAGTTGCCACCGATCAGGAAGTGCCCGAAGGACTCGATCACGTGACCCGCGGCGCCCGCGCCTGTGTGGCCTTGCAACAGCACCACGCGGGTCGAGGCCACGTTCAGCGACAAGCGCAGCAAAGTGGTCAGCAGCAGCACCGAGGGGAAGGCCGCAAAGTCCAGCGGGCGCACCATGGTGGCCGCCACCATCATCACCATCAAGGCCGTGGCGATGTTGAAGGTGAAGAACACGTCCAGCATGAAGGCCGGCAGGGGCAGCACCATCAAGGCCAGCACGCACACGACCACCAAGGGGGCGGCCATCACCTGCAGGTTCTTGTGTTGCCCTCCGAACAGGGCCTGGAGTCTGAGCAAAGCCGGGTTCATACATCAATCTCCGGTGATTCTTCTTGGGCGAGCTTGGCCTTCAACTTGGCCGATTGCTGGGGATCGAGCTCGGCGGGCACGTCCAGATCAGGCAGGTTGCCCGGCATGGGCGAGCGGCCCGTCAAGGCATTGCGAAGCTGGAACACGTAAGCCAGCACCTGGGCCACAGCGCTGTAGAGCGCCACGGGCACTTCCTGGTCCACTTCGGTGTTGGCATAAAGCGCACGTGCCAGAGGCGGGGCCTCCAGCACGGGGACACGGTTTTCGGTGGCCAGGTCGCGGATGCGAAAGGCCAGCAGATCCAGCCCCTTGGCGACCACACGGGGGGCGCCCATCGTAGCCTCGTCGTACTTGAGCGCCACAGCATAGTGGGTCGGGTTCATCACGACCAGATCGGCCTTGGGCACGGCGGCCAGCATGCGTTTGCGGGCCATCTCGCGCATCTTCTGCTTGATCTTGCCCTTGACCTCGGTGTTGCCCTCCTGCTGCTTGAACTCTTCCTTGACTTCCTGGTGGCTCATCTTCATCTTCTCGGCGAAGAGGAATTTCTGCAGCGGCCAGTCGATGATGGCAAACGCTGCGATTACCAGCAGCATGGAGCCCAGCACCTCGCCCAGGGTCATGCCCAGGTCGTGGATGGCAGCAGGCAAAGGCTGCGACAGCAGGCCCACCAGGCTGGGCCAGGCCTTGTACAGGAAGGTGGCACCGGCCGCACCCAGGATCAGGCCCAGGGCCGAGGCCTTGAGCGCGTCGATCATCTGCTGCTTGGAGAACACGTTGCCGATACCGGCGAGCGGGTTGAGCTTGCCGAAGTTCGGGGAGATGACCTTGAAGGACATCACCCAGCCACCGGCCATCACGCTCGCGGCGGCAGAGGCCAGGCCGATGCTCAGGCTGAAGGGCACGATGATCATCAGGGCCTCGGAGGTCCAGATGGCGAGGCGGTCCAGCATCACGTCGCCGTTGGCCACCGAACGCGCGTCGAAATGCAGGCCTGCATCCAGCAGTGCCTGCATCTTGCTCATCCACATGGGCGTGAGGCCCATGAGCACGCCCGTGGCGGCCAGGAGCACCAGGAAGTGGCCCAGATCCTTGGAGCGAACGACCTGGCCCTCTTCGCGCGCTTTCTGAAGCTTGCGCGCCGAGGCTGGTAACTGCTTGTCTTGAGAACCTTGGTCAGACATGGTGGGCGAAGGACGGCTACTTGCTGAGCATTCTTCGCGACCACCCGGAAATCTTTAGGCGGATAAGAGGGGTCCGCCACGGGCTATTCGCCCCCCATTTCGCCTGACGCAAGCGGTCAAACCAGGGAAAGCGGACTGGGTGTGAATTGCTTCACGACCTTGGGGCAAAGAGGGGGTTGGCAAGAAAAAAAGCGCCAGATTTCGACAGCCGTAGGTCAGGCTGGGATTAACCATGTCGGCCATTGATTGCCTCCAACCACCCACCCAAGGGTTAGCCCCTTGCCCAGATAAGACGATCGGACAGGGCAAGCCCGCCAGAATACGCGCTCTATGCAAGTTTCCCCGTTGAACCTCAAAGTCATGGCCCACATCCTTGAGATCGAGGGCCACAGCAAAGCCGGCGCTTTCAAGCGCTGCGGCCTCGCGCTGGAAGACTTCGAAGACGAGAACGGGGAATGGGTGCCCCTGTCGCAGTTCATTGCGCTGGTGGATGCCGCCGTCGCCGAAACGCGGGACCCCGCCTTTGGCCTGGTCGCCGGCAAGAGCCTGGCCCTCACACGCTATGGGGTCATGGCCTCGGTGGCCCTGTTCACGCCCAGCCTGCGCCAATTGATCAGCGACATCGACCGCTTCGCCGTGCTGCTCCTGGACCGCGCCGAGTTCTCACTGGAAGAAGACGGTGACCGCGCCCATCTGACCATTCGCCCCGTCATGCGTGAAGGGGCGGCCGGGCGCTTTCGTTATGACTTCGTGGCCACCGGCGTCGTGCAGATGCTCAAGTTCCTGGGCATGACCGATGCCGACCTCCATGCCGTGGAATTGCCCTTTGCCTGCGAGCCCGAACTGCTGCCCAGGTACGAAAGCAATTTCGGCCCGAACGTGAAGTTCAAGCAGCGCATCAGCCGCGTGAGCTTCAACCCGGCCTTGCTGGACCTCCCCCACACCTCGCACGATCAGCTGTCCTACACCGCCGCCCGCACGCGGGCCGAACTGGCTCTGACAGCGCAGCGCAGCCGCATCGACACGGCCGAGCGCGTGCGGCAATGGCTGATGGCATCCTTCCCCAAACAGCCGAGCATCGTGGAAACCGCCCGGCACCTGGGCTTGAGCGAGCGCAGCCTGCGCCGGCATCTGTCCACCCTCCAAACAAGCCATCAGGACCTGACGCAGGAGTGCCAGTTCCTCAAAGCCCGCAGCCTGCTGGCCGAGGGGCAGCTGTCCATCAAGCAGGTCGCCGACGCGCTGGGCTTTTCTTCGGTCACCAGCTTCCACCGTGCCTTCAAGCGATGGACCGGCACCACGCCGGTCTTATGGCGGGGTGAGCAGGTCAGCCCCTGACTGAAGACGCTCATTACCCCAAAAGAAACGGGCCAGGCGTTCATCGCGCCCGGCCCGTCTCGTTTGCTTCTCGGGTGTCCCGGATCAGTCGATGGTGAAGACGACCTTCACGCTGCTGTCGACTGCCGACTTGTCAATGTAGCCAATCGCTTTGGGGTCCGTCGCCACGGCCTTCTTGATGGACTCGGCATCAGGCAGCATCAAGGGCGCTTGCCCTTTGCCGGTGAACACCACGCGAGCCCACACGGCCTTGACCTGTGCGGGATCCCGGTCGGTCAGCTTCTTGTAGAAATGATCCCGCATGGGCGAGCCCTCAGGCAGATCGATGGCCTTGAATTCGAAACTGCGCCCGAGGTACAGGTTGGCCAGAATGTCCTTGGAGATGGGCGCGCCATTGGGCCCCATCACCACGGCCAATTGAGCTTGAACTGCACTGGCTCCCAACAGCAGTCCGCACGCGAACAGACCTTGCATCAACGTTTTCTTCATGTTGGCCTCCATTTAAAAAACGAAGTCAACAGCCACGCTGTAGACATTGACACGGCGATTGGAGGTCGCGGCATCGGGGTAAACAAAGGAGGTACCGTCACGGGCATACACCTGGGTGATCTGCCCCTTCAAGGCAACCCCATTGGCCCAGTCGTAACGAAGGCTGCCGCTGACGCTGTGAGTGGGCTTGGCAAGACCCAGATCATCCTTGGAATGCCCGTAGACCAGCATGGGCAACCAACTGCCAAAGTGCCATCCACCACCGAAGTAATATGAAGTGGTTGCTGCTAGAGGTTTATCCGCAAAGTACTGGTCATAGAGTGCGGCTGGCACGCCACCCAAGGCAGCGCTGTAAAGGGCTGGCCCCGTAGATGGCAGTTTATTTTGTCTGCGCCGCGCCACCTCCGTCATGAACAACGCGGTGCCATTGTCATACTGAAGGCCCAAACTGGTAAACCGGTCTTTCATCCTGAAATCAACTGGCGGCAAGGCCGTCAGTGATGGATCCAGAAAACCCAAGATCGGCGCAGAAAGAGGTGAAGTACCTTCCACGACACCAAAGCGCACCAGCCAGTCGTTGTACTCACCCGCCAGATTCAGGCTCTTGACGTTACGCGCCCGAGTTGCCAACACAACATCGCCAAATGAAATACTGTACGAGCTGCGCCCAAAACTCGGCTGGACCGTGAAAATGGCCGGGCCAACAGGAATGCGCCATATGGCTTGCGCACCATCCACAGAGGTCAATGGCATCCCCCCGTAGACTTCCAGTGGCGCACGCAGCCAAGGCTGCGCGTACCCCACATTGCGAGAATCCGAAATCATGAAGGCGGGCAATACAACTCGCCCAAGCCTGAAACTCAAATTCGACGTGGGTGCATATTGCGCGTAGGCCCATTCGAAGTTGATGTCCATATCGTTGTTTGAATCAACGGCATCATCGACACGCCTGCGCTGCCCCAACAATTGCAAGGTCGCAGAGAATTCTGGCGTCACCGTGGTGGTGCCCTGCAAGCCCAACCGGGAATCCACACCAAAATCTGGCTTGCGCGTTGCACCTTTCGCCTGCGAAAAAGACGAGCGATATTCCAGGCCCTTCTCGTCGATGGAAGTCAGGCCCAAAGTGCCATAGCCACTGATCTTGGTCGATACGTCGGCCATGGCCTGGGTCGCCGCCGACAGCCCCAGTCCGCAGGCCCCAAGGGTCACGGCAAGTTGCCGCCAATGGAGATTCTTCATATAACGCTCCAGTAGAGAGTTGAGTTTGTTGACCACCCATCAGTGCTGGGTACGCCCTAGAACCCCAGAAGCCGACCCTTTTAGTGGGCTATATGACTTCGCTTCCGGTGATTGATGGCGCCATCAATCCGAGTCCGAAAACACATCCCATGTTTTCAGGACACAAGCCTACTGCACCCCCCGCAATTCGGGGGAGCGTTTTTCATGCATTCGCGAAAAGGCAACAACCAGTTACCCAGAGGAAACCCACAGATCCTGGGCCTTATCGGTCGTTATTCACGAATTGAGGCTACCCGCTCCTTTTTAGGATGCAGAAATGGCAGGCCCTTCCCCTTACCACCAGCACATCGACCAATTGCTTGGCCGAAGCCCCGAGCTGGCCGCTCAATTGGTGGCGCAAACCCAGGACGCGCTGCGCGCCGCCAGCCCTGATCTGGCCATGGCGCAAGACCGCAGCCTGCTGTTTCAGGTGGCCGAAGCCATCCAGTCCCATCGCGCGGCGCTGGTGGAGGCCCTGAGCACGCACATCCGCAATGAAGTGCAAGGCTCGATCAAGCCCACGAACCATGGCACCGATCGACCACTCGAAATCAAATTGGACCAATTGACGCTGGTCGACGAAGCCCAGGCCGAGCAGGACATCGAAATCTCCCGCACCGTCCAACTCATCGATCTGGCCGCCGAATGGGAGTGGCGCGAGTTCCAGGCCTTCTGCGCCACCTTGCAAGGCAACACCACACTCAAAGGCCTGCCAGACAACCCCTTTCGGCCTGCCGTTTATGCCCGAGCCCTGAGCAGTGCTGCGCAGCAAGTCCTGCCCCTCGCCGCCAACGAGCGCCAGATGCTGCTGCGTGTCAGCGGTCGCGTGCTGGCGGATCTCCTCAAGTCCTTCTACGCCCAGGCTTGCGCAGATTGGCGCCAGCAGGGTTTCAATCCCCTGGCCTACAAGGCCGTCAAGCAGCCCCCCAGCCGACCTCACCCAACCGGCCACGACATCACACAGCCGGGCGCCTTGCAAAGCCTGCTGGACAAGCTGCCTGCATCCATGCAGCAAGGCAATGCCCCGCTGCCGCCGCGTGCTCCGGTCCCTGCCATACCGGGCCAGCCATTGACCTTCCAGGCTTTGCACGACGCCACCGAGGCTCAAGCGCCATCAATGGGTCAGCCACGCACTTACACGCAAGAGCAGGTCATGAACCTGCTGACCCGTCTGTTCACACAGATGCATGCGGACCAGGGCGTGCAGCCCGCCATCAGGCAGATGATCGGTCAGTTGCAACCGGCCGTGATGCGCGTGGCAGGTCAGGATCCGCTGTTGCTGCAATCAGACCAACACCCCGCCTGGCGTCTGATCAACCAGTTGGCATCCTATGCTTCGGGCTACACCGAGCCCGATCAAGTTGGCCTCACAGACTTCCTGGCCTTCATCCAGCCCCGCATCCAGACACTCGTGCCGCCTCCCGGCCCAACCCTGGCCCAGTTGGAAAAGGCCTTGCTGGACATCCAGCAGTTCATCGAACAGCAAAGCCAGACTCAGCTGCAAGCAGCACCACAAGCCGTGGCGCAATTGCAAGAGGCCGATCTGCGCCTGTCCTTGCGACCCATCTTGCTGCAACAGGTCGAGCAGCAAACCACGGGCATCAAAATCAAGCCCAGCATCCGCGACTTCCTGCTGGGCCCCTGGGTGGACGTGCTCTGCCTGGCCATGGTCACAGGCTCCCCTGAAGACGATGAAGCACAGGCCATGATGGCCACCGTTGACGACCTCATCCACAGCCTGCAGCGACCTCGCACCCTCGAAGCGCGCGAAGCCCTGCGCCAGGTGCTGCCCGACCTGATCAAGCGCCTGCAGCACGGCATGGCCCGCATCGAGATGCCGCAAGCCGAACAAGATGCCGTGCTCAAGGAGCTGATGGGCATCCATGGCCATCACCTGCTGGCCACACCCAAGCCCGCCAAGCCCCCTGCCGAACCCAGTGCCCAAGAGCTGGTTGCCCGGATGCGCGCCGAGATGGCAGCCGCACCACCCTCACCCGATCAGCGCCGCCACCCCAAGGCCGTGGACACCCACATCGGCTCGCTGCCCACCGTTCCGATGATGTATGGGGATGAGGCCGGCGCGCCCTCGCCGATGAACTGGGCCGACTCGCTGCACAAGGGCATGTGGTGCAAGCTCTTCATGCAAGGCCAATGGACCACGGCGCGCCTGCTGTGGACCAGCACCAACCGCCAGTTCTATATGTTCACCAGCGACAAGGCTGGCCGCATGCACTCGATGACCCGCCGCGCCCTGGAGCGGCTGCGCGCCGAAGGGCTGGCCACCAGCCTCGAAGACCGCAGCCTGATGCAGCGCGCCGTCGACAGCGTTTTGCAGGATCTTGACAGTTGAATGAAACCGACATGAGCGCCACTCACCTTACGGGAATTTGTCACGCGGCCCCTGTCGCGATTTCGCCCGCACGCCTAAAGCACTCAAGCTCTCGACCACACTGCCGTATAGGGATTTGATCAGGCCTTTTGAAGGACCGAAAAACCATGGACGCACAAGACAGTACGCGATCGTCCGCCGATGGACTGCGCACACTCCTGCGAGACGTCTCCGTCATCCAGGCCAGCCAGTATTTCGATGGTCAGCCCATTGAACTGATTCCCTCCCCGTCTGAATACCAGTTGGGCCAGGTGCTCACCCGCTACATCTCAATGGTGTTGCTCACCAGCGGCGAGCTGCGCGTGGTGTTCAAGGTGCACTTCAACCCTGAGCAGATCCGCGCCTACCGTCAGTCCAAAGGCAGCCAGCCTGCTGATCTGGGCGACAGGCAGATCGTCGACTTCATGAAAGAGCTCACCAACCAGATGGGTGGGCGTGTGTGCCGCATCTTCGATGCCCACCAGATGTCGATGGGCATGAGCGTGCCATTGTGCACGCGCGGCATCTACGAGATCTATGCCGACTACACGCCCAAGAGTGGTGCCATCGTCAAGTTCGGCGACTTCTGGCGCCTGGAAGGCCCATTCCAATCCATCTACTGCAGCTGCTACGTTGAACTGATGACCAAGGACGATCTCTCCGGCATCAAAGCCGAAGACGAGGCTTCTCAAGAGGGGGAACTGGACTTTCTATGAGCAGCATCAACGAACTTCTGGCGTCGCACCGTGTGCTCTCCATGCTGGAGAGCGCCTGCGAGTACAACGAACAGATCCTCGACAACATCCCCAGCGTGTTCGTGGTGCTCAATCAGCACAACCGCGTGATCCGCGCCAACAACGCCTTCTGCGAACTTGTCGGCCGCAGCATGGAAGACGCGCTGCACCAGGACTTCGTCTCGCTGTTCACCAGCGAGAACCGCGAGATCCTGTTGCACCATTTCAAGCATCTGCGCGGTGACAAGCACCACAACGCCAACATCCGTTTCAAGCTGGAGATCGGTGGCACCGACGAGATCCAGACCGCCAAGCCCTTCTTCTGGCGCCTGTTCCAGATCGAGCACACCAGCAAGTCCGAAGGTCAGGTCATTTCATTGGTCGGTGACGACCTCTCCAGCCTGTACCAATCGGAGCTCAAGCTCACGAGCATCTTCGGCAGCATCCCGCTGGGCCTGATGGTGGTCGACAGTCAGGGCACGGTGCAGGAGGTGCTCTCCGAGTACTGCCATGTGCTGCTCAACGAGCACGGCCTGATCGGTGCGTCTTTGAGTGACATCCTGCTGAAGCACAACCCCGACATGCACACCGAACTCAATGACGCCTTTGGCGTGCTGCGTGACTTAGAAGGGCACTTCACCTCCGAGTTCGCCACCGGGGAAGGCACGATGAGCCGACTGCAGCAGTTGCAGATCGAAGATGGCAGCCACACCGGCAAGTGGATCAAGCCGCGCTTTCAGCCCATCGCCAAGAACAATGTGATCGACCGCTACATGGTCATCCTCGAAGACGTCACGACCAGCTACCTGGCCCAGCGCCAGATCGAGCGCGCCAACATCCTCGGCAAGCAAGCGCAAGCGCTGTATGAATGCGCCATCCGCGACCCACTCTCGGGCCTGTACACGCGCCTGTTCATGAACGACAGCATCAGCCGCCTGATCGCTTCGGCCAAAAGGGGCAACCTGCTGGAGCTGTCCATCGTCATGTTCGACCTGGACAACTTCAAGAGCATCAACGACACCTATGGCCACGATGCGGGCGACCAGGTCATTCGCGAGTTCGGCCGCATCATCCGCACCTGCACGAGGGACACGGACATCTCGGTGCGCTACGGCGGCGAGGAGTTCGTGCTGGCCCTGCCCTGCAACGACAGCGATGAGCAAGGCGGCGCCATCGTGGCCGAACGCATCCGCGCCAAGCTGGCCGACACCCTCATCAAGCTGCCCAATGGCAAGACCGTTCGCGTCACCACCAGTTGTGGCGTGGCCTACTGCCATGCCAACGACACGCTGGAAGGCCTGCTGCAGCGCGCCGACCAGTACCTCTACACCGCCAAGCACAACGGCAAGAACCGTTTGCAAGTCGAGTCAAACGAAGGAGAATGACCATGCCCCGGATTTTGGTGATCGACGATGCCAAGACCATGCGCGACACGCTCAAGGACCTGCTGATCCCGGCGGGCTTTGACGTGCTTGAAGCCGAGAACGGCGAGAAGGGCCTGGAGGTGCTGGGCACACAACAACCCATCGACCTGGTCATCTCCGACCTCAACATGCCCGGCATGGACGGCCTGACCATGTGCGGCCACATCAAGGAACAGGGCTACAACACGCCCGTGTTCATGCTGACCACGCAGACCAGCCCTGACCTCAAGGCCAAGGCCAAGGAGTTCGGCGTGGTGGCCTGGATCGTCAAGCCGCACAAGGACGACATCCTGCTGGGTGGCATCCGCAAGGTCTTGAAGCTCTGATCGTCGATCAAGCCGCCAAAGAAAAAGGGGCCTCTTGACCAGGCCCCTTTTCCTTTGTTGACACGCAGCCGCTGGTGACTATTCCATATTGGCAGGCACCACCGTCCATTGCTGGCGGACATCGCCGACGCCATTGACGCTTTCCAGGTGCACCGGGAAGCCCCACAGACGGGCCACGTGCTTGAGCACCTCACGGGTGCTGTCATGCAGCGGGCGGTCATTGTGCTGTGCATGGCGCAAGGTCAGTGAACGGTCACCACGCAGGTTCACGCTCCACACCTGGATATTGGGCTCGCGCGAGCCCAGGTCATATTGGTGAGAGAGCATCTCGCGCAAGGCGCGGTAGCCGCCCTCGTCGTGGATGGCACTGACCTCGTATTCGCTTTCCTCCTCTTCATCGCGGATGGCGAAGAGGCGGAAGTCGCGCATGATCTTGGGCGACATGAACTGGCCGATGAAGCTCTCGTCCTTGAAGTTGCGCATCGCATAGTCCAAGGTCTTGAGCCAGGCGTGGTCCTTCGGGTTGGCACCTTCGGCCGAGCCGGCGAAGTCGGGGAACCAGATGCGGTCTTCCTCGGTGGGGTGCTCGCAGATGCGCTTGAGGTCCGTGTACATCGCAAAGCCCAGCGCATACGGGTTGAGCCCGCTGTAGGCACGGTGCCCGACCGGCGGCTGGAAGACCACATTGGTGTGCGACTGCAGCCACTCCATCATGATGCCGTCGGTCAGGTAGCCGTCGTCATACATGGTGTTGAGCAAGGTGTAGTGCCAGAACGTGGCCCAGCCTTCATTCATGACCTGGGTCTGGCGCTGCGGGTAGAAATACTGCGCCACCTTGCGCACGATGCGTACGATCTCGCGCTGCCAGGGCTCCAGCAGCGGCGCATGCTTTTCGATGAAGTACAGCAGGTTCTCTTGCGGCTCGGACGGGAAGCGGCGCACCGCCTCTTCCTCGGGACGGTCCACACGACGCGGCAGCGTGCGCCACAGGTCGTTGACCTGCTGCTGCAAGTAGGCCTCGCGCTCTTCGCGGCGGGCCAGTTCCTTGTCCAGCGAGAGCTTGCCCGGGCGGCGATAGCGGTCCACGCCATGGTTCATCAAGGCATGGCAGGAGTCCAGCAACTCCTCGACGGCTTCCAGGCCATGGCGCTCTTCGCAGCGCGCCACATAGTTCTTGGCATAGACCAGGTAGTCGATGATGGAGCCGGCGTCCGTCCACATGCGGAACAGATAGTTGCCCTTGAAGAAGCTGTTGTGGCCATAGGCCGCGTGCGCGATCACCAGGGCCTGCATGGCCATGGTGTTCTCTTCCATCAGGTAGCTGATGCAGGGATTGGAGTTGATGACGATCTCATAGGCCAGCCCCATGAAGCCGCGGCGGTAGTTCTTCTCCGTGGCGATGAACTCCTTGCCGTAGGACCAGTGCCGGTAGTTCACCGGCATGCCCACGCTGGCGTAGGCGTCCATCATCTGCTCGGCAGTGATGATTTCCAGCTGGTTGGGATAGGTGTCGAGCTTGTAGCGCTGCGCGGTCGCGCGGATCACATCGTGGTAATCCTCGATCAGCTCGAATGACCAGTCCGAGCACCCCGGCAGGGGTTTCATGTGGGTCTGAAGTTGGGCGCTCATGGGGATACCCTCCGGGTGGCGCTTACGCGTCCACACCTTCCTTCTTGAACAACTCGCGGAACACTGGGTAGATCTGCGAGGGATCGAGCACCTTGCGCATCGCGAAGTGCTTGTGCTGCTCCGCGAGAACGAGGTATTCGTCCCACAGGTTCTGCTCGGTCTGGGCCACCTGCACATAAGCGTAGTAACGCACCAGGGGCAGGATCTTCTCTTCGATGATCTCGCGGCAGCGGCTGGAGTCGTGGTGCCAGTTATCGCCGTCGGAGGCCTGGGCCACGTACAGGTTCCACTCGCTGGTCGGGTAACGGGCCTGGATGATCTCGTCGAGCAGCACCAGCGCGCTGGACACCACCGTGCCGCCGGTTTCGGTTGCGTGGAAGAACTCGTCTTCGGTCACTTCCTGGGCTTGCGTGTGGTGGCGGATGAAGACCAGCTCGATCTTGTCGTAATGCCGGGTCAGGAACAGGTACAGCAGGATGAAGAAGCGTTTGGACAGCTCCTTGCGCTGCTCGTCCATCGAGCCCGAGACGTCCATCACGCAGAACATCACGGCCTTGGTGGTGGGCACCGGCACCTTGATGCGGCTGCGGAAACGCAAGTCGATCGGGTCGAGGAAGGGGATGCCCCTCATGCGGCCATACAGGTGCTGCAGCTTGGCCTCGATCTCCTCGATCTCGGTGGCGTGCTTGTGCACGAGGGCATCGTCGCCGTCTTCCTGCTCGGCGCGCAATTGGGCCAGGCGCTCTTCAAGCTCCTGGATCTCGCGGCGTGAAGACGCGCCCAACGCAATCCGGCGGCCCAGCGCACCGCGCATGGAGCGCACCACGTGCAGGTTGTTGGGTGTGCCATCGCTGGAGAAACCCGCGCGGTGGCTCTTCCACTCAGGTACCTCAGCCAGGGCCGTGCGCACCAGATTGGGCAAGGCCAGGTCCTCGAAGAAGACCTGCATGAACTCTTCCTTGCTCAAGGAAAAGACAAAGTCGTCTTCGCCTTCGCCGGAATCACTGGCCTGGCCAGAGCCACTGCCCTGCCCGCCACCGCCTTGCGGCTTCTCGATGCGGTCACCCTTGACATACTCGCGGTTGCCAGGGTGCACCACCTCGCGTATGCCGCCTTCGCCGTGGCGGAACACAGGCTGGGACAAGTCCTTCTTGGGGATGGCGATGTCTTCGCCCTTTTCGATGTCGCGGATGCTGCGGCCATTGATGGCACGCTGCACCGCTTCTCGCACTTGGTCTTTGTATCGACGCAGGAAGCGCTCACGGTTGCCAACGGACTTGTTCTTGCCCGCCAGCCTTCGGTCAATGATGTGTTGCCGCATCCTGTGCTTCCATGTCTATCAAGCAGCCGAAGGCGCTCTGGGGAGGGTCATCATGAACTCTTGCGCACCCGCAGATACCACTCGCAAAGCAAGCGAACTTGTTTGGCGGTGTAGCCCTTCTGAACCATGCGGTTGACGAAGTCTTCGTGCTTTTTGGCCTCGTCGGCGCTGGCCTTGGCGTTGAAGCTGATGACCGGCAGCAACTCTTCGGTGTTGCTGAACATCTTTTTCTCGATCACCGTGCGAAGCTTCTCGTAGCTGGTCCACAGAGGGTTCTTGCCACCGTTGTTGGCGCGGGCGCGCAGCACGAAGTTGACGATCTCGTTGCGGAAATCCTTCGGGTTGGCGATGCCGGCTGGCTTTTCGATCTTCTCCAGTTCGGCGTTCAGCGCACCACGGTCGAAGATCTCGCCGGTGTCGGTGTCGCGGTACTCCTGATCCTGGATCCAGTAGTCGGCGTAGGTGACATAGCGGTCGAAGATGTTCTGGCCGTACTCGGAGTAGCTTTCCAGATACGCGGTCTGGATCTCCTTGCCGATGAACTCGGCATAGCGCGGCGCCAGCATCTCCTTGATGTAGGCGATGTACTTCTGCTCGGTCTCGGCGGGGAACTGCTCGCGCTCGATCTGCTGCTCCAGCACATACATCAGGTGCACCGGGTTGGCCGCAACCTCAGCCGGGTCGAAGTTGAAGACCTTGGAGATGATCTTGAAGGCAAAGCGCGTGGAGATGCCACTCATGCCCTCGTCCACACCGGCGTAGTCACGGTACTCCTGGATGGACTTGGCCTTCGGGTCGGTATCCTTGAGGCTCTCGCCGTCATAGACCTGCATCTTCGAGTAGATGCTGGAGTTCTCGGGCTCCTTCAAGCGTGTGAGGATGGCGAACTGGCTCATCATCTTCAGCGTGCCAGGTGCGCAAGGCGCTTTCGACAGGGACGAACCCCGCACCAGCTTCTCGTAGATCTTGATCTCTTCCGAGACGCGCAGGCAGTACGGCACCTTGACGATGTAGATCCGGTCGAGGAAAGCCTCGTTGTTCTTGTTGTTGCGGAAGGCCTTCCATTCGCTTTCGTTGGAGTGGGCCAGCACGACACCATCGAAGGGAATGGCACCGAAACCTTCCGTGCCCTTGAAGTTGCCTTCCTGGGTGGCGGTCAGCAGAGGGTGCAGCACCTTGATGGGCGCCTTGAACATTTCGACGAATTCCAGCAGGCCCTGGTTGGCCAGGCACAGACCACCGGAGTAGCTGTAGGCGTCCGGGTCGTCCTGCGCGTAGGTCTCGAGTTTGCGGATGTCGACCTTGCCGACCAGCGAGCTGATGTCCTGGTTGTTTTCATCGCCTGGTTCAGTCTTGGCGATGCCAACCTGCTTGAGGATGCTCGGGTAGCGCTTGACGACCTTGAACTTGCGGATGTCGCCGCCGAATTCGTCCAGGCGCTTGACAGCCCAGGGGCTCAGGATGCGTTGCAGGTAACGGCGGGGAATGCCGTATTCCTTTTCGAGGATGGGGCCGTCCTCGACCGGGTCGAACAGACCCAGGGGCGACTCATTGACCGGCGAGCCCTTGATGGCGTAGAAGGGGACTTTTTCGGCCAGTTGCTTGAGTCGTTCGGCGATGGACGACTTGCCGCCGCCCACAGGGCCCAGCAAATACAGGATCTGCTTCTTTTCTTCCAGGCCTTGCGCGGCGTGGCGGAAGTAGCTCACCACCTGCTCGATGGAGTCCTCCATGCCGAAGAACTCTTCGAAGGCCGGGTAGATCTTGATCACCTTGTTGGTGAAGATCCGAGACAGGCGCGGGTCATTGCGCGTGTCGATCATCTGCGGTTCGCCTATGGCCTCCAGCATGCGCTCGGCAGCCGTGGCAAAAGCCGATTTGTCCTTCTTGCAGATCTCGAGGTATTCCTCGAGGGTGTATTCCTCTTCGCGCGTACGCTCGTATCGCGCTGCGAAGTTGCTGATCACGTCCATACAGACCTCCGAACCATCGACTTACGCCATCGATGCCCGTGATCTGCGCCGTAACCGCCTGGTGAACTTGGCGCGACCACACAAGCATCGCCTTCACACCAAAGATCGAGGAAATCACCCAACTGGCAAGCCCGGATAAAGAAGCTGTTTCTGTGCCAGATCAGTGACTTCGTTGTTGCCTATCTTGCACCTTTTTTGCCCCTTGCGTGCAGCATGCGCACAACAAGGCACGCTTTCCCGATATTCCTGAGCTCATGGCGCTAGATATTGCTGCTGGCACGCACCTCTTCCATGCTGGTAATGCCTGAGAGGACTTTCTCTATCCCGTCCTGACGCAGCGTGCGCATGCCTTCGTGCAATGCCTGATGCAGCAGGCTTTCCGCGTTAGCACCAGTCTGGATCATGCGGCGGATCTCACGGCTCACCACCATCAGTTCATGCAAGCCTGCCCGGCCTTTGTAGCCGGTCTGGTTGCACTGCGGGCAGCCTTTGCTGCTGTGCGTCATGAGCACCCCATCTCGGCCCAGACGCGGCATCCAGTCGGCCAGAATGGCTTCACGGGTTGGGCTCGCTTCGTGCTCGGGGAAGGCGTAGAGGTACTCCTTGAGCATGTCCTCGACATGCTGCTCGGACGCCGGCTCCGACACCCTGCAAGCGCTGCACAGGCGGCGCACCAGGCGCTGAGCCAGCACCACCAGCAGGGCATCGGCAAAGTTGAACGGGTCCATGCCCATGTCCAGCAGGCGCGTGACCGTCTCGGGTGCACTGTTGGTGTGCAGGGTAGACAACACCAGGTGGCCGGTCAAGGAGGCCTCGATGCCCATGTCCGCCGTTTCTTCATCGCGGATTTCGCCCACCATGATGACGTCCGGATCCGCACGCAGGAAGGCACGCAGCGCCTTGGCGAAGGTCCAGTCGATGCGGGGATTGATCTGCACCTGGCGCAGGCCAGGCTGAGTGATTTCGATGGGGTCTTCGGCCGTCCAGATCTTGCGCTCTGGCACGTTGATGAAGCTCAAGGCCGAGTGCAGGGTCGTGGTCTTGCCTGAGCCTGTCGGGCCCACGCACAGGATCATGCCATAGGGGCGCTCCAACGCCAGTTTCAAACGGCCGAGGTTGGTGTCGGCCAAACCGATCTTGTCCAACGGCAGCGGGCGCGCGGAACTCAGGATCCGCATCACCACGTCTTCCAGGCCATTGTTGGTCGGGATGGTGGCCACGCGCAGCTCCAGCCGGTACTGGGGCACGAAGCGCGCGAAATTGATCTTGCCGTCCTGGGGCTTGCGGCGCTCGGCAATGTCCAGGTCGCACATGATCTTGATGCGGGCGATCATGGCGCTGCGGTAGTTGTGGGGCAGCTCCAGGTAGGGCACCAGCCCACCGTCCTTGCGGAAACGGATCTTGATCTTGTCGCGGCCCGGGTAGCTTTCGATGTGGATGTCGGAGACACCCTGGGTGTAGGCCTCGACGATCATGGTGTTGATCAGGCGCACCAGCGAGTTGTCGCTCTGCTCGATGGGGCGGTCTTCTTCCTGGAAGGCCTTGTTGTCCAGGCCCTCTTTCTCCAGATCTTCGACCAGCTTGCCCGAGTCCACCGACTCCAGGTCCAGCTCGGACGCATCGGAAAAAGCCGTGAACATCACCGAGGTGACGTCGGCACCCAGCTTGGCATAGGCATCGCGGATGGACCATTCGAGCTGGCTCTGGTTGGCCAGCACCGGCACGATCTTGCACTGGGTGACGAACTCCAGCTCCGAGAGAACCGTGCGCTTGCTGGGATCCTCCACCGCCACGATCAAGGCGCCCTCGTGCAGCAGCAGCGGCGCCACCATCAAGCGTGCGGCGATGTTGAAAGGCACTTTGTGCAGTGCGTCAGGGTCAGCCGGAAAGCGGTCCAGATCAACCAGCGGGTAGCCCATCTTGCGGGCCAGGGCGGCCAGCAGGTCCTGGCGCGAGACCATCCCCAAGCGCACCAGCAGCTCGCCCAGCGGCACCGTGCGATCGGTCTGCTGCTGCTTGAGGGCATCGTGCAGTTGCTCGTCGGTGATCAGGCCCAGCGCGATCAGGGCTTCGCCGATGCGCATCACCGGCATCCGGCTTTGGCGGTCGACGGCCTCGATCAACTGCTCAGGGGAGACCACTTTTTGCGTCAGGAGGATGTCGCCCAGGCGCTGGTTGCGCAGGTTGTTCTGCACCTCGACGGCTTGCGAGACCTGGTCCGCAGTCACGGCCTCGGCGTCGATGAGGGCCTGGCCGATCAGCGGGCCGATCTCCACGCCGGCGATGACTTCAGAAGGCACGAACAGGCGGTTGACGGCGCCGTCTTCGTTGACAGGCGGAAAAAGAAAGAGGCCGAATTCGTTTTCGACATGGCCGATGGTGTCGCCTTCGAGCGTGCCGCCGGCCACCAGGTGAACGCGGTAGTCGGTGACGGGGCGCTCGGCCAGCACGCCGTCGCTGTGCTCGCTGAGGTCTTTCTGCTTGGCGGTCGGCTCGATCGCGCGGGTCAGCAAGATCGTGCGGAACTGCTTGAAGCGCAGGGGCATGGTGGTGCGCGCCGGCGGCACCTGGATGTGGGCCACGCGTTCGGTGGGCACGAAGAAATTCAGGCGGCCCTGCATGACGCGACCATTGAGCCCCACGATCTGGCAGGGTTCGTGCTCCTGCTGCACACCGGCGGCCGGGTAAGTGGCAAACGGCGGCGTGGGCCAGCGGAAGGTCTGGCTGTCGAGTTCGCCGAACTGGTTGTCTGCAACGCCCTCCGCGCGGGCATCACCCTGCCGCCCATTGGGCGCCGGGGGGCCTTCGTCGCTGCGGGAGCCGAATTCGGATTTGTCAGACATGTCGATCCTTGCGTCCGGGATGAGACACTGACACCCGGGGTTGGTTGCCATGC
The DNA here is from genome assembly GCA_003963115.1 of Burkholderiales bacterium. Taxonomy (GTDB): domain Bacteria; phylum Pseudomonadota; class Gammaproteobacteria; order Burkholderiales; family Burkholderiaceae_C; genus Aquabacterium. The sequence goes on from RXJQ01000044.1 coordinate 103,083, forward strand.
TATGAAACTGACCGCATGATGATTGGGTCATAAAGCGGCCAAAATCACTCTATTGAGACCCGATCGACCTCAGATGCCCATTTCGTACCCAGTCTGGTGAAAGATTTGGCCGGCTGGCACGACCAAGAACATGACGCTCGACAAGAGCGTGCGTTTTCAACCTAATCTGCAAGGAAATCACCATGAATCAACGTCAACTGCTGTCTTCTGCTCTCGCTTCCGTTCTGGCCCTGGGCCTGGCCCAAGCCGCCCATGCCGGCGACGAGATGTCGGCCAACAAGAACAAGGAAAAGTGCTTCGGCATCGTCAAGGCCGGCCAGAACAACTGCGCCAACCTGTCTGGCTCGCACTCCTGCGCCGGCGAATCCAAGGACGACAATTCGCCCGCCGAGTGGAAGCTGGTCGCCAAGGGCACCTGCGCGCAACTGGGCGGCCTGAATGCCGAGCAGGCCAAGGCGGCCCTGGCCAAGATCGCCAAGAAGTGATGCGGTTTGAGGACGTGCAGTGACGCTGCCGGGCTCGCCTCAGTCTCTGGTTGGCATCGGTCTGCGCCAGCCTCATGCGCAGGCCCTGCTGGCCCTGCGCCCTCCCCTGGGCTTCGTGGAGCTGCACTCCGAGAATTTTTTCGCCGATGGCGGTGCCAATCTGCAAGCGCTGGATGAGGTCCGGGCGCACTACCCGGTGAGCCTGCATGGCGTGGGGCTGTCGCTGGGGTCGGCCAGCGGGGTGGATGCCGCCCATCTGGACAAGCTGGCCCGGCTGGTGGTCCGCATCGACCCCGTGCGGGTGTCGGACCACGCCTGCTTCGCCCGGGTGGCCGCGCCCGGTTCGCCCCAGGCCGTGCACGCCAGTGATCTGCTGCCGCTGGCTTTCACGACTGCTTCGCAAGAGATCCTGGTGCGCAACATCCAGCAGGTGCAGGATCGCTTGCAGCGACCCATCCTCATCGAGAACCTGTCGGCCTACATGGCTTATGAGGACGACAGCATCCCCGAGGCGGAGTTCCTGGTCCAGACCTGCCGGCGCGCAGGCTGTCAGTTGCTGCTGGACCTCAACAACCTGGTGGTCAATGGTTTGAACCGGGCCCGGCGCGCCACCTGGCAAACCGCGCCAGGAACGGAGCCCGATCGGGACCATGCCCTGGCGAAGGCGCGTGTCGAAGCCCTGGATTTTTTATGGAGCATCCCACCCAGCCTGGTCGGCGAGATCCACCTGGCCGGCTTTCGCTGGCCCGATCAGGCGGACAGGCTGGTGATCGATGACCACAGCCAGCGCGTCAGCCCCACCGTGTGGGACATCTACGAACAGGCTTTGACGCACCTGGGCGAGATCCCGACCCTGATCGAATGGGATGTCGACCTGCCGCCGCTGGCCGTGCTGCTGGACGAAGCCCGGCTGGCCGCTCAGGCGATCACCCGCCAACGAGGTGGTGAGGCGGACTTCGAGGCGGACGAATGAACGCCGAAGCAGCCAGGATGGCCGCGCAGGCGCTGGCTTTCGAATCAGCGCGGCAGGACGCGGTGCTGGCTGCGCTGCGCGCCACCTTGCCGCCCGCCACGCCTTTGGACGCACAACAAGCCTGTTGGCCTGCCCTGACGCGAGCACGCCTGCGCACCGACGCCAGCGGACTGAGGGCCTATCAGGTCAATGCCCGCGCCACGGCCCAGCGTGTGCTGCTCGACCACTTCCCAACCTTGGCTGCGATGCTGGGCAAGGACGCGCTGCAAGCCTTGGCCGTGCAACTGTGGGACGCGCAGCCGCCCAGCAGCGGCGACCTGGGCGAATGGGGCGCAGCCCTGCCCGCCTTGCTGGCCCAGCACCCCGATTTGCAAGCCTGGCCCTGGCTGGCCGACTGCGCCCGACTGGACTGGGCCCGCCACCAGTGCCTGCGCGCGGCCGATGCGGCGCTGGACGCCAACAGCCTGCAACGCCTGGGGGATACGGCCCCTGAACAGCTTCAGTTGGTGCTGCAACCCTGCGTGCAAGTCGTGCACAGTGTCTGGCCTGTTGAGGCGCTGTGGGCGGCACACCAGTTGGAGCCGGCCCGGCAGGCGCAGGCTGCCAGCGAAGCACTGGCTCAGGTGAACGACAAGCAAGCGGTGGACGATGGGCAGACGGTGGTCGTCTGGCGACATCCATGGCAAGTGCAGATGAGCACGCTGGATGAGGACAGCGGCTGGTGGATGCGCGCCCTGGCCGATGCTCAGACAGAAGCCGCGCCGGCCTCCAACACCTCGCTGGCGACCCTGCTCGATCAGGCTCCGGCCGGTTTCGACTTCTCGGCCTGGCTGACCGCAGCCGTGGCGCAGGGCTGGCTGTGGCAGGTGCGCTGCTGACTCCGTCAGGGATCAGAAGTCTTTCGGCTTGAACTCGATCTGCATCACGCCGGGCACCCGACCGTTCTCGTCTGGGGGCAGCACCTCGGTGCGGTCGATGGCACGCACCACCGCGTCATCCCAGGAGGCCACGCCAGAAGGCTCGATGAGCTTGCGCGCGATGATGCGGCCATCTGGCGCGCAACGGACCTCGACCACGGCCTTGGGGTTGCCCGCGACCTCGTCGGTGAACACGATATTGGGCTTGATGCGGGCGCGGATGCGGCCACCATAGGCAGCACTTGGGCCCGCCGAGCGGCTGGACGTGCCCAGCGACCCGAGGTCCGACATCATGCGTTGCAAGGCGGCATTGCGCTGGGCCTCACGCTCGGCCGCAGCCTTGGCGTTGTCCACCTTGGGATTAGCCTTGGATTCTGGTGGCACAGGCTTGGCGGGCGCCGGCGGCACGACGGGCTTGGGTTGCGGTTTCTCTACCGTCTTCTCTGCCTTCTTGGGCAGCTTGGGCGGCTCCGTCTCGAATACCTCGATAGGTTGCTTGTGTTTGTGCTTCTTGGGCTCTTTCTTCGGCGTGCGCTCAAGCACCACGTCCGGTACGGGCTGAGGCACAGGCGGCTCGGGCTCGGCGGCCTTGGGGGGCTCGGGCTGCGGCTCAGCCGGCGTGGGCTCGACCTTGGGCGGCTCAACGGGTGCAGGTGGCGGAGCCTCGGGCGCGGCCGCACGCGGAATCTCGGCCCATACCTCGGCCTCCACCGCCTCCGGATTCGTCATCTTCCAGCGCACGCCCAGCGCCAGCGCGGCCACCAGCATGAGGTGCACGCCAAACGCCAGTGCCACGCCCGAAGTCCAGCCATCCGCCGTGCGCGGACGCAGATCGGGCCCGGCTCCCCCTGCTCCAATATGGAAGGCGTCAGCGTTCATGGCTCAGCTTCCAGTGGTCCTCACGGACAGGCCAACACGGGCCACACCCGCCTTTTGCAGCACGTCCATCACATGGACCACGGACTCATAGCGCACGTCTTTGCGGGCACTGATGATCACAGGCACGGCGCTCGCACCGCCTGCGGCTTCATCCTGCAAAGGCTTGACGCGCGCGGCCAGTTCGCCAACAGCCAGCGTGTCCACGTCCTTGCGGTCGATGCGCAGGCGGACGCGGTCGGCATCTTCCAGCACCAACTCGACCACGCGCTCGGGCGCCTTGCGGGCCTTGCCGATGCTGGGCAGGTCCACCACGCCTGTAGGCAATAACGGCGCGCTCACCATGAAGATGATCAACAGCACCAGCATCACGTCGATGAAGGGGACCATGTTGATCTCGTTGCGGGTGCGCCTGACACGGCGCCCACCTCGGGCATTGAGCTCGGCCACGGTCAGCGCCCCTGCGGCATGCCGCGAGCCCCGTCAGCCGCAGCGGCCGGTGCGGCATTGCGCGCCAGGATGTTGGAGAACTCTTCCATGAAAGACTCCATCTGGATGGCGATGCGGTCGATGTCGCGGGCCAGGCGGTTGTAGGCCAGCACGGCCGGGATCGCCGCGAACAGGCCGATGGCCGTGGCCACCAGGGCTTCGGCGATACCAGGCGCCACGGTGGCCAGCGTCACCTGCTGCATATTGGACAGGCCGGTGAAGGCATGCATGATCCCCCAGACCGTGCCGAACAGACCGATGTAGGGCGACACCGAGCCCACCGAGCCCAGGAAGTCCAGGCGCGCCTCGATGACGTCCATCTCGCGCTGGAAGCTGGCGCGCATGGCACGACGGGCGCCGTCGAGCAAGGTGGGCACATCGCTCACGCGGCGTTCGCGCAGCTTCATGAACTCGCGCATGCCGGCCGCAAAGATGCGCTCTTGAGGAGAAGGCGGCCCCTCGCCACGCTGGGCATCCTGATACAGCTCCTGCAGCGTGCGACCGGCCCAGAATTCGCGGTCGAACTCCTCGTTGTCCTCGCGCACGCGCTTGAGGCCGATGAGCTTGCTGAAGATCACGCTCCAACTTGCCAGCGAGACCAGCAGCAGCAAGGCCAGCACGATCTGCACCACCGCGCTGGCATGCATCACCAGCGCAAAGATGGACAAGTCTTGGTTCATGAGGCGCAACCTCCGGGTTGGGAAATGGGGTTCGGTTGGGGTAAGACGGCGAGAATGCGGTCGGGGATGCGGCCGGGTCGGAGCTCATCCTGGCCAGCCTTGGCCTGAACCCAGCCGATGCGCACGCGCCCCTGGGTCAGCAGCACCTCATCTCGCCAGACCGCCTGCTCGAAGACCACGCTGGCACGGCCGACTTCGGCCACGTTGACGGTCACAGTCAGGCGGTCGTCCAGGCGTGCTGGCCTGATGTAGCGCAACTGGGTTTCGGCCACGATGAACATGCCCTCACCGGACTGGCGCATGCCTTCCTGCTCGAAGCCCAGAGAGGACAGCCACTCGGTGCGGGCGCGTTCCATGAACTTCAGGTAGTTGCCGTAGAAGACAATGCCACCGGCGTCGGTGTCTTCCCAATACACGCGCAAGACGTGGCGGAAGTGCGCTTGGGCCAAGGCGCTGGGCACAGCAGGCTCCACGGTGGACGGCATGGCGGACGACAGGCTCATGGCCCACATTATCCAGGGGATCTGCCCCGATCCCGCGCGCGCACGCTGACCGCCCGGTCAAGCTATGTAAACAAGGCGCAAAAAAGGCCTGTCAGAGGAAATCGGGGGCTTGCACGGCCTGCAGGGTCACCTCGATGCCACCGTCCCGCTCGCGGCTGCGCAGCCACCACACGGCACCCTTGCGGATCGACAGGGGCAGATCCTGCCCGGTCAGCAGCCGGGCTGCCAACAGACCCAGCGTGGGCTGGTGCCCGATCAGCAGCACGGGATCGCGCCCTTTCGGCCAACGCGCCGCCGTCAGCAGGTCATCGACAGTCGCCAGTGGGTAGATGCTGCGCTCCGTCCGGAAAGAGCGCCCCAGGGCCATGGCCGTCTGTTGGGTGCGTTGCGCAGGGCTCACCAAGATGCGCGTGATTTCAGGTAGGCGCTGGTTGAGCCACTGGGCCATGCGCTCGGCCTGACGCTCGCCCTTGGGCGTGAGGGTGCGCGCCAGGTCTCGTGCCAGGTCGAAAGGTACGATGGAGTCAGGGCCGGCGGCCGACGCGGCTTGTTCGCTGCCCTCCAATGGCAAAGCATGGGCTTGCGCATGCCGCCACAAAATCAGGTCCATACAGCCCTCCGATTTGATTGATGGCAGCGAGCTTATCGCGCCCGGTGGTCTGCCAAATGACAGTCGGTGACAGTCAGGTCAGGGCCTTGTAGCGTTCCATCAAGGCCTGTTGCGCGCTGACGCCATCGGTCGAGACGCGCTCGTAGCGCCCATCGCCACTTTGCCGCCAGGCATCACGGGTATCGAGCAAATAAGGCACAAGGCACTCGTCGATCACGCGCTGGCGCAAGGTGGCATCGCGCACGGGCCAGGCGGCTTCGATGCGGCGTGTCATGTTGCGGTTCATCCAGTCGGCACTGGACAGGTACAGGGCCTCGTCGTCCTCGCCCGGGCCCCAGCGGAAGTACAGCACGCGTGTGTGCTCGAGCATGCGGCCCACGATGGAGCGCACCCGGATGTTGTCGGACAGGCCCGGCACACCCGGCGGCAGCACGCAGGCGCCACGCACGATCAGGTCGATGCTGGCGCCTTCCTGGCCCGCTTCGAGCAAGGCGGCAATCAGGGGCTCATCGGTCAGGGAATTGACCTTGAGCACGATGCGTGCCGGGTCGCCGCAGCGCGCCGCTTCGGCCACGCGCTTGATCTGGCGGATCAGCTGCGTCTGCATGCTGAACGGCGCCAGCATCAGGTGCTTGGTCGATTTTTGGTGCGTCAGGCTGGACAGCTGCTGGAACACCATGTCCACGTCAGCGGTGATCTCGGCATTGCTCGTGAGGTGGCCCACGTCGGTGTAGAGGCTCGCCGTCTTGGGGTTGTAGTTGCCCGTGGACAGGTGCGCGTAACGGCGCAGGCGACTGCCCTCGCGGCGCGTGACCAGCATCATCTTGGCGTGGGTCTTGAGGCCCACGATGCCGTACACCACCTGGGCGCCCAGGGCCTCCAGACGCTCGGCCCAGTTGATGTTGGCTTCTTCGTCGAAACGGGCCTTGAGCTCCACCACCGCCAGCACTTCCTTGCCACGACGCACGGCCTCCAGCAGCAACTCCATCAGCACGGACTCGCTGCCTGTGCGGTAGATGGTCTGCTTGATGGCCAGCACGTCGGGGTCGAAGACCGCTTCATGCAGGAACTGTACGACCGCATCGAACGATTCGAAGGGATGGTGCAGCAGACAGTCATGCTGACGCAGGTGAGCAAACAGCCCGGTCTGCGGCAGGCTCTCGGGCCAGCCCGCCTGATACGCTGGAAAGCGAAGCGGGTCGGCATCGGCCTGGTCGATCAACTGAGTCAGGCGTACCAGGTTGACCGGGCCGTTGACCCGGTAGAGCGCCTGGTGGTGCAGACCGAACTGCTCCAGCAGGAAGTCCGACAAATCCTTGGGACAGTTGAACACCACCTCCAGGCGCACGGACTGGCCGAATTGGCGCGTGCTCATCTTGGAGCGCAAGGCCTGGCGCAGGTCGGTCACGTCATCCTCGTCGACTTCGATGTCGGAGTCGCGCGTGAGCCGGAATTGCGAGAAGGCCTCGATCTGACGGCCGGCGAACAGCTCGTCCAGGTGCGAGCGGATCACGCTGGAGAGCAGCACGAAGCACTGTTTGCCGTCCGATATCTCGTCGGGCAGGCGGATCACACGCGGCAACACGCGGGGGATGCGCACGATGGCGATGTCGTTGTCGCGACCGAAGGCATCGCGGCCACCCAGGCGCACGATGAAGTTCAGCGTCTTGTTGGCGACCTGCGGGAAGGGGTGGGACGGATCCAGCCCGATGGGCACCAGCAAGGGCTGCACCTGCTTGTGGAAGAAATTGGCCACCCAGGCGCGCTGGGCCTCGTTGCGGTGTGCATGGTTGAGGATGTGGATGCCCGCGTCGCGCAGGGCCGGGCCGACCACATCGTTGAAGATCTGGTACTGGTTGTCCACCAACTGGTGGGCTTCCCTGGCAACGTCGGTGATGTACTGCGGGTCGATGCCGGTTCCGCGCGTGCGCGAGGCTTCCAACACATCGGCAAAGCGGACTTCGAAGAACTCGTCGAGGTTGGACGAGACGATGCAGATGTAGCGCAAGCGCTCCAGCAGGGGGACGTCCTCGCGCGTGGCCTGCGCCAGCACCCTGCGGTTGAATTCGAGAATGGCCTGTTCACGGCTCAGCAATTTCAAACGCGGGGCGGGCAACACCTGACTGCACTTCCTCTTGAGTGATCAAAAAACCAAATCCGCGCAAACAAAGCGCGGGGCTTTGAGTTTAGAGCCTCTCTGCAGTCAGGATGATGACAGTTTTGTGTCAGTGCGCAGCTTCCCAATTCGGGCCTGCCCCCACCTCGGCCAGCAAGGGCACACGCAGGCTGGCCACCGAGGCCATCAGGCGGGGCACCTCAGCCTTGGCCCAATCCAGCTCGGCTTCGGGCACCTGGAAGACCAGCTCGTCGTGCACCTGCATGATCATCAGGGTGGCCTTGCCCTGGGCATCCAGCGTGTCCTGCACGGCGACCATGGCCAGCTTGATGAGGTCGGCAGCCGTGCCCTGCATGGGCGCGTTGATGGCCGCGCGCTCTGCACCCGCCCGGCTGGGACCGTTCGGGCTGTTGATCTCGGGCAGCCACAGGCGCCGGCCAAAGACCGTTTCCACATAGCCTTGCGCCTTGGCTTGCGCGCGGGTGTCGTCCATATAGCGCTTCACACCGGCAAAGCGGTGGAAGTAGCGCTCGATGTAGGCTGAGGCTGCCGAGCGCTCGATACCCAGGTTCTTGGCCAGGCCGTGCGCGCTCATGCCGTAGATCAGCCCGAAGTTGATGACCTTGGCATAGCGGCGCTGCTCGCTGGAGACCTCGTCGACCGGCACGCCAAAGACCTCGCTGGCCGTGGCACGGTGTACGTCCATGCCTTCGGCAAAGGCGCGCAGCAGGTTCTCGTCCTGCGAGATGTGGGCCATGATGCGCAGCTCGATCTGCGAGTAGTCGGCCGAGACGATGAAGTGGCCCGGCGGCGCGATGAAGGCCTCGCGGATGCGGCGACCTTCGGCGGTGCGCACGGGGATGTTCTGCAGATTGGGGTCGTTGCTGGCCAGGCGACCGGTCACGGCCACGGCTTGCGCATAGGTGGTGTGTACGCGGCCCGTTGCCTCGTTGATCATCAAGGGCAGCTTGTCCGTGTAGGTGGACTTGAGCTTGGCCATGCCACGGTATTCGAGGATGCGGGCGGGCAGCGGGTAGTCCTCGGCCAGCTTTTCCAGCACCTCTTCGTTGGTGGAGGGCACGCCGGTGGCCGTCTTCTTGACGACAGGCAGGCCCTGTTTGACGAAGAGGATCTCGCCCAGCTGCTTGGGCGAACCCAGATTGAAGGGCTGGCCTGCCAGTTCGTAAGCCTCCTGCTCCAGTGCGACGATGCGCTGCGCCAGTTCGTGGCTTTGCTGCCTGAGCAGATTGGCGTCGATGAGCACGCCGTTGCGCTCGATGCGTTGCAGCACGCGCGAGGTGGGCAGCTCGAAGCGCTGGTAGATGTCCAGCAAACCGGGTTCGGCCTGCAAGCGTGGCCAAAGGGTCTCGTGCACGTGCAGGGTCAGGTCGCTGTCTTCACAGGAGTACTGTGAGGCGCGTTCCACCGCCACCTGCGCAAAGGGGATCTGCTGGGCGCCCTTGCCTGCCACGTCCTCATAGCTCAGGCCACTGCGGCCGAGGTAGCGCATCGCCAGGTCACCAAGGTTGTGCTTGCGATGGGCTTCGAGCACATAGCTCTCCAGCATGGTGTCATGCGCATAGCCTTGGATGTCGATGCCGTGGTTGGCCAGCACGTGCTTGTCGTACTTGATGTGCTGGCCGACTTTGCGCTTGCCCTCATCTTCCAGCCAGGGCTTGAGCTTGGCCAGCACCTCGTCAAGCGGCAACTGCTCGGGTGCATCGGGGCCTTCGTGCCGCAAGGGAATGTAGCAAGCCTGGCCCACCTTGTCGCTGAAGGACAGGCCGACGATGCGCGCCTTCATCGCATCCAGCGAATCGGTTTCGGTGTCGAAGGCCACGATGGGCGCGGCCTGGATGCGGGCCAGCCATTTGTCGAACGTGGACCAGTCCAGAACGGTGTCGTAATGGGCTTGGAGCTGGCTCGCGGTGCTTGCCGCAGGCACCTCGTCGGCGATGGCGTCGACGGCCACGTCGGCATCGCCACCGAACAGGTCAGCCGTGGCGCTGGGCTTGGCCGCTGCGCTCGCCTTGCCGGCCTTGGCTGCTTTGGCGGCCGGGCTGGCCGCGCCACCACCGCCACCAAGGAGCTTCTCGACTTCGGCACGCGCGGTGCGAAAACCGTAGCGCGTGTAGAAGTCCAGCAGCGCGGGCAGATCGGGGGCCTTGAGCGCCAGCGCATCCAGTGAAGGCCACTGGGGCACATGGCCGGTGAGATCGCAATCGAGCTTGACGGTGATGAGGCGGCGGCCTTGCGGCAGCCAGTCCAGCGCCTTGCGCAGGTTCTCCCCCACCACGCCCTTGATGCTGTCGGCCGCGGCCATCACACCTTCGAGCGTGTCGTATTCGGCCAGCCACTTCACGGCCGTCTTGGGCCCCACCTTCTCGACGCCGGGCACGTTGTCCACCGTGTCGCCGATCAGGGTCAGGTAGTCGATGATGCGTTCGGGCGGCACACCGAATTTGGCCTGCACGCCAGGGATGTCCAGCACCTCGGGCGGCTTGGCCATGGTGTTGATCAACGAGACCTGCGGGTTGACCAGTTGGGCAAGGTCCTTGTCACCCGTGGAGATGACGACCTTGTGACCGGAGGCGACCGCCACCCTGGCCAGCGTACCAATGGCGTCATCGGCTTCTATGCCTGGGACTTCGAGCACGGGCCAGCCCAGGAGCTTGACCACTTCGTGAATCGGCTCGATCTGGGCGCGCAACTCGTCTGGCATCGAGGGGCGGTGCGCCTTGTACTCGGGGTACCACTCTTCGCGGAAGGTCGGGCCCTTGGCGTCAAACACGCAGACCGCATGCTCGGCACCGATGTGGTCTCGCAACCAGCCCATCATGTTGACCATGCCATGCAGGGCCCCCGTCGGCTCGCCTTGCGGCCCGCGCAGGTCGGGCATGGCATGGAAGGCGCGGTAGAGGTAGCTGGAGCCGTCTACCAACAGCAGGACGGGCGAGGAGTCAGGAGAGGGAGTGTCCGGGGCATTCATGCCCCGGATTGTGAGGCTGATTGCTGGCTTGGTGAGCCAACCCGATCAGAACTCCAGCGCGCCACCGATGCTGAACAGGTAGTAGCTCTCGTGGCCTTTGACGATGTAGTCGAAGTTCGACAGCATCTTGAACTCACGGGTGACATTGAATGCCAGGCCGGCACCCAGGTAAGGCGCGCTGCCGTAGTCATTGACGCGGTCCGTGTTGCCATTGGCGTAGGCGATGTTCTGGGCACGACGGGTGAAGGCCCAGCCCACGCGCAACTGGTTGGTGAAGTCGTTGAGCAGTTCGACTTCCCAGTTGATGCCCAGCGTCAGGGCGCGCATCTTCTGGCGAACGGCCGACACGCCGGTGGCCGCTGCCGTGGCGGTGTCATTGGCACGGTCCAGGCCACCGAACATCATGTAGTTCACTTCGGCAGCCAGGCCCGGGGTCATGCGCTTGCCGCCAAAGAACTTGCCGCTGAAGGTGGTGCGGTTGCAACTCGTGCCGCACTCCCATTGCGCGGCACCGACACCGAAGGTACCGCCAAAGTAGATGCCCTCTGGGCTGGATTGGCGTTCCTGGGCCATGGCCGACAGGCTCACCAGCGACAGCGCTGCAACCAGCGCGGACAGGGACTTGGACATCTTGCTCTGGGCTGTAGTGCTCATGATGCGGAACCGGTTCCTCGTTATCGGAAAAATGCACGTCCCCCATGAAACAGTGGGACAGGGATTTCAATATCTCGCGAAGTCTGCCACAGCGACTCCTACAATCACACGCTCGTCTTCCCCCGAAGCCTGAGGGTTTACGCCTAAGCAGTGAGCCAACGCAACAACTGCTCGCGGGTTTCCGCGCTGGCGCACCGTTTTGTCGCAGGGGGACCCCGTCTTTTCGATGCTTGATCTCTCACATGGCCGTTTTCACTGAAGTGTCCCCGCAAGAAGCGGCGGGACTGCTGTCCGACCTGGGTCTGGGCACACTGCAATCCATGCACGGCGCGACCTCCGGCATCGAGAACACAAACTACTTCGTCGGCACCGACAAAGGCGAGTACGTGCTGACCCTGTTCGAGCGCCTGAGCTTCGAGCAGTTGCCCTTCTACCTGAACCTGATGGACCACCTGGCGCACCGCGGCATCCCGGTGCCAGCGCCGCAAGCCAATCAGGCCGGTGAGATCCTGCACACGCTCAAAGGCAAGCCCGCTGCCGTGGTGACGCGCCTGAAGGGCCGCAACCAACTGGCGCCTCAAGCTGCCGACTGCGCGCAGGTGGGCGCCATGCTGGCGCGCATGCATGAAGCCGGGCGAGACTACCCCGCACAGCAGCCCAATCTGCGCGGGCTGGCCTGGTGGGTGGACACGGTCCCCGTGGTGCTGCCCTACCTCAATGCGAGCCAGGCGGCCTTGATCACGTCCGAGCTGGCCTTCCAGCAGAACCTGGCTGACTCGGCCGGCTACAAGGCCCTGCCTCATGGTGCCATCCACGCCGATCTGTTCAGAGACAACGTGATGTTCGATGGCCCAGCCCTGTCGGGCTTCTTCGACTTCTACTTTGCGGGCTGCGACACCTTCGGCTTCGACATCGCCGTGTGCCTCAATGACTGGTGCATCGACCTGGCCACGGGCGAGCTGGACCCGGTCCGCGCCAAGGCCTTCGTGGCGGCCTACGATGCACAGCGACGCCTGACTGACGAGGAGATCACCCTGTTGCCTGCCCTGCTGCGTTCGGCCGCGCTGCGCTTTTGGACCTCGCGCCTGTGGGACTTCCACCTGCCACGCGACGCCGCCATGCTGCAGCCGCATGACCCGGCCCACTTCGAGCGGGTGCTGAGCTTGCGCCGCGACAAGCCCTGGACCTACCAGCGCGACACGAGCACCATCTGAGCATGAAACTCAAACTGGTCAAGGCATCCCAGGGCTGGGTGTGGGTCAGGCAAGGCTTGCTGGCTTGCCGGCAGCAGCCGCTGGGCTATATCGGGCTGCTGGGGCTGAGCAGCATGGCCTCCATGGCCTTGATGATCGCGCTGCAAAGCATCGGGCTGGCGATCGCGCTGGGTCTGCTTCCCAGCATCTGGCTGGGCTTCATGCTGGCGACCCGGCGCGTGCTCACCGGGCAGGTCATCACACCCGCAGTACTGATCGAGCCTTACAGGGCGGACGCCAAGGTGCGACGCGAACTCATCGTGCTGGGCGTTTTGTATGCGCTGGCCATGCTGGGTGCCACACAACTGGCCACCTGGCTCGGGCCGGATCTGTCCGTGCTGGAAGACATCCAGGCCAAAGCCCAGGATTTGGGCGACCTGGTCACCGACCCGGCCGTTCAACAAAGCATGCTGCTGGACCTGGCCCTGACCTTGCCCGTGACATTGCTCTTTCTGCACGCCCCAGCCTTGATCCTCTGGGCGCGCGTGCCGGTGGCCAAGGCCCTGTTCTTCAGCGCGGTGGCCATCTGGCGCAACCTGGGCGCCTTCGTGGTGTTCGGGCTGGGCTGGCTCGGCGTGCTCTGCGCCTTGGCCGTGGCTGCCAGCGTGCTGGCCCTTGTCTTGCCCGTTCCCTTGCTGGTCAATGTGATCACCATGGCCGCCAGCATGTGGCTGGCCGCTGGCCTGTATGGCTCGCTGTACTTCACTGTCGTGGACTGCTTCGACCCCAAGCAGCCCCCCGAGGACGGCGCCCAGGCTTGAGCCGGGCAGGCTTGCGCGCTTGTCAGGCGCTCAGGCCGTCAGGCGCTGCACGCCATCCAGCGGGCAGGCGTAGATGGCGTTGCGCAATGCCGCGATCGCCTCGTAGCGCGTGAAGCTGCGACGCCAGGCCAGCACCACACGGCGTGTGGGCACGGGCTCTTCGAACGGCACGAACACCAGGTGCGGATGCGGCTCCTTGGGCACGGACAGCACGGGCACCACGGTCACGCCCATGCCGGCAGCGACCATGTGCTTGATGGTCTCCAGCGACGAACCCTCGAAGCTCTTGCGGATGCCTTCGGCATCGCTGGAAAAGCGCGCGAACTCCGGGCAGACCTCCAGCACGTGATCGCGGAAGCAATGCCCCGCGCCCAGCAGCAGCATGGTCTCGCGCTTGAGTTCCTCGGCGCTGATGCGTTCGCGCTGTGCCAGCGGATGCGTGCGCGGCACGGCCACCATGAAGGGCTCCTCATACAGTGGGGCCACGGCCAGGTTCGTGTCCATGAAAGGCTCGGCCAGGATGGCGCAGTCCAGCTCGCCAGAGCGCAGCATCTCCAGCAGCTTGACGGTGAAGTTCTCTTGCAGCATCAAAGGCATCTGGGGCACGCGCGCAATGGCCGTGCGCACCAGGTCAGGCAAGAGATAGGGCCCGATGGTGTAGATCACACCCAGGCTCAAGGCACCGGCCAGCGGGTCCTTGCCACGCTTGGCGATCTCCTTGATGGCCTGGGCCTGCTCCAGCACGGCCTGGGCCTGGCGCACGATCTCTTCGCCCAGCGGCGTGACGGTGATCTCGACGCTGCCGCGCTCGAACAGCCTCACGTCCAGCTCGTCTTCGAGCTTTTTGACGGCCACCGACAAGGTGGGCTGGGATACGAAGCAGGCTTCGGCGGCGCGCCCGAAATGGCGTTCACGCGCGACGGCCACGATGTAGCGAAGTTCGGTCAGCGTCATGGGCTTCGATTGTGCTGTAAGTGCCCTGGCTGTCGTGAGGACATCGTCCGCATATCCCGTCAGGCCTTGAGGAATTCAGACTTGGCACCCAACCAACGCTCCACGTGTCGCTGTGCCGCCTCGGGGTGATCCCGCAACATGGCTTGGGCCACCTGACGTGCCCGGGCCACCAGCCCCTGGTCTTCGTTCAAATCGGCAAAGCGCAACAGCGCCGCGCCCGATTGGCGCGAGCCCATGAACTCGCCCGGGCCGCGGATCTCCAGGTCACGGCGCGCGATCTCGAAGCCATCGGTGGTCTCGGCCATGGCCTTGAGGCGCTGCTTGCCCGAATCCGACAAGGGCGAGGCATACAGCAGCACGCAGACGCTGGCCACGGCACCGCGCCCCACCCGGCCACGCAACTGGTGCAACTGGCTCAAGCCAAATCGTTCGGCATGCTCGATCACCATCAGGCTGGCATTGGGCACATCCACCCCCACTTCGATGACAGTGGTGGCCACCAGCACCGACAGTTCATTGCGCGCGAAGCGGCCCATCACCTCGGCCTTCTCTGCTGCGGGCAGGCGCCCATGCAGCAGGCCCACGCCAAAGCCTTGCAGCGCTTCGCTCAGCTCCTGATGGGTCTGCGTGACATTGCTCAGGTCCAGCGGTGGGCGCTTGTTGCTGGCGCGGCCAGCCTGCTCGTCCGCAGCCTGGTCGCTGTCTTCGGTCTCATCGATCAGCGGGCAGACCCAGTAGACTTGGCTGCCCTTGGCCACCTCGTCGCGGATGCGCTCGATCACGTCGGGCCGGCGCGTGTCTGCGAAGACCTTGGTGACGATGGGTGTGCGCCCCGGCGGCAGCTCGTCGATCGTGCTGACCTCCAGATCGGCCAGATAGGTCATGGCCAGGGTGCGCGGGATGGGCGTGGCACTCATCATCAGCAAGTGCGGCTCCAGCTCGCTGCTCTCCAGCTTGCGGCGCAGTTGCAGGCGTTGCGCCACGCCAAAGCGGTGCTGCTCGTCGATCAAGGCCAGGCCCAGTTTCGCGAACTCGACCTGGTCCTGGATGACCGCATGCGTGCCCACCACCAGTTGCGCCTCGCCCGAGGCCACCGCCTCCATCTGCGCGCGCTTGGCTTTGGCTTTGAGGCTGCCCGTGAGCCAGGCTACCTTGACACCCAGCGGCTCCAGCCAGCCCACCAGCTTGCGAAAGTGCTGCTCGGCCAGGATCTCGGTGGGCGCCATCAGTGCGCACTGCCAACCAGCATCGATGGCAATCGCCGCGGCCAGGGCCGCCACCACGGTCTTGCCCGAACCTACATCGCCTTGCAGCAGGCGGTGCATGGGGCGCGGCAGGGCCAGGTCTCGCGCGATCTCCTCGCATACCTTGCGCTGCGCCCCCGTCAACTGAAAGGGCAGTATGGCCCGCAGGCGCTCCTGCAAGCCTTGCGGCACGGCCTGCAAAACTGGCGCCTTGAGATGGGCCCGCTTGGCCCGGGCCTGCATCTGCGACACCTGCTGGGCCAACAGTTCCTCGAACTTGAGACGCTGCCAGGCGGGGTGGCTGTGGTCCTCCAGCGAAGACAGCGACACCTCAGGCGACGGGTGGTGCAGGTAGTGCAAGGCCTCGCGCAGCCCGGGCCAACGGCCTGTCACATGCTCGGGCGGGATGAGCTCGTCCAGCTGCACGCGCGACAAGGCCGAGGCCACGGCCTTGCGCAGATAGGCCTGAGGCAGGCCGGCACTGGTGGGGTAGACAGGTGTCAGCGACGTGGCCAGCGGCGTGTTCTCGCTGACGATGCGCACCGTGGGGTGGACCATCTCGCGGCCCCAGAAGCCATGCCGCAGTTCGCCCCGCACCCGCAGGCGCACACCCGGCGCCCAGCTCTTTTGCTGCGAGCCGTAGAAGTTCAGAAAACGCAGCAGGGCCTCGCCCGTGCCATCGTCCATGCGCACGAGCAACTGGCGCCGGCTGCGAGCCTCGATGCGGTTGTCGGTCACCACACCTTCGAGCTGGACGGTATCGCCATCGCGGGCATCGCGCAGCAAGGTCAGGCGGGTCTCGTCTTCGTAGCGCAGGGGCAGGTGCAAGGCCAGGTCGATGTCACGCACCAGGCCAAGCTTGTCCATGGCTTTTTGCGGCGCCGAACGCGCAGGCTTGGCCGAGGCATCCGGCGTCTTGCCTGCCTTGGCGGTACTGGAAGCCGCGTTGACCGCGGACGCGCCTTGCGCCACCTTGCTGATCCTCATCCTGTTGTGGGTCGACAGCGTGCCATTCTGCCCGTGAAGGCCACTTCATTTGCCTCTCTCACAGACCCGCTCACGGGTGCCCCCACATCAACCTTAACCAATTTTTCGGACAAGCAAGGCTTGCGGCGACAATAACGGGTTTTCCTTGGCACGGGACTCGTCCGTCCCTCAATGGCATGAGCGCTTCTTCCTACACCCTGGGCGATTTCGATTTTCATCTGCCGCCCGAACTGATCGCCCAACACCCCGCTGCAGAGCGCAGCGCCTCCAGGCTGCTGGACGGCCGTGGCGATCAGCCTGTCGACCGCATCTTCCGCGAGCTGCCCGAGCTGCTCCAGGCCGGCGACCTGCTCGTATTCAACAACACACGCGTCATCAAGGCCCGTCTGTATGGCCACAAGGCCTCGGGCGGCGCGGTTGAGGCGCTGGTTGAGCGCGTGCTGCCCGGCAAGGAGGTCTGGGCCCACCTGCGCGCCAGCAAATCACCCAAGCCCGGCAGCACCGTGCGTTTCGCCGACGCCTTCGAGGCCGAGGTGCTGGGCCGTGGCGGCCCAGATGGCGGCCTGTTCCACCTGCGCCTGTCGGGCGACCCCTTGACGCTGCTCGAGCAGCATGGCCACGTGCCCTTGCCACCGTACATCACGCACGCAGACGATGAAGACGATGTGCGGCGCTACCAGACGGTGTTCGCCTCCGCGCCGGGTGCAGTGGCTGCTCCCACGGCCGCACTGCATTTCGACGAGGCCTTGCTCGCCGCACTCAAGGCACGAGGCATCCGGACCGCCGAGGTGACCCTGCATGTGGGTGCCGGCACCTTCCAGCCGGTTCGCGCCGACAACCTGGCCGAGCACAAGATGCACAGCGAGTGGTTCAACGTGCCCGACACCACCGTGCAAGCCATCGAAGCCACCAAGGCGGCTGGCGGCCGGGTCGTGTCGGTGGGCACCACCACCTTGCGTGCGCTCGAATCTGCCGCGCTGGGTGCGCCCGCCGGGCAGATCCTGCAGGCCGGCAGCCGTGACACCGACATCTTCATCACCCCGGGTTTTGCATTCAAGGTGGTGGACGTGCTGATCACGAACTTCCACCTGCCCAAGAGCACGCTGATGATGCTGGTCAGTGCGCTGGCGGGCTACGAGCACATCCGTGCGCTCTACCAACATGCCATCGAACAGCGCTATCGCTTCTTCAGCTATGGCGACGCGATGCTGATCCAGCGATGAACGACACACAAATACAAAAGCCATGGGATACCTCAAACGCCTGCTGCTCTGGCTGAGCAGCCTGATCCTCTGCACGGCCACTGCGGCCTGGGCCGAGCCCAGCTTCGTGGTGGACCAGGCCACGCTTTCGCCCGGTTCCTGCTCCGAGCAACGCCCCGGCCAGGACGTGCGCCTGCCCGACGACTGGCGTGCCCTGAACATCAAGCCGCCTGCCGTGGGCTGCTACCGCGCCAAGCTGTACATGCCGCGCTCGCCGGTGGCCCCCTGGGCCTTGCGCGTCGACCGCCTGCCCGGCAACCACCGCGTCACCGTCAACGGCATCCAGCTCAGCACGCACCACATGGAAGGCCAGGCCATCACCAGCATGGCCACCCTGCCCTATCTGGTCGAGCTGCCCGTCAATGTGCTGCTGGCCGGTGACAACGACATCGAGATTGATGTGCGCATGAACCCTTTCCGCAAGCCCGGCATCGCGCCCTTGCAGGTGGGCCCCCTGAGCGACATGCGCGACGACTTCGACCGCTGGGTTGGCCTGACCGTCGAGCTGCCCCAGACGCTCAATATGAGCGTGGCCGGCATGGCGCTGTTCCTGCTGCTGGCCTGGCGCGCCCGCCCCCGCGACGTGATCTTCGGCTACTTCGGCTGCCTGATGCTGGTCATGTGCGGTCGCAACACGCTCTACTTCGTGGAGACCATCAACTGGCCAGCCCCGGTAATGGACTGGTTCTTCTTTGCCGCGCAAGCCATCAGCACCTACTACGTGGCCTTGTTCGGCCTGAGCTACGCCAACATCCCGACCACGCGCCTGCAATGGCCACTGCGCTTTATGGGCTTCGGTTTCCCCGCCATCGCCCTGATGGCCATGGGCACGCCTTATCTGGACACGCTGCGCCTGATCGCCTACCCCATCCTCATGGCCTGCGGGGTGCTGGTCGTGATCAAGGTGGTGCAGACCGCCTGGACCCGCCATTGGCTCGAAGCCGTCGCCATGACGCTGGGCCCGGTGGGCACCTTCATCAGCGTCTCACATGATTACCTGTTCCTCACATCTTATCTGGACGTGACCGCGCTGTACTGGACGCCCTATTGCGTACCCGTGATCTTTCTGGGCTTCGCGCTCACCCTGATGCGCAAGTTCATCGATGCCATGAACCTGGCCGAGCGCATGAACATCACGCTGGAGGAACGCGTGGCCGAACGCACGCGCGCGCTGGAGTCCGCCAACCAGTCCAAGACCCGCTTCCTGGCCGCCGCCAGCCATGACCTGCGCCAGCCCACCGCAGCCATCGGCCTGCTGGTCAGCCTGTTGCGCCAGCAGGCCAAGGAGCCCCAGCTCAAGGAACTGGCCAATATGCTGGACGAGGCCGTATCGTCCATGGAATCACTGCTCGTGGGTCTGCTCGACATCTCGCGCCTGGACGCCGGCGCCGTCAAACCCGAGTTCCAGTCGGTGAGCCTGCATGACGTCTTCCAGGCCGTGCGCGTGCACGAAAAAAGCGCAGCCGATGCCAAGGGCCTGCAGCTGCGCTTTCGGCTGCCTCGCGGTGGGCCACGCGGCTCGCAGCTGATGGTGCTCACCGACCCCATGCTGCTGCACAGCGTCTTGCGCAATCTGGTGGCCAACGCCATTCGCTACACGCACAGCGGGGGCGTGCTGGTGGCCGCGCGCCGCCGCGGCAAACACCGCCTGCGCATCGAGGTGTGGGACACCGGCATCGGCATCGCGGCCGACCAGCTCGACCGTGTCTTCGAAGAGTTCTACCAGGTGGGCAACGCCGCGCGTGACCGCAACCGTGGCATCGGCCTGGGCCTGGCCATCGTGCGCCGCACGGCCTCGGTGCTGGGTGAGCAGGTCAGTGTCAAATCCCGGTTGGGACGCGGCTCGTGCTTTGCCATCGAGCTGCCGCTCAACCTCGTGAACAGCAGGCGCACCGAAGCCGCCACCGCACCCAGCCAGCCCTTGACCGGCCGCGTGATCTGGCTGGTGGAAGACGACACGCTGCTGCGGCGCGCCATTGGCGAGATGCTGCACAGCTGGGGCGCCCTCACGCGCAGCTGGGCCGATGGCGAATCCCTGCTCGACGAGCTGCCCGCCTTGCTCAACAGCGCGGCAAGCAAGGACCTGCCCGACACCCTGATCACCGATTACCGCCTGCCAGGCATCAACGGCCTGCACCTCGTTCAGACCTTGGGCGTACACCTGCGTTCACAAGGCCACGAGCTGCACAGCCTGATCATTTCAGGCGACACAGACCCCAGTGAAATCGCGCGACTGAGCGCCTCCGGCCAGGAGGTTCTGGCCAAGCCCTTCCGCAGCGAACGCCTGCTGCAATGGCTCAACGCACGACGCTCGGCCGCCTTGGTCTGAGCGCGCATGAAAGACCACCACCTATGCTGACATTCGACCTCATCACGACCGAAGGCCAGGCCCGCCGTGGCCGCCTCACGCTCAACCATGGCGTGGTCCAGACGCCCATCTTCATGCCCGTGGGCACCTATGGCACCGTCAAGGGCGTGATGCCCCGCTCGCTCGAAGAAATGGGCGCGCAGATCATCCTGGGCAACACCTTCCACCTGTGGATGCGCCCCGGTCTGGACATCATCAAACAGTTCGGTGGCCTGCACAAATTCGAGAGCTGGCAAAAACCCATCCTGACGGACTCGGGTGGCTTCCAGGTCTGGTCGCTGGGCGAGATGCGCAAGATCAGCGAAGAAGGCGTACGCTTTGCCTCGCCGGTCAATGGCGACAAGCTCTTTTTGACACCCGAGATCAGCATGCAGATCCAGACGATTCTGAACTCGGACATCGTCATGCAGTTCGACGAGTGCACGCCTTATTGGAAGGGTGACAAGTCACTGGGCCACATCACGACCGAGAAGGAAGCCAAGGCCTCGATGGAGCTGAGCCTGCGCTGGGCCAAGCGCTGCATCACGGAGTTCCAGCGCCTGCAAAATCCGAATGCCTTGTTCGGCATCGTGCAGGGTGGCATGTTCGAGCACCTGCGCGAGGCCTCGCTGGCCGGCCTGGTGGACCTGGACCTGCCTGGCTACGCCATCGGCGGCGTGAGCGTGGGCGAGCCCAAGGACGAGATGATGCGCGTGATGAACTTCATCTCGCCCAAGCTACCCGGCAACAAGCCCCGCTACCTGATGGGCGTGGGCACGCCGGAAGACCTGGTGGCAGGCGTCGCTGCGGGCGTGGACATGTTCGACTGCGTGATGCCCACGCGCAATGCACGCAACGGCCACCTGTTCACGCGCCATGGCGACCTGCGCCTGCGCAACAGCCGCTACAAGGCCGACGAGCGCCCCATCGACGAGACTTGCGCCTGCCACACCTGCGCCAACTTCAGCCGCGCCTACCTGCACCACCTGGACCGCTGCGGCGAGATGCTGGGCCCGATGCTCACCACCATCCACAACCTGCACTACTACCTGAAACTGATGCAGGAGATCCGTGATGCGCTCGATGAAGGGCGCTTTGCCGCGTTCCAGAAGCAGTTTGCCGAGGATCGGGCGCGAGGCGTTTGATCTTTGGTTTGCTCGCTCTTTGAGGGTTGAGCGCTTTGTCGGTACACCGCGAGTCGGGTGATGAGGCGGAAGGCCGCCACTGTAGAGTACCACCGGCTGTCACCTCATCCACCACCCGGCGGTGCACCGACAAAACGCCCTCCCCAGCACCAGCACCAGCACCAAAGTCAACCGAGCAATCAGCCATACTGCACCCCATGCTATCCACCCTGCTGGGCACCCTCAAGCGCTGGCTGACCACCATCGGCATCTGGTTCATCGCTGCCATCCTGCTGTTCGAAGAGTGGGGCTGGGAGCGCCTGGCCGCCATCCTGGCCTGGGTCGGCCGTCTGCCTGGCCTGCGCTGGATCGAAGGCCGCATCCGCACCCTGCCGCCCTATGCCGCCCTGGCCCTGTTTGGCATCCCCCTGCTCACCCTCCTGCCCGTCAAGCTGCTGGCGCTTTACTGGCTGGGGCACGGGCACAAGCTGCTGGGCATCGGCGTCATCATCGCGGCCAAGCTGGGTGGCACGGCCATCACCGCGCGCCTCTTCATGCTCACGCAGCCCACGCTGATGAAGCTGGCCTGGTTCGCACGCTGGTTCGAGAGATGGATGCGCTTCAAGGAGCGCGTGCTGTCCCGCGTCAAAGCCAGCAAGGCCTGGCAGCAGTGGACCGGTTTCAAGCGCAACGTCAAAGCTTTGCTTGGCAGAATCAAGTCGCTGTGGCGTCGCCCGTGATCACCACGACCAAGGCCTGACTCATTGCCGATTCAACAAGAGATCGGCGATCACCGGCCTGTGCTGCGAGCCCACCGAGCCACCCACTTCCACCTGCTGCACACCGATGTCGTTGGACACCAGGATGTGGTCGATCCGCAGGAAGGACACGCCCAGCTTCAAGGAATGCCCATGCGTGTAGCCATAACCCAGACCCGCTGAAGAAAACGCATCCCGCATCCCCGTGTGCAGCAAGGTCTGCACGACCATGGATGACTCCGGTGCGTTCAAGTCGCCAGCCACGATGCGCGGCCGGGTCATCAGCCTCAAATGCTCGGCCAGCACGCCCGACTGCACAAGGCGGTCGTTCATGTTGCCGCTCCAGACTTGCAGGCCATTGAGACCCTCCTTGCGCGTGGCGTTCAAGCCATCACGGGGCGTGGTGAAGTGCACGGTGACCAGATCCACCTCCTTGCCATGCGCCTGCAGCACACAGTGCACGAAGCTGTGCTTCTGATCGCGATAAGGAATCCAGCCCGGCGCGCAGTCCCGCATAGGCAGGCGGCTGGCCACCACATACTGCCCGAAGTTGTAGACCTGGCGCTCACCCATCATGGTCTTGTACAGCTCCGGCTTGGTCCGCTCCATGACCGACACCATCTCCCGGGCGTCCTGCATCACGATCACGTCCGGGTCGTGCAACATGATCTCCAGAGCCAGCTCATCGAAGCCATGAGGCCGCACAGAGGCCAGGAAGGCCTTGACGTTGTAGGTCATGAAGCGGATGTGGCCATAGCCCTCGTCGGGATGTCCAATACACAAGCCCATGATCACGGTCAGCACCAGCGCCAGGCTGGCTGTCGACACCAGGCGCCAGACCCAGCCCAGCCACCAGCTCGCCACAAAGGCCGCCGCCGCCGGCAACAAAAAAGCAAAGTAAGGCAGGTACTGTGCCAAGGCCAGCGCCGGCCAGCGCTCCGGATCGTGCGTGATCACGAACCAGACAAACAACACGCCCAGCGCCACCAGCAACACCAGCATGCGCAACAGCCATGACACCTGACCTTGAGCACGCTTCATGGTCCGCAACCTCTCATCTTCTTCGCCCTAACCCTCGTCACCAGAACTGCCAATTGCCATAAAAAACGACCCAGCCCCCCAGGACACCATTGGTCACGGCATGCGCCAGAACGGCAGACCAAAGGGAGCGGGTGTAGCGATAAAGCCAAGCATAAGCCAGACCTGCCACGATCGCGCCCAGCCATTGGGTGTGAGCCAGCATGAAGGCCAGGGTGGACAGGGCCATGGCCTTGGGCGAGACCTCGGACGGGTCCACTTTCTCGAAATCGGGGTTGTCGATCCAGCGCATCAGGAACGATCGCCAGAACAACTCCTCCATGACAGGCACCAGCAAAGCAGCCCCCACCCACCGCACGGCGATCAGTCCCCACAGCAGTTGCCCGTCCGCATCCACGGGCTTGAAGCTGGCCGTGGGCTGCCCCAGCATCATCCAAGAAGCGGTCAGCCTCAGCCACAAATCGTAGACGACCAGGCCCACCACCACAGCCAGTACAGCTTGCCGCAAGCTGAGCCCACTGCCTTTGCCCAGTTCGCCGTAGTGGCGCCAAAAGTAGGCCAAGCTGCCCCCGACGACCAGCACCGACACGCCATAGACCCAACGCGGGTCGATCCAGGCATTGTCTTGAGGAAGATAGCCGCGCACGGCCAGCAAGACCATGAACAGGCCGAAGGGGATCACACGGGCCCAGCCCGCGCTTGTGAGCAAACTGTCCATTTTGAAGATGAGATCGTGGGCGTTCGGGGAGGGCCCCCTGTTGGCGGCCGCTGCATCGGATTGTCGCGGCATGCGGCCAGCGGCCCGCCCCGGCGCCCGCCCCCCAACCACCCTATTTAGGCGCCCCGCCTCGCCAGCGTCGCACCCAGGCCACGGTCTGCTGCCAAAGCAGGGGCTGCCAGCGCACCGTCACAGCCATGACAAGCAGGTGCAGTAAAGCGGCCACAACAAAAATCGCTCCCACGCCCAAGCCTGCGGCCGACAGGGCCCAGCTCATCAAGGCACTGATCAGAATCAGCACCGCATTGAGGATGTTGTTGGCGGCCACCACGCGGGCACGCCGACTGTCTTCCGCCCGGTACTGCATCTGCGCATAAAGCGGCACGCTGAACAGCCCGATGGACATCGACATAAGCAGTTGGTCAAACAGCCCTCGCCAATGCAGGGGCCTGGCGATGAAGTCGTGCACCGAGTAAGCCCGCACGGCAGCCATGCCCGGGTCATGCGACATCTGGTGCACCACCCAGCCCAGGTCCAGGGCGAACACCCCCATGCCCAGCGCACCCAGCAGCACCAGGCCCAAATCCGGCGCATCACGCTTCTTCTTGTGCCCCAGCCATTCGCACAGCAAGGCCCCGACCGCCACACCCAGCGAGGTCAGCACCAGCAGCAGCGAGGCCACGTCCTCGTCGGCATGCAGGACCGACTTGCTCACGATGGGGAACAGGCCCAGGAACACCGCGCCGAAGAACCACATCCACGAGATGCCCAGCAGGCACATCAGCAAGACCGGCTCATGATGGATGCGGTCCAGATTGCGCCAGCTCTCGGCCAGTGGATTCCAATTGATCTTCAGGTCAGGTGACAAGGACGACGTTGCCGGGATGCCCCGGGCCACCCATCGCCCCGCCAGCGCCAGGCCCAGCACCACCAGCATCAGCCCCCACCTGCCGCCCAGCCATGGCACCACCAGCAGCCCGCCGCAGACCGTGCCCAGCAGGATGGCGGTGAAGGTGCCCATCTCCAGCAGGCCATTGCCCCCGGTGAGTTCCCCCGCCGATAAATGGCGCGGCAAGTAGGCGTACTTCAGCGTGGAAAACAGCGTCACGTGCATGCCCGACAGCAGCACACACACCAGCATCGCCGGCACATGACCACGCCACACGGCCCAGGCCGCCCACAGCATCATGATCACCTCGGCCGACTTCCCCAGGCGGATAAGCTCAGCCAGGTCCGAGCGGTCAGCCCATTGCCCTGTTGTGGCCGACAACAACACCGATGGCAGGATGAAGATGGCCCCGAGCACCGGCCCGACCACCTCGGGCGGCAGCCAGGGCACCTGCACCTGGTAGGTCAGGATAAGAACGATCGCGAACTTCAGCAGGTTGTCATTGACCGCACCGAGGAAGACCGTCCAGAAGAACGGCGCAAAGCGGCGCTGCCTGAACAGGCGGAACTGATGCGGGCGGCCCTGGGCTGACATCTCAGCGCGGTGCCAATCGATCAGGGAGAAGGCTCGTCCAGCAGGGCCTGCACACGCGTCTGCAAGCCCTCCGGCGTCACGTCCTGCGGCGCGACGGGTGCGCCCACCACCAGGCCGATGCGGTTGAACAGGCCACGGCGCAAAGGCTTGGCCATCGCCGCGCCCTCGATGCGCGAGAAGGTCGAGCCCCACAGGTTGTGCAGCGCCGACGGGATCACCGGTACCGGGTTGGTCTCCAGGATTTTCATGATGCCGGGCTTGAAAGGCTGCATCTGGCCGTCCTTGGTGATGGCGCCCTCGGGGAACAGGCACAGCAGCTCGCCCTCCCTGAGCACGGCACGCGCACGCTCAAAAGCGCGCTCATAGGCCTTGGGGTCTTCCTTCTGCGGTGCGATGGGAATGGCCTTGACGGCCCTGAAGAACCAGCCCATGCCCGGTGTCTTGAAGATGCGGTGGTCCATCAGGAAGATCATCGGGCGCGGGCTGCACACGCCCAGGATCACGGCGTCCACGAAGCTCACATGGTTGCACACGAGGATAGCCGCACCATCGGTCGGCAGGTTCTCGTCGCCGCGCACCTTGAGGCGGTAGACGATGCGGGTCACGAACAGCATGACCAGGCGCACGATGTACTCGGGCATCAACCAGAATACATAGCCCACCACCAGCACATTGAGCAAGGCCGTGGCGGCGAACACTTCAGGGATAGAGAAGCCACGCCCCAGCAGCGCACCGGCCATCAGGCTGCTGACGATCATGAACAGCGCATTGAGGATGTTGTTGGCCGCGATGATGCGCGCGCGGTGGCTGGGCTTGGCACGCAGCTGGATCAGGGCATACATGGGCACGCTGTAGAGGCCTGCGCTGAAGGCCAGCAAGGCCAGATCGGCCATCACCCGCCAGTGCACGTGGTTGGCCATGAACTCGCCCACCGAGAGCATGGCCACCCCGTCTGCATGGCTCAGCCCCCGCGTGGCCAGGTAGAGATCGAAGGCGAACACGCTCATGCCCAGGGCCCCGATGGGCACCAGGCCGATCTCCACATGGCGATGCGAGAAGGTCTCGCACAACAGCGAACCC
Source organism: Burkholderiales bacterium (assembly GCA_003963115.1). Classification (GTDB taxonomy): domain Bacteria; phylum Pseudomonadota; class Gammaproteobacteria; order Burkholderiales; family Burkholderiaceae_C; genus Aquabacterium. The sequence continues at coordinate 129,384 of RXJQ01000044.1, forward strand.
ACGGCAATGCCCACCGAGAACACCACGAGCAAGAGAGACGCCACCTGCTCGTTGCCACCCAGCACATCGTGGGCGAAAGAGGGGAACTGCGACAGGAACACCGCACCGAAGAACCACATCCACGAAATGCCCAGCAGAGAGCGGAACACACTGGGGTACTCGGCCGCCAGCGTGAGGTTGCGCCAGGTCTCCGAGGCCGGGTTCCAGTTGAGCTTGAGATGCGGGTCGGACGAAGGCGAGGCAGGGATCCGCAAAGCAGCCAGCCAGCCGATCACGGCCACAGCAAAACAGCTGCCCGCCACCCAGTGCACCCCGGTCTGCGGGATGCTCATCATCAGGCCACCGCCCACATTGCCCAGCAGGATGGCCACGAAGGTGCCCATCTCGACCATGCCATTGCCACCGGTCAGCTCGCGCTCGCTCAGGTGCTGCGGCAGGTAGGCGTATTTCACGGGCCCGAACAGCGTGGAGTGCAGCCCCATCAGGAACACGCACCCCAGCAGCAGCGGCACGAGCTGCATCCAAAAACCGATGCCGGCCAGCACCATCACGGCGATCTCCAGCACCTTCACGCTCTGCATGATCTTGGCCTTGTCGTACTTGTCCGCCCATTGCCCGGCCGTGGCCGACAAGAGCACGAAAGGCAGGATGAACAGCGCCCCGATCACCAGGCCCGCCATCTTGGGCGTGAGCCATGCCACCTGCAACTGGTAGGTCACCAGCACCGTGAACGCGAACTTGAACAGGTTGTCGTTGGCCGCGCCCAGGAACTGCGTGAAGAAGAAGGGGGCGAACCGCCGCTGGGACAAGAGGGCGAACTGGCTGGATGAACTCACCTTGTGATCCTCTTTATTGAGCTGACGACCATTGGACAACAAAACTCAACGCACGACCCATTCGGGTCCACCCAGGCCGCTGCGTTGAAGCCACGCCATGACGGAATCCACGGTCACCGTCCGGATGCGGCCGGTGAAGCGCAACACATTGGGGTGATCGTCGAAGCTCACATTGGCCGAGGTCAGCCGTGCGCCCAGGCGCGTCAGGGTGGACAAGTGCAGCTCAGTGGGCTCGTAGTCGTGCGCCTTGAGCCATTCCTGCGCCGACTCGCGGCTGACCTGCTCCGCTCCCAGCGCCACGGCCATGGTCTCGATCGCCCACTGGTTGCTCTGCTGGTAGGTCTGGGCCCAGGGGTAGGCGACCATGCTGTAAGCCCGCGTGTGGATACCCGCCACCGGCGCCGGGTTCTTGAGCAGGGGCAACAGCTTTTGCTGGACGTCTGTGTTCAGCGGCAAGACGCCGGCCACAAACTCATAGGGCGTGTCCAGAAAGAAGTCGCCGATGCCTTCCCGGTAAATGGAGGCCTGATCGGAACCGCATTGATTGAGCTTGTGCAGCACCCGCCAGGTATCGCCATCCTTGTAGGCCAGGCCCAGATGCGAGTAGCGCAGGCCATATTCGCGCAGGTTCTGGCCCGAGCGAGCCAGCACCACCACCTGCGCACCCGATTCGTCCAGTTGCTTGACCACGCGTTCGGCCAAACCCAGGCCCTGCGTCACGGCAGACAGCTTGAGCGGTTCGTCGGTGCAACTGCGGCCGGCCAGGGCGGGCCTGGCACCGGTCATGCCCAGTGCCAGCAAGGCGGCCCCGACCAGGGCCCGCCATCTTGTCATGCATGTTTCCATGGCTTTGCTCCCGTCTTCTCTTCAACGGATCACGCGCTCGTGGTGCAACAAGGCCTGCCCCAGCGCATTGGGGATCAGGGCCAGCACCTCGCCCGCAGTGGACAACACCCAGCCCGCGCTGACAGCCGTCACGGTGATGGCCGTGCCCACCGCCACTGAGGCCATGCCCACCGACAGGGCCGACCATTTGACAACGATGCGGGCACCATCACTGGCACGTTGCAAGACCCAGACGGTGCCATCGGCCACCACGTCGATGGCCATCAAAGTCAGCACCGAGCCGGCCGCCACCGACATCACCGGAGCCGAGACGGACACCGCCACGGGCAAGGCCGACAGCGCGCTGGCTTCGGACAAGCCATCGTTGTGCGCCCGCACCGGCGTGGTGACACAAGCCATGGCCAAGGTCAGCAAGGCAGCAGCCCATGGACGGCGAAGGAACGCGGGAGAACGATGAGAACGATCAGCACACATGACATCACTCCTTGTTGGATTCAGCACGGTCGTCTTCAAAGGCGTCACGCAGCATCTTGGCCAGCGTGAACGCCGAAGACAGCAGGAACAGCCAGCACACCATCAGGAAGGCCTTGAAGCATGCGTCCACGGCCATCTGCCACATGCCCCAGCCCGTCAGGCCCGCGGCCAGCGCGAAGCCCGACCACACCACCAGCGACCACATCGGTGTGCCGCCCTCGCCCAGGGCCTGATCGCGCACATGCTTGGACAGCACGAACACGGTCGACAGCGAGAACACATAGCCCATCACCATGAAGGCCTGCTCCAGCGCCTTGCCAGGCAGCCACGCGAGCCCCGTGCCGCACAGGAAGGCGGCGATGCCGAAAGAGACCCAGACCTGGATCTTCCAGGCTCGGGTATCGCGTCGAATCACAGTAGCCATGATGGTCTTGCCTTGGCCTTTGTTGAACATGGACGCGATTCTTCGCAGTCACGCCAACCGGGTCAACAAAGCAATACGAAGTTCATCACCGCGCTGCATACAGTATCATTTTCCGATACTTTTGGAGAGATGCAGATGAGCACCAGCCAGGATCTGGTCGTGGCCCTCAAGGCCGAACTGAAGGCAGCCGGCGTGACCTATGCCCAACTGGCGATTCGCCTGGGCATCGCCGAGTCCAGCGTCAAGCGCATCTTCGCCAAGGCCGACATGCCCTTGTCACGCGTGGACGGTATCTGCCGCGCCCTCAAGCTGGACTTCGCCGAACTCGCCAGGCGCGTGGCCGATGCCCAGCCCCTGCGCCGCGAACTCACGCTGGCACAGGAGCGCGGCGTGGTGGCCGACCGTAAGCTGCTGCTGATGGCCATCTGCTGCCTGAGCCAATGGACCTTCGAGCAGATCGTCTCCAGCTACGAGATCAGCGAGGTCGAATGCATCCGCTACTTCGCCAAGCTCGACAAGCTGGGCATCATCGAACTCAAGCCCCTGAACCGCTATCGCCTGCAGGTGGCCAAGACCTTCCGCTGGCGGCCCCACGGCCCGGTCATGCAGTTCTTCCGCGAGCAGGTGGTAGACGAGTATTTCTCTGGCGCCTTCGATGGTGACGACGAGTTACTGCTGCTGGTGCACGGCTCACTGGGCCCCGGCCTGGCCACGGCCTTTGCCGAACGCTTGCAGCGCACGGCCGAGGACTTCGCCCAGCAGCATTTGTCCGACCAGCGCCTGCCTGCCGACAAGCGCAAGCCCTATACCCTGGTCGTCGGTCTGCGATCCTGGTGGTGGCAGGCATTTGTCGATCTGTGGCGCCATCCGCCTACACAAGACGCCGGAGCCACGCCAGCGACATCGGGCACATCGCTGGCCCGCAGACTCAAGCCTTCTTCCTGAGCGCAGCCAGCACGGCCTCGGTGTCTTCTCCCAAGGTGGGCCCACGCCGCTGGATCACGCCCGGGGTCGCCGAGAGCTTGGGGATGATGCCGGGCACCTCGACGGTCAGGCCATCATGCGTGGTCACAGGCAGGATCATGTCGCGCGCCCGGTAGTGCGGGTCACGCGCGATGTCCTGTGCGTTGTAGATGCGGCCCACCGGCACACTGGCCGCATTGAGCACATCCAGCACCTGGTCCACAGCACGCATTGAGGTCCAGGCCGCGATGGCTTCGTCGATCTCGGCCACGCGCTTGACACGACCCGGGTTGCTGGCCAGCTCGGGGTCGGTCGCCAGGTCGTCGCGCGCGATTGCGATCATCAGGCGCTTGAAGATCGAGTCGCCATTGCCACCGATCACCACCATGCCATCGGCACACGGGTAGGCATTGCTGGGCGCAATCCCCGGCAGGGCCGAGCCCGCAGGCTGGCGAACCGCGCCAAAGGCGCTGAACTCCGGCAGCAGGCTTTCCATGCAGTTGAACACGGCCTCGTACAAGGCCACGTCCACCACCTGCCCCCGGCCCTTGGGCGCCTCGGCACTGATGCTGCGTTGGCGCGCCTGCAAGGCCAGCAGCACGCCGATGGCACCGTGCAGGCCGGCCAGGGTGTCGCCCAGGCTCACACCGGCACGCACGGGCACGCGCCCGGGCTCCGCATTGAGATAGCGCATGCCGCCCATGGCCTCGGCCACCACGGCAAAACCAGGGCGCTCGCGGTAGGGCCCAGTCTGCCCATAGCCACTGATACGCAGCATGATCAGGCCTGGGTTGCGACGGCTCAGGTCTTCATAGGCCATGCCCCATTTCTCCATGGTGCCGGGCTTGAAGTTCTCGATGAGCACATCGGCCTCGTCGATCAACTGGCGCACGATGTCGCGCCCCTCTTCGGTCCGCAGGTCCAGTACCACGCTTTTCTTGTTGCGGCTTTGTACCTGCCACCACACGCTCAGGCCTTTGTGCAGCATGCGCCACTGACGCAGCGGGTCGCCCCCCGCCGCGCCATCTGCCGCCGGTGGCTCGATCTTGATGACCTCCGCACCGAAATCGGCCAGCGTCTTGCCAGCAAAGGGTCCGGCAATCAGTTGCCCCAGTTCGATCACCTTCAGGCCAGCCAGTGCCTGGGGCGGGATGGCGGCGGTGTGGTCTCCGGTATGCATGTTCATCTCGCTCAGCGTGCTGGTCCGACTGCCTTGCCTGCCAATTCAGGGTCGGTCACAAAGTTGATCTTGGTCAGGCCAGCCTTGGCCGCATCGGCCAGCACCTCGGCCACGGCGCGGTAAGGCACGGCCTGATCGGCGCGCAGGTGCAGCTCCGGCTGCACTGGCTTGCCACTTTCCACGGCGAATCGCGACATCGATTCTTCGCGGCTGATGGCCTGGCCATTCCAGTAGCGCAGGCCATGGGCATCGATGGACAGGTCGATCTTCACGGCCTTGGCCGACATCGCCTGCGCGCTGGTGCGGGGCAGCTCAAGCTTGATGGAATGACTAAGCAGCGGCGCCGTGACGATGAAGATGACCAGCAGGACCAGCATCACATCGATGAGCGGGACCATGTTGATCTCGGCCATCGGTGCGCCGCCGCGCTTGTCGTCGAAGCTGGCAAAGGCCATGGGTGTTCTTTCAGACGTACTTGTGGGTGATGCTCAGAGCTTGCCGGAGCCCTTGAGCGTCTGCCCGGTCGACAGGAAGGTGAAGAGCTCGAAGGCAAAAGCATCCAGGCGCGCACCCCAGACCCGGTTGCTGCGCGTGAGCCAGTTGTAGCCCACCACAGCAGGGATGGCCACGGCCAGCCCCACACCGGTCATCACCAGCGATTCGCCCACGGGGCCGGCCACCTTGTCCAGCGTGCCCGCGCCTGTCGCGCCGATGGCCAGCAAGGCATGGTAGACCCCCCAGACCGTGCCGAACAACCCCACGAAAGGCGCCGTGGCCCCGATGGTGGCCAGCACGCTGAGCCCGCTTTCCATGTTCATGGTGATCTCATCGAGCACCTTCTTGATGGTGCGGGTGAGGAACTCCTGCGCACTGCCGGCCTCTTCCAGCTTGGCCGCACCAAAGCGCGCATGGTGCGCCTGGGCACGCATGGCATGCGCCGTGAGGTGGGCAAAGGGCTCGCGCACACCCTTGATGGCGATCTCCTGCTGCACGGACTCCAGCGAGGACGCGTTCCAGAAAGAAGCCAGGAAGACGCCGCTGCGCCTTTGACGCCGCAACATCGACACCCCTTTGGTCACGATCAGGATCCACGACACCAGCGACATCAGCACCAGGATCACGAACAGGCCCTGGCCCACGGCATCGGTCTGCTGAATGAAATGGGCAAAGCCCAGCTCAGGCGCGGCTGATGGGCTCACCACGGTGGCATCCGTGGCCGTGGTTGTCTGCACGCTGGAGGCAGTGGGCATTGAAGGACTCATCTTGGACCAGACTCTCATTCCAGATTGAACACGATTTCAGCGGGCACCCACACCGCACGTGGCACGCCGCCCTCAACATGAGGCTGAAAGCGCGCGGCCTTCATGTTGAGCACGGCTTGCCGATCCAGGCGCGGGAACCCTGAGCTCTTGGTGACCTGCACGTCCTTGGGATGCCCCTCCTCATCCACCAGGACCTTGAGTTGCACCACCCCGGTCTCACCCAGATCACGCGACGCACGGGGATACACCTGCGGTGGCTCGCTCAGGTAGCGTACGGCCGATCGGGGCAACTCCTTCGGGGCATTGGAGAGCTTGGCCAACTCAGTAGCTTGATTCGGTGCCGGCGTGGCCACAGGATTGGCGGGCTGTACGGGTACGGCGGGCGTCGTCACAGGCACAGGGGTCGCCACGGGCTTGTCGTTCGTGGCCGGTGGCGCTTCCGCCGCCTGGGTCGAGCGCGCGCTCGACAGCACGGGTGGCGCGGCAGGCGGCATGGGCGTGACCACGCGCTGCGGCTGCACACGTGGCTGAGACATCGGCCTGGCCGGCTCGGGCTGCGGCAGGACCGATGGCGATGGCGGCGGGTTGTCCACCACCAACTGCGCGGTGATCACGGGGGGCTCGACGCTGGGCTGCGGCGCGACCGTCCAGTGCCAGACCACCCAGGCCAGCACGCCATGCGCCAGTACCACCACCCCCGCCAGCACCACGCGCTGAAGCGGGCCGAGGTCTGCCGGCATGAGCGACAGACCCGATTCGGCAGATCGTGGCAAGGCAAAGTGCATGGGCACCCGAGGCTGAAGGAGGAAAACGCCGATCTTATCCACCCTTGGTGACGACTTCCCACCCTTTGGGGGAACATGCGCTGACGTCCTGGCCACGGCTTCATGGGATGATCGTGGTCTACCAAACCAGGGATGAAACGTTTTGCGCAATGGAACTTGAGGCCTTGTTCGCGCCGATTTCAGGCGCCTCGCCGTGTGGCGAAGACATGTCTTTCTCGATCGAATTCGACCAGATCGCCGATATGCGACGCCAGGACGACCCCACGCTGGACCAAGGCGAGTGGGTCACGTCCCTGAAAGTCGCCGACTGGCCTGGCGTCGTGCAATCGTGCCAAGGCCTGCTGCAGACCCGCACCAAAGACCTGCGGCTGGCCATGTGGCTGACAGAAGCCCTGGCACTGTCGAGCGGCTACGAAGGCCTGGACGAGGGCCTGGCGCTGTGCACCCGCCTGTGCGAGCTGTACTGGGGGGCGCTGCACCCCCAGGCCCATGGTGGCGACGTGGAGGAGCGCGCCGGCAACATCGCCTGGCTGCTCAAGCGCGTCGTGTCGCTGAGCCGTGCACTGCCCATCACCAAAGGCCGACAGGGCGGCCCCTACAGCCTGATGGACCTGGATACGGCACGGCTGCCATCCTCGTCGGCCGGTTCCGGGACCGATCAAACACAAGCGCCGGCCGACCGCCCCACACTGGAGCAGATCCAGCGTGCGCTGCGCGAGACCCCCGCCCCGTATCTGCTGGCGACCTTGCAAGCGGCGCAACACTGTGCGTCCCACCTGCTGGCGTGGCAAGCCATCGTCGATGCGCATCTGGGTGCGGACGGCCCGGGCTTCGTTCAGGCCAAGGAGGCCTTGAGTAGTGTCGTCCACGACCTGACGCGCCTGGCACGCGAGTACGGCGCGCTGCATGCCGACGCCTCCCCGGCCTCAACCAACACGATGGGCGATGTTGCGGCCCCGGAAGAAGCGGCCCACACTTCAGCGGCCACGGCCGGCGTCGCGGGTGGTCCGCCGCGCACGCGTGCCCAGGCCTTGCAGCAACTGCGCGAAGTAGCCAGCTATTTCCGCCGCACGGAGCCCCACAGCCCCGTGGCCTACCTGGCCGAAAAGGCTGTCAAATGGGGCGAGATGCCCCTGCACGAATGGCTGCGCAAGGTCATCAAGGACCAGGGCGCCATGTCGCACCTCGAAGAGCTGCTGGGGCTGGACCCCAAGGCCCAGCCTGACGGCCACTGATTCAGCCTGGCCTGGCGTTCAGGAACCGACGCGGAACTCGATGCGTCGGTTGCGGGCCCGTCCCTCGTCCGTTTCATTGGACGCCACGGGCTGATCAGGCCCCAGGCCGGAGATCGCGATGCTGTCGGCCGGCAGGCCCTTGCCGGTCAGATAGCGCTTGACCGACTGGGCACGTGCCAGCGACAAGCTCACATTGGCCGCACGAGAGCCGGAGGCATCGGTGTGGCCGATCACCTCGAAGTGCCGCCCCTTGAGCCTGGCCATGGCTGTGGCCATCTCGTCGAGGATGGGCTGGGCCGTGGGCCTGAGCACGGCACTGCCCGGCTCGAACTCCACGATGCGGTTGGCCAGCGCCTGGTCCACCACGGCCTGCTCTTGCACGGCCACACGCAGGCCATTGCGCACCGTGTAGGTGGGGTTGAGCGTCTGAGACAGATCGCTCGCCACCTGCTGGCGCACGGCCTCGTTGGCCACCTCGCCACGAAGCTCAATCGCGTTGCCCTGGATGCTCAACTGGCCACGGCTGACCTGCTTGAGTGATGGCGACAGCATCTTCTGCACATACTGCTGCCATTGCGGCGGCGCGACCACCGAGCCCAGGGTGAGCTGGTCCACCACACGCTCGGGGCCATACAGCTCCCGCATGCGCGAGAGCACGGCCACCCGCGTGGCCTCGTCCGGCACCGTGCCCGACACCACCACCTGATGGGGCTCCAGCACCTGCGCGCTGCTCTGGGTCTGGTTCTGGGCCTGCGCCGACACCACCCCGCCAACGCCCAACCACCAACACAAGGCCAAACGCTTCAACACGGCATGCTTCACATCAAGCTCCCAGGAACACTTCTCGGTAGGTACTCAGCGCCTGCGCCAAAGACAGCCCCGGATCGCGCAGGTAGTTGGACAACTTGCGCAAGCCGTAGTCGGACTCGACCTCGCCCTCGACCCAGTCCGACGCCAGCAGGCTCACGCCCTGATCGCGCAGCAGATTGGGGTCGATCACGTTATGCAGGGTCGCGGCCGATGCGCCTTGAAAGCCCACCACCATGCAGGGCCGGCCATCGAGTTGGGTCATGAATAGGCCCAACTCCACCGCATGACGATTGAAGAAACCAAGGATCAAGGCCAGCCAGTAAGACGCCACAGGCCCCCTGAGCGCCGCATCGTTGACCAGCGGCAGGCACAGCACCTTGCTGAGCTTGGCCGTGCCCTGCGCCATGGCCGGCTGCAACAGCATGCCCAGTGCCAGGGTAGCCTGGCGCACGGACAAGCGCGTGCCGCTGGCCGCCAGCATCTGCTCCAGGCTCGCCACGCTGTGCACGGCCAGGAAATCGTCGAAGGCCGCTCGGGCCGCCGCAGGATGCACGTCCACGCCCAGGCAGCCGCTCAGACTGGCCTGCGCATGCGCCAGGTCGACCGCCGCATGCGCGACCCTTGCTACCTGCTCCAGCCGGGCCCACAAGCGCGACAGGGCTACCGGCCCCAGCACCGCGAAATCGCGTGGCTGGGCCAGATCAAAGGCCGTTGCCGTGATGAAGGGAAAGCGCCTGCCCGAGCCATCCTGGCTGGCCAGCCAGTGGCCTGCCAGCCCCACCGGGCTTTGCGTGCCGAGGATGGCAAAGGGCATGGCCGCCGCCGCGTCGTAGATCAGCTTCCATCGTGGGTCCATGGCCAGGCGGTCCATGGTCTGGGACTGCCATTTGTCCAGGCTGGTGATGAGCGTGGTGTGCCGGCCGCTGCGAACGAAGTCACCCCGCGAGGGCACTTTGCCGAAATACAGCAGCTCCGTGGCCGATGTGCTTGCCGCGCTCATGAAGCGGCCCCTTCCTTGTTGTTGTTTCGCATGCCACTCATGGCCGGGGCCATGGACTCGACCGGCGCAGCAGGTGCGGTGGGCGCACCAGATGAGGTGCCTGCCACCGTCCCCTCGTCTTGCCCGGCAATGATCGAGGGCAAGGCACCGGGCCGCGCCACCAGGCCACCGCCCGCAGCCGATGCAGCGGCGGGTGCAGCTGGTGCTGGTGTCGCCGCGTTGGAGATGATGCGCAGCTGCACACCCACCGATGTGGCGCCCTGCGGCCAGTGCAGCTCGAACAACTGGTTGTCGAGGCGCTTGCGCTGCGCTGCGCCGATCATCTTCTCCAGGCCAAAATGCCCGGCCTCGTTGAAGAATTCCACCTGCTTGCCATCCAGCGTCACACCTGTGATGTGCACGCCCGGCGTGCCCGAGCCCGGCCACACGAAATGCGCCCAGCTGACCGCACCGTTGCGGTAGCGCATGACTTGCCCGTCCACCTCCACCGTGTACTCGGTCAGGCCGGGCGAAGGCAAGGGCAGCATCTGAAACACGGTCTGAGCCTCGGCTGCAGCCGTAGCGCCACCACCACCCGATGCCGCGCCGCCGCCCGCGGCCTGGCCATTGAGTGGCGCGATCCACACGCCCAACCCCGCCACGAAATCAGGGCGCAGGCGCACGCCCATGTCCGCCCAGGTGCGCGGCGTCACGCCATCACCGCGCTTGAGCACCAGCGAGCCCAGCGACTGCTCCACGAACTTGGCGATCACGCCATCGGTACCAAAGACCTTGGCGATCTCGGCCGGCGAAGCCTCCAGACGCGAGGCGCGGTCGAACGGGTACTTGCTGGCCAGCGTGCGCTGATAGGGCTCGAAGACCTGTGCCATCCACACACGGTTGAGCTCGGCCTCAGTGGGCCTGACGATCACGGCATAGGCCTGCATCAGCGGGCGCACCAGCAATGGCCGCAACGTGGCCCGCGCCGAATCACCGATGCCATTGAGCATCTGCTCGTCAACCATCTTCAAGGCTTCGGCCAGCTCGCCGCCGCCCTCCAGGGTTTGCAGCATGAGCTGGCGTGACGCCGGCCCCGGGTCGCCCTGGGTCTTCATCTGGTTGAAGCGCGAACGGATCTTGGACAAGGCTTCCAGATAGCCCTTGATCATGGGCTCACCGCCTTCGCGCGGCGTCATCAGGCGACCGACGGCGGCAAATGCCTTGCCGATCGGCCCCATGGCCTTCTCGCCCTCGCCATCCTTGTCGAGCTTGATCTCGGCGTTGATGCTGATCTGCGCGGGCGCTGCCCCCAGGATGGTCTGCTTGAACCACTCGATGAAGCTGCGCTTGTCCTGCCCCATTCGCTCGTCGAGCAGCGACGGATTGTCCCAGGACGTCTGTTCGTACAAGGTCTTGAGCAGCACGCCGACCGGCGAGGTGCTGGGGTCACCCAGGCGGTTCATGCTGAGCACCGCCGCGTCGAAGCCGGCGAAGTCCTGCACGCTGATGCCCTGCATGAACTTCTGCCATTCGCGCACGTACTCGGCCTTGTAGAGCTGGGTGAGCGACTTCTGGATCTGCTCGGGACTGCCTTCCAGCGTCAGGTCATCCGACGACGCTGTCTTGAGCACCCAGTCCGTGGATTGCAGCTCGCTGTTGGCCGCATCCTTGATGGCATCCTTGACATAGCCATTCCAGGCTTCGCGCGTGAAGGCGCCAGACACGGCGTAGCCACCGGCCACCACCTGGCGGTCGGCTTCGCTCACCACGCGTGCCACCGTCACGGGTGCGAAGCGTGTGGCAGCACGGGCCTTGATCTCGGCGTAGACACGCTCGCGGGCCGGCATGCCCTTGATGACGCGGCGCAGGTTGTCACGGGTCTGGTCCAGCAGGCTCAGATTGAGCTCCTGCTCGGGGAAGGCGGGGTCGGCCATCTGCGCCATGGCGAACGACAGGATGTGCTCGGCCTTCTGGATCAGTTGCTCGCGCGGCATGGTGCCCCGGTTGGCTTCCAGCCAGGTGCGCCAGAAACGCGTGAGCTGGTCGCTCATGTGGCCAGGCTCCAGCCGGCTGCGGTCACCCAGCATCAGGTAGGCCTTGAGCGCGTTGTAAGCCTCGGTGACGTTGGTGCTGGAGGCATTGGCATAGGGTGAGGGCGAACCTGCGGCTGGGGCCTCGGGGATGGGGTCGCCATTGGCGTTCTCGTTGATGACACCTGATGCCGCCACGGCCACGGCTTGCGCAGGCTGCATGGGCCGCAGCTCAGCAGCATGCGTGTTGACGTCGCCCAGGTAGGCCGCAATCGCCTGTGCCGCGGGCTTGAGCATCACGCTTTGCAGGCCGTTGAAATACTCTTCCTTGAGACGATCCTCGATGACCTGGCCCTGATAGAGCCCCAGCCCGATGGACCAGGGTCGTGCCTGACGATATCGCTGCATCTGCTCCAGGCGGTCTTGCAGGATCTCCAAGGCCTCCAGACGCGATTGCAGGTCCACGCGCTTGTCCTGTACCTGCTGGGCCTTGGCCAGATCCGCCTGCACATGGGCCACCAGCTCACGGTTGCCCATGTAGGACCAGGTCCACGCCGCCAGCAAGGCGCCCAGCAAGGCCACGCCGCCAAAGAAGGTGGCATAGCGCAGTCGCAGCTTGTGGCGGCTGGTGTACTGCTGCACGAGCTGGCGGTCGGCAAAGATCACGCGGGAGAACAGCTCCTTGAGGAAAAAACCGCTGTTGGAATACACCGCGGCCGAGGTGCCCGGTTGCAGCTGCAGGCCGAACTGCTCGGCCACACGCTCGCTGGCACGGCTGGTGGACTGCCCCTCCTGCACGGCACTGGTGAAGTAAAAGCCGCGGAAGATCGGGCGGAACTGGTAGGGGTTCTCTTCAAACAGGGTGTTGATGAAGGTGCGCAGCGCGGGTTTGAGCGCCGCGAACTCCAGCGGGAAGGTCAACACGCCAGGGGGCAGTTGCTCGCCACGGTGCAGCGACATGCGCGCCACCGAAGCCTCTTTCAGGCCCTGGTAGAGCGACTCGAAATGCGTCTCGAACTGCGCAACGGCATCCACTGCGCCCGAGGTCTCATAGGGCAATGTCGCACCCCAGACCTTGTCGCGCTCACCGCGGTCGCGGTCTTCGAAAAAGTCGACGAAGCCGGCGATCAGGTCGGCCTTGGTGAAGACCACGTAGACCGGCGCAAACACCTCCAGGCGCTCGGTCAGCTCCTGCACGCGCTGGCGCAGCTTGCGGGCCAGGTCGATGGCGAACTCGGGCTTGTTGGCCCCCAGCTCGGCCACGCTCACCGCGATGATCACGCCATTGAGCGGCGCCTTGGGCCGGTGCTTCTTGAGCAGCGAGAGAAAGCCCAGCCACTCCTTGCGGTCCTCCTCGTGCACCGAGTAGCGCCCCGCCGTATCCAGCAGGATGCCTTCGGTGGTGAAGTACCAGTCGCAGTGGCGCGTACCGCCGATGCCCTGGATCACGTTGTCGGCGCTTTCAGCGAACGGGAACTTCAGGCCGGACTTGACCACGGCTGAACTCTTGCCTGCCGCCGGGTTGCCGATCACGGCATACCAGGGCAGTTCATACAAGGCGGCCGAGCCCGATGTCTCGCCCAGCTTGGATGACTTGATCAACTTCACGGCCTCGGCCATGCGCTCACGCACCGCCGCGACCTCGTCCTGGCGCCCAGCCTTGGCCGCCACCTTGACAGCCTTGTCGGCCTCGGCGTCCATCGCCCGCTCCAGCGACTGTGCAGCTTGTCTGGCCTTGTAGCGGCGCACCGCCCACACGGCGAGCCAGGCCAGCAGCAGCACGACCAACAGCGCCACGGCCCACACCAGGCCCACCCGCAGGGCATCCGCGCCCACCAGAAGCAAGGCCGCCAGTGCCGCCAGACCGATGACGGCCAGCACGCGTGGGTCGAGGAAGAACTGCCAGATTCGTTGCATGAAGGTATCCGATATCGATCAGGCCACGACGGGCTCGCCGGCGCGCCAGGGCGCCAGCGCCACCACGACCCGTTCATGAGAAGACTGCACGTGCGCGGCCAGGGCCACTTGATCTGCGGCCTCGCCAGCGCGCAGGGCCGCGCAGGCCAGGACGGAGGGCACCAGGGTCCGTGCCAGCCCCATCTCGCCGCAGGCCTCGCCCACGCGCGTGACGGCCAGCATCGGGTCCACACCCGGCATGGCGTCCTGAAAGGCCTCGAAGAGCTCGGCCGTGCGGCTGGCGCGGTGATCGGCGTCAGAGACCACCAGCACGGCGTCCTTGTCCGCTTGATTCAAGGACGCCGCCTGTTGCAGCGCCACACCCAGCGTCGTGGCGCCGACGCGCCCTGCAGCATCGGCAGACTTGTCACGCGTGGCAAGCACCGGTCGCCACATGCGCACCCATGACGCCGCCTGCGCCTCGGCCAGGCCCTGCCAATGCGCATTGGCCAACAACAGCCCTGCTGCGGCCTCACCAGGCACCTTGCCCGTTTGGTGCGACGAGGTGAACAGCTCGCCCACGGATTGCATGCGCTCGACACCGTGTTCGTTCACGGCTGTATCGACCGCCAGGATCAACAACAGCTCGGGCCGCGCATCACGCGACCATTGCACCATCTGGCGATCGATCTCCTGCCACAGGTCCTCGGGCCGCTCGATGGGCTCGGTCAGCCACAGCAAGCCTTTGGCACGGCGGGCCTCGGCCCAGTCCAGCAGGCCCCCACATTGGCTGCGCACCCAATCGACGGCCACGGCGTGGTCCTCGCCTGACCAGTGCGAAGGCAGCAGCAGGCGCACGGTCAGTTGCGGGGCCACTGCGGCGCGCGCTTGGGCCTGCGCGACGTTGACCGGCGCCCCCACGCCCGATAGATGGGCCTTCATGCCCATGTCGGCCACAGGTGACCGCGCCTCCTTGTGAGCATGTGCCAAGGCTGCGTGCTCGTCGTCAGGCAGAAGCCCTAGGTCGCCGATCGCCAGCAGCATCTGATGCAAAGGCGCTTCCAGCAAGGCCAGGCCACGCAACACATGCTCAGGCAAAATGCTTGCCTGGCCAGCACCCTGCGCGAGTTCGGCATGCGCATCCAGCCAGTCGCGCATATCGAGGTCCGCCACCCGCGAGGTGAACACGGGCATGCCATCGACATCCTGGAAGGCGCGGTCAAGCTGGGGGCGCACACGCTGAGTCTGCAAGCTGCTCCATGCCGACAGGGCATCCGCTCCCGCTGCGAGCGTCACGGCTTCGGCCAGCACGCAGGCAGACAGTCGGCGTTGGGCCTCATCCGACAGAGGATCGGCCACAGGCCGGCTGGCTGCTTTGGCCGACATGGCCTCCCCAATTGAAGCTGATGGCGCAGACGCCGCCACGATGGGCGCAGTCGCTTGTTCACGCAGGCGCACCACACCCCACAACACCGCCAGGAAGAAGCCGGTCAAAGCCAGCGGCAACACCAGCAACTGCCAGATGATGTCGGCCGTGCTGGCGTCATGCCCGCTGCTTTGCCAACGCCAGATGGTGATCAGCCACACGAGGACCATGATGGCCAGCCACAGTGCGCCTGCTTTCAATACCTTGGCCATGCCTGACTACCTGCTCGACGACCGCGCGATGTGCCTCAAAGGCCCGTGGTGATGGCTTGCGCCGCGATCAGGGTGGCGCCGCAGGCGCACTTGTCGCCATGACGTGCAGCCGGCTTGCCGTCGATGATCATGGTGGCATCGCCCGAGACGATGACCGAGGTCCCATGGTTGCGCTTGGGACAGGTCACCTGATCGCCCACTCGTGCGATGCGCTTGCCTTGCGTGTCGGTCGCGCCCGAAGCCTCGACCACGGTGCCCCCGTGGTCGGTGGTGTCACCCAATACGATGAATGGACGTCCCATGGCGTCTGACTCCCTGCCTGCTGTGTATTCGTGTATGCCGGTCTGGTCCGGTGCGGGGCGAGTCTAAAGGCTGCGTGCGCGGCCAAGTCCCCCCGCTGGAGGGTGACGCAGTTACCAACTGTGTCAAATGCGCTCAGCGGTTAACTGTGGTCTGGATCGCAGCCTTGGCACCGGGCTTGCGCCACTCGATGTGGCCGAAGTCCATCATCTGCCAACGCCCGCCCCAGGTCAGCCCGGCCTGCTCGGCCAATTGGCCATACAGCTCGTAGCCGCGCATGGCCCAGGGGTCCTTTTCGGAGATCACCAGCTCGCCGTCCTTGTAGAACGCGCAGTCGACGGCCAGGCCGTACTGGTGATAGCTCTGCCAGGCACCGGCCATGGTCACGTTGCTGCCTTTGGTCGCCAGTATGGCCTGGCGTTCGGGGCTGCGCCAGCCCTCCAGCAAGGCCATGTCATAGCCATACTGGGTCTTCATGAGCTGGAAGACGGTCAGCACGCGCTGCACGAACGCCTGGTCCATCTGGTCCCAGCGGCGGTCGGCGCTGGCCAGCATCGGCCGCACGATCTCGACCTCGGCCGTGGTGAACACATCGGGCGGCAAGGGCGGGGGCGGCACGAGCTGCTCACCGGCCAGCAGATGCGCCACCTGCTGGTTGACAGGCGCGATGCGGTCATCGAAGCCATCGAGCGCGCGCGGGCCGCGCAGCCCCAAGCTCCACACCATCAAGGCCGGCAGAAGCAGCAGGCCCAAAATCAAAGGCGTCCACACCCACCGCGATGAACGTGCCGCGCGACCACTTGTTAGCCCCTGCCAGCGCAGGCGCCATTGCGGAAACGCCAGCCAGGCCAGCGCACCGCAGCCCAACATGAATGCCAACCAGACCCACCCTGTTCTCATCATTTTTGTAACGATTGTTTTCAACCCCGTTGCGCCCCTATGACGCGCCGGTCAAGCCGTCTCTAGAATGCCTCGATTCAAACGAGAAGTCATGCATCGAGGGAGCCCGGCGTGAGCCAGAAACGAGGTGGACACATGCGCCGCCAACCATCATCAGACATATCAGAGCGGCCCAGCCTGGAGCGGCCGAGCCTGTTCGCGGGCATGGAAGACGATGCAGTGATCTTCGTGGGCGACATGCAGCCGGTGCAGATTCTATCGACGCTGGAGTCCACCCGGAAAACGAGCCGCAAGGGCCGCATGCCCCTGGAGAAGATCCAGGGCTTCACCAAAAAGCACAGCCACTGGCAGACGCGTGGCCTGATGGCGGCGATGGGGGTGGGTGTGATCAGCCTGCTGGTGGGCTTCGTGATGGTGGTCAAGGACGAGCGCACTGGCATGGGCAACAAACCCGAGCCGGTCGCGACCTCGGCAAAAGGTACCCGCACCAAAGCCCCCTCCGGCAATGACAACCCGCTGGCCGCCCTGATTGCACCCTCGCCCCAGGCTGGCGCCAGTTCCGCGGTGTTGACCCCACCGTCGACGGCCGTGATCGAGAACGTGGCCATGGCAAGCCCGCAGCCCGCGCCGGTACCAGCCCCTGACCTTGCTGCCCCTCGTCCTGCACCGGTCTCGACACTCACACGCGAGCTGTCGTTCCCCGCCAAGCCGGCCAGCAGGAACATCGCAGCAGCAGCCAAACACACCCAGCCCGCCCGTCAACACGATGAGGACGTCGCCCTGCTGGAGGCCATGTTCGCCCACACCCATGCGCGCCAGGCCCCAGTATCTGTGGCGGATGAATTGCGCCAGGAATGCGGCCGTCTGAGCGGCGGTGAGGCGGCCACCTGCCGTGCCCGCATCTGCGTACAGAACCCCACGGCCACGGTCTGCCACCCCGACTGAGGGGGTTCTTCACGGTTTCACCGGCCGCCTTCCCAGACAGGCTGCAAGGTTGTCCGCAGCTTGATAGCATCTCGGGTCCGTCATCTCCCTGTCATCGGATCCGACCATGACCACTCCCTCGCTCAGAGCCATCGACACCGCCAAGCCCGACGCCGTCCAGCAGGATGACGCGTCGGCCGACGAGGGCGTGCCCGTCTCGGTCAAGATCCGTGAGCGCATCAAGGCGGCGCAGCAGCGCTTCCATGCCAACGACAACATCGCCGACTTCATCGAGCCCGGCGAGCTCGACAAGCTGCTGGACGAGGTGCAGAGCAAGATGAGTGAGGTGCTCGCCAGCCTGGTCATCGACACGGAGAGCGATCACAACACGCAGGACACAGCCCGGCGCGTGGCCAAGATGTACCTCAACGAGATCTTCAAGGGCCGCTACCACGCCGCCCCCTCGGTCACGGAATTTCCCAATGCGGAAAGGCTCAATGAGCTGATGATCGTCGGGCCCGTGACGGTGCGCAGCGCCTGCTCGCACCACCTGTGTCCCATCATCGGCAAGGTCTGGGTGGGCGTGATGCCCAATGAGCACTCCAACCTGATCGGCCTGTCGAAGTACGCCCGCCTGATCGACTGGATCATGAGCCGGCCGCAGATCCAGGAAGAAGCCGTCACCCAGGTGGCCGACCTGCTGCAATCGCGCATGAGCCCCGACGGCCTGGCCGTCGTGATGGAAGCCGATCACTACTGCATGCACTGGCGTGGCGTGAAGGACATGGACTCCAAGATGATCAACAGCGTCATGCGCGGCTCCTTCCTGAAGGACCCGAATCTGCGGCGAGAATTCCTTTCTCTGGTCAACCACAAGAAAGGCTGAACGCCATGTTGGTTCGTCTGCTGTACGCCAGCCGTGCGGTTGAGCCGCTCACGCAAGAGGTCGTCGACCAGATCCTGGCCGTCTCCCGCAAAGACAACCCGGCCCATGGCGTCACGGGCCTGCTGTGCTACAGCGGCGACATCTTCATGCAGGTGCTCGAAGGTGGCCGCGATACAGTCAGCGAGCTCTACAACGCCATCAGCCGCGACCCACGCCACCGCGATGTGGTCCTGCTGCATTACGAAGAGATCACGGAGCGGCGCTTCGCCGGCTGGACCATGGGGCAGGTCAACCTGGCCCGCGTCAACCCGTCCATCCTGCTGAAGTACTCCGAACGGCCCGTGCTGGATCCCTATGCGGTGGCGGGTGCCGTGTCCATGGCCCTACTGGAAGAGCTGATCGCCACGGCCTCCATCGTCTCGCGGCCCTGCTGAGCACGGCTGCACGCCGGATCCTCCCGGCCAATGGGTGGATACTCTCGGCATGAGCGATGATTTGATCTTCCCGATGACCGAGGTACTGGGGCAGCCGGCCGTGCGCATCCAGTCGCCCGATGGCGCCCAGGCCACCGTGCTCTTGCATGGTGGCCATGTCGTTTCCTGGATCCCCGCAGGGGGCGAAGAGCAGTTGTACCTGTCTCCCAAAGCCGTGGCGGGTGCCGGGCAGGCCGTGCGCGGTGGCGTGCCCGTGATCTTCCCGCAGTTCGAGCAGCGCGGCCCTGATGTGAGCCTGCCCCGTCATGGTCTGGCCCGCACACGCACCTGGGCCGTGGAAAGCAGCAGCAAGGGCAAGGAGCACGCCCAATTGACCCTCGCCCTGGACGACAGCGCCGAGACACGCGCCATCTGGCCGCACTGCTTCACGCTGGAGCTGACGATCTCGGTGAATGGCCCGCGTCTAGACCTGGAGCTCTACGCCCACAACCCTGGTGAGACCACCTGGCCCTTTGCGGCCGCCCTGCACACCTACCTGGCCGTGTCGGACCTGACCCATGTGCGCCTGCAAGGCCTGGAAGGCCGTCGCTATGTGGATAACGTGGTCGGTGGCGAAACCATCGAAGACCATCCCGAGAAGCGCTTCTTGGGCGAAGTCGACCGCATCTACGCCAAGACCCGTGACCTGCTCCTGCGCGATGGCCCGCGTCGCCTGGCCATCGAGGCATCCGACATGCCCGACACCGTGCTCTGGAACCCGGGCCCGGACAAATGCGCGGCGCTCAAGGACATGCCTTCTGATGGCTGGCAGCACATGCTGTGTGTGGAGGCCGCCCGCATCTTCGATCCCATCATGCTGGGCCCCGACGAGAGCTGGACGGGCCGCCAGAGCTTCACGCTGCTGGCGTCCTGATCAGACTGGCCTCGGTCTCACTTGCTGACCGCGGGCAGCGCGAGCAGCTGCTTGATGTCTGCCGCCAGTTCCTCGACCTTCATGCCATAGCGTGCGAACAAGCGCACCTGGCCATCGGTGTCGAAGATGAAGGCGCCAGCCGTGTGGTCCATGGTGTAGCCGCCATTCTTGGTCGGCACCTTCTGGTAGAAGACCTTGAACTCGCGCGCCACCGCTTCGGTCTGATCCAGCGAACCACGCAGGCCGACGAAGGTCGGGTCCATGCCCTGCAGATAGGCCTTGAGCACGCTGGCCTTGTCACGCTCGGGGTCGACCGTCACGAACACACCTTGCACGCGGTTGCCATCGGCACCCAGGCGCCTGCGCACCTCGGCCAGCTCGGCCATGGTCGTGGGGCACACATCAGGGCATTGCGTGAAGCCAAAGAACACGAAAACGACCTTGCCCTTGAAGTCAGCCAGGGTGCGGGGCTTGTCATCGAAATCGGTGAGATCGAGCTTGCGCGCGTACTCGGCGCCTGTGATGTCGACCGCATTGAACTTCGGGGCCGCAGCAGCTTTGGGTGTCGGCGCCGAGACCTTGTCGCAAGCGGCCAGCATGGTCATACCCAGCAGGCCCGCGACCAAAGCCGACGCAAGCCACGCACGCCGTGCCGATGGCCTGGTCGATGGTCGGGTAGGTGAAGCAGAATGGTCACTCATCATCGAGGTATCCCTCAGATCGTCCAGTAGTGATCGACCAGCAAGGCCGCAAACAGCAGCATCAGGTGGATGATGGAAAAGCGGAAAGTCTTGCGGGCCAGCTCATCGCTGTAGCGTCGCCACAAGGCAAAGGCATAGCCGACAAAGGTCAGCCCCAAGGCCAGCGCCGAGCCCAGGTAGATCCAGCCGCTCATGCCGTAGATGAAAGGCAGCAGGCTGCCCGCCAGCAACACGAAGGTGTAGAGCAGCACGTGCAGCCGCGTGAAGGCATTGCCATGCGTCACAGGCAGCATGGGCAGGCCCGCCTTGGCATAGTCCTCGACACGGTAGAGCGCCAGGGCCCAAAAGTGCGGCGGCGTCCACAGGAAGATGATCAGGCACAGCATCAGCGCCTCGGGCTCGACAGCACCGCGCATGGCAGCCCAGCCCAGTACGGGCGGCATGGCGCCCGAAGCCCCACCGATCACGATGTTCTGGGGTGTCAGCGGCTTGAGCACCACGGTGTAGACGATGGCGTAACCCACGAAGGTACCCAGCGTGAGCCACATCGTCAGCGCGTTGACCCATATCGCCAGGATGAGCATGCCGATGGTGCACAGCACGGTGCTGAAGGTGAGCGTCTGCCAGCGCGTGAGCTCGCCGCGGGCCGTGGGGCGCCAGGCGGTGCGCTTCATGCGCGAATCGATCTCCTGCTCGATCAGGCAGTTGAAGGCCGCCGCCGCACCGGCCACCAGCCAGATGCCGATGCAGGCAGCCAGCGCGGTCAGCCCTTCCGACATGGACGGCAGGCCCGGTACGGCCAGCAGCATGCCGATGACCGCGCAGAACACGATCAACTGCACCACGCGCGGCTTGGTCAGCACATAGAACTGCCGGAATCTGGAAGGCTGCGCCGGCGAGGAGACGCCCACGGAATCGGCGGAGGAGGCAATGGCGTCAGACATGCATGTCTCTGGGCAAAGGACGGGACGATCAGGCCGAAGCCTGGGACTCGCCAGAGTGAGGTCCGGAAGGAGGGATTGGCGTCGCCGCCGAGGTGCCCGCCTCGACCCGACCAGCCAGCCGGGATTGTACCTTTGGAGCCGGACACGTGAGCACATGTATCAGCCGCCAGACCAGGAGCGCCGCCCCCAGGGTGTGGGCCAGTGCCCCCACCAGCGGCCAGCCCAGCACGACATTGCTCAGGCCACTGGCCAGTTGCCAGGCGGCCAGCCCCCACAGCCACAGCCCATCTCGCAACCAGGGCTTCTCACCGGTGGTGTCAAGCGTCCATCCGCGCAGCCGGTCGCCATAGACCAGCAAGGCCGGCAACATCAGCACGGCCACCATGCGGTGCGCCATGTGGATGGCCGTGAGCCCGGCCAGGGTGATGAAGGCGCCATGGCCGTCGCCGCCCAGTGGTCTCATCAGGTGAAAACCCATGCGGAAGTCCATGTCGGGCCACCACTGCCCTTGGCAGGTGGGCATCTCGGAACACACGAGCACCGCGTAGTTGGTACTGACCCAGGCACCCAAGGCGATCTGCACGGCCAGCAAGGCCAGCACAAACCAACCAAGTCGGCGCACGCCGGCGAGCCCCCAGGCCTGGCGCAACGCGTCAGGCAGATCAGCCACCTCCAGCACCCTCACCTGCATGGTCAGCAAGCCCACGCCCAGCATCGCGCCCAGCAAGTGGCCCGTCACCACGATGGGCTGCAATTTGAGCGTGACGGTGAGCGCGCCAAAAGCGCCTTGCCCGCACACCCAGATGAACGCCACTGTCGCCCACCAGGGAGACAGCGCCCCCGCGCGACGGCGCATCCACCAGGCCAGGGCCATCAGCGCCGTGATCAGCGCCCCCACGGCCGTGGCCAGATAACGGTGCACCATCTCGATCCAGGCCTTGCTCTGCGACACCGGGCCCGTGGGCAAGGCCGCATGCGCCGCATTGATTTGCGCATGCGCCGCGAACGGGCTGGTCTCGCCATAGCAGCCCGGCCAGTCTGGGCAGCCCAGACCCGAATCCGTCAAGCGGGTGAAGGCGCCGAACACGACCAGATCGAGCGTCAGGAACAGCGTCAGCACGGTCAGCACACGCTGCCAGGCGGGCCAGCCCCGCAAGCCCTGTCTGCGCCCGCGCCAGGCCACGACCGACACCGGCATCAGGGCGATCAGCGCCCCCAGCAAGGCCACTTCCAGGGCCGGATCCAGATTGATCAGACTCAGCATAGTCACGACACCGCGGGCGCCTCAACGGCCTGCCTGA
This sequence comes from Burkholderiales bacterium, assembly GCA_003963115.1. Taxonomy (GTDB): domain Bacteria; phylum Pseudomonadota; class Gammaproteobacteria; order Burkholderiales; family Burkholderiaceae_C; genus Aquabacterium. The sequence continues at coordinate 152,045 of RXJQ01000044.1, forward strand.
TCCCAGGACTCGCTGGCCTTCATCAGGCGAGCCAGATCCTTCTTCACACGAGATGGATCAGCCTGATCCGGGAAGCGCATCATCCAATCGCCGCGCGGGTCCACCAGGTACATGTGCGCCTCCAGCGCCTGCCCCTTGTCTGGTGAGAGCCAGCGCTGGAGATCGGCAGACGATGCCCGCAAGACCCAGGCACCTTTCAACCCGCCCATCAACGCCGCAGGCACCGGAGCCTTGTCCGACACGAACCAGACCCGGTCCACCCGATCCTTGTCCTTGCCCAGGGTTTCTCTGAGCTGGCGCTGGAGATAAAGCAGGTTCTCGCAGCGATGGTCACAGGCGCCACCCGCCACCGTCACCAACAGCCATTGCCCCTTCAGCGATGCCGTCTTGACCACGCGGCCTTGCAGGTCCGTCAAAGGCAGACCGGCATCCGAGGGAATGGGCTTGGGCGGCATGATCAAGGTGCCGTAGTTGACACGGCCCTGAGGCCTGATCACGTAGTAGCTGAGATAAGACGCCACCACGGGCGCCGCGCAGATGGCCAACACCAGCAACATCTTCAGGCGCCCCGAGCGTGTGCGCTGTGAGGACCCATCGTCCGGCGTGGGCACGCTGTGCACGCTCATGTTGAGCGGGGTGGCCGGCGATGTATCAGGATGGGACATGGTCATGTGCGCGATGTACTCGGCGAGGTCGGATGATCTGAAACCAGATTGTGAGGCCGACTGTCAAGGCCGCCAGGGCGAACCACTGGATGGCGTAGCCCAGGTTGCGCGCCTGCCCTTGCGAAGGCTCGGGCCAGTTTCGCCGCAGCACATCGGCAGCATGATCGGCGGAAGTGGCGGCCACATCGGGATTCAACTGCTGCACGGCACCAGGCAGCGGTGTCTGCCCCAGCCAGGCTCGCCACAAGGCCTCATCGGCGTTTTGCCTGAGTAAAGGCCCACGAGACGTGCTGGCCACAGAGGGCTCGCTGCCCAGTTGGTAGGTTCTGGACAGGCCCTCCACCACACGCCCTGACAAGGACACCATGCCGGTGGGGGTGTCGATGGCGGACAACTTGAGCCGGTCATGGGCATCACGCGGCACCCAGCCCCGCTCCACCAGCACGACGCGGCCTCGGCAAGGGCCCGCTGCACCATCAAGCTGCAGGGGCGTCACCACCAGGAAACCACTCTGACCATCCATGGGTCGGTTGTCGAGCAGCACGGTTTTCTCGGGCAACCAATGCCCAAGCAGCACCACGGGCCGATACAGGGGCAGATGGCCACCCGCCTGGCTTGTACCCTCACAGGGCCAGTCTGCATTGCCCCATGGCGGCTGATGCTGCTGAGCCAGCATGTGTACCTGAGCCTGCTCCTTCTCTGCTGCCCGCCGCCATTGCCAAAAGCCCAGCTTCATGGTCAGCGCCGTCATCACGGCCGCTGCCAGCCATACAACCACACGGCGCGAGCCTGGGGTCATTGCTCCCCTCCACGGGCGGTGCGGCACTCATAATCTCTGCTCATGAAAATCGTCATCGCATTTGCATTGCTGGCCATTGTCATCGCCTTGGTCTTCGCGGGCCGCGCCATGCTGCAAGACGGCCGGGATGGCCAGCCCAAGAGCAACCGCATGGTTCGTGCGCTGGCCCTGCGTGTGGGGCTGTCCATTGCCTTGTTCCTGTTCGTCCTGATCAGCTACAAAATGGGCTGGATCCACCCGACCGGTGTGCCACTGAGATAGACAAGGCGCCACATGGGCGCCTTGCAGGTGATGCATTCGCGTGATGCGGGTCAGGTCCAGTACACGACCATGTAAAGACCCAGCCAGACCACGTCCACAAAGTGCCAGTACCAGGCCGCGCCTTCGAAGCCGAAATGTTTGTCAGGCGTGAAGTGGCCCTTCATCAGTCGCAGCGTGATGAACAGCAGCATCAGCATGCCGACCAGCACGTGCATGCCATGGAAGCCCGTGAGCATGAAGAAGGTCGAGCCGTAGATGCCCGACGACAGCTTGAGGTTCAGATGGTGATAGGCCTCGAAGTACTCATAGGCCTGGCAGCACAGGAAGGTCGCGCCCAGCAGCACGGTCAGCCACATGAAGGCGATCGTCTTGCCGCGGTGGTTCTCGCGCAGCGCATGGTGGGCAATGGTCAGCGTCACGCCAGAAGTCAACAGCAGCGCTGTGTTGAGCGTGGGGATCGGCCAGGGGCCCATGGTCCTGAAGGGCTCCACCGTGCCGGCAGGCGAGGCGGTCATGCCCGCCATCTCCGAAGGCCACACGGCCTTGAAGTCAGGCCACAGCAGGGCGTTGTCAATGCTGCCGAGGTTGGGCAGCACATGCAGGCGCGCCCAGTACAGCGCCCCGAAGAAGGAACCGAAGAACATCACCTCCGAGAAGATGAACCAGGCCATGCTCCAGCGGAAGGACACGTCGACGCGATCCCCATACAGGCCGCCTTCGCTTTCCGCGATTGCATCTGAGAACCACTGCTTGAGCACGAAGGCCCACCACAGAAAGCCGACCAGCACACAGTAGGGCGCCCACTCGACGCCATTGACCCACTGCCCGGCCCCCAGCACCACCAGGAACAGCCCGATGGCCGCCATCATCGGGTGCCGTGAAGGCCCCGGCACGAAGTAGTAAGGGGCCTGCCCCTTGTTCACTGCGGTGGACATCGCTATGTGCTCCTCAAGAAACGACACTCGACACGAAACTCACTGGGCCACTCCGCTGGTGATGATCCATCGCACCAGCAAGACCAGCCCCACGACAAACAACAGCGCCGCCACCACACCCGCCACGATCACATGGACCGGGTTGATCTTGGCCACATCCTGTGCGTAGTCCGAAGACTTGCGCACCCCGAAAAAAGACCACGCAACTGCCTTGAGCGTCTGGACAAAAGAGCCTTTACGCTGGGCGGCATCGCGCAGTTCATCCGTCATATCGACCCTTTGGGCGCCATCGGCATCGTGCCCCCAACCTCGAAGAAGGTATAGGACAAGGTGACGTTGGCAACATCCTTGGGTAATTTGGGATCGATCACAAACACAACCGGCCAGCGCTTGCTCTCACCCGGCTTGAGCGTGTACTGGCGAAAACAGAAGCATTCCAGCTTGTTGAAGTAGGCCGTGGCCTGCTTGGGCGCGTAGCTGGGAATGGCCTGCGCCGTCATGGCTCGGTTCTGCATATTGCGGAACTCGTACATGACGGTTGTGATCTCACCTGGGTGGACACGCACCGAATGCGTCTCGGGCTTGAAGTCCCAGGGGCCGCGCGCATTGGCATCCAGTTCGATGGTGATCGTGCGGCTGAGATCGACCTGCGTATTGAACTTGCCCGAGGCCAGCGCACCCGGTGTCTGCTGCTCGGACAGCGACAGCACATTGATGCCCAGGGCCTCGCAGATGTGCTTGTACATCGGCACCATCGCGTAGCCAAAGCCGAACATCAGCGCGGCGATCACCGTCAGCTTGCCCACCATGTCGAGGTTGGCGCGGCGCAGGCTGAACACCCGCCTGCTGTCGACGCTGGGCTTGCTGGCGATGGTGGTGCTCATGTCATTCCCGACGGGTGGTGGTCAGTGATGACCGAACATGCTCATCTTCACGATGAAGCCCACGAAGAAGGCCGCCGCCACCGAGGCCAGGATCAAGGCCAGCCTCAGATTGCGCCGACGCTCTTCGCCAGATGAAAGCTGATCACGCATGGCTGGCTCCTGATTTGATTCAGCCAATCACGCGGGTCGCGGTCTCGTCCAGCTTGGGCGGGGTTTCGAAGGTGTGGAACGGAGCGGGCGAAGGCACCTCCCACTCCAGCCCTTCGGCACCTTCCCAAGGCCTTTGCGGTGCCGGCTCACCCTTGCCGCGCATGGCAGGAATCAGCACCACGAAGATGAAATAGACCTGGGCGAAGCCGAAGAGGAAAGCACCCACCGAGGCGATCTCGTTGAAGTCGGCGAACTGCATGGGGTAGTCGGCATAGCGACGCGGCATGCCCGCCAGCCCCAGGAAGTGCATCGGGAAGAAGGTGACGTTGAAGGCGATCAGCGACCACCAGAAGTGCAGCTTGCCCTTCCACTCGGCCACCATCACGCCCGTCCACTTGGGCACCCAGTAGTAGAAGCCGCCGAAGAGCGCGAACAGCGAGCCGGCCACCAGCACGTAGTGGAAGTGCGCCACCACGTAGTACGTGTCCTGGATCTGGATGTCGATCGGCGCCACGGAGCAGATCAAGCCGGTGAAGCCACCCATCGTGAACACGAAGATGAAGCCCACGGCCCACAGCATCGGGGTTTCGAAGGTCATGGAACCCCGCCACATGGTCGCGATCCAGTTGAAGACCTTCACGCCCGTGGGCACGGAGATCAGCATGGTGGCGTACATGAAGAAGAGCTGACCCGTTACGGGCATGCCGGTGGCGAACATGTGGTGCGCCCACACGATGAAGCTCAGGATGGCGATCGAAGCCGTGGCATAGACCATGGAGGTGTAGCCGAACAGCTTCTTGCGGGCAAAGGCCGGCACGATCTGGCTGACGATGCCGAACGCCGGCAAGATCATGATGTAGACCTCGGGGTGGCCGAAGAACCAGAAGATGTGCTGGTACATCACCGGGTCACCGCCGCCGGCGGGGTTGAAGAAGCTGGTGCCGAAGTGGCGGTCCGTCAGCGTCATGGTGATGGCGCCGGCCAGCACCGGCATCACCGCGATCAGCAGGTAGGCGGTGATCAGCCAGGTCCAGGCGAACATCGGCATCTTCATCAGCGTCATGCCGGGTGCGCGCATGTTGAGGATGGTCACGATGATGTTGATCGAGCCCATGACCGAGCTGGCGCCCATGATGTGCATCGCGAAGATGCCAGCATCCATCGAGGGGCCCATCTGCAGCGTCAGCGGCGCGTACAGCGTCCAACCGGCGGCCGGTGCACCCCCGGGGAGGAAGAAGGAACCAACCAGCAAAAGTGCAGCAGGAATCAGCAGCCAGAAGCTGAAGTTGTTCATCCGCGCGAAGGCCATGTCGGAGGCCCCGATCTGCAGCGGGATCAACCAGTTGGCCATGCCCACGAAGGCCGGCATGATGGCGCCAAACACCATGATGATGCCGTGCATGGTGGTGAACTGGTTGAACAGCTCGGGGTTCATGATCTGCAGGCCGGGCTTGAACAGCTCGGCACGGATGCCCAGCGCCAGCACGCCGCCGATCATCAGCATGGTCAAGGAAAACAGCAGGTAAAGCGTGCCGATGTCCTTGTGGTTGGTCGCGTAGAACCATCGACGCCAGCCGTGCGGATGGCCGTGGTGATCGTCGTGGCCATGATCACCGTGATGCGCGTGCCCGTGGTCAAGAGCTGTACTGGTCATGAGGTGTCCTTTTTGATCCCGTTGAGGTCACGCGCGCTTCACTTGCGCGCAGCCAGCACTTCCGACGGCTGCACCGTCTGGCCGGTCTTGTTGGACCAGTGGTTTTTCGTGAAGGTGATCACCGCCGCGATCTCGGTGTCCGACAGTTGCTTCCAGGAGGGCATGATGTTGTTCTGCCCATTGAGCAGCACATGGATCTGCACAGCCTTGTCTTCGCTCAGCACCTTGGGCGAGCCATCCAGCGGCTTGACCGCGCCGCCGCCCTTGCCGTTGGGCTGGTGGCAGGCGGCACAGTTGGCGTTGTAGACCTTCTCGCCACGGGCAAGCAGGTCGGCCTGTGTCCAGACCTTGGTGGGGTCGTCGGCCAGGGCCTGCAGCTCCTTCTGGCGATCGGCCACCCACTTGGTATAGTCCTCGGCGCTCAGCACCTTGACGTGGATGGGCATGTAGGCGTGCTCCTTGCCGCACAGCTCGGCGCACTGGCCGTAGTAGTCGCCCGTTTTCTCGGCGCGGAACCAGGTGTCGCGCACGAAGCCGGGGATGGCGTCCTGCTTGATGCCGAACGAGGGCACCATGAAGGAATGGATCACATCGTTGGCCGTGGTGATGATGCGCACCTTCTTATCGACCGGCACGACCAGTGGGTTGTCGACCTTGAGGAGGTAGTTGTCACCTTCGGGTGTGCCGGCGTCAGACAGCGCGCGCTGCGTCGAATCCAGCGTCGAAATGAAGTGCACGCCCTCGCCTTCACCCTTGATGTAGTCGTAGCCCCATTTCCACTGGTAGCCGGTCACCTTCACGGTGAGGTCGGCGTTGGTGGTGTCCTTCATGGCCACGACCACCTTGGTGGCGGGCAGGGCCATGCCGATCACGATCAGGAAGGGGATCACCGTCCAGATGATTTCGACGGTGGTGGACTCATGGAAGTCGGCCGCCTTGTGCCCCTTCGACTTGCGGTGCGCGAAGATCGAATAGAACATGACACCGAACACGGCCACGAAGATCGCGCCGCAGATATAGAGCATCATGTAATGCAGCGACTGCTGCTCGGCCGCGATCTTGGTGACGGGCGGCGGCAGATCGAGCTGGCCGACAGCGGGCCCGCCCGGCAGGCTGTTGACGGCCCAGCTCGCCTGGGCGGCCACACCCAGCAAACTCAGCGAAGCCGCTTTTGCCGTGGTGCCCCAACGAGATGCAAGGGCACCAAGCCCCTCTTTGAACGACATCCGACTCACGCTGTACCCAGGATCTTTGGTCATGTCTTGGCTCGTCAAGGATTGAACTCGGGCACTGCTGCAGTCAGTGCCCGGGGGCCACTCCGGTAGGCTGGCTGGCCATTTGTTGATGCAGTGCACCATCCAAACGCCCGAGTCATTCTAGCCACCCACTTGAGGTGTCTCAATATGCAATTGGTGGTCATATGCTATGAATAACCCGCAATTTTTGCAGGAATCACAGGCTGTCGATACAACGACGCCACATTCCGATCAGGGCTTGTCCTGCTTGCGGATCATGCGCTTCATGTCATCCAGCGAAACGCGCGCCTCCGCCGCCACCTTCACCCTGGGCAAGGGCTTGATGGCATGCCCATAAACAATTTCAACCGTCAGGCCCAGCCGACCGTCCGGCCGGGTCAGGCGCGCCGCCAACTCTGATAGGAGGCGATCGCGCCAGCGCGGCGTGCGCAAGCCCTGGTGACGCCCCCAGGCCACATTGCCACCCCAAGTACGAAGCTCGGCCAGCATGGCTTCGGGCGTGGCCCAGGTCAGGGTCAGGCGCTCCATGTCCATGACCGGGTCGGCAAACCCCGCCTTGACCAGTTCGTCGCCCAGGTCGTGCATGTCGATGAAGTCGATGGTCGGCCAGGGCCAGCCCAGCGCCTGGTACACCTGACGCAGTTCCCTGGCCGTATCCGGCCCCAAGCCCGAGCACATGAGAAAGCCATCAACGGCGAGATGCCGATGCCACTGCCCCATCAGGGACGGCAGATCCGCATGTGCATGTAGCGTCATGTTGGCCCAAAGCATCTGCGCGCCATCTGGCGTCCAGGGGCGAGCTTGCACAGCATCTGCCTGACCTTCCAGCCAGACCTCTGGTACATCGCGGCGCCAGAGCCGCTTCCAGCTGCGCTCGGCCTGATCCGCCAGCATCGAGCGGCTGCGCGCCTGCAAGGCTGGCGTGGGCTCGACCACCCAACGCTGTGCCTGTGGATAGCGCGCCTGAACCAGCTCGGCACCGGCCCCCAGGAAGGCCGACCAGTCTATCCAGCCCTCGGGCTCCAGCTTGATGGGCCCCAGCTTCTCGGCCAGCCTGCGCGCTACTTCGGCATGCAGCCACGGCGGCTCGGCGAGCGCAGCCAGGCGACGAACCTGCCTTGCCAGAGCGACCTCACTGGGCGCACAAAGCGGTAGATCAGGCGCGGGCGAAGAAGACGGAGGCAAAACGGAAGACATGGCATGCGACAGCAACCCCACTTGGGGCGATGTTGCCGGTGAGGGGTCGTCAGTATATTGACTGGATGCTTTCCGCCTGGCTCGCAAGGGCATCCCATTCCGACCTGTTTGCCGCGCCGCCATGGCGCTTCAGCCAATGCCTCATCTGTCGCACCTGGCAAACCGAGCGCCTGTGCGCTGCCTGTCTGAAGCATTGGCAACTGAGCGGCCTTCGCTGCACACGCTGCGCGATCGACCTGCCAACGCAACACCACGACACGATCTGCACGGACTGCGAAGACCAGTCTCCGGAGTTCGATCGCGCCATTGCCGCTGTGGACTACGTCGGCCCCTGGCCTGACCTCCTTGCCAAGCTCAAGTTTCAGCGCCACACGGCACTGGCCAAGCCCCTGGGCAAACTGCTTGCTGACGCCGCCCAAACCCGCAAGGGCCTGACCAGCCTCATCGTGCCGGTACCGCTGTCGACACAACGCTTGCGCGAACGCGGCTACAACCAGTCATGCCTGCTGGCACGCCAGGTCGGGCGGCAGTTGAGCATCACCGCACGCACCGATGTACTGCAGCGCAGCCTGCACACCTCGCGCCTGATGAGCCTGACGGCCGAAGCGCGCGCGCAGCAGATCCGCGAGGCCTTTCACGTCCCTGCACGGCACCATGGCCTGCTGCAAGATCGACATGTCGCCATCGTGGATGACGTGATGACCACGGGCGCCACGCTCAACGCCTGTGCGCACGCCTTGCTGGACGCAGGCGCATGCAGCGTGTCCGCCTGGGTGCTGGCGCGCACACCCAGGCCGCGGCAGAGCGACTGAACGGGGCCATTGCACCATGGCATCCCCGCATAGGCGGGATACACTATTTTTTGATCCAGTTTCGAATATCGGCCAACATGGCCGTTTGCCATTCCTTGGCCTTAACCGCCCTGCAGCCCATGAAGTCCAGTTCGATCAGCAACCCACCCAAGGGCAAGGAGCCCAGCGCCGACGAGCGCCAAGTCCTCGTCACACTATATGGCAACCGCCAGTACGCGGACGCCGAGATGCTGGCCCGTGCGCTCACCCGCCAGCACCCCAAGCACCCGCTCGCCTGGAAGGTCTTGGGTGCATCCCTGAAGAAACTAGGCCGCACGGCCGAAGCGCTGCAACCCATGCAGAAGGCCGCCGTGCTGATGCCCAAGGACCACGAGGCCTTCAACAACCTCGGCGTGATCTTCAAGGACCTGGGCAAGACCGAACAGGCCATTGGCTGCTATCGCCAGGCCCTGGCCTTGAAACCCGACTACGCGGATGCACATGGCAACCTGGGCGCCGCCTTGAGGGACCAGGGCAAGCTGCCAGAAGCATTGGCCGCCTACAAGCGCAAGCTGGCACTGGCCCCCGACGACGCCGAAACCAGGCACCACGTGGACGCCCTCTCCGGCACCACCACGGACGGCGCACCCCTTCAGTACGTGGAGGGTGTGTTCGACAACTACGCCGGCCACTTCGACACCCACTTGACCCAAACCCTGCGCTACAACATCCCGGCCCAGATGGCAGAACTGCTGCAGCAACGCGCGCCCGTCGCACCAGGCGTTCAGCGCGTGCTGGACCTGGGTTGCGGCACAGGCCTGGTTGGCGCGGCTCTGCCAGCGAACAGGTATACCTGCATCGGTGTGGACGTGTCGGCCGGCATGCTGCAAAAGGCCCAGGAACGCCAGCGTTATGAACGCCTGGAACGCTCAGACTTGCTGAGCATGATGCAAGCCGAGCAAGACGCCAGCTATGACGTCGTGACCTCGGCCGATGTCTTCGTCTATATCGGCAAGATCGACGAAGTGGTTGGCGAAGCCAGGCGTCTGCTGAAGGCCGGAGGCCTGTTCACCTTCTCGGTCGAAGCGGTCACGCCCGATCAGGCGCCCCCATGCGGATTCCGGTTGACATCCTCAGGACGCTATGCACACACCGAGCCCTATCTCAGGCAATTGGCGGCGAGCCATGGCTTCACGACGGTGCCCCACCTCGACACCTCGATTCGCGTCGAACAGGGTCGCGCCATTCCAGGGGCCCTGCACTTGTGGCAGGTGTGAGGCAGCGAGGCGGGCACCAGGCCCACCTCCACTCAATGCACCATCATCAGCCCATCAGTGATCGTGCGGGTGATCACGTCGCAGCAACTCGACGGCAACGGCCTGAGCCGCCTTGCGTGCGGTTTCAGGTGTGGGGTGGATGCCATCTCCGATGTTCACGAAGTCCTTCCAGATGTCGATCTGGATGACGCCTGGCACTTCGGCCTTCACGCGGGTGCTGGTGACGCTGCGCAAGGTGTTGTAGTCGTTCTCGCTGATGACCCAGGCCAGACCATAGAGGCTCTGGAACAGGGGTAGGTTGAGCTGCTTGTAGCGCGGCATCACGTCGAAGATCGGCGTCAAGCCGGCCGCCCTCGCCTGATTGCCCACCGCCACCAGCCGGTCAGCCACCTGGTTCATCTGCGCCAACGAGCAAGGCGATGTGGTGGTTTGTGGCACGCCAAAGGCATCGGCATGCAGGCAGTCATTGGGGCTGAGGATCACCACGTACTTGGCGTTGTAGGTCGTGAAACTCGGAGGCTGCGCCACCCGACTCAAGGCCTTTTGCAACTGGGTCGCGTAGCTGTCCCACCCGGCCGGGCCGCAGGTGCTGGCACCCGGTGCGCAAGCCTGTCGGGCAAAGGTGGTGGCGCCCGCCTGCCCTTCATTGATGAGGTAGCCAGGCAGCAGGGGCGAACGCGTCAAGGCGGCCCCTAAGCTCAGGTAGCTGCCGAAACCAACGGCGATGCCTCCCAAGGGTGCAATGCCATTGTTGTAGGGGGTTTTCGCCTCGGCATAAGAGGCCCCCACAAGCAAGAGCGGCAACTGTGAGTCTTTGGTGGCTGTGGTGTCAGCCATTGCCGATGTCGCAGACATCGTTGCCGAAACAATACCAATCCCAATCCATTTCTGCAGACGCATGGTTCTTCCTCAATGGTTGATGGTGTCAAGCCGCCCGGCCCTCTCCCTGTTGGGGCCCAGAAACCGGTCGACCGGCATTGGCGAAAGGTTCCGCCAACGGTGCTCTTCGGCCTGGCAACGCTCACCTTGAGCAATTTGCGTAAGAGAATGCGACAAAGCACACGAACCTAGCGAGGCCCCTGTTTGAGCGGTGCACCCCGATGTAGAGGATGCCCGCCTGAAAAGGTCCTAAATACAATCTGAAACAAATTGAGGGCGGTTTTTTGGTATGGCTCCCGCGCCCTCACCTCATCAAGGTTTGAAGGACACCCCCATGCAGAAGTTATCGGGCAAGACCGCACTGATCACAGGCGGCAACAGTGGCATTGGTTTGGCGACCGCCAAGCTGTTTTTGGCACAAGGCGCTCGTGTTGCCATCACAGGGCGCAATCCCGAAGCCCTGGCGCAGGCCAAGGAGATACTCGGCCATGAGGTGTTGACCTTGCGCTGCGATGCCAGCAAGGTCAGCGACATCAATGACGCCATGGCCACGCTGCAATCGGGCTGGGGCAAGATCGACGTGCTGGTTGTCAATGCGGCCGTTGCCGGCCCGGCCCCCTTTGAATTCATCAGCGAAGAGCACTTCGACGCACTGGCCTCGGTGAACTTCAAAGGCGCCTTCTTCACGATCCAGAAGGCGCTGCCTCTGCTGTCGGCGCAGTCCAGCGTGATCGTGACGACGTCGATCTCCAACCAGATCGGTTCACCCAACTTCAGTGTCTACGCTGCCTGCAAAGCCGCCCTGCGCTCACTGGTGCAGACATTGGCACTGGAATTGATCGGTCGAGGCGTCCGCGTCAACGCCATCAGCCCGGGCCCCATCACGACCCCCATGTGGGGCAAGTTCGGCTTGCCTGACGAGGCGGCTCAAGCCGTCCGCGACGAAGTCACGCGCAAGTCACCAAGCAAGCGCTTTGGCGAAGCAGAAGAAGTGGCCAAGGCCGCCTTGTTCCTGGCCAGCGACGACTCGTCCTACATCGTGGGCCAGGAGATTGCAGTAGACGGTGGCATGAGCGTGCTTTGACGCTTGGTCACATCCTGTAGATGGCCTGGAGGTAGAACGAGCGGCGCGGCAGCGGCAGGTCGTTCGGAATGGAGAGACTCGGCGTCTGTGGCACCGGCTCTCTGGCGTCTGCGCTGAACAAGTTCTTGATGGCACCAGAGAACTCCCAACCCTTGCCGCCGCTGTTTGTTCGGAGGCTCAAGTCGACCGTGGTGTAGTCAGGAATGTCAGGGCGCGTATCGCCAGCTGCGCGCTTGCGATCTGCCACATAGTTGAGCTGCCCACCCAAAAGCCAATTGCCCGCGACACTCCAGTCGGCTCGCGTCGAAAGATGATGATGCGGCGCATACCCCGCGTCTTGGTCAGTGGCTTCATCGGTTGAACGCTGCCAGGCATAGTTGCCTTGGACACGCAAGGTCCGGCTCACCTTCCAGATGGTCTCCAACTCAAAGCCATGCCCGTGCTGTGCACCGGTGTTGTTCCACACGCTATTGGACACACGGATGATGTCCTTCATGCGGTAGCGGAACAAGCTGAGGTTGACATCCATATCGGGGCGCGCCTGCCAGGCGAATGCGGCCTCCCAGGTATTGATCGTCTCCGGCTTCAAATCCGGATTGCCGCGCACCACCGGATTGTTGATGCTGTAGAGCTCAGTGAAAGCCGGCGCGCGAAAGGCATGTCCATACAGAAGCTTGGCTGTCAAGTCGATACTGGCATCCCAGACCAATGCTGCTCTCGGATTGGTCGTGCCGCCAAAGTCGGAGTAGTGGTCATGGCGCACGCCACCTGTCAGCGCCCAATCTCTGGCAAATCGCCATTCATCCTGCGCATACAAATAGTCGACCATTCTCTTGTGTGGCGTCATGAACGACTGGTCAACCGGCACCTCCACGGGATCCGGCGTAGCCAAGGGCAACGGCAACCCTACACCGTTGAGCGTGAAATTTTTTATCTCTTGCGTCCGATACAGATCCAGATCGTCGTGCCCTACGCCAAAACGCACGTTGTGATCAACAAAACCGCGGTAGGTGCTGACCACTGAAAACCGCAACTGCTGCTCCCAAGTATTGGGCGCCCCCAGCATGCCATCCGGGAAAGCACCACCGAATGCCCCAGGCGGAAACAACTGCAGCAAGGTTGGAAACTGCTGCGTGTAAGACAGATAGCTGGCCACAACCCCTACGTCCAGATCCTTGAGGACATCCGTGCCGTTCCAGGACAAATCCGCAGACGTGCGCTCGCTCTTTGCCCTGCCAACTGGGTCGAGAGCCCCCGAGATCCCGGGACCAGTTTGCCCGTTGTCTCGCAACTTGTAGCCAGCCCGGAATCGCCACTGCTTGTAGGCAAGGTCCAGACTTCCATCCACCGAGTCATAGCCAGTATTGACCGTGCCGGGCGCCAAACTGGCATGCGAAGAAAAAAGTCCATCGAAGTACGTTTGTGTATCCGCCTCGATGGCTCTCTTGAAGCCATCCGTATGCCCGACGCTCAAGTAGCCCGCAACATCCAAGGGCCCCAACTTGCCGCCATGCTGCACCCAGGTGTTCCAGGTATCAAAGGAACCGCCTCGGACCCCGACTTCGGTGCCCGGTGTGTCGGCCGCGGTCTTCGTGATGATGTTGATGACACCTGAATAGGCATCGGCACCGTACAGCGCCGAACCTGGACCACGGATGATCTCGATGCGGGCAATGTTTTCAACCGGCAAGCCAAACCAGGCGTTCCCCCGATTGCCGATAAACAGCGTGGTCATGGGCACGCCGTTTTGCAGCATCAGGGTCTGGGGGTTGTAGTCGCTGTAGATGCCACGCACGACATACAAAGGGCTGTAGCCTTGAACACTGCGGTTCACGTGGATGCCAGGTACGGTTTCCAGCACCTGATCCAGATCGGTGGCCCCCATGGCCGCAATATCTTCGGCCGTGATCACGGTAGCCACCGCAGGAGCTCGCCGCAAGGGCTGTTGACTGCCCGTTGCAATGCTGACCGTGGATTTGTCGCCAAATGACAGAGCGAGATCTTCTTCGTCACTGGTGGCTTGCGCATGAGCGACGATGGGTTGCATCAACGACAGAAGGAGCACGGCGACTGCCTGCGATACAACCTTGCGCGCAACATCTCGGTTCACGGGAACGCAACGTCTCATCATCCGGTTCCTGTTTGGTGCACCGCGCAGATTGTGTGGCCTCTTCGGACATTTGGGAAGGGTGATTCACCCAAAAGCTGCGCGTCAGTGACGTCTTTCAGACACCGTCAGCGCAGATCCACCCCTGCGTGGATCCAGGTCAAGGACAGGCATGCTCCTAGATGAGACAAGAGCTCCGAGCGCTCAAAGGGCTTTGACATGAACAGCGTGGCCCCAGCCGCCATGGCCTGCTCACTGTGTTGACGCGATGCGTTGGCCGACAGCGCGATGATGGGCACATCCGCACAGACATGCCCCGCCCTGATCCGGCGCGTGGCTTCGAGCCCATCCATCACCGGCATGGCCAGGTCCATCAGGATCAGATCCGGTGTGTTGGATGGAATCTGGTCAAGTACATCCTGGCCGTGAATGGCCTCACAGATCTCGAAGCCTAGAGGCCGCAGCAACTCGACCAGCATGAGGCGGTTGGCGGGCACATCGTCCACGACCAAAATGCGCTTGCGGGGGCCTTCATAGCCATTCACGTCGACCCGCTGGCTCACGGCGTGAGGCAAAGCCGATGCCAATGGGGCGGTGAGCTCGAACCAGAACAGGCTGCCCGCACCCACCTCGCTGCGCACATGCAGATCCCCCCCCATCAACCGCACCAGTTGGCGACTGATGGCCAGACCCAGGCCCGTCCCCGCCGCCCGGCTGCGTGAATCGCCTGCCTGCTCGAAAGGCTCGAAGATGCGCTGTTGGTCTTCGGGGCGAACACCCACGCCGGAGTCCTGTACCTCAAAACGCATGCGGACCTGGTCATCGCCCTTTTCCCTGCCTACGATCTGGATCCGCAGGTTCACCACACCTTGTTGCGTGAACTTGACAGCATTGCTCAGCAGGTTCAGCAAGACCTGTCGCAGTCGTTTTTCGTCCAGCATCACGGCCTGGGGCAAGTCCTGCGCAGCCTCGACCACGAAGGTCAGCTGCTTTTCGACAGCCTTGATGCGGATAATGTCGTCCAGCATATTGGTCAGGGCCTTGGGGTCGACCGCCGCGAGATGCAGCTCCGTCTTGCCTGCTTCGATCTGCGACAGGTCCAGGATGTCCACGATGAGCATCAGCAGATGCTCGCCACTGCCATGGATGGTGTTCAAGCAGGTGAGCTGCCGTTCGGTCAGCGTGCGGTCCATCTTGAGGATCTGGGCATAGCCCATGATGGCATTCAGGGGCGTACGCAACTCGTGGCTCATGCGCGCCAGGAAGTCGCTTTTGGCCTGGCTGGCGATCTCGGCGCGCTCCTTGGCCATCTGCAGCTCCGTGGTGCGGCGACCCACCAACTCCTCCAGGTGATCACGGTGGCTTTGCAGCTCCTCGCCACGCTCCTGCAAAGCCGCGATCATGCGGTTGAAGGCCTGTGCCATGGCCTGGATGTCACGCGGACCATCGACGGGTGTGCGGACCTGCACCTCGCCTTGCTCAGCGCGGGACATGGCACTGGAGAGCATGTCCAGCGGCCTCGTCAGCCTTGCGCACAGGAAACGTATCACGATCAGGAAGACGCCCGCGAAGAAGAAGGACGACAACATGTTGACCATGAAGATATTGGCTACCATGCGCCCCAGCGTGGCCTTGCTCAGCACCACCACGACATGCCCGAGGAACTCGTCTGTTGGCGCCACCACGTCGAAGGGTGTCTCGGAACGTGCTGTCCATACCGGTGCGACGAAGCGCCAGGCATCATCGGTTTCGCTTTCCAGGTAGGCCTCGCGCACGGCGGTCTGAGCAGGCATGGGCAAATCCGATTGCCCCTTGGTCATGATGCCTTTGGCCAGCAGCACCTTGCCATCGGTTTTGCGCACCTCAACGCGCAACACGTCCGGGAAGGCCAGCGTGGCGGCCACGGCCTCGGCCGCGTTGTCAGGTGAGCCTGACAGCAAGGCTAGCTTGCTCTGGTTGGCCAGGCTCGATGCAATGCGCAGGCTTTGCTGGATGAGGTTGTCGCGCACCTGCTGGCTGCCTTGCCAGGCGCTGCCCACGGAGGAGAACAGGGCCATGCACAGCACGCCCACGGCCATGGCGATGGCGATCTGCTGCTGAAAGGTCATGCCTTTCAACATTCGCGCGAGTTGCCGCGCCGGGAGCGAGGTTTGAGCACCTGTCATCTCATTGCTCCGGGAATATGAGGTGAATGCGCTGCTGTGACGCGCGCAAATCGATGCCGAGGTGCTCGGCTGTCCGCGTGTTGACCGCCGTCAACACCTGCTTGAGCGTTTGAATGCCACGCTGTGGGGCGCCATTGCCTTGCAAGGAGGCCAATGCGGCGCCCGCCAGAAAGCGGCCCATTTCCGTGTTGTCAGGGTAAAGCGAAAACAATGCACCACGGCGCACATGCACCACATTGCTGGAGAACACCACAAAGCTCTGGTTCCAGGCTTCGCGCAGCACCAGCGGCAGCACCGCGGACTCCTCGACGGTCGTCGAGTCCTGCGGCAGCCACAACACATCGCGCCGCCCATTCATCGAACCCATGACGTCCTGATAGCGACGCACGGCTGTTTTCAGGTCGTCTGCGTCCAGTGCCACCAGTTCCAGGCCTTGCGCCTTGGCAGCATCCTTGGCCAGACGGATCAACCACTCGTTCTGCTTGGGGTCATACACCACGATGACGCGTTTGGCACCCGGCATGAAGGACTTGAGCCGCGCGAACAAGAGCGCAGGATCCGGAGCCAGGCTCTGGACCATCATCCCCTGAGCCTCGGATTCCGGCACCGACAGCACCCCACCGGCCACCACATTGATCTGGCGGTCCAGCCCAGAAGCAACCTTCAGACCGCTGCGGCCCAATGCAATGACGGCACGCACATTGCGGTGACGCAACTCTTCTGACAAGGCAGGTGGATTGGCTCCGGCAACGATGGGAAAACTGGCGATCTTGCCACGCGCCCGTTCTTCGATGCCCTCAATGATGGCGGAGAAGACGCTGCGATAGGGTTCACCAATGTCGGGGTAGACCACGGCGAGGCTGGCACGCCCGGCATCATCATCGGCGACGGCCATGCCGGCGTACATGAGGCTACCCAGTACCGCCATCAACAGAAGCCTTGCGACCTTGTGCCTAACACGCCATGCCGAGAACAAGAAACTCCCCATCTGCTGCCCGACAGGATGACTGCCGACATCCTCCATTCTGTACTGCTCCACCCCCCATTCTGATGCCCCCAGGCATTCGCGTTCACCACCTTGTTGCATCGTGTGCTCAACTACTGAAAATCGGCCCCCCGATCAAGGGTTGGCCCGCGAGGGGGGGGATGACGATCGACCGCACCACAGGCATGCTTGCGCCAGCCTTAATTGTTTCAACATGTGAATTAAGGTTTTTAATGTAACAAGGATCTGGCATCGTGAAGTCCGCAGCAGTTGTACCGCTGACCCCTCCCTCTCCGACCGTTGGCGCCGCCGCACTGATCGTCTCCTACCTGGAAGCCATTGGCGTTGACTTCGTTTTCGGCGTGCCCGGCGGCGCCATTGAGCCGCTCTACAACGCCATGGCGGTCAGCATGCGGCGTGGCGGGCTGCGTCCGGTGGTTGCCCGGCACGAGGCTGGCGCCGCCTTCATGGCCGACGGCTACACCCGCGAGACGGGCAAGATCGGCGTCTGCGTGGCCACATCGGGCCCTGGCGCCACCAACCTGATCACGGGCGTGGCATGCGCCTACGACAACAAGGTGCCCATGCTGGTGATCACCGGCCAGCCGTCCCTGCCGGTGTTCGGCAAGGGGGCCTTGCAGGAGTCCGCGTGCACCGGCATCAACACGGTGGGCATGTTCAGCCACTGCACCCGCTACAACACGCTGGTGTCGCACATCGACCAGTTGGAAACCAAGCTGGTGCAGGCACTGATGCGCGCCATTCAGCCGCCGTATGGCCCGGTGCACCTGTCAATTCCCCTGGACTTGCTGCGCAGCAACGTGGAGCAACGTCTGTCGCCTCAAGGCCTGCAGCTGCTGCTGCAAAAGCCTTCGCTGGTGGACGACGACACCGTCCGCGCCCTGTTTGCCACGCTGCAGCACACCCACAAGATGGCGCTCATTGTCGGCGGCGACTGCGGCGAAGCCATTGATGCGATCGTCCACTTCGCCGAGATGACCAACTCCTGCTTCGTCACCACGCCGGATGCGAAGGGCCTGATCAACCCGCACCACGTGCTGTATCGCGGTGTGTTCGGCTTCGCCGGACACCAGTCGGCTCACGCCGCGCTCAATGACGACGTCGACCTCGTTCTGGCCATCGGCACCAGCCTGGGTGAATGGACAAGCGGAGCCTGGAGCAACAGCGTACTCAACCGCAAGCTCGTCCACATCGACAGCACCGATGAGCACTTGCGGCATTCCCCCATGGCTCGCCTGCATGTGCGAGGCCGCATCCGCACTGTGTTCGAGCGCCTGCTGGACATGATGCACATCGAGCAGGAGTCACTGGGCATGCCTTGGGCACCCAAAGTACGGCAGGCCGCGCCCGTGCCCGTGACGCTGCAAGAACCGGAGAAAACCCAAAGCGACGCAACCCCCATCAAACCCCAGCGCCTGATGATCGAGTTGTCCAAGCGCTTCCCACCGACCACACGCTTTGTTGCCGACGCGGGCAACGCCACCGCCTGGGCCATCCACTACCTCGACTCCCGCAACAACCGTCGACTCGGCCTTGTGCCCTCATCAGGCAACGTCATCAACCCGGCGGCCAATAGCGCCTGGCGTGGAGAACGCCGCCAGGACCATGCAGGCTGGCTGCGCGTGCTGATGGACTTCGCCCCCATGGGATGGGCCATCGGCGCGGGTGTGGGCATTGCACGGGCCAAGCCGAACTGCCCGGTGGTCTGCCTGACCGGCGACGGCAGTTACCTGATGAATGGCCAGGAGATCACCGTGGCCGCTCAGGAAGGCCTGACCGTGATCTTCGTGATCCTCAACGACAGCGCGCTGGGCATGGTCAAGCATGGCCAGCGACTGGCCGGCGCCGAGCCCATCGCCTTCGAATTGCCGACGGTGGACTATGCACGCGTGGCGCAGGCCATGGGCATACCAGGCCATGTCATCCGCGGCCCGGAAGATTTCGATGCGCTCAATATGAGCGAGATGCTCAATCGCCAGGGCCCGACCTTGCTGGACGTTCGCATCGATGCCGAGGAAGTACCGCCCATGAACCTGCGCATGCAGACGCTGGAGGGCAAGCAGTGAGCTCGCCCTTGCACACCAGTATCTGGCAAGAGGAACCCGAACCCGACAACCCCTTTGCGACGCGTGCCGCTTACTGTCACGGCTTCGACGTGTATGGGCAGATGCTGGGGCAGGCCCGCTGGGTCGACATGCTGTTCTTGCTGCTCAGAGGAGAGGCGCCCACGCCCATCCAGGCACGTGCACTGGAAACCCTGGCGGTGGCCTTGGCAAACCCCGGCCCGCGCGACCCCATGGTGCACGCTGCCATGTGTGGTGGCATCGGCGGCACCCCGGCGGCCGCGAGTCTGATGGCGGCCCTGGCCGTCGGTGCTGGCCAAAGCGGTGGTGCACGAGACGTGTTCCTGGCCATGGGCAAATGGGCAGCGTGTGAACTCGGCGCATCTCACACCTGGGCCAGCACCTTGGTTCATCACGCGACGCCGCAATGGCTGACTGTCACGGACACGGGCTGGCCGGCCATCGAGCATGCCGCAGGCTTTGATCCCAATGGTGTCTCCACGCCTACCGTGGTGCGCCAGACCCTGGAGATGCTGGCCAGCCAGGAGGTCGGGCCACGCACACTGTGGCTGGCTGAACACCGCACAGCCCTTGAGCAGGCCGCGGGCGTGCCGCTGGCGATGACGGGCATTGCCGCCGCAGCCCTTACTGATCTGGGCTTCAGCCCCGCACAGGGCGAAATGCTTTACCTGCTTCTCAGGCTCCCAGGAGCAGCTGCCCACGCCATGGAACAAGGCCATATCGGCTTCAAGAACTTCCCCTATCCGCCGGTGGAACTGGAGAACGACCCATACCGCGGCAAGGAGACACAGCCATGAACCGAGGGCCTCAAATGCTGGCGGAGCATGCCGACGTCTTCAAGACCAAGGTGGGTGCAGCCTTCCCTGGCAGTCATACCATCTTCCTCGGCCAGGATCTGCTGCGCGATCTCAAGGACATGGACTGGCTGGCCCTGTGCACCATGGGCATCATGGGTCGCCCTGTTCCACCCGAGCACCTGAAGTGGTTCTCACAGGCCTGGGTGCGCACCAGCTACCCCGATGCGCGACTGTGGAACAACCGCGTGGCAGCACTGGCTGGCACCACACGCAGCACACCCAATCTGGCCATTAGCGCAGCGCAGGCCGTCTCGGAGGCCGCCATCTTCGGTCGAGGCAATGAATTCCGCGCCTTGGACTTCTTCCTCAAGACGCGCCAGATCCTGGACAGGGGCACATCTTTGGCTGATCACCTTGAAGGTTTCCTGGGTGATGGAGGCCGCATGCCTGGCTATGGTCGGCCCATTGCCTCGAAGGATGAGCGCATTCCGCTCGGGCTGGAGATGGCCAAGGAGTTGGGCGTAGGTGATGGCCCGCATGTGGCTCTGGCCTTCGAGATCGACCGCTATTTCGCGTCGACCAACAGGCCGTTGCAGCTCAATATGGGAGGCTTGGGAGCCGCGTTTGCTGCCGATTTCGGGTGGACGCCACAAGAGTTCAACCTCTTCATGTTCATCACATTCCTGGGTGGCATGTACCCCTGCTATGTCGAGGCGACCAGCAAGCCGCCGGCAGCGGTGTTCCCCATGCGCTGCTCCGACGTGCGCTACGACGGCGTGGCACGCCGCAACTGGGCACCGACCACGGGGCAGTGAACCGATGCGGGTCATCCAACAACAAAAAGCCCGACCTGGTTTGCTGCATGTACTGGCACATCAGGCTCATGCCTGCAGAATCTGCGTGATGGCCAATCTAGACAGTCTTCTGACGTCTGGGGCTGCATCCCGGGCGGCCTTGCTGCGACCACACGCACTTCTATGGCGGCCGGAGCGCTACGAGTTTGTGATGAGTAACACCTTCAGAGCCCAGCACTGAGATTCAACGTATTGAACGAGTGCGTCTGTGAGCCCCTTGACTGGCAGTACGTTCTCCTTCAACTTGACAGATGAATTGGGCCGGACATGACACCCCTGCCCTATGCATATAAAAGGCAGATTGATTGCCACTTTAACTGGACTGCCCTGGGACAAGTCTGAGACGCTCGCGCCCCAATGTCCATCAAGAGCATAAATCCTGCTGGCCTGACATGCATGAAGCGCGCGATGGCCTATATAGGTCCAATTGATTTGCGCCACCCACATGCAGCTTGTGGTGTGTTATCGCGCAGCCTGCGAATCAGGTGGAAGGTCGCCCCGCCTGTTTTGGCCACGATTTCCAAGGGGCAGAGCTATTGGAGTTAACCTGCCGTCCGCCTCGCCACAACCCGATCAACAAGCCAACAGACATCAATCCGAGGGTAGAGACTTCAGGCACGGCGCCAGCCGAAAATGCGTACCGGCCCTGGCCAAACACTTGAACACCATTGATCACCTTGACGTAGCCAATAATGCCTGGGCCGCCAAAGCCGAAGGCAATGTCCTGCACTGGCGAAGCCAAAGGAGGCGGAGGAAAGAAGGCTGCAGTGAAATAGTCTAGCTTTCCGTTGTCGAGAATCGCTTGGCCGCCTTGCTTGATGTCCGCACGCGTGAACGTCGTGCCCAGCAGATTGAAGTCCAAGCTTGTCAGCGTTAGGTATTCCATACCGACGCCTGTGATGCCTCCTGCATCGAAGCTGAAAGTTCCCACAAAGCTGGTGCCTTGCAAGGGCCCGTCGGTCAGCGAGGCCTGAAATTCATATTGAACGTCTGCCGCATTCGCGATCGGGCAGGCAATCGAGCCGATAAGGGCTATCAACTGGGCGACGATATTCTGGGCTCGCATGGCGCTCTCCGATTGACACCGCACTAGTGTTGTGTCCTGCAAATAACTGGCATTAATCTTGAATGCCATGCGGTATCTTGGGAACGGAGATACCGCGATGAGAACAGGCCGACCAAAG
>RXJQ01000034.1 GCA_003963115.1 Burkholderiales bacterium
GTTTACGACTTTGGAAAACAGCGCTCGGCACACCGCTCTCCAAGGGAAGTTGTTTACGACTTTATTTGCGTGTTTACGACTTTATTTGCCCACAACACGTCGAGCGCCAAGCTTGAAGCCATGTTCCTCGGCGCGTTATGATGGTGTGCATGAACACCAAGGAAAAGACCACCAATGAGCGCCTGGCTGAACTGGTCAAGGGTGCAGGCCTGTCGCAACCCGCTGCGTTGACGCTTTTCAATCGTGGCTTTGGCATTCGAGGCATCAAAGAATCAACGTGGAAAGGCTACTTCTGCAAGCCTGATTCCACGCGTTATCGAGGTTTTGACCCCAATCTGCTGGAGCACGCTGAGAAAGTTTTTGGCCCGCTACAGCACGACACAACGGGTCAAAAATAGCGCTTGCCAACGGTGTGCATGCACACTACAATTAACCCAACAAATAAAACCTCGGGGAAGAAGGCTATGAACGAGCCCACCACACGCGACGAAATCGAGACCGCCCTTCGTGCCAAGTACGAGGTGGGTGAGTTGGCCACAGGCCTGTTCAATACGGGGATCTGCTGGGTGGTGATGGACAACGTGAATGGCGAACTAGCCTTCCAGTGGTTCGATGAAGCAGTGCATCTCGATAAGGTACTGGCCTGAATAGGAAAATGCGATGACCGTGCCTGATTCAAAAGATGTGGTCCTTGCCGGTGATGAGCTGGACCGGGCTGTGTTGTCAATCAAGCAGTCAGGCATTTCCGACGCTGCGATTGCCTTAGCCCTTGCCACCATTGCGTCTCGTGAATGCGCTCGGGCGTTTGGTCCATCCAACGTCATCGGCATACTCATCAAGGCAGGTGGCTTGGCATCGAACCTTGCTGTGAGCAGGACCATCAACTAGAGCCCACGGAAAGTAAGGTCCAGCATGAAACCAAAGAGCCAAGAACAGTCGGCAAATACCTTAATAACAGGGAAGTGAAATGAACCTTTATTTCAAGTCGCATAAGGTGTTCTTAGGGATTCCTGTTGGCTGGCCATTGCTGGCTTGTCTTAGCGCAATCGGGTTGCTTAGCATTCCGCTTTGGCTTGCAGGACATCGAGGGCTTGCTTGGGTCATGTTGTACCCCTTAGCTGCCGTACTTGTGGCCATGTTGGCGGATCACGAAAAGTCTCTCGAACGAGCTAAGGGAAGGACACCAACATGAGCTTTGCCGAAATTGACCGCCAGGAACGCGAGTGGGCCGACCGGGCACGTAAAGCTCAGGCGGCGGCGGCGCAAGCGTATGAGCGCCTTTTGAGCCTGGCTGAGAACGGTGATAGTGGTCAGGTTCGCAGCGTGGCGTACTTTATTGCTGCGACCTTTGACGGCCAGACCTTTCCGCTCGATCTCTTCGAGCTGCGCACGGTAGACGTGTCTATTGGCGATGACATGCTTTGCTGCCTTGACGCGCTGCGCTGGGGCAAGGCGGACCTCTACAAACTGGTTCCCGATGGCCATGCGCGCATCTTGAAGATGTGCGAAACCTGGGGCATCAAGTGGCCGGAATCGGCCTGATCAGAAAGAGTCAACGTGAAGAAGCAAGTGTTCGGTCGCAAAGCTGGCTCGCAGGAACCGATGGTTCTGCTGCTGGAAAGCGGTGGCGTGTCCACTGGTGGTCAGAAGGTAGCTCCGGGCGTCATTGATGAGTTCGCCGTGGCGAACGTGCGGCGACAAATCCAGATGTTGCGAGACAAGAACATAGAGGGCTACCTGCTGTTTGAGAACGACCCCACGCGCTATGAGTTCACTCCTCAGTGTGACTTCATTTATCCAGCGAAAATTCACTGAAAGAGTTGGCGTGTTGGTCACCCGCAGCCAAATCCGGAAAGCCCTTTACAGAAACCCGAGAGGATCATGAACATTCTTCCCATATACGTAATGTTTTTTCTGATCATTGTCATTTTGGCAGTGGGGGTGATCGTTCGACCGACCCAAGCACATGAATGCCGGAAGAAGGGAGAGTCATGTTGCAAGTGATCAAGCGTGTTGACCCCACGCTTGGCTCAGGCGGCAAAGCAATCGCTTTATGCAGCCAAGCGAGAACGGAAAATTGCCCATGCCGGTGCTGCACCTGAACCTTAAGGCCGAGTATTTCGACGCCATCGCCTCGGGCGAGAAGTGTGAGGAATACCGGCTGGCTACAGCGTACTGGGCACGTAGGCTGCAAGGTCGCCAATTCGACGGCATTGTGCTGAAGAAGGGCTACCCCAAGCGCGAGGACGCTTCGCGCACGCTGGCCAGACCATGGGCAGGCTTCTCCATCAAAACGATCACACACCCGCACTTTGGGCAAGCACCCGTGCAGGTGTTCGCGATCACAGTGAACTGACCCGAAAAGAGATCATGTCCAAGAACGTTGATACCACCATGGCTGTATGGCCCTTGATCCTTTGGTCCGCCGTTGGGGTCGTGTGCGCAATAACAGGCTTTTACACCATGTACACGGTGCTGATGGACAAGGTATCGCCCCTCCCGGTTTGGTTGCAATTGATCTCGGCGGTCGGCTACTTGTCTCTGATGCTGAAAGCAGCGTGCAAACTGAACAGTCGGGCTGCCTAGGTGTCAACAGCGGAAAAAGACTATGAATCGAAATTCGAACGTACTCGTGCTGACCTTCTTGACGCTGGGTGTATTGACGGTGGCGCAACCTGTTGCCGCTCAGTCTCAGGGGCGAGTGACCGTAGAACCAGCAAAGGAAACGGCTGGGCATCTATTGCATGGCGTGACCCTTGATGCAACGCACGGCTCATTTCCTGTTCTCATCAAGTTGGACGGCATTGCTCAACCCTTTGTCGGATCGGCATATCTCCAAGCACCTGGACGAGCTGTTGTATCGGTTGTGTCTTATGGTGATTTGAAGGTATCAGGTTACGTGGTGAGCCCGAATGACAGAAAGCAAGGCCTTCCCATGCGTTGCATCCGCAAGCGCGATTTTCCCACCGGCAAAGAGTGTGTGGTTGGCGAACTGAATGACGGCGACAAGTTAAGTGTCATCTTCCCCGATGGCCTGGACATCATTTCGCGCAAGTAGTCGCGCTATCGGAAAATGAAGGACACCAACATGAGCTTTGCCGAAATTGACCGCCAGGAACGCGAGTGGGCAGACCGGGCGCGTAAAGCTCAGGCGGCGGCGGCGCAAGCGTATGAGCGCCTTTTGAGCTTGGCTGAGAACGGTGATAGTGGTCAGGTGCGCAGCGTGGCGTATTTGATGGCCATGCGCGCATCCTGAAGATGTGCGAAGCCTGGGGCATCAAGTGGCCGGAATCGGCCTGATCAGAAGGAAAGACAAGGGGGAATAAAACGATGCAGGACGCAGAAAAGATGTTTCCTTGGGCAGAGAGGCTTCTGCCTCGAAGATTCGTACATTTCTCAGATGTGGCCGTTGGGGGGCTTTGCGTCTTGCTGAGTGCGTTGCTGGTCTATGCGGTGCCGAGCATCCAAGCGATGGCGCCGGTTGGTGCAAAGTTGAATGATCTGGTGTTTTACTGTTCCGCCATGGTTTTGGGCATGATTGGTTTGCTAGTTGTCGTGTCTGCTTGGCCATCGCGTAACGCATAACCCTGGAAAGTTGTCCATTGATCCGATTGAATTGGTGCTTTGCCCCACAGAAACTAACTAGCTCACCACGAACTTGGGAAAGACTATGAAGGTAATTTTGATTCAGAAGGGGAAAACAGTCGTGAAGCGATCTATCCACGCCACATGGACAGGCCTAGGCACTGAGGCGAGAGAGCGATTGATGTTGGCTGGCGTCTTCTGTGCATATTGCTTGCTTGCATTCTTCATAGCGGAGATTCTCAGTGCTCACAGGCTGGCTCAAATCCCTCAGGCATCAGAAGAGCAACAAATTCTTGTCGGTCTTTTCTCTGTCACCTGTGGTTTGATTTCAGCGCTTGGCATTGTGTTCGCAGTCGTGCTGCTTTTGGCGCCAGGTGATAAGCGGTGACTTTGTACTGAAGCGGTGCCGCCAGGCCCATCTGACATAGCGCCCCACCATCCTTCAGTACCCCATTTCTTCTTGTCCACAGTGTGGACAAGTCAGGGGGGCAAGCCTGAGATCAAGGCCTTGTGTGAAGTTTGCCGCCGCCCCCCCCTTTGTCGTTCCAATGGATGAGGGCGAGCGGCAGAACCGGCACGCTGCCGCCGAGCGATCTCATCTATCATGAGCACATGAACACCGAAAACACGCCGTTCAGCACCAATGCCAGGCTTCGCAAGTTGGTTGAAGGCTCTGGCCTTTCTCAGATGGACGCTTTGGCGCTCGTCAATCGAAAGGTGGGAGTGCGGAAGATCTCCGATTCAGCTTGGAAGAGCTACTTTTGTGCGGAGGGAACCTCGCGCTACAGAAACCTCAGCAATGAGCTGCTTGAGCTAGCGGAAAAAGTGCTCATGCCTCTCCAGAAGGATGCTTGACCATTGGTGTACAAGTGCCATACATTGAAGCCATGGAGGATGTTTGACATGAAGGCGATGCGAGTCCGCGCAGCAGGCATTGCCTTTTGCATGGCTTTGAGCTTCGTCGCGACAGCGGCGCCGACCGATCAGACGGAGTCTTTGTCTGCGTGGGTGAAGCCAGTGGAGACCTCGGTCATCCTTGGCGAAGGGGACTCTCGGGTGAAGGCACGCGAGGTCGCCATAGACCAGCTCAAGCGAATCGCATCAGCGAGCGCGGGCTCTGTCGTTGAGAACATCACGACGGTAAAGGATGACAAGTTGACCGAGCAGATGCGCATGATCAGCGTCTCTTTGGTCAAGCTCGACCAGATCAAAGAGATGGTCACCGTAGAGGCTGGCGCCGTGGTGTTGAAGGTGTCGGCAAGAGCGAGTATCGATCAGTCGGAGCTGGCCAGGCTGACCAGAGAGCTACGCCAGGACACCGAAAAGGCGAAGGCGATAGCGAAGCTGCAGAAGGACAATGAGTCCTTGAGGGAGGAGCTGCGCAAGGTGTCCGAGCAGCTCCAGCAGCGCAAGGCTCCCAGCACAATGGATGAGTTGGGGCAGCGCCAGACGCGCATTCTGACGGCGCTGGTCACCAATGAGGGGCAGGTACGCCAGGTGTTTGAAAAAGGCGCGTTGCTGGCCATGGCCGATGCGGATGCAAAGCGGTTTGAAGACACCAAGGCCGTCATCCTCCAAGACGCGCTGATGCCTCTGGTGGATACGCCCTTGCGCGCTGAGGTGGTATCGGTGGTTCGAGAAGCTGGGGCCTATAAAGTGGGGCTGCGTGTTGGTTGGAGCGCTGCCCCTATTGATCGCGCCCAGAAGATCTTGTCGAAGTACCTGCAGAGCGGTGGCCTCTACATGGCCGAGCGCGAAAGGGAGGCCTACTTTTCTCGCCGCGATAACGCCGAGGGGCGTTCTCCGAACGACTTGAAGCCGCGCCTTTATGACTTCGTCGCGAAGCACAAGGTCGTGGCTGTGTTTAAGGTCGGGAGCAAGTCTGTCGAATTGCCTATCATGGCCACGTATCAGCACGACACCTTCACCAGGTGTCGTCAGAAGCCAGAGTCAAGCGGGGATCTGGGGGTTATTTGTCTGTTCAAGCTGTTGCCTTCCAGTAGTGAGATCCTCGGAACTGTGGAGAACGGATACCGCTACAGCGTGAACCCTCTGACGATTGTCTTGCCTGAGTCAGAGGCTGCGGGGGCTGTGTCAGTTATGGGCGCGGTGAAGTTGATTGGACCAGCTGGAGTCGTGCGGCAAACCGAATTTTCTGCGCCCCTGCAGGGCGAGAACGTCAGTGAGAGGAAATGATCATGTTGATGAGCATCATCGAGTTTTTGAGCTTGAAGAGCGCCGTCGCGGCGCAAAAGGCTGAAGAGGCGAAAGCCCAGGTCGCTGCTCAGCGGCCTATCGCCACGGTGCCAGATGTTGACCAGGAGGATCCATTCGATCATCCGGTTAACCCGGTCTTCACCGACAGTCTCTTCGAGTCAACACACTGCCATTTCTGAGCGCAAAAGCGCGCTGATTGGTACTAAGATCATCTTGCCGGTGGATTGCACTGGCCCTGCTTTTCCTCCCTGAGCAGGTGCCTTACCGTGATGACAGCGATAAGGCTTCACTCGCTGGATGGCATGCTGTCCAGCGAGTTTTCTTTTGGTGCTATTGAGTCGTTCCTCGCCGCCTTCTCGGGGGCATGCCGGGATAAGGCCATTTTTCGCTCATAAGCGCATGGGTTATATGAACAGACAGAAACAGCATGAATTTGCATAAGTTGTCAGCATGGCTCGGACACAATGCTCGCCAACAAGCTGTTTCACCTGAGGTGGAAGATTGGATATGGTTGTCATCAACGGTCAACAAAATTTGGTGAGATCGGACAACCCACCCAACTGCGATGGCCTCGCTTGAACGAACCGCCTACCCCCGCTTTCCTCGTACCGTCACATTGAAGGATTTGCAGACGTCCTTCACTCCGACTCCGGATGAGATCCACTGGATCAATTCCAATGCACGCGGGCCAGAGATGCGCACCGCACTGGGTACGCTGCTCAAATGCTTTCAGTATCTGCACCACTTCCCGGCGGTGGAAAGCGTGCCGCCCGAGGTGGTCCAGCACGTCAGTGCGACGCTGGGACTGCCGCAGACATCACAAATCGGCTACTGGGGCAAACTCACGGCCACCATGTATCGCCATCACAAGGCAATACGGGAGTTGCTGGGCGTTCGCTCATACGATGAGCGACATGCCAGAAAGCTTTTGATCCAGATTGCCCACGACGCTGCCGCCGTGGTCAACACCCGCAGTGATCTGATCAATGTCGCCATCAATGAGTTGGTTCGCCTGGGTTACGAACTGCCGGCGTTTCGCACACTGGATGACATCGCCGAGAAGGTTCACTCGGCCGCTGAATCGAACTTGTATGTGGCCATCGTGCAAAAGCTCTCAGCGTCGCAGCGCAAATGGCTCGACGAACTGCTCTACGGTGAACTGCCAGTTCGCCAGACACGATACAACCAGCTCAAACGATCAGCCAAGAAATCTTCGCGCAAGCATCTCGATGCCTTGATCGACCAACTGCAATGGCTTGAGTCACTCCCAGATTGCGATGCCCT
>RXJQ01000060.1 GCA_003963115.1 Burkholderiales bacterium
ATCTGGGGCAACCGCCAGACCAGTGCCGACACCCTGGCGGGCTCGGTCTACAACAAGACTTACACCTACGATGCCCTCAACCGCATCAAGACGGTGAGCAACGGCACAGCCGCACAGCAAGAAGGCTATGGCTTTGACATTTTCGGCAACCTGAGCAGCAAGACGCTGGGCAGCCCCGCCACGCAAAGCTGGACCTACACGGTCGATGACGCGCACCAGCTCAAGCAAGTGCAACAAGGTGGCACCACCACCGCCTACCTGCGCTACGACGACAACGGCAACCTCAAGAAGCTGTGTGAAGGTTCAAGCCTGAGCGGTACCACCACCGATTGCTCGGGCAGCACGACCACCACCTACAGCTGGGACGGGCTCGATGAGATGGTGGCCCTGGCCCGCGCAGGTACCAACGCCCTGAGCGAGGCCTATGCCTACGATGACGCAGGCAAGCGCATCAAGAAGACCAGCGCAGGCACAACGAGCCACTACCTGTACGACGGCCAGGACATCTTGGCCGAGTGGACGGGTGCCAGCCTCACGGGCAGCCCGACGGCAGCCTATGTGCATGGCGGCGGCACCGATGACCCGGTGCTGCGCCTGACGGGGAGTAGCGGCACGCCGGACGCCGTGAGCAACGCCTACGGGCAAGACGGCATCGGCAACGTGACGGCCTTGCTGGAGATGGGCAGCACGCCTGCGAACCAGTCGCCGCTGGCGGGCAACACCCTAGCCACCACAGGTGATGCCGACACAGCGGGCCACCCAGGCAGTCAGCTCAAGGATGGCGTGACAGACATCTCGCAAACCACCGGCTGGGTGGGCTACACCGCTAATGGTGCTGCGGCCACCTTGACCCTGGGCAGCGCCAAGACGCTGGAGCGCGTGGAGCTGAACGCAGTCAGCAACTACCTGCCCAGCACCTATGTGGTCGAGGCCTTGAGCGGCAGCACCTGGGTGCAGGTGGCCAGCGGCACGAATGCCGACTTCCTGCCCTATGACAGCAGCTACAGGGCCGTCAAGAGCTTTGCGGCCATCAGCACCACGGGCTTGCGCGTGCGCTTCACAGGCGCGGTCAACAGCGGTGTAGTCTGGCTGACAGAGCTGCAGGTGTGGAGCACCAACGGTAGCAGCACGCAGCGCTTTGATGCCTGGGGCAACCTGGCGGGCAGCACGGGCAGTGCCATCCCCACCTTTGGTTTTACGGGGCGTGAGGGGGATGCATCTGGCCTCGTGTACATGCGGGCGCGGTACTACAGCCCGCAGTTCGGGCGGTTCATCAGCCGTGATCCGATTGGGCTGCAAGGCGGCATCAGCCCCTACCAATACGCCGACGGCAACCCCATCAGCAACAACGACCCTTCGGGCTTGCTGGCCAACAGCGTCAGCAACACGGTGACCAACTATGCGGGGCAGGTGAATAACTGGTTGTCCAGTCCAACCAGCAGTTCTCTGCTGGCCACCACGATGCCTGCTGCACCGAGCCTGCTGGATGCCTTGCCAAGCTTTGATGCGGTTGTTACCAAGACCACGAACTTGGTTTCGCCAATCGTGGAT
Organism: Burkholderiales bacterium; assembly: GCA_003963115.1. Taxonomy (GTDB): domain Bacteria; phylum Pseudomonadota; class Gammaproteobacteria; order Burkholderiales; family Burkholderiaceae_C; genus Aquabacterium. Next base: position 1,552 of record RXJQ01000060.1, read on the forward strand.
TCCATATCGACGAGGATTCCTTCTCTGGTTCCCGCGCTGCCGGCGATCTCTTTGCCAGGGCTTGTTGGAACCGTGTTGACTGCGCCGATCCCTGGAAACATCGGCCAGAATGTGCAGGACCAACTGTATGGGCCTTTTGCTGATCCAAAGTATTCTCCGATTTATAACAATGTCCAGGATAATCGGAACAACGGCATTCAAGCCGAAAATGAAGTCGCGGCGGATCTAACTGCGGCAGGAAGAGATGCAAGCAGAAGGCAGGTCCGCAAAGATACTCCTTTTGGCACGCGAGTCCTTGACATGGAGGTGAGAGATCAACAAGGCAATGTCCTTGGTGGTGTAGAAGTTAAGTCTGGAAATAGCAGATATCGTGCAGATCAGCGATCCAAGGATGAATGGTTGAAGCAAAATGGTTATCCAGTTAATGTGGTTAGAAAGCCATGAGTGCAAAGAGCTATAAAAGTGTAAAAAACTGCGTTGCGAGGCATCTCTCGGAGCATGGATTTGTTGCGCGTGACTTTGATACTCTAGAAATGAAGGTCGATGGGGTATCGATAATTTTGGAATTTCAAAAGGATAAGGATTGCAAAGGCGATGTCACACGCTTTACAGTTAGCATTGCCATCTTCATTGGGTTACTGATGAGCAACCACCCCCCCAGTGAAGGTTTGACTTTGAAAAAGCCATCATTATCTGATAGTCACTGGTGGGATAGGTTGGGTAAATTGTTGCCTGTAGATGCGGATGTTTGGTGGTGTGTTTCAAATGAACAGTCTGCTCAGACGTCTTGCGCTGAAATAGTAGAGGGTGTCGTAAATCATGCCTTGCCTAAAATTAAGGAAATTGCATCTGTTGAAGCGCTACTTGGGCAATGGAAATCCGGTGTCGGCCATGGGCTTACAGAATACCAACGACACCTATACTTGGGGTCGTCTCAGAAAACGGAAAATAAAGCACGCTAAGGCGTCGCCGCCCCTGCCAGGCTTGCCCCGCCCTGTAGTGACGCGATCAACGGGCAGGAAACATTCCCCTTTCGTGCATGGCAGGCGCACACGAGTTCAGACAGCACGGTTTCCATGCGCGCCAAGTCGGCCATCTTCTCGCGCACGTCCTTGAGCTTGTGCTCGGCCACGCTGCTGGCTTCCTCGCAGTGGGTGCCATCGTCGAGCCGCAGCAGCTCGGCGATTTCATCCAGGCTGAAGCCCAACCGCTGAGCGGATTTCACGAACCGCACCCGCGTTACATCCGCCTCCCCATAGCGGCGGATGCTGCCGTAAGGCTTGTCCGGCTCGGGCAGCAAGCCCTTGCGCTGATAGAACCGGATCGTCTCCACATTGACGCCGGCCGCCTTGGCAAAAACGCCAATGGTTAGGTTCTCCAAAGTATTTTCCATATCGCTTGACTCCGTACATGAGTACGGAAGTAAGGTTACGCTATCCAATCCAAATTCAAAAGGCCAACGTATGTCTGAATCGCAAAACGGGCGCGGTGCGCTCTTCGCCGGCGGGCTGGCCGCCATCCTCGCTTCAACCTGCTGCCTAGGGCCGCTGGTACTGGTCGCCCTGGGCTTTAGCGGGGCCTGGATCGGCAACCTGACGGTGCTGGAGCCGTATCGGCCGATTTTCATTGGCGCGGCGCTGGTGGCGCTGTTCTTCGCCTGGAAGCGTATTTACCGGCCCGTGCAGGCGTGCAAGCCGGGCGAGGTCTGCGCGATTCCGCAGGTGCGCACCACCTACAAGCTGATTTTCTGGATCGTGGCCGTGCTGGTCCTGGTCGCGCTTGGATTTCCCTATGTCGTTCCCTTTTTCTATTAACCAGGAGTTCATCATGAAGAAACTGTTTGCCTCCCTTGCCCTCGCCGCCGTTGTTGCTCCCGTGTGGGCCGCTACCCAAACCGTCACGCTAGCGGTGCCCGGCATGACCTGCGCCGCCTGCCCGATTACCGTCAAGAAAGCGCTCTCCAAGGTCGAGGGCGTGAGCAAGGTCGATGTGGGCTTCGAGAAACGCGAGGCTGTCGTCACTTTCGACAACGCCAAGACCAGCGTGCCGAAGCTCACCAAGGCCACCGAAGACGCCGGCTATCCGTCCAGCGTCAAGCAGTGAGCCACTAAGCCAACATCAACAACGGGAGCCACATCATGGGACTGATGACTCGCATTGCCGATAAAACCGGCGCGCTCGGCAGCGTCGTTTCCGCGATGGGCTGCGCCGCCTGCTTCCCGGCGCTCGCCAGCTTTGGCGCGGCCATTGGGCTGGGCTCCTTGAGCCAGTACGAGGGCTTGTTCATCGGCCGCCTGCTGCCGCTGTTTGCCGCGCTGGCTTTCGTGGCGAACGCGCTGGGCTGGCTCAGTCATCGGCAATGGCTGCGCAGCCTGCTCGGCATGATCGGGCCGGCCATCGTGTTCGCGGCCACAGTCTGGCTGCTCGGCAACTGGTGGACGGCGAACCTGATGTACGTCGGCCTGGCCTTGATGATTGGGGTGTCGATCTGGGACTTCGTGTCGCCGGCGCATCGCCGCTGCGGCCCGGATGGTTGCGAACTCCCTGCGAAACACGGCTGACCGTGCTAGACGGCGGCCCACACGAATAAGGAACGATGGTATGACCACTCTCAACATCACCGGCATGACCTGCGACTCGTGCGCGGTTCACGTCAAGGACGCCCTGGAGAAAGTCCCCGGTGTGCGCTCGGCGGAAGTGTCCTACGCCAAGGGCAGCGCCCGGCTCGCTATCGAGGCCGGCACGTCACCCGACGCGCTGACGGCCGCTGTGGCCAGACTAGGTTATCGGGCCACGCTCGCCGATGCGCCCGTGGCTCCGGCGGACGGCGGATTGCTCGGCAAGGTGCGCGAATGGCTGGGCAGTGATGACAAGGCTGGCGGGGATGCTGGCAAGCTCCATATCGCCGTGATCGGCAGCGGCGGGGCCGCAATGGCGGCGGCACTGAAGGCCGTCGAGCAGGGCGCACGCGTCACGCTGATCGAGCGCGGCACCATTGGCGGCACCTGCGTCAATGTCGGCTGCGTGCCGTCGAAGATCATGATCCGCGCCGCCCACGTTGCCCACCTGCGCCGGGAAAGCCCGTTCGACAATGGCATCCAAGCGGTAGCGCCGGTCATCCAGCGCACGGCGCTGCTGGCCCAGCAGCAGGCCCGTGTCGATGAACTACGCCACGCCAAATACGAAGGCATCCTGGAGGGCAATCCAGCCATTACCGTGCTACGCGGCGCAGCCCGCTTCAAAGACAGCCGCAGCCTGGTCGTGCAACTCAACGACGGCGGCGAGCGCGTGGTGGCATTCGACCGCTGTCTGGTCGCCACCGGCGCGAGTCCGGCTGTGCCGCCGATTCCTGGCCTGAAAGATACGCCTTACTGGACTTCCACTGAGGCACTGGTCAGCGAGACTATCCCTAAGCGCCTGGCCGTAATTGGCTCATCGGTGGTTGCGCTGGAGCTGGCGCAGGCGTTCGCCCGACTCGGAGCGAAGGTGACGATCCTGGCGCGCAGCACGCTGTTCTTCCGCGAAGACCCGGCCATCGGCGAAGCCGTCACGGCCGCATTCCGCATGGAGGGCATCGAGGTGAGGGAACACACCCAGGCCAGCCAGGTCGCCTATATCAATGGTGAAGGGGACGGCGAATTCGTGCTCACCACGGCGCACGGCGAACTGCGCGCCGACAAGCTGCTGGTCGCCACCGGCCGCGCGCCCAACACGCGCAACCTGGCGCTGGATGCGGCGGGCGTCACGCTCAACCCGCAAGGCGCGATCGTCATCGACCCCGGCATGCGGTCCAGCGTGGAACACATCTACGCGGCCGGCGACTGCACCGATCAGCCGCAGTTCGTCTATGTGGCGGCAGCGGCCGGCACCCGTGCCGCGATCAACATGACCGGAGGTGACGCATCTCTGAACCTGACCGCGATGCCGGCCGTGGTGTTCACCGACCCGCAAGTGGCGACCGTGGGCTACAGCGAGGCGGAAGCGCACCACGATGGCATCGAGACCGACAGCCGCACCCTCACGCTGGACAACGTGCCGCGCGCACTCGCCAACTTCGACACACGCGGCTTCATCAAGCTGGTCGTTGAAGAAGGCAGCGGACGACTGATCGGCGTGCAGGCGGTCGCGCCGGAAGCGGGCGAGCTGATCCAGACCGCTGCGCTGGCGATTCGCAACCGCATGACGGTGCAGGAACTGGCCGACCAGTTGTTTCCCTACCTGACGATGGTCGAGGGCTTGAAGCTCGCGGCGCAGACCTTCAACAAGGATGTGAAGCAGCTTTCCTGCTGCGCCGGGTGAGAAAAAGGAGGTGTTCGATGAACGCCTACACGGTGTCCCGGCTGGCCCTTGATGCCGGGGTGAGCGTGCATATCGTGCGCGACTACCTGCTGCGCGGACTGCTGCGGCCGGTGGCGTGCACGCCAGGCGGCTACGGCCTGTTCGACGAGGCTGCCTTGCAGCGGCTGTGCTTCGTGCGGTCCGCCTTCGAAGCGGGCATCGGCCTCGATGCGCTGGCGCGGCTGTTCCGGGCGCTGGATGCAGCGGACGGTGGCGAAGCGGCCACGCAGCTTGCCGTGCTGCGCCAGTTCGTCGAACGCCGGCGCGAAGCGTTGGCCGATCTGGAAGCGCAGTTGGCCACCCTGCCGACCGAGCCGGCACAGCACGCGGAGAGTCTGCCATGAACGGCCCGGAACGCCTGCCGACCAAGACACGCAAGCCGTTCACCGGCTACCTGTGGGGCGCGCTGGCCGTGCTCACCTGTCCCTGCCATTTGCCGATTCTCGCCGTTGTGCTGGCCGGAACGACCGCCGGCGCATTCATCGGGGAGCATTGGGGTATTGCAGCCCTCACGCTGACCGGCTTGTTCGTGCTGTCCGTGACGCGGCTACTGCGGGCCTTCCGGGGCGGATCATGACGACCTCGCACCCCGCCGGATGGACGGCGACCGAGTTGGCGCAGGCGGTTGTGCGCGGGCAACTTGAGCTGCATTACCAGCCGATAGTCGATCTGCGCAGTGACCAGATTGTCGGTGCGGAAGCCCTGTTGCGCTGGCGTCATCCGACGCTCGGGCTGCTGCCGCCCGGCCAGTTCCTGCCTGTGGTCGAATCGTCCGGCCTGATGCCGGAAATCGGTGCCTGGGTGCTGGGCGCAGCCTGCCGCCAGATGCGCGAGTGGCGGAAGCTGGCGTGGCAACCGTTCCGGCTGGCCGTCAATGTTTCGGCGAGCCAAGTGAGACCGGGTTTCGACGGGTGGGTAAAGGACATGCTGGCTGATGCCGAGTTGCCCGCCGAGTCTCTTGAAATCGAGCTGACCGAATCGGTCGCATTCGGTAATCCGGCGATCTTCCCCGCCCTGGAAGCCTTGCGACAGATCGGTGTGCGCTTCGCCGCCGATGACTTCGGCACCGGCTATTCCTGCCTGCAACACCTGAAGTGCTGCCCGATTACTACGCTCAAGATCGACCAGTCCTTCGTCGCCGGACTCGTCGCCGATCACCGCGACCGAACCATCGTGCGCTCCGTGATTCAGCTTGCGCACGGGCTGGGCATGGACGTGGTGGCCGAGGGCGTGGAAACGCCGACCAGTCTCGCACTGTTGCGGCAAGCGGAGTGCGATACGGGACAAGGCTTCCTGTTCGCCAAGCCAATGCCGGCGGCGGCATTCGCCGCCTTTGTCAGTCAATGGAGGGGTGCCACCATGAATGCAAATGATCCGACTGCCACCAGTTGCTGCGTGTGCTGCAAGGAAATCCCGCTCGATGCCGCCTTTACCCCGGAAGGCGTGGAGTATGTCGAGCACTTCTGCGGGCTGGAGTGCTATCAGCGCTTCCAGGCGCGGGCCAAGGCAGAGAACGAAACCGGTGCTGATCCGAACACCTGCGGCTCGCTGCCGTCAGACTCAGGCATACCCTAACCTGGCGTCAGATCGTCCGGCGCGGAAGCGTCAGAATAGAGCCGCCTCGCGAATTGTTTGACACAGCCCGTCAAAGGTCATAGATTTCTTCCTGACACATTTCCCTCAGGAGGATACCTTGCACGGTCAGCGCATCGGTTACGTCCGCGTCAGCACCTTCGACCAGAACCCGGAACGGCAACTGGAACAGATTCCGGTGGACAAGGTGTTCACCGACAAGGCGTCGGGCAAGGATACCCGGCGGCCCGAACTGGAACGGCTGCTCGCCTTCGTGCGCGAAGGCGACACGGTGGTGGTGCACAGCATGGATCGTCTGGCACGCAACCTCGACGACCTGCGCCGCCTGGTGCAGAGCCTCACCCGGCGCGGCGTGCGCATCGAATTCGTGAAAGAGCATTTGACCTTCACCGGCGAGGACTCGCCGATGGCGAACCTGATGCTCTCGGTGATGGGCGCGTTCGCCGAGTTCGAGCGCGCTCTGATCCGCGAGCGTCAGCGCGAGGGTATTGGGGGGCATGCCGGGATAAGGCCATTTTTCGCTCATAAGCCAAAAAGTAATATGAGGGAGTGGCAATCACCGTCATTGCCGCATAAGGGGTGCACGC
>RXJQ01000070.1 GCA_003963115.1 Burkholderiales bacterium
TGTTTACGACTTTGGAAAACAGCGCTCGGCACACCGCTCTCCAAGGGAAGTTGTTTACGACTTTATTTGCGTGTTTACGACTTTATTTGCCCACAACAAAAGGTCACTGCTCCACCCCGCCTCACTCCACCGTCACGCTCTTGGCCAAGTTCCGAGGCTTGTCCACATCGGTCCCCCTCGCACAAGCCGTGTGATACGCCAGCAACTGCAGCGGCACCACATGCAGGATCGCTGACAGCGCCCCATAGTGCTCGGGCAAGCGGATCACGTGGATGCCCGGCTCAGCCTGGATGTGCGTGTCGCTGTCCGCGCAGACATACAGCTCACCACCACGCGCCCTCACCTCCTGCATATTGCTCTTGAGCTTTTCGAGCAAGGCGTCGTTGGGCGCCACGGTCACCACGGGCATCTCGGCTGTCACCAGCGCCAAGGGGCCATGCTTGAGCTCGCCGGCCGGGTAGGCCTCGGCATGGATGTAGCTGATCTCCTTGAGCTTGAGCGCCCCTTCCAAGGCAATGGGGTAGTGCAGGCCACGGCCCAGGAACAAGGCGTTGTCCTTGCGGGCGAAGGCTTCGGCCCAGGCCACCACTTGTGGCTCCAGCGCCAGCACGGCTTGCAAGGCCACAGGCAGGTGGCGCATGGCGGTCAGGTGCTTGGCTTCTTCATCGGCCGTGAGGTGGCCGCGCAGCTTGGCCAGCGTCAGCGTCAACAGGAACAAGGCGGCCAGCTGGGTGGTGAAGGCCTTGGTCGAGGCCACGCCGATCTCGGCACCGGCACGCGTCACGTAGGCCAGTTTGCACTCGCGCACCATGGCACTGGTGGCCACGTTGCAGATGGTCAGGGTCTGTTCCATCCCCAGGCTGCGTGCGTGCTTCAAAGCCGCAATCGTGTCGGCCGTTTCGCCTGACTGGCTGATGGTGACGACCAGCGTGCGCGGATCGGGCACGCTGTCACGGTAGCGGTACTCGCTGGCGATCTCCACCTGCGTGGGGATCTTGGCGATCGACTCCAGCCAGTACTTGGCCGCCGAGCCCGAGTAGTAGCTGGTGCCGCATGCCAGGATCAGCACGCGGTCGATCTGCTTGAACACGGCTTCGGCTTCTTGGCCGAACAGCGTGGGCGTGATGGCTTCGACGCCTTCGAGCGTGTCGGCGATGGCGCGCGGCTGCTCGAAGATTTCCTTTTGCATGAAGTGGCGATAAGGGCCTAGCTCGACGGCACCGCTGTGCACGGTCACGGTGCGCACAGGGCGCTGCTCGGGCTCCACGCGCTGGTGCTGGCTTTCGCCGGCCTTGCGGTGCTCGATCCAGTGGCGACCGGGCTGAAGGTCCACCACATCGCCCTCTTCGAGGTAGACGATCTGGTCGGTCACGCCGGCCAGGGCCATGGCGTCAGAGGCGAGGAAGCGTTCGCTGGCGTCTACGCCGCCCACGCCCATGATGAGCGGAGAGCCTTGGCGTGCACCGATCACGCGTTGTGGCTCGTCGCGGTGGAAAACGGCAATCGCATAGGCACCAGTCAGGCGAATGGCGGCGGCCTTCACGGCGGTGAAGAGGTCGCCGTCATACAGGTGGTCGACCAGATGGGCGATGACCTCGGTGTCCGTCTGACTCTGGAACACATAGCCCTTGGCTTGCAGTTCGCGGCGCAGCTCTTCGTGGTTCTCGATGATGCCGTTGTGCACCAGGGCCACGCGGCCAGGCTTGGTGGCGGCGGCATCGCTGCCAGGGCCGTGCGAGAAGTGCGGGTGGGCGTTGTGTACCGCGGGCGCGCCGTGTGTGGCCCAGCGCGTGTGGGCAATGCCCAGCGTGCTGTCGATGCCTTCGGCGCGGGCCTGCAAGTCCAGCTCGGCCACGCGCAGCGTGCTGCGTGAGCGACGCAATTGGCCGTCTTGCAGCACGGCGACGCCGCAGGAGTCATAGCCACGGTATTCCAGGCGCTTGAGGCCCTCGACCAGAACGGGAACGATGTTGCGCGAACCAACGGCGCCGACGATGCCACACATAGATCTCTACTCCTGCTTGGGCAGTGCAATAGGCTGTGATGCTATCTGCGTTGAATGGAAATGTTCTTCCTTTTTTTCGTCATTTTCGGTTGATTAATCCATACACCATGTTGACAAGAAATAATCAACCAATCAAAGTCACGAAAGGAAATATTCATTCAAACCGAATTCGATATGCAGCACCTGGACGACGTCGACATCCAACTCCTGAGCCGTCTGCAGGAAGACGCCTCCCCGTCCAACCAGGCGCTGGCAGAGGCAGTGGGGCTGTCTGCGGCCACCTGTCACCGCCGCATCAAGCGGCTCAAGGACGAAGGCTTCATTGAACGCCAGGTGGCGATCCTCTCGCCGCAGAAGCTGGCCGATGCGCTGGGCTGGGGCCTGAGCGCCCTGGTCGAGATCAGCCTGGATGTGCAGACGCAGGAAGCGCTGGACGCGTTCGAGGCGCGCGCGCTGGACGAACCGCAGGTGCAGCAATGCTGGCGGGTGTCGCCGGGGCCGGACTTCATCCTGGTTGCGCAGGTGCCCGATATGCCGGCGTATCAGGATCTGGCCAAGCGCCTGTTCACACAAGACAGCCAGGTGCGCAATGTGCGGGCCTTCTTCGCAGTCAAGCGGGCCAAGTTCGGCACGCAGTGGCCCTTGCCGGTCCGCGCGCCAACACGGCCCTGACCTGGGCACGACGCCAAGTCATCAGGGCTTGGCGCGTTGGTTCTTGCCACCTTGGTCTGGCGGCAAGGTTTCAATGATGTGCGTGTCGGTACGCAGGCTCAAGGGCTTGCCATCCAGCGGGTGACGTGAAGACCCGCGAGCGCTTGCCGCCGTAGCGACGCGCTTGCCTTGCTCCGCAGCCACGGCTGCTGCTTCACCGCCTCTGTCCTGCCCATCCAGCGTGGGCAGCACCCTGAGCAGCTCCTCGTCGGACATGCGAGACAACTCGTCTACAGTAGGACGGTGTCGCGCTGGTGCGGCTGCACTGCCCGCTGCCCCAGCGGGCTCTTTACTCACGGCGGCCAGTTCCCGCTCGACGATTTTTTCCGCTGCGCGTGGATCTGCCGCCTCGGTTGGCGATATGGCATCTGGCGAATCAGGCGGCAACTCCCCATTCTGGGCAGACGCATACTGTTTGGACAGGGCGCGCTCCATCTGGTGCTGGCCTTGCAACTGCCACAGCCAACCGCCCCCCGCCAGCACGAAGGCCGCCACGCCACTGCCCCCCAGGATCATGACGCGACGCGACGGCGGCCAACGCAAGGGCGACGCGGCAGGCTTGGGTACGAGCCAATCCATGTCGACGCGGGTCGAGGGCCCTTGGGCTGCGTCGGGCGATGCGCTGTCCAGCTCGGGCTCTTCGTTCACACGGGCGCGAGCAGGCGCCAGCGTTGCGTCGTAATCCTGTCGCAGCTTGGGGTCGATCAAGACCTCATACGCCTGGTTCAACGCGGCCATCTGCGAGTGCACCACGTCGTCAGGCCCCGTGGCCACCCCCTGCTGGCGATCCGGATGCAACTTGGCCGCCAAGGCCCGGTAGGCCGCGCGAATCACTTCGGGCGGCGCATCCTGCGAGACTTTCAGGCGTTCATAGTGGTTCACGGCTTGGGGATCCTGCAATCTTGGTCTGCTCCCCCGATATTAGCGGCTCAACACGCGGCGTTACACCGGTAGCACGCTAGCGCTTGATTTTTTGCGGACGTTGCCACCCAGATAGCGACACTTGTTTGGCGCGCGCCACTGTGAGCTGCCCTTCAGGCGCATCCTTGCTCAAGGTGCTGCCCCCGCCGATGGTGGCCCCGGCCCCTACCGTGATCGGGGCAATCAGCACGCAGTTGGAGCCCACGTGCACATCGTTGCCGATCACGGTGCGGTGCTTGTTGGCCCCGTCATAGTTGGCCGTGATGCTGCCGGCGCCGTAGTTCACACGCTCGCCCACGTCGGCGTCGCCCAGGTAGGCCAGGTGGTTGGCCTTGGCGCCATCTGCCAGGGTGCTGTTCTTGACTTCGACGAAGTTGCCGATGTGGACTTCGGTGCCCAGCTTCGCACCGGGGCGCAGACGGGCAAAGGGGCCGATGATGGAGCCCTCGCCGATCTGGACACCGTCCTTGTCGCCATCGATGTGGGTGAAGGGATGGATGACCACGCCCTCGCCGATCACGGCGTTGCGGATCACGCAGTTGGCGCCAATGCGGGCTTCGTTGCCCAGGGCCACGCTGCCCTCGAACACGCAGTTGACGTCGATCTCGACATCGCTGCCGCATCGCAGCTCGCCACGCAGATCGAAACGTGCCGGGTCGGCCAGGCGCACGCCCTGCTCCATCAGCTTGTCGGCCTGGGCACGTTGGTAGCGGCGCTCCAGATCAGCCAGTTGCGCCGGGCTGTTGACGCCCAGCACCTCGATCTCTTCTTGCGGCTGGGCAGACACCACGGTCAGGCCATCGGCCTGGGCCATCGCGACCACATCGGTCAGGTAGTACTCGCCTTGCGCATTGTTGTTGTCCAGGCGGCTGAGCCATTGCTTGAGGCGCGCGGTGGGCGCGGCCATCATGCCGGTGTAGACCTCCTGGATGGCGCGCTGGGCCTCGCTGGCATCCTTGTGTTCAACGATGGCCAGCACCTTCTCGCCACGGGGGTCACGCACGATGCGGCCATAGCCGGTCGGGTCTGCCAGGTTGATGGTGAGCAGGGCCAGCTTGTCGCCGCCACAAGCGTCCACCAAGGCCTGGGCCGTGCTGGCACGAATCAACGGTGTATCGCCATTGAGGATCAGCGTGATGCCTTCATCGGGCAGCACCGGCACAGCCTGCTGCACCGCGTGGCCCGTGCCCAGTTGCGGCTCCTGGCGCACGAAGCGCAAAGGCGCATCCTTGAAAGCCGCCTGCATGCCGGCTTCGACCAGCTCGGCACCGTGGCCGGTGATCACCACCTGTTGCTGCGCCTGCAAGGCCGCCGTCGTGGCGATCACATGGGACAGCATCGGGCGGCCCGCCAGCTTGTGCAGCACCTTGGGACGCGCGGACTTCATGCGGGTACCTTTGCCCGCGGCCATGATGACAATGGAAAGCGACATGCAAAAACCTGTGGATTGATCAGCGATTGTCTTGAGGAATCGTGACAGTCACCTCGCGCGGGCTCACGGCCTGGTGCGGGAAGTCTTTCATCGCTGCCTCGAACATGAAGGGATAGAAACGCTCATCGGCCGCACCGAAGCGGTCGTAACGGGCGTGGGTTTCGTACAGAACCTGGTTGCTGCGATGATCGCGGATGAGCAGGTCCACCGACATGGTCACACGGGGCGGCTCCATCGCCATCGACAAGGACATGCCGCTGCGCCCACCGGGGCCCCAGTAACCACCCACACCCGGGCGCCATGGGCCGTAAGGGCCCCAGAACGGGTCGTAGTAATAGGCTGGCCGCTGGTCCACATTGATGCGCGAGCCGACTTGCACGCTCATCTCCGCCTTGTCGGCATCGGTGACCAGTTCGAAGCCGGCGGCAGCCAGCACGGAATGGGCGGCCGCTTCCAGCTTGTCTTGCAGTTCGGTCTGGGCCTGCTGCGAAGGCAGGCGCTCGAACACGTATCGCCCGGGCTTGCGACCCTCGGGCCAGTTGCCCGCGCTCGATACCTGGCTGGTGATGGCCTGCGGCCCGGCACAGGCGGTCATCAGCATGGCCAGCACGAGGCAGGCCAGCATCGTCCAGATTCGCGTGCTCGGCCTTGTCATGGTGGTCGCGCCTCTCAACCCGCCTTGCGGATGCCGATGGCCCCAATGGCCGACAGCGACACCTTGGTCTCGGCGGGCAGGCCAGTGTTGGAGTCGCCGCAACCCTCGTCTTCGTCGAAGGCAATGTCGCCACCCTTCATGGGCAGGCCGGTAGCCTTGATGGTCTCGAAGGGATAGAGCTTGCGGTCCATCATGTGCGAGGGGACGATGTTGGACAGGGCCGTGAACATATTGTCCACGCGGCCGGGGAACTTGCGGTCCCACTCGTTGATCATCTCGCGCATCTGCTGGCGCTGCAGGCCTTCCTGGCTGCCGCACAGGTTGCAGGGAATGATGGGGAATGCGCGCCATTCGGCGTAGGTGGCCAGGTCCTTCTCGCGGCAATAGGCCATGGGGCGGATCACCACATGCTCGCCGTTGTCGGTCACCAGCTTGGGCGGCATGCCCTTCATGGTCGAGCCAAAGAACATGTTCATGAACAGGGTCTGCAGGATGTCGTCGCGGTGGTGGCCCAGGGCGATCTTGGTGCAACCCAGTTCGGTGGCCACACGGTAGAGGATGCCGCGGCGCAGACGCGAGCACAGCGAGCAGGTGGTCTTGCCCTCCGGGATCACCTTCTTGACCACGCTGTAGGTGTCCTGCTCCTCGATGCGAAAGGGCACACCGACCTTCGTGAGGTACTCGGGCAGCACATGCTCGGGGAACCCTGGCTGCTTCTGGTCGAGGTTGACGGCCACGATCTCGAACTTGATCGGCGCGCGCTTTTGCAGGTTCATCAGGATGTCGAGCATCCCGTAGCTGTCCTTGCCGCCGGACATGCACACCATGACCTTGTCGCCGTCTTCGATCATGTTGAAGTCGGTGATGGCCTGGCCCACCTCGCGGTGCAGGCGCTTGCTGAGCTTGTTCATCTCGAAGGCATGGCGCTTGGCACGCGCCTCATCTTGAGATGCGTCCCGAGACAGATGCTCGGCGAGAAGTTCAGCAGACATATCGGGGGTCACGGGGGCAGCTTGGGTCATAACCTTCCATTTTCGCCGATCCGGCCCGATTGCGAAAGCCTCGTCCCCCGCAGAACGGGGTCAAGACCAGGGCTTCTCACCATTGACCGGATTCCATGCGGATGGCGACCTCGCAGTCCTCGAAGATCTCCAGCTTAGCGATCTTGACGCGCACGCCCAGCACGCCTGGCAGCTCCATCAGGCGCTTGCACAGCTTGCCGATCAAGGTCTCCAGCAGGTTGACGTGCACGGCCGTGCAGTCCTCGATGATGATGGCGCGCACCTTGCGGTAGTCCAGCACATTGAGGATCTCGTCGTCGCGCGGCAGCAGGGGCTGGCTGCCCATGTTCAGCTCGGCGTCCACCTGGATGGGTTGGGGCGTGCCGATTTCGTGGTCCAGCACGCCGAGGTTGGCGTTGAAGCGCAGGCCGGTGAGGGTCAGGATCTGATCGCCTTTGGTGATGGACATCAGCTTTCTCGCATCATGGAAAAGTCGCGCTCGAAGCGCTGGAGATGCTGGCCGCCATCGACCAGCAGCGTGGTGCCCGTCATCGACTGATTGGCCAGGGCAAAGGCCACGGTGGCCGCCACATCCTGCGGCGTCGACGATCGCCCCAGGGGCGACAGCTTGTGCACCTGCTCGAACTGGGCGCCTTGCAACCATTCGCTGCTCAAGGTCAGGCCGGGCGCCACACCCACCACCCGCACCTGCGGCGCCAGGGCCAAGGCCAGCAGGCTCGTGGCGGACTCCAGGGCGGCCTTGGACAAGGTGTAGCTCAGGAAGTCCGGGTTGGGGTTCCACAGCTTCTGGTCCAGCAGATTGACCACTGCCCCAGGCTGCTGCCGCAAGCGGAGGTGATCGGCCAGCGTCTGTGCCAGCACGATGGCCGGTGCCGTGTTGGACCGCAGATGGCGCTCCAGCATGGCGTAGCTGAAGGACGAGGCATCGTCGTACTCGAAGGTCGAAGCGCTGTTGACCACGGCGTCGAGCTGGCCCAGCGCTGCCACGGCTTGCGGCACGAGTTGCCGCACGGCCGCCTCGTCAGACAGGTCGGCGCACAGCACCATGGCGGCGCGGCCCAGCTGACGGATCTCGGCCGCCACGGCCTCGGCTTCGGCACGCGAATGGCGGCAGTGCACGGCCACGTCCCAGCCCTGGCGCGCCAGCGTCAAGGCGATCTCCCGGCCCAGCCGCTTGGCCGCGCCGGTCACCAGGGCCACCCGACATGGAGGGCTTTGCAGCGATTGAACGGAGGAATCGGACATGGGGTTTCTACAATGGGGCATGCAAAGCCCTCAGAACACGCCCCACAGTGTAGTGGCCACCCTTCACACCCACCATCCGCTGGCCGACCTCATTGCCAGCGAGATCCGTGAACGCGGCGGCTGGATGAGCTTCGAGCGCTACATGGAGCTGGCTTTGTACGCCCCCGGCCTGGGCTACTACAGCGGCGGACGGCGCGTACTGGGCCACCGCCCGCAGGACGGCTCGGACTTCGTCACCGCGCCGGAACTGACCCCCCTGTTCGGCGAAGCCCTGGCGCGCCAGTTGACACAGGCTCTTGAAGCAACGGGCACCGACGAGATCTGGGAGTTCGGCGCCGGCAGTGGGGCCTTGGCCGCCACCCTGCTCGGCGAACTGGGCGACCGCATCCGCCGCTACACCATCGTGGACCTGTCAGGTAGCCTGCGCGCGCGCCAGCATCAGGCGATCGTCAAAGCCCATCCCGGCCTGGCGCACAAGGTGATCTGGGCCGACAGCCTGCCGGACGAACTCAAGGGTGTGATCGTCGGCAACGAGGTGCTGGACGCCATCCCCGTGCACCTGCTGAGCTGGAACGGCCAGACCTGGCTGGAGCGTGGTGTGGCCCTGTCACCCGACCCGGAAACTGCCGCGCGCTTCGTCTGGGCCGACCGCCCCGCACCCCAGGGTGCGCGCCCGCCCACCGAGCGCCCCGACAGCGCCTACCTGCCTGGTACGGTCACCGAAACGCATGGCCAAGCCGAGGCCTTCATCACGACACTGGCCCGGCGCATGGGTCGTGGCGCCGCTTTCTTCCTCGACTACGGCTTCCCGGAAAGCGAGTACTACCTGCCTCAGCGCACCGGCGGCACCCTGATGTGCCACCACGCCCACACGGCCGACCCGGACCCGCTGCGCATGGTGGGCGACAAGGACATCACCACCCACGTCAACTTCACCGGCATCGCCCTGGCCGGGCAAGAAGCCGGCTGGCAGGTGCTTGGCTACACCTCGCAAGGTCGCTTCCTGACCAACTGCGGCCTGGCCGAGGCGCTGGCCAGCACCGGTCAGGCCAGCACGGCCAGCGAGCTCAAGGCTCGCGCCGCCATGCAGATGCTGGTCGCCGAGCACGAGATGGGCGAACTCTTCAAGGTGATCGGCTTCGTCAAGGGGCCTTGGTTCGATGCCATAGGCTTCGCCCACGGCGACCGCAGCCACAGCCTTTAGCCCACCAGGGCTCAGGCCAGCACAAGGCGCAAGGCCTGTTCCGACTGCGTCGCTACCTGCTTCTTGAAGTCACGCTTGCGCTGGGTGCGCTTGCGGTGCTTGGAAGAAATCTCGCTCAAGGGCTTCTCTGCCAAGGGCAGGCTCACCAGCACATGCCCGCCTGACAGCAGCAGGCCGTTGTAGCGGTCCCAGAACTGCTTGTAGCTGAAGCTGCTGTCAGACACCGCGATGGTGTCGCAGGACACGCAGGTTTCGTCGCTGACGCCGATCACCTTGCGGATGTTCAGCGCCGAAGCCAGCCCGAACAGCACCGACATCAGCAGATCCTGAGGGGCGATGTCGCCCAGCAAACCGGTCGCCAGGCGAATCGACTCCATGGCGCCAGAGACGCCCTGTACACGCCCGATATACATCGCGTGCTCAACCGGCACCGTACCAACCAGGTCATTCAGATTCAAATCACCCCAACGGATGAAGGAGAAGGACATTTTATAAATGGGCAGCCCATCCATTTTAAAACACAGGGTCAATTCACCTTCCCTGTGTTTCGTCACTGGACACAGGCCTTGAATATGCACGCTCAATACGTGGCCATCTTGTTCGCTGTGCCAAATCGCCAGCCTATCGTCCAGAACGCGCTGGGAGAAATCGGCGCCAAACACCGCATTGACAAACGCGTAGTGGGACCTCAAGGCAGACCAGCGCTCCTGCCAATCCAGGCTCGTGGACAAATAGGGCAAGGTGTAGCGGTACTGCACCCTGGGGAAGCGGGCACGGACGGCCCTGGTCTGAGGCTGATCGATCACCCTCACCAAGGCCTGGTGCTGCCGCCACGTCAGCAGGACACCGCAGAATCGGTTCAGGCTCGACATCAACCCGGCGAGCCCGTGCTCCTTGAATTTGTCTTTAATAAATGCCATCGCACCAGGCGAGCGTGCCGAATCGGCTGCCTTTAAAGGCGCAACACCTCTGCGGGAATCAACCAATGCGACAGTCATAAGGGTTCACACGTTCTTCAAAATGAGTTTCATCGTGCGTCCGGCGAAACTCTCAACAAAATCCGCATCACAAAACTTTACAGTTGCAGGATACCCATATAAACGCCTTGGGCAGGCACGGGTTCTCACCCAGTTCCGTGAAGGATGTCGTCTTTCCCCCCTTAAATTCGGGGGACTCATGTGAGCTTCTACGGCAGGCCGCGGGTATTCCTGAGGTTCTTTAACGCACGCCACCCATCTTACGCATTTCCGGACAAGGGTAAACGCGGTTTTCATCTACCAAAACTCGAGCTCGTAAATCCACCAATTCAGAGGGATTACTTTTTGTGAACAATGCAGCATCATTTGGTCATTGTTCCTCCTCCCTTCAACCTATTGGTCTGATGTCATGGCAGTAAAACACCTCGCAGCCGCTGTTTCGGCACTCCTCCTGGCCGCAGGCGCTCAGGCGTCGTCGTCCATCACGGCCTCCCTGTCCGACTTCGGCGTGGCCATCACGCAAGGCTCTGCCTCGTGGTCGCCGACTTTCGAAGACAACGCCCTCTTCGTTCGCCTCTACGTCAACTCCAGCGACGTCGTCACGACGCCGACCAATGACGTGATGACCTTCGGCTCGCCGTTCAGCACCATGTCGCTGGCTTCGAGTGGCACCGTCAGCAGCGCACTGGCATCCGCCTCGGCAAAAAGCCTGTCGATCTCGTTGTCGACCCCGGCAGCAGGTGGCTCGGCCTACGCCTTCGCCTCTTGGGAAACCCACTTCAACATGGCCGCCCACTCGAGCGTCACGTTCTCGTGGTTGACCAGCAATGCCGGCAGCGTCTCTGGTGGCGCCACCGCTTACTCCGATGTGGCGCTGGGTGCCGCCGCCGATCAGGCTCAAGCCATCGGCAAGGGCTACCTGACGGGCAGCAATTTCGCCTACCAGATCGATGGCGTGAACTACAGCTACTGGACGGCCAACGGTCGCCAGTTCGCATCCGTCTCCACCGGTGCTGATGCTTTGAACAACATCGGCTTCTTCGCCCGTGTGCAAGGTCACACCGTCGATGTGGCAGCGGCCGCCGTGCCCGAACCGGAAAGCTTGGCGCTGGCCGTCAGCGGCCTGGCTGTCGCTGGTGTGCTGGCCCGCCGTCGTCGCCAAGCAGCTTGATGATGACGCGGTAGCGCAGGCATCCCGTTCAAGCCTGCGCTGCAAACGAAAAGCCCGCTTCGGCGGGCTTTCGCTTTTCAGGGACGAGGCGGTAGGCAAGGGTTTGCCGCGATAATCCAGGCCATGCTGCAACAACGCACACTCAAATCACTGACGCGCGCCGTGGGCGTGGGCCTGCACAGCGGCCAGCGCGTCGAGCTCACGCTGCGTCCGGCGCCGGCCAACACCGGCATCGTCTTCCGGCGCGTTGACCTGGCCCAGCCGGTCGACATCCCCGTGAACCCGAGCTCGGTGTGCGACACGCGCATGGCCACGACCATCTCACCCAACGGCGATCCCGGCGCGGCCAAGGTCAACACGATCGAGCACCTGATGTCGGCCTGCGCCGGCCTGGGTCTGGACAACCTATACGTGGACATCACTGCCGAAGAAGTCCCCATTCTGGACGGCTCCTCCGCCGCGTTCGTCTACCTGCTGCAAAGCGCCGGCATCGAGCTGCAGAAAGCACCCAAGCGCTTCCTTCGCGTCAACAAGACGGTGGAAGTGCGCGAAGGCGAAGGCCGCACGCTCAAATGGGCCCGGCTGGAGCCCTACAACAGCTACAAGCTCGCTTTCGAGATCGACTTCGACCACCCCGCCGTCGACCAGACCGGCCAGCGCGTCGAGTTCGATTTCGCCTCCGGCCAGTACAAGCGCGACATCGCCCGCGCCCGCACCTTCGGCTTCACCAAGGACGTCGAGATGATGCGCTCGCGTGGCCTGGGTCTGGGCGCCAGCATGGACAACGCCATCGTGGTGGACGACTACCGCGTGCTCAACAGCGATGGCCTGCGCTACGACGACGAGTTCGTCAAGCACAAGATCCTCGACGCCATCGGCGACCTCTATGTGGTGGGCTATCCGCTGCTGGCCGCCTATACGGCCTACAAGTCGGGCCACGCGCTCAACAACAAGCTGCTGCACGCGCTGATGTCGCAACAGGATGCCTGGGAGATCGTCACCTTCGAGGACGAGGCCAAGGCGCCGCGCGGCATGGCCGAGCTGGCCCCGGCCTGGTAAAGCGGGGCTGCCTGCGATGGGTGCGGTCTTTCGGTTGTTGACGCTGCTGCTCGTGTTCGGCTTCGTGCTGTGCATGGCCGCGCACACCTTGTCGGGCGAAGCCATCTGGCGGCAACGCGCCCAGCAAGTGCTCAAGTGGGGCGTGGTCTTCGCCCTGGCCTTTTTCGGCCTTTTGATATTGCGCCGCGCAGCAGTTTTTATTTAGCGCTTTTTCAGACCAATTCCTGACATATCAGGACGTTTTTGCACCACAAGGGCGCCGCCATGGGGATACCCCTCGTTTGAGGGGTGCGCTGGCCTATCTAGGATGTCGAGACAACGAAGACGCATTCATCCCAATGCGCCAGGGGTTTCGACAACATGAACTACGAAGCGGTATACAAACGCTCCATCCAGGACCGTGATGCTTTCTGGCACGAGCAGGCCGCCCGCATCGAATGGCACAAACCGCATGAACAGGTTTGCGACCACAGTTCTCCCCCTTTCACCAAATGGTTCGCTGGCGGTCAGACCAATCTCTGTCACAACGCGGTCGACCGGCATGTCCCGCACCGCCCGGACCAGCCCGCGCTGATCTTCGTCTCCACCGAAACAGGCACCGAGCAGATCATCAGCTACGGCCAGCTCTTCGTGGAAGTGCAGCGCATGGCCGCCATCCTGCGCAATATGGGCGTGGGCAAGGGCGACCGGGTGCTGATCTACATGCCCATGATCCCGCAGGCGGTCATCGCGATGCTGGCCACGGTACGCCTGGGCGCCATCCACTCGGTGGTGTTCGGCGGCTTTGCGAGCCACTCGCTGGCCAGCCGCATCGATGACGCCAGACCCAAGGTGGTGGTGAGCGCCGATGCAGGCTCGCGCGGCGGCAAGGTCATCGCCTACAAGCCTTTGCTGGACGAGGCCTTGACGCTGAGCCAGCACAAGGTCGAACACGTGCTGATGGTCAACCGCGGCCTGGTGCCCTGTGTGATGGTGCCCAACCGCGATGTGGACTACGCCTCGGTGCGCCAGGACGTGCTGGACGCCATCGTGCCCTGCGAGTGGGTCGACGCCACGCACCCCAGTTACACGCTCTACACCAGCGGTACAACCGGCAAGCCCAAGGGCGTGCAGCGCGATACCGGCGGGTATGCCGTGGCCCTTGCGGCGTCCATGGACCACATTTACTGCGGCAAGCCGGGGGAAACCTTCTTTTGCGCCAGCGACATCGGCTGGGTGGTCGGACACAGCTACATCGTCTATGGCCCCTTGCTCACAGGCATGAGCACCATCATCTACGAAGGCTTGCCGATCAGGCCGGATGCCGCCATCTGGTGGCTGCTGGTCGAGAAATACCAGGTCAATGTGATGTTCTCGGCACCCACGGCCATCCGCGTGCTCAGGAAGCAGGACCCGCAATGCCTGAAACGCCACAACCTCTCCAGCCTCAAGCACCTGTTCCTGGCGGGCGAACCGCTGGACGAGCCCACGGCGCGCTGGATCGGCGACGCGATTGGCAAGCCCATCGTCGACAACTACTGGCAGACCGAAACGGGCTGGCCCATCCTGAGCCTGGCGCGCGGCATCGACCCCTCTGCGCAGCCTCGCCTGGGCTCACCCGGCGTGCCCATGCTGGGCTACCAGGTCAAGCTGCTGGACGACCTCACCGGCGAGGAGCTCACGCAGCCCAACCAGAAGGGCGTGCTCACGATCGAAGGCCCGCTGCCGCCTGGCTGCATGCAGACCGTGTGGGGCGATGACGAACGCTTCGTCAAGACCTACTGGCGCTCCTTCAAAAACAAGGAGGTCTACAACACCTTCGACTGGGGCATCCGCGATGAAGATGGCTACTACTTCATCCTCGGGCGCACGGACGATGTGATCAATGTGGCTGGCCATCGGCTTGGCACGCGCGAGATCGAAGAGGCCGTGAGCAGCCATTCGGCGGTGGCCGAGGTGGCCGTGGTGGGTGTGGCCGACGAGGTCAAGGGCCAGGTGGCGCGGGCCTTCGTGGTGCCGCGCGATGCCAGCCGCGTGGCCGATGAACCCGGGCGCCGCGCACTCGAAGCCGAGATCATGCAGACCGTGGACCGGCAGCTTGGCGCGGTCGCCCGCCCGGCGCGCGTCTACTTCGTCAACGTGCTGCCCAAGACGCGCTCGGGCAAGCTGCTGAGGCGCGCCATCCAGGCGGTGTGTGAAGGCCGCGAGACCGGCGACCTCACCACCATCGAGGACCCGAGCGCCCTGCAGCAGTTGCAGGATGCGGTAAAGCATTGAGCCCCCTTATTCCCAGGGGGCCGTTGTTGTAGCAAGCGGCACGCGCCACCTTACATTTCCCTGGTGCGTTCAAGCAACGCACTCAGGGAGAGTAGTGCCATGTCGTCAGCTGTTTGCTTGCGCACCATCATCGGGTGCGCCATGTCCACGTTCATGTCGATCACGCTGACCGCCTGTGGTGGCGGCGGCAGTGCCAGCAGTGGCAACGACAAGCCCAACGAGCCTGCCGCGACGCCGTCCCAACAACTCAGCAATGCCCTGGCGATCAATGGTGGAGACACCACACTCGCCACAGGGCAGTACAAGCTGGACACCAGCTACGAAGGCGCGTCGTCCACACAGAACGTCGACGGTGACGAACTGGAAGAGGTTGACCCCAAAAACGCGGCCCTTGATTCCCAGTTCATTTTTGCCCAGGCCCATCCCGCCAAATTCGCCGTGCTCCTGGCACCGTCATCCGGTCAGATGGAAGATGTGTTTGCCTGCCGCAGCAGCGCCTGGAGCGACGCCGAAATTGCCCAGCTCAACCAAAGCATCCACAGCCAAGTGCCCCTGTGCCCGGCCAGCATCTCGATTGACACGGCCAGACACCAGATCAGTTTCAGCAATCTGTTGCTGCCCTCCTTGCTGCAGGCCGGCAAGTCCATCAAGCTGAGCGCCAATTTCAGCTGGACGCTGCAGTCCACCCCCACCGAGGTCGTTGGAACTGGAGCGAACTCGGGCGACAGCGCCTCCCCAGCCTCCAGCAGCAGCCCATCTACGGGCTCCTGAACGAGCGTTCAAGCTGCCGTCTGGTGGATCACATCGCGCACGCGCGGGTAGATCTCGTTTTGCCAGCGGCGGCCGCTGAACACGCCGTAGTGCCCCACGCCGGTCTGCACATGGTGGTTGCGCCAGTAGGGGCGCACCGAGCTGCACAGGTCCTGCGCGGCCACGGTCTGACCGACTGAGCAGATGTCGTCGCGCTCGCCTTCCACCGTGAAGAGGGCCGTGCGGCGGATGGCTTTCGGGTCGACCACGGTGTCGCGCCAGCTCAGGCTGCCACGCGGCAGGTCGTAGGTCTGGAAGACCTTGCCGACCGTTTCGAGATAGAACTCGGCGGGCAGATCGGCCACGGCGAAATACTCCTCGTAGAAGGCCTTGGCGTGCGCGGCCTTGTCGTGCTCGCCGGCCGCGATCTGGGCGTACATGTCCTCAAAGGCCTTCTTGTGCCGCTCGTGGTTCATGGCCATGAAGGCCGACAGCTGCACAAAGCCCGGGTAGACCTTGCGGCCGGCGCCCCGCTGCGTCCAGGGCACCTTGTGGATCATGTTCTCTTCAAACCAGCTCATGGGCTTGCTGGTGGCCAGCTCGTTGACCCCGGTAGGGTTGACGCGGCAGTCGATCGGCCCGGCCATCAGCGTGAGGCTGCGTGGCTGGGCGGGGTGGCCGTCCTGCGCCATCAGCGCCGTGGCGGCCAGCGCGGCCACACAGGGCTGGCAGATGGCCATCAGGTGCGAGCCCGGCCCCATGCGGTCAAGAAAGCGGATGAGGTGCTCGGTGTAGTCATCCAGGCCGAAGGGGCCATGGCGCACCGGCACGTCGCGGGCGTTGTGCCAGTCGGTGATGTAGACGTCGTGGTCCTGCAGCAGGGTGCGCACGGTGTCGCGCAGCAAGGTGGCGAAGTGGCCGGACATGGGCGCCACCAGCAGCACACGCGGCAACTCGGGGCCCCCCTCCTTGCGAAAGCGCAGCAAGGTGCCAAACGGCGTGCTCATCACCTTTTCTTCGGTGATGGCGTATTCGCGGCCCTGGCAGACCACGGAGGGGATGTTGAATGAGGGGCGGCTGTGGGTAAGCTTCAGCCGGGCGAACACCTCGTGGGCGGCGGCCACGCTGCGGGCCACCATGCCGCCGGCCAGCAGCTCTTCCATGGACGATTGCGCCGGGCCCTCGGGCAGGGTGTGGTGCAACCAGTCGGCCAGCCCCTCGGCCAAGGCGCGCCAGGGCTCCAGCAAAGTGTGTTGCGCCTGATAGGTGGTGTAAAGCATGCGAATCTTCCGCTGTTGGGGCATTGCGGGTTGATCTGCAAGTTGCGAGCCACCCTGCGTTCAACGCGGCGCTTCATGCACATGGCCACACACATGCACGCACATGGCACACCGCTTGCAGGTTTGCTCCGCCGGCCTGCGGCATCCACAGGCCCCCACCGAGAAGGAGACACCATGGCCACCCTTGCCAAAGCACCTGCCAAGAAGGCTGCGGCGAAGAAATCTGCTGGATCGGCAACCGTGGCCAAGTCGGTCAAGGCCTCGCCTGTCAGCGCGACCACCTTGACCATCACCAGCAAGAATTACTCGTCATGGTCGCTGCGCGGCTGGCTGCTGACGCGGTTCGCCGGCCTGCCTTTCGAGGAGCATGTGCTGCCGCCGGACGACCCCTCCACGCGGGCCGAGATCCTGCTGCTGTCCTCGTCCATCCTGGTTCCCTGCCTGAACCACAACGGCATCAGCGTGTGGGACACGCTGGCCATCGCCGAGTACCTCAACGAGGTCTGCCCCGATGCCAAGCTGCTGCCCGCCGACGCGAAGGCGCGCGCGCACTGCCGCGCCATCAGCGGCGAGATGCACTCGGGCTTCTCGGCCCTGCGCTCATCGCTGCCCATGAACCTGCGCGGGCACTTTCCGAAGTTCAAGATCTGGTCGCGTGCGCAGGCCGACATCGACCGCATCACCGCGATCTGGCGCGACTGCATCGAAACCTATGGCGGCCCCTTCCTGTTCGGCAAGCAAAGGACTATCGCCGATGCCATGTATGCGCCGGTGTGCACGCGCTTTGCCACCTACGACGTCCCGCTCGACAAGGTCTGTCAGGCCTATTGCGAGCTGATGCTCGGCCAGCCCGAGATGAAGGAGTGGATCAAGGGCGCGAAGTCCGAGCCCATCGACATCGATGAGCTGGACGTGGAGTTCTGATCAGGGCAATGCCTCAGGCCTCCGGGCCGTCCCAAGGTGTCGGCTCGGGGATCTCGCAGACCGGTGCGACATCCACGGTCTTGAAATCCGCCGGGCTGACGATCTCCAGGTACTCCATGTCCGGCGAGTAGTCGAAGAGGTAGTGTCGCACGCCAGGGCGCTGGTGCACGCAGTCGCCGGCCTTCACCAGGGTCTCCTGGTCTTCGTACATGAAGCGCGCCCAGCCCTTGGTCATGATGACGATCTGGAAATCGGCCTCATGTCGGTGCCAGCCCGTGCCCTTTTCTGGCGCAAGGTTCGCCTTGACGAGGTGCGCGATCACGCGCCCATTGGTCGCATCCTTGATGCCCAGGTCCTTGTAGAGGAAAAAATCGCGCAGACCGCCCCCCTGCCAGTCCGAATCCTCGGGCCGGACGTGAGAGAACTTGTTCGACGTCGTATCCAGCATGGTGCAGCTCCTTTCCGCATAGACAATGTGAAAGGACGCCACGCATAAAGCATTCCCGGCACAATGCGGGTTTTGACGCACCGAAAATTCCCACAATGAAGAACACGCCCGCGCTGAGCGACGCCGACATCAACGAGATCGACATGCTGCTGGCTGCCGTGCCCGAGCCGTATGAAACCGTTGACGCGGTCATCCTGGACGGCTACCTCGCCGGCGTGCTGGTGCAGCCCGTCGTGCTCACGCCCGAGCAGTGGCTGCCACCGATATTCGGTACCGAAGGCATGCCCGAGCCTGGCATCCCCGGCTGGACGCAGGCCCAGCACGACAAGCTCATCAGCCTGATGACGCGGCGAAAGGACGAGATCCTGCGCGGCATCCTGGAAGACGGCTGGTTCGACCCCATCATCCCGATGATCGAGGACGACGACGGCAAGGTGCTCGAAGGCAAGGACGCCATGGAGGCGCTGGGTTACTGGGCGGCCGGCTTCGAATGGGCCCTGGCCAACTTCCCGCAACTGGAAGACGCCGCCCTGCCCGGCGTGCCGGACCTGCTGGACTCGATCTGGCGCCACCTGCCCGATCAGGACGAGACCCAACAGGCCATGACCAAGGCGCTCAACGAGGAGCACCCCCTGGACAGCCTGGACGAAGGCATCGAGGCCCTGGTGTTCGACATCGTGGACCTGGCCCAGATCGGCATCGAGCAGCGCCACAAGGTCGAGACGGTGGTGCGCGACCAGCCCAAGGTCGGCCGCAACGACCCTTGCCCCTGCGGCAGCGGGCGCAAGTACAAGCAGTGCCACGGCGCGAATTGACGGGCCTTCGCCGCATCGCTTGAACATCCAGCTCCTGTCCGACCTGCACCTCGAAACCGAGGCCTACACGCCGCGCCCCGCGCCGGGTGCGGACCTGCTCGTGCTGGCCGGCGACATCGACAGCACCTGGGCCGGCCTGGGCCTGTTCGCCAAGTGGCCCGTGCCCGTGATCTACGTGCCAGGCAACCATGAGTTCGACGGCCGCGATGTGGACGAGGCCCTCGCAGGCCTGCGTGCACGCTGTCATCTACTTGGCCTGACGCTGCTGGAGCGCGACACCTGCATCGTGACCGCACCGGATGGCCGCCACATCCGCTTCGTGGGCACCACGCGCTGGTCGGACTTCGACCTCTTCGGCGTCGACCAGCAGGCCCGGGCCATGCGCGCGGCCTCCTACTTCGTCAAGGTGATGCGGGCCACGCGTGACGGTGCACCGTTCGCGCCCGAGGTGGTCCGCGAGGAGGCCTTGCGCTGCCGCCAATGGCTGGCCAACACCCTGGCCCAACAGCCCACGCCCGATCAGCACTGGGACACCACGGTGGCCATCACCCACTACGGCCCCAGCCTGCGCAGCGCCGACCCGCGCTATGGCGGCCAGCCCGGCACGGCCAGCTTCTGCAATGCCGACGATGAGCTGCTGCCCCGCGCGGCCTTGTGGATCCACGGCCACCTGCATTGCCGGCACGACTACCTCGTGCCCCATGCGCATGGCGTCACCCGCGTGGTCAGCAACGCGCGAGGCCATGCGCGCAAGGGTGAAGCCGATGGCCATGATGGTCTTTGCTGCATCGCCATCTGACTGCTATAACGGATACCCCCGCCAATCCCACGGGAGGTCGCCTTGGATGTCTATGTGCTGTATGCGCTGGTCAGTGCCCTCTCGGTAGGGACCTTGACCATCCTCTATGGCCTGCTCTGGCTGGACAGGCGCCAGCCCTGGGCCGCCTGGTTCACGGTGGCCTTCTTCTTCCACACCCTGCGCTACGGGCTCAACCACCTCACGCAGCCGGTCAACGGGCAGTCGACCACGCTGGGCATTCTGCTGGTGCTGCCGTCCATCCTGGGCATGACACTGGGCATGCTCGACTACGTGGAGCTGAGCGGCCTGGCCAAACGTGGGCTGCAATACGGCACGGCCCTGGCCTGCCTGGTGCTGGCCATTCTGGCTTTGCCTCCGTCCATGCCCGTGCAGTCTGCGGCGATCTGGTTCTCGGCTTTCGTCTTGTCATGGGCGGCCCTGGCCTTGTGGGCCACCATCAGGGAAAAGAGCGCGGGCTACGGCCTGGTGTGCCTGGCCATGCTGGTCTTTCCGGTTTTCGCGGTCGTATCGCGATATGGCTGGATCGACCCCTCCCTGCTGCGCTACCTGGCCGCTATCCCGATCAGCATGGCGGGCGTGACCTTGCTCTTCGTGGGCATGCAGCGCGCCCAGCGCACCGCCCAGACCGAGCTGCAACGACGCGAGCAGGTCGAGGGCGAGTTGCGCGCGCTCAACGAATCGCTGGAATCGCGTGTGGCGCAGCGCACGGCCGACTTGCAACAGATGATCGATGGGCTGGAGAGCTTCAACCGCTCGGTGTCGCACGACCTCAGGGGCCCGCTGGGCGGCATCGCCGGCGTCTCGCGGGTGGCGCTGGATGCGCTCGAGCGGGGCGATAGCCAGAACGTCGCGCGCCTGCTGCACGCCATCGCCGCGCAGGCCGATGCCTCGGTCAAGCTAGTGGCCGCGTTGCTCGCACTGGCGCGTGTGGGCGACGTGCCCATCAACCGCCGCGACATCGAACTCGACAGCTTCGTGGAAGACCTCGTGACCCGCCTGCGCATGGCTGACCCCCATGAGGCGCCCTTGCCGGTGCGCATCCAGCATCCCCTCCCCCAGGTCAACGCCGATGCCGAGATGCTGACCCAGGTCTTCGTCAACCTGATCAACAACGCCCTGAAGTTCAGCCGCGAGAACGGCCAGCAGCAGGTGCTGGTGGGCGCCACGCGGGTGGACGACGACACCGTGCTCTACGTGAAGGACAACGGCGTGGGCTTCGACCCCGAGAAGGCCAGCAACCTGTTCAAGCCCTTTGCCCGCCAGCATGGGCAGCACTATGAAGGCTTTGGCGTGGGCCTGAGCATCGTCAAGCGCATCGTGCAGCGCCATGGTGGCCAGGTGTGGGCGCAATCGGCCCCAGGCCAGGGGGCAACCTTCTCGTTCACGCTGACACCGCAACACGCACCGCCTTGATGTGGATCAGGTTGGATGCAGCTCACGCGGCAAGCGCCATGGCCATGGTTAAACTGGCCAGACACAGGGCGCCACGCGGCCCCAAGGAGACCTGACCCATGAAGATCCTGCTTCCCGTTGACGGCAGTTCGTACACCAAGCACATGCTGGCCTGGCTGGCCACGCATGAGGAATGGCTCAGCGCCCCTCATGAGTACACCGTGCTGACCGTGGTGCCGCTGATCCCGCCGCATGCCGCCTCGATGTTCCCGGCCGATCAGCTCAAGACCTATTACGACGATTCGGCGGACGCTATCTTCAAGCCCATCCGCAAGTTCACGGCCAAGCACGACATGGCCACGTCCTTCGTCTCCAAGACGGGCCACCCGCCTGAAGTCATTTCGAAACTGGCCGACAAGGGCAAGTTCGACCTGATCATCATGGGCTCACATGGCCACGGCAACCTGATGAACCTGGTGACCGGCTCGGTGGCCACCCAGGTGCTGGCACGCAGCAAGGTGCCGGTGCTGCTGGTGCGCTGAACGCGCCCTTCACACAACGGTCACGGCGCTGAGGCTGCCGAGGCGGCCTCCATCGGTGGCGCCGTGTGCACCACCACGCCGGGCGACAGGGAGATGTCGTCGACGGCGGTCACCTTGGTGACGTAGTAGCGCGTGTCGCCAAAGCAGCTGGTGGGCAGGCCCACCTTCTCTTCGTAGTGCAGGGATACGCGCTTGCCGATGAAGCGGTTGAGGTCATCGGCCACTTGCTCGTCCCAGATGGTGAAGGCGAACTTTTCCAGCGGCGCGCCGGGCTGCGACACCAGCGCCAACTCGCCTTCCCAGGTCTTGCAGACCCAGCCCTTGCGCGAGAGCTTTTGCACCCAGCCGGCCCGCTCGCCGTCGGAGTAGCTCCATTTGAGCGCGCCCATGAAGTACAGGGTGGGCAGCACCGCGAGGATGAGCACGGCCAGGAGGATGCGTTTGACGAGGGTCATGTCGGTTGAGCGCCTGATTGAATGAACAATGCAGGCGCTATGTTGACATGATTCAGGCCAACCTGAACTGTCCCACGGTGCGCAGCAGTTGCTGGGCCTGGTCGCGCAGGCTGGAGGCCGCAGCGCTCGACTCCTCGACCAGCGCGGCGTTTTGCTGCGTGGTCTGATCCAGTTGGCTCACGGCCTGGTTGACCTGCGTGATGCCCAGGTGCTGCTGCTCGCTGCCCGATGCGATCTCGGACATGAGCTTGCTGACCTGCTGCACCTGCGACACCAGGCGCTCGATGGACGCGCCCGTTTCAGATGCCAGCGCATAGCCGGCTTCCACGCTTTCGGAGCTGGTGTTGATCAGCGTCTTGATCTCGCGTGCGGCCTGGGCCGAGCGCTGCGCCAGGGCGCGCACCTCGCCGGCCACCACCGCGAAGCCCCGGCCTTGGTCACCGGCGCGGGCGGCCTCCACGGCCGCATTGAGCGCGAGGATGTTGGTCTGGAAGGCGATGCCGTCGATCACGGCGTTGATCTCGGCGATCTGGCGCGCGGAGTGCTGGATGGCCGACATCTTGTCGATGACCTGCGCGAAGTTCTCGCCGCTGCGCGCCGCTTCGGCTGCGGCTTGCAGGGCCAGTTGATTGGCATGCTGGGCCGAGGCCGTGTTGTGGCTCACCGCTGCCGACATCTCTTCCATCGACGACGCCGTCTGTTGCAGCGATGAGGCCTGGTTCTCGGTGCGGGCGCTCAGATCGAAGTTGCCCTGCGCGATCTGGCTGGAGGCCGTGGCCACCGACAGGCCACGGTGCTCCTGCATGAGGCGAATCAGCCTGAGCACGGCCTGAGAGGGCGCCAGGCCTTTGGCCTCCTCACGCAGGCCTTGTAGATTGCTCACCGACTCACTCAACACCAGCGCCGAGGGCGCGCCAGCCATCAACAAGGCCACCACGCTGAGCAAGATGAACTTGTGCCGCAGCGGCAGATTGGCAATCCACGTCGACATCACTTGGCTGTCCTTTTGTCGTCCAGTGCCCCGTTTACGTCGCCCCTGCCGGCGACTTGAGGTCAGCAAATGAAACAAGTCACTGCGGGCCAAACCATTCGGACAGCTGCCTGAAAGACCCACACCGGCGCTGTCATGAATCCCTCTCTAGAATGTTTGCGCTCCTGCTTCGGACATTCTTCCGTGGCGGCTCGTCAGCGCAAGGTGTTACATGTCCGATATCCGCATTCGCGGTGCCCGCCAGCACAATCTCAAGAACCTCGATCTGGACATCCGCACGGGTGAACTGACGGTCGTGACCGGGCCCAGCGGCTCCGGGAAATCGTCCCTCGTGTTCGACACGCTCTACGCCGAAGGCCAGCGCCGCTACGTAGAGACCTTCAGCGCCTACGCACGCCAGTTCCTCGACCGCATGGACCGCCCTGCGGTGGACCGCGTCGAAGGCGTGCCGCCGGCCATCGCCATCGACCAGACCAACCCCGTGCGCACTTCGCGCTCCACGGTGGGCACGATGACCGAGCTCAACGACCACCTCAAGCTGCTGTTCGCGCGTGGCGCCCAGCTGTTCGATCAGGACACGGGCAAGCTGGTACGTGAGGACTCACCTCAGTCGGTTTTTGAAGAACTGCTGCGGCGCTGTGCCGCCACACCGGGCGGACGCCGCGTGGTGATCACCTTTGGTGCGGAGCTGCCCGCCAACACCACACCTGAGCAGATGCAGGAGTGGTTGTCGGCCAGTGGCTTTTCGCGCATCCAGGCGCAGCGCGTGGTCAAGGCCAGCCTGCTGCCTTCGGCGGCCTTGACGTCATCGCAGACATTGGCGGATGAAGCCGACGCCGGCGCATCCACCAAGAAGAAGGCTGCTGCGAAGAAGGCCAGCAAGAAAGCCAAGGCAGAGGAAGCCGTCGCAGGCGCAGACGAACGCCTGGTGCTCGATGTGGTGGCCGACCGCTTCCGCATCGGCGCAGACCCCAGCGGCGCCGATCTGGACCGCCCCCGCGTGATGGAAGCGCTTGAAGTGGCCTTCAAGCGCGGCAGCGGGCACATCACGGTCTATGCCTTGCCTGAGGGCGACGGCAGCCAAGGAACCGCCGGGCCGTCCCAAGGTTCCTTGTCCCCCTCGGGGGGCGGGCTGGGCTCAGCCCAGACCTGGGGGCAGACAGGACAAGACTTGTGGCGCTTCTCCAGCGGCCTGCACTGCCCCGACAGCCACCGCCGCTACAGCGCGCCCACGCCGGGCATGTTCTCCTTCAACTCCGCTGCCGGCGCCTGCCCGGCTTGCCGAGGCTTTGGCCGCGTCATCGGTGTGGACTGGGGCCTGGTCATCCCCGATGGGAAGAAGACCTTGCGCGGCGGCGCCATCAAGCCCTTGCAGACGCCCGCCTGGGCCGAGTGCCAGGCGGACCTGATCAAGTACGCCGGTGACGCCGGCATCCCGCGCGACACGGCCTGGGCACAGATGACGGCCGAGCACAAGGCCTGGGTGCTCGACGGTGACCCCACCTGGAAGGGCAACTGGAACAAGCAGTGGTACGGCATCAAGCGCTTCTTCGAGTACCTGGAAAGCAAGGCTTACAAGATGCACATCCGCGTGCTCTTGTCCAAGTACCGCAGCTACACGACCTGCCCCACTTGCGAGGGCGCGCGCCTGCAAGCCGAATCGCTGCTGTGGCGCCTCGGTTCTCGAGAAGATGCCGATGCCGTGCTGGCCGCAAGCAAGCGCTTCAAGCCGCAGGGCACGCTCATGTCGCGTCAGGTGCTCGAAGCCCTGCCCGGCCTGAACCTGCATGACGTGATGCTGCTGCCTATCTCGCAGATGCAGCGCTTCTTCTCCTTCGTGACGCTGGCCAACAAGGGCGACAACGAGGCCCTGCAACTGCTGCTCGACGAGATCCGCACGCGGCTGAAGTATCTGGTCGATGTCGGCCTGGGGTATCTGACGCTCGATCGGCAAAGCCGCACACTCTCGGGCGGCGAAGTGCAGCGCATCAACCTGACCACCGCCCTGGGCACCTCGCTGGTCAACACGCTCTTCGTGCTGGACGAACCCAGCATCGGCCTGCACCCGCGCGACATGGACCGCATCAACGTGGCCATGCAGCGGCTCGTGGATGCCGGCAACACGCTGGTGGTGGTCGAGCATGACCCTGCCGTGATGCTGGCCGCCGACCGTGTCATCGACCTGGGCCCCGGCCCCGGCCACCAGGGCGGACGCATCGTGTTCGACGGCACGCCCGATGAACTCAAGAAGGCCGAGACATTGACCGGCGCCTACCTGGGTGCACGCCGCAGCATCGGCATGGGCCTGCGCCGTGCGGTCGAAGCCAATACGCCCAAGCTGATCCTGCAGGGCGCGCGTCAGCACAACCTGCAGAACCTGGACATCGCGTTTCCCTTGCAGCGCCTGGTGGGCGTGACCGGGGTCAGTGGCTCGGGCAAGTCCACGCTGATCCAGGACATCCTGCACCCGGCGCTGCTGCGCCACTTCGGCCAGGCCACGGACTCGCCCGGCGAGCACGATGAGCTGCTGGGCGCCGACTGGCTGAGCGCCGTCAACTTCGTCGACCAGTCGCCGATTGGCAAGACCGCGCGCTCGAACCCCGCCAGCTATGTGGGCGCCTTCGATGCGGTGCGCGCGCTGTTTGCCGTCACGCCGCTGGCGCGCGAACGCAAGTACACGGCCGGTACCTTCAGCTTCAACGCCGGCACAGGCCGTTGCGCCACCTGCGGCGGCTCGGGCTTCGAGCACGTGGAGATGCAGTTCCTCTCCGACGTTTACCTGCGCTGCCCCGATTGCGACGGCACGCGCTTTCGCGCGGAGGTGCGCGAGGTCAAGATCGAACGCATGGGCAAGCAACTGTCCATCTCGGATGTGCTGGAGCTGACCGTGGCCGAGGCCGTGCGCCTCTTCGGCCAGGACGTGGACGTGGTCCGCGCTTTGCAACCCCTGGCCGACGTGGGCCTGGACTACGTCAAGCTGGGCCAGCCGGTGCCGACCTTGTCAGGCGGCGAAGCGCAGCGCCTGAAGCTGGCCGGCCACCTGGTCGAGAGCGCGCAGCAGACGAGCAAGAGCGGACAGCGCATGGCGAAGAAGGGCACGCTCTTCATGTTCGACGAGCCCACCACCGGCCTGCACTTCGATGACATCGCCAAGCTGATGCGGGCCTTTGCCAAGCTGCTGGATGCGGGTCACTCCATCATCCTCATCGAGCACAACCTCGATGTGATCCGGGCCTGCGACTGGCTGATCGAGCTGGGGCCCGAAGGTGGTGATGCCGGTGGCCGCCTGGTGGCTTCTGGGTCACCCGAAGAAGTGCGCCTCAAGGACACGGCCACGGGCTTGGCCTTGCGTGAATACGAAGACGCTTTGGGCCTGCAAGTGCCTGGCGAGCCAGCGGCGAACGGGAAGACCGGTAAAGCCAAAGGCAAGGCCAAGGCAGACAAGGTGACGGCCAGCGACGAAGCCACCACGGCCGTGGTCGCCATGGAACGCGAGGCCGCCTATGAGCTGGGCCTGAGCGCCAAGCTGCGCACCGATGAAGGCACGTCCTTGCAGGCCATCATCAAGGCGCGTCGCGAGCGCCGTCGTGAAGCGGCCGCCAAGGCCCCAGGCCACGACAGCATCGAAGTGGTCAATGCCCATGAGAACAACCTCAAGGGCATGAGCGTGCACATCCCGCGCGGCAAGTTCAACGTGATCACGGGCGTTTCGGGCTCGGGCAAGTCCACACTGGCCTTCGACATCCTCTTCAACGAAGGCCAGCGTCGCTACCTCGAATCGCTCAATGCCTATGCGCGCTCGCTCGTGCAGCCAGCAGGTCGCCCGGAAGTGGACGCGGTGTATGGCATCCCGCCCACCGTGGCCATCGAGCAGCGCCTCTCGCGCGGCGGCCGCAAGAGCACGGTGGGCACGACCACCGAGGTGCACCACTTCCTGCGCCTGCTCTTCGTCAAGCTGGGCGTGCAGCACTGCACCAACCCCAACTGCCGCGATGCGGATGGGCACCCCATTCCCGTCTTGCCGCAAACGCCCGAGGCGATCGCGGCCCAATGGGTGCGCGACTACCGCGGCCAGCATATCGGCCTGATGGCCCCGCTCGTGGTCAACCGCAAAGGCATCTACACCGAGCTGGCCAAGTGGGCCTCCTCGCGCGGCTTCACGCACCTGCGCGTGGACGGCGAATTCCTGCCAAGCGCCGGCTGGGGCACGGCCGGCGGTCCCAAGATCGACCGTTACCGCGAACACACCATCGAGCTGCCCGTTGGCGATGTCGTGGTCAAGCCAGAAAACGAAGCCCGTCTGCGCGAGCTGCTGGCCCTGGCCCTGGAACATGGCAAAGGCGTGGTCCACCTCATCACCGGGCTCGATGGCCTGGCCGATGCGCTGGCCACGGGCAAGTCCACGCTGCACATGGGCCGCGTGAAGGTGTTCTCGACCGAACGCGCCTGCCCGAACTGCGGCACCAGCTACCCCGAGCTGGACCCGCGCTTGTTCTCCTACAACAGCAAGCATGGCTGGTGCCCCGACTGCGTGGGCACGGGCCTGACGCTGACACGCGAGCAGCGCAAGGCTCTGGACGATTCAC
Organism: Burkholderiales bacterium; assembly: GCA_003963115.1. Lineage (GTDB taxonomy): Bacteria > Pseudomonadota > Gammaproteobacteria > Burkholderiales > Burkholderiaceae_C > Aquabacterium. The sequence continues at coordinate 27,662 of RXJQ01000070.1, forward strand.
AGTCCGATGAAGACAAGGGGCGCGAGCAGACCTTCGCCGAGCCCGATGTGGAGGACGTGGAAGATGTCGAGTGCGGCACCTGCCATGGCGCGCGGCTCAACCCCGTGGCACGCGCCGTTCAGCTTCGCGGCCAGTCGATCGCCGAGCTCTCGGCCCTGTCGGTGAAGGACGCGCGCAAGTGGGGCGAGAAGCTCAAGCTCGATGGCCGCGAGGCCACCATCGCCCGCGACATCGTCAGCGAGATCAAGTCCCGCCTGAGCTTCATGGAACAGGTCGGCCTGGGCTACCTGAGCCTGGACCGCGCCGCGCCCACGCTCTCGGGCGGCGAAGCACAGCGCATCCGCCTGGCCGCCCAGTTGGGGTCGAACCTGCAAGGCGTCTGCTATGTGCTCGATGAGCCCACCATCGGCCTGCACCCGCGCGACAACCAGTTGCTGCTCGATGCCCTGCACACGCTGGGTAAGGAAGGCAACACCCTCGTCGTGGTCGAGCACGATGAAGACACCATCCGCCGCGCCGAGCACATCATCGACATCGGCCCCGGCGCCGGAGTGCGTGGCGGCACCGTGGTGGCCGAAGGCACGGTGGCCGAGATCATGGCCGCCGAGCATTCCGTGACCGGCCGCTGCCTGCGTGCGCCCATGCAGCACCCTCTGCACGGCGATGGCGGCACGCGCCGCGAGGTGCTGGCCAGCATGCCGCATCTCACGATCAAGAAGGCACGCCTGCACAACCTGGACAAGGTCACAGTCAAGGTGCCGCTGCAGCGCCTGGTGGCCGTCACGGGCGTGTCGGGTTCGGGCAAGTCCACCATTGCCCGCGACGTGCTGCTGGCCAATGTGCAGACTGCGGTCAGCATCCCGCCCAAGGACCGCGCCAAGGCCGTGCCGCTGTGGATCGGCTGCGATGGCATCGAAGGCTGGGGGGCTGTGGACCGCGTGCTGGAGGTCGACCAGACCCCGATCGGCAAGACCCCGCGCTCCTGCCCGGCCACCTACATCGGCTTTTGGGACACCATCCGCAAGCTGTTTGCCGACACGCTCGAAGCCCGCGCACGCGGCTGGGCGGCAGGCCGCTTCAGCTTCAACACGGGTGAGGGCCGCTGCCCGGCTTGCGAAGGCCAGGGCATCCGCACCATCGAGATGGCCTTCCTGCCCGATGTGAAGGTGCATTGCGATGCCTGCAACGGCATGCGCTTCAACCCGGAGACGCTGGCCGCCACCTGGCGCGGCAAGCACATCGGCGACGTGCTCAAGATGGAGGTGGACG